>PERT01000037.1 GCA_002928955.1 Hyphomicrobium sp. | reverse complement strand
TAGAATCATAGGGTTGCTAGTGTTCTTTACGGCGCCGACATTTGATCTGGAGCGCGTTGCAATGGGAATCAAATGTCGGCGCCGGAACACTAGTGTAGCGCATCTGACGTTTGGTCCCTACTCGGGGCGACCGCTGAACCAAGCGCCAGATGCCAAAGTTGCACGAGCTTGATCATTTCGAAGTCCGCTTCATTCTCGCGGCTCCCACGCGAGAGGACTTCGAAATTTTAATCACGCTGGAGCCATATAGTGGTTCGTGTTCTAGTGGTTCGTGTTCCTTATGGTTCCGATAATTGCACGGAGCCGTGCTGCGACGGGAAGCAAATGCTGGAACCGGAAAACGAGATTGGCAGACGCCTCAACACGCGAATCGGATTGCGAGGTTGAAGATGAACGAAGTGCTTCCGGTGAGGGGTTCGGGGGAGGTGGATCCGCACAGCGCGGATTTCGCCGAACACTTCGGCGCATTTCTATTGCACGGCCGTCTCGTCGACGAGTTGGCCGTGCGGCGTGCGCAGCGTGCTCAGCGGCAGTCCGGAGAACGCTTCGATCTGGTCTTGACCCGGCTTGGCCTCATTCCTGAAGCGGACCTCGTCAAGGCTCTTGCTGGTTATCTCGCGATGCCGCTTGCGTTGCGAACAGATTTCCCCGACACGCCCGTTCATGCTGATCGGTTGCAGCTGGCATTCCTGAAGGCGCATCACCTTTTGCCGCTCGCAGACGAGTCCGATCGGTTGGTGATCGCGATGTCTGATCCGTTCGATACCGAGGCGGTGGCGGCAGTCGCGTTTCTTTTCGAGCAGCCGGTCACGTGCTGCCTGGCGCCGGCGAGCGAGATCGAGGCGGCGCTCGATCGCATTTACGGCAAAGGACGTGACGCCGTCGCAGAGACAGCCGCGGTCGACGACGGATCATCGAGCGCGAGCGACGATGACGTGCGGCGCTTGGCCGACCTCGCCAGCGAAGCCCCGGTCATTCGGCTGGTGCAAGAGTTGATCGCGCGCGCGGCGGAAGCGCAGGCCTCCGACATCCACATCGAGCCGGCCGAGAGCAATGTCCGTGTGCGCTATCGCATCGACGGTGTTCTGCACACCGTAGAACAGCTGCCCTTGTCTCTCAAAGCTGCGGTAACGTCGCGCATCAAGATCATGGCGAGGCTCAACATCGCCGAGCGCCGGCTGCCGCAGGACGGCCGTATCAAGGCGACCGTGCGCGGCCGTGACATCGACATGCGGATATCAACGATGCCAACGCTCAATGGCGAGAGCGTGGTGATGCGGTTACTCGACCGATCGAGTGTGAACCTCACCTACTCCGCGCTCGGCTTCGCCGGTCCGGTGCGCGACCAATTCAAGCAGCTTCTGGAGCAGCCGAATGGTGTCATGCTGGTCACCGGTCCGACCGGCAGCGGCAAGACCACGACTCTTTACACCGCACTCACCACGATCAACGGCCCTGACCGCAAGATCTTCACCGTCGAGGACCCGATCGAGTACCAGCTCGCCGGAATCAACCAGATCCAGGTGCAGCCGAAAATTGGGCTGTCCTTCGCTTCCGCCCTGCGTTCGATTCTACGCCAGGACCCCGACATCATGATGATCGGCGAGATCCGTGATCTTGAGACCGCGGAGATCGCCATCCAGGCTTCACTCACGGGGCACTTGGTGTTGTCGACCGTGCACACCAACAGCGCGGTGGCCACCATTACGCGGCTGCTTGACATGGGCGTCGAGGGATATCTGCTGGCGTCCACCTTGAAAGGCGTGCTGGCGCAGCGCCTGGTGCGGCGTTTGTGCAACGATTGCGCCGCGCCGGTGGATAAGCCGCCGGCGCTGGTCGATGCGAACGTCCAGCCGTGGGTACGGCAGTTGAGCCCGAAACAGACCGCAGCCGTGCGCGCCCGACCCCGCAAGGCGGTGGGTTGTCCGAGTTGCCGGAACACGGGCTATGCCGGGCGGACGATGATATCTGAGTTGTTGTCGATGTCCGTCGCGGTGCAGGAAGCGGTGTTGTCGGGCGCCAACGAGAAGACGATCGAGGACGAAGCGCGGAAGAACGGCATGGTCACGCTTTACGATGACGGCGTCGGAAAGGTGCTGGCAGGCGAGACCACGATGGAAGAGGTTCTGCGTGTGACTCGGACGACCTGATGCCACGATTTACCTACACCGCCTATGCCGAGTCCGGCGCGATGGTCACGGGCGAAATCCTCTCTGAAAACAGGGATTCCGCGCTCGCGATCCTCCATCGCCGTGGCGAGCACGCCATCGAGGTGCGAGAGGGCGGACGCCGCCCGGACCTGCCGTGGTGGCAGCGGGACCTGCGGGGCAACCGGCCGTTGCCCTATCTGGGCCTTGCGCTCTTCACCCGAGAGCTGGCCACCCTCGTCAAGGCCGATATCTCCATGGACGAGGCACTCCGCATCGTCGCCATGCAACCACTTATCGGGGTGCGAACGCGGACTGTGGCCGAAAGCGTTCTCGCTTCGGTGGTCGAGGGTCGCAGCTTGTCCGAGGCGCTGGCCGCGGGCAATGGTGCGTTTCCAGACTATTACTGCCGCATCGTCGAGACCGGGGAAGCCAGCGGCCAGCTTGGTGCCGTCCTCGACAATCTCGCGGCTTTCCTGGATAAATCGGGCGATGCGCGATCCAAGCTCGGGTCGGCGCTACTCTATCCAGCGATCCTGCTGCTGGCGGCGGTGCTCACGCTCGGCGTCATCATGGGCGTTCTCATCCCAGCGATGCTGCCGTTGTTCGAGGAAGCCAAGGCCGAGCCGCCGGCGATCATCGCATTCCTGGCCGCCGCCGGCGGCTGGATGACGCAATGGTGGCCGGTGATGGCCGGAACAGTCGTGGCATCGACCATTGGTTTGTTCGCGCTCGGCACCCGACCGGCGTTCCGTCTTTGGCGGGACCGGGTTGCGCTCCGACTGCCGCTCGCCGGGAGCCTGATTTCGCGGCGTGATACGGCGCGCTTCGCACGCACACTCGCCACGTTGTCACGCAACGGCGTGCCCCTCCTGGCGGCCGTCGAAACCGCTGCTGGCGCGCTCGGCAACAGCGCCTTGAGCGGCGCGGTGATCGACGCGCGCGAAGTGCTGAAAAGCGGCGGTACGCTGACGGCTCCCTTGCGGCAGTCAGGACTATTCTCCGAGCTGGCGCTGCGCCTGATCTCGGCGGGCGAACAGACCGGGCAGCTGGAAACCATGCTGGGGCGGGTGGCGGACATCTACGACCAATCCCTCGAACAGCAGTTGCAAAGGGTCACGACGTTGCTGACGCCGATCCTGACGCTGGTCATCGGCCTCGTGGTTGGTGGTCTGGTGATTTCCGTCATGGGGGCACTCGCCGGCATCAACGAGCTGGCTCTCAGATGACCAGGCACGGGCACGAAAGGGCGGCTGACGACGACGGCTTCACGCTGATCGAATTGCTGGTTGTGTTGGGCGTCGTCGCGGTTGTGGTGCTGGTTGCTTTGCCACTGGCCAATGCTGGCCGGAAAGGGCACGAGCTCAGGGCGGCGGCGATCGCGGTCGCCGCCGAGCTGAAATCCGCTCGTGCGGCGGCCCTGCGCTCAAACATCGAGCAGTCCGTCGAGATCGATACCGAAAAGGGCACCTATTCCACATCAGGCAACTTCAGGCCACGCGGCGTGCCTGCCGGCATTTCACTGGAGATCCTGACGATCAGCAGCGAGCAAAGCGGCCTTGCCACGGGCCGGCTGAGGTTCTACCCCGACGGCAGCGCCACCGGAGGCCGTGTCGTGCTCCGATCCGGCACGCAATCGGCGGCGGTTACCATCGACTGGCTGACGGGAGGAACGCGTGTGCACTGGCGCGACTGACGCTTCCGGAGACACCGCACATGTGGGCCCGCCATCCCGCGAGGCCGGGTTCTCGCTGATCGAGACGGTGGTCGCGCTCGCAATTCTCGCTCTGGCGTTGGGCGCCCTCTATCGCAACTTCGACAGCGGATGGCGTGGCGTGCGCCGCGCCGAGATCGAGGCCGAAGCGCTGGAGGTGGCTAAGTCGCGGCTCGCCGCCACCGGTATCGAAACGCCGTTTGTCGAAGGCCGCCAGAGCGGCCGCACACCGGACGGCGTAACGTGGGAGGTCGACGTCCGGCGCTACGTTCCGGCTAGAGCGCAATCGGCGGAGGTCAACGCTGGAACGGTCGGCAAGGTCGCGGACGCCTATTGGGTGACCGTGAGAGCGGGCCGTGCGGCGTCCGAAAGTGCCATCGCAGACCCTCGATCAGGATCGAGTTCGGCACGTGTGGAACTTGAAACCATCAAGCTTGGCGCGCGACCATGATGCGATGCGCAGTGCCAGGATATGGCCATCGTGATGATGGCTTCACGCTGATCGAACTCATCGTGTCGCTGGCCATTCTCGGTTTGATTCTTGCCTTGTTGCCGGGCGCTTTCCGGCTTGGCCAGCGCGCATGGGAAACAACGGCACGGATCGACCGCAGCGAGAACCGGATGGCCGCGCGGAGCTTTCTCGAACAGCGACTCGCCGAGGCTGTTCCGGTGCTGATCCCGGACCCAACCGGCCAGCGGCAGTTTGGGTTCGAGGGCGACGGCCGCCGTCTCAGGTTCGTCGCGCAATCGGCGACTGGGCCAGCTGGTGGCGGGCTTTATAGTTTCGACTTGACCGTCGAACCGGGCACCGGCGGTAAGGCGCTTGTGCTCAGACAGCTTCTCGCCGTCGGCTCCCGCGCTGGGCAAGGCCCTGGCTCAGCCGACCGGCGCGTGTTGTTCGACGGACTGACAGCGCCGACATTCCGCTATTTCGGCTCCATGCAGGACGACGGCGACCGCACCTGGCATGGGGAATGGCAATCCCGATCGTTGTTGCCCGAGCTTGTGGAGTTGTCTGCCGGCCATGGCGCGGGTGCCGCGGCTGGCCGGACATTTCAGCCGCTTGTTGTGGCACTGCGGCTCAGGACGCCGCCCTAGAGGGGCGTCGCGCCTTAATTGACTGGTGGGTGGGGCATCGTGCGCGTCAATCAAGGCGCGATGAACGCCCCACTAAACCATTGTTTTTTGCTAGTGGCCTTCATGTCGGGCCTAAATCGTCGACGCGTGCGGCTGGCACAGCGATTTAGGCGCGACAGGCCACTAGCCATGCTAGTGATCCGGAGCCAACAATTGAGTCCCATTGCAACGCGCTCCAGATCAAATGTCGGCGCCGTAAGGAACACGAGGCCGCGAACCATCATCTCCATTGATACTTTGGCGCGCGCCGCAGCGGTGCTGCATATTCCACCACAATCGAGCGTGCCCAATTTGACCCCGCTTTGCGGCTCTTGCTCAGTTGCTCGAGATGTCCTGATCCTCACCGCCGCCGCCAACGGCGTTGTCGCGGCCCAGCGTGAACACCTCGAATGGCCCGGCCCGGCCCGGCACGCGATACTGATAGGGTCGGCCCCAGGGATCGGCTAGCCCCTCGGCCCTCTTGAGATACGGGCCCTGCCAACGCGTCGCCCCGCCCGGCGCCTGCATGAGCGCGGCGAGCCCTGCCTGTCCCGCAGGATAACCGCCGTTGTCGAGCGCGTAGAGTTCGAGTGCACTCGCAATCGCGTTGATCTGCACCTTGGCCGTGTCACTCTTCGCCTTGCCGAGGTAGCGCAGAACCTGAGGACCGGCGACGGTCGCAAGCAACGCGAGGATGCCGAGCACCACCAGAAGCTCGATCAGCGTCAGACCGGCATCGGCACGGGCAAACGGCGCGTCCGATCGGTGAGAGCGGGCAGTGACTTGGTTCGGCATGACGTTCGATGCTCCTGGATCAGGGACATAGGCTGCGCCACCATGAGCGCGGAAGCAAGTGACGGATGTGGACCGGTCAGCGCACCGGCACGCGCTCATGCGATCGGCCCGTACAGCCAAACCAGCCAGATGCCTAGCGCAAGGAACGGGCCGAATGCCAGTGATGTCTTGGCCGTGATTTCATGGCCGCGAAGCGCTGCGCCCGCGATAAGCAGCAGCGCCGCCACCGAAGCTACAAGTAAAACCGTCGGCAGCCCTTCGACGCCGAGCCATGCCCCACCCGCTGCCATCAGCTTGGCGTCGCCAAGGCCGAGGCCGGGCTGGCCGCGGAGGACGAGATAGGCCTTGGCCACGCCCCAGAGCGTCAGATAGCCCGATCCGGCCGATAGGATGCGCCAGCCGAGCACGACCCAATCTTGGCCTTCGCGATCGAGTGCCACAGCGGCGGCCAGCCCCATCGCCATGAGCGGCAGGGTCAAAGAGTCGGGCAAACGCCGGGTCTCGAAGTCGATCGCGCTCAACAAGACGAGTGCACTCCCAAGTACCGCTGTCGCGGCTAACACTATCGGCTTCATCCCATGGCCGGACGGGCTCAATAGCAGCGGCAGCGCGATGACGAGACCGAGCCCCGCGAAGCCAGCGAGGCCGCTGGCCGTGAAGTCTTTCGAGGCCGGCTCCGCGGCTGGCGATGGTCGAGCGGGACGTGGATGGGGTTCGGTGGACACGGACGAGAAGGTTCCAGGTTGCGCGGTTCGAGTCGGCTCCGTCGTCGGGGGCACCGACTGGCGCGTGATCAATATGAGGCAAGCAACGGCTCAGCAAGCCATGCGCCAACCTCAGATATCAGACCCTGGGGCCGGGACGTCGGTCTCAGGATTGGCCTTTAGTCCGGTCCGGTCAGGCGACTTTGCGTCCGCCCGGTCTTGGACCTCAGACAGCCGCACACCGCGGGCCTTGGCCCGTTGTGGGATCTGAGCCGTGTGCGACATTCGAGTAGACTTCGACGTCTCATGCATTTCTCAGGAGACCCACGGAACACACGGGCCTTTGTTGCGGCGACTTCCGATTGCAACCGCCACTTGGACCATCCGCTGATTTACACGCCGGATTCCGAAGCAGGGACCGCGTTCCACCCGAAGAATGAGTTTTTCGACAGCCGGCGGGCATGTGCTTGGCCGGGCATCCAAACTTGTGCCGACTGAGGAGACTTTCCATGGTTACGATGATCCGCTCCGACCTCGATTTCATTCTCGCCCAGATCAAGATTGCAGAGGCGGACGCCGCGAACATCGATATCGTGGCCACCGGCCTCGTGCCGAACGTGGAAATCCCGTGGGGCCTGCGCCGGGTAGACGGCTCGAACAACAACCTTATTCCGGGTCAGGAGCATTTCGGCAGCGCCGACCAGCCCTTCCCGCGCTCGCTTCTCCAGAACTTCGGCAACGATGCGGATGGCGATACTATTCAGTTCGGCCCTCCTGGCACACCTCCTATCCCCGGCGTCACGCTGCTGACCAATACCGACTACGGGGTGCAGGCGGAGAACACCAACCCCAACCCGCGCGGGATCCAACCCGGCGACGTGGTCGATGCCGATCCACGCATCATCTCGAACCTCATCGTCGACCAGACCGCCAACAACCCGGCCGCGGTCTACAAAGCGCTGCAAGCGACCGGCCTCGACAATGCGACGGCTTTCGGCCTTCTCGACGACTTCGCTGCAGCGGTCCTGGCCGTGAAGGACGCGCGCGCCGCCATCGATGCCGCCAACGACCTCGTGACACTGCGGACCCAGCAAGTGACGGCGGCCGAAGGCGATCTCGCCGACGCGCTGGCGGCAAATGCCGCGCAAGCCGTGATCGTTGCCGCTTACGAGGCGGCGTCGGCGTCGTTGCAGAGCGCAGTGGCCGTTACCAGTTCGGTCGACAGCCAAACGTCGGCCCTCGTGGTTGAGCTTGGCAACTCGGCGACGGTCGATCAGTTGGATCTCGATGCACTCAGTGCCGCCAATGCGGCCGTCATCGAGCTGCGGGGTCATGTCCAGTCGGCGCTCGATATCCTCAGCGCGACGCCGGGCGTCACAGCCATTGACGTGGCGGAGCTGCAGGACTTCGTGAATTCGATCGACGGGCTTTCAGTTCTCCTGAACCTCGTCAACCTCGGCGACAACGCGGTCGACATGCTCGACACACTCGCTGCAGCGACAGCTGAAACTTTCGGCAATGCGTTCCCCGGCGTTGCCGCTGACCTCGATACTCAGATCGGCGACTCACTGGCAGCCGCGATCGCATTCGATCCCGGCATCGCCGCGGCGACCCAGGCCGTCGCGGATGCCGAGGCTGCGCTCGGTGATGCCGTCACCGCTGCGAACGACCCTGTCCTGCTGGCGAGTGACGACACGGCCGAAGACGCCCTGATGCTCCTGTTCGAAACCAATGGTATCGCGATCGAGGCAAGTGCGACGGGCGACATCCTGAAGGACACACTCTTCATCCAGAACGTGGCGCCCGACGAAGGCCTCTCGGCGCCGTTCAACGGCTGGATGACGCTGTTCGGCCAATTCTTCGACCACGGCCTCGATCTGGTTCCCAAAGGCGGCTTCGGCACGATTTACATCCCGCTGCAGCCCGAAGACCCGCTCTATCGGGAAGGCGCATCCAACAATTTCATGACGTTGACCCGCGCCACTATCGACCCCGTCTCGGGTGAACCGGTCAACCTCACCACTCCGTGGGTCGACCAGAACCAGACCTATACCTCGCATGCCGCCGCGCAGGTGTTCCACCGTGAATATGAAATGCGCCTCGATCCCGACCTCGGCTACGCAGTGCCGGTGGCGACGGGACGGCTCCTCAATGGCGCCGACGGCGGCCTGGCAAACTGGGCGGAGATCAAGGCCCAGGCACTCACGCTGCTCGGCATCGAGCTCGACGACATGGACATCCACCGCGTCCCAGAAGTGGCGGTCGATCCCTACGGCAACTTCATCCCTGGCCCCAACGGCTTCCCGCAGCTGATCGGTGCCGGCGGCGTCGCGATGGCCGTCGTCCTCAATGCTGACGGCACGATTGCCACCCCGATCGACGCGACCAATGCCGCAGCCACCGGCCATGCCTTCCTCGACGATATCGCGCACAACGCGAACCCCGGCGCAGGAGAGCGTGCCGACGTCGCGAGCGACTACGCGAGTGGCATTGACGGCATCAGCACGGCCACCGACCGGCAGCCCGCCGGTACCTATGACAACGAACTGCTCGATGCGCACTTCATCACCGGCGACGGCCGCGGCAACGAGAACATCGGTCTCACCGCCGTCCACCACGTTTTCCATTCGGAGCACAACCGCCAGGTCGACCTGATCAAGGGCACGCTGCTTGCTGATGCCAACACCCAGCTGGCCAATGGCGCCACGCAAGCTGACGCCGTCGCGTTCCTCAATGAGTGGCTCGCCGTCGACGTGACCGAGGTGCCGGCATCGCTGACCGGACTGGTCTGGGACGGCGAGCGCATTTTCCAGGCCGCCAAGTTCCCGACGGAAATGCAGTATCAGCATCTCGTATTCGAGGAATTCGCCCGCAAGGTTCAGCCAGCGGTCAACGTCTTCAACGACTACGACGCATCGCTCGACCCCGCGATCCTCGCTGAGTTCGCTCACGTCGTCTATCGCTTCGGTCACTCGATGCTGACCGAGACGGTCGACCGGTTCGACGCCGACTGGAATGCGATCGGCTCTGGCGGCGTTGTTGCAGCCGACGCCGAGCAGATCGGCCTTATCGAAGCCTTCCTGAACCCCGTCGAGTTCGCCGCCAGCGGCGCGAACGCCGAGGAGGCTGCCGGCAACATCATCCGCGGCATGACGCGCCAGTACGGCAACGAGATCGACGAGTTCGTTACTGAAGCCTTGCGTAACAACCTCGTCGGGCTTCCGCTCGACCTCGCCGCGATCAACATCGCCCGTGGCCGCGAGACGGGCGTTCCGACCTTGAACGAGGCGCGCGCCCAGTTCTTTGCCGGTTCGGGCGATACGCAGGTGAAGCCCTACGAGAGCTGGTTCGAGTTCGCCCAGAACCTCAAGAACCCGGCCTCCGTCATCAATTTCATTGCCGCCTACGGCACGCATGGCTCGCTCGTCGGCACGTCGGAAGAGAAGCGGGAGGCAGCGACCAAGCTGGTGCTCGGCGACGCCACGCTGACAGGCGCAGATGCGCAGGCATTCCACACCGACAGGTTGGCATTCCTCAATGCCACCGGCAGCTATGGCGGCGGCTCCCTCGGCGGCCTTAACGACGTCGACTTCTGGATTGGCGGCCTCGCCGAGAAGAAGCTGATCTTTGGCGGCTTCCTCGGCTCGACCTTCAATTTCGTATTCGAGACCCAGCTCGAGGCGCTGCAGAACGGCGATCGCTTCTATTATCTGTCGCGGCTCGCGAACCTCAACCTCACGGCCCAGCTCGAGAACAACAAGTTCGCGGAGATCATCCATCGCAACACGACCGCGACACACCTTGCCGGCGATGTTTTCGCGCGGCCCGACTTTTTCCTGGAGGCCGACCAGTCCAAGCAGTTCAACGGCGAGCTCGGCAATGCCGACCCGACAGGTCCTTCCATCGGCGTCGATCCGTTCCTCGGCGGCTTGACGGGTGGCGGCAGCAGCGGCGCGGTACTGCGCTCCAATATCGTCGGCGGTGTCGCCGGCCGGCTCGAGTACACAGGCGTTGAGCACGTCGTGCTGGGCGGCACCAGCGGTAACGACTACCTGATCGGCGGCAAGGGCGACGACACGCTCTGGGGCGACGGTGGCGACGACCGGCTTGAGGGCGGCGACGGCAACGACTTCATCTTCGGCGGCGATGGCAACGACATCATCACCGACCTGTTCGGCGTCGACGAAATCCGCTCCGGTGCCGGCGACGATGTGGTCAGCGCAGGCCGTGGCTTGAAACTCATCATCACAGACACCGGCCGCGACTTCATCATCGGCGGCGTGGACGACGACGAGGTGTTGGCTGGCCAGGACGACGACTTCATCGACGGCGGTGATGGCAGCGACTTCATCATCGGTGGCGAAGGCAACGACTGGATCGAGAGTGGAACCGAGAACGGTCTCTTGCTGGGCGACAACGGCGACCTGGTCCAGGGACTGCCGATCAAGCGCAGCGTCGACAGCAGGATCGAGGGTCACGACGTCCTGATCGCGACTGGCGGCAACGCCGACTTCGACGCCGAGACGGGCGACGACATCATGGTGGGCGGCCTCGGCACCGACCGGTTCTTCGGCCAGTTCGGCTTCGATTGGGCATCCTACAGCAACGATCCATTCGGCCTCGAGGCCGACATGAACCTGAGGCTGTTCGCCCCGCCGGCATTGCCGGGTTCGCCGGGTGCGATCCTCGACCGCTACGCCCAAACCGAAGCCCTTTCCGGCTCGGCGCACAGCGACATCCTGCGCGGCGACGACGAGGACAACCTCGCGCTCGGCGCCGTCGACGGGCTGAGCCACGTCCTGCTCGACCGCAACGTCTCGCTCATCGACGGACTTGGCGCATTCCTCGGCGACGGCACCGGCAACGCGATCGACGAGGCCGGCGCAACCCGCTTCTCGTCCGGCAACATCCTGCTCGGCGGCGACGGCAGTGACATCATCGAAGGACGCGGCGGCAACGACCTGCTCGACGGCGACCGCTGGCTCAACGTGCGGATCGAGCGCGCGTCCACCGGCGAAAGCCACGGCACCATGGCAGGCTTCGAGGCCCGCGTGCTATCGGGAGAAATCAAGGTCGCCGAACTGCAAATCGTCCGCGAGATTCTCACGGCCGACGGCAGCACCGACGTCGACACGGCCGAGTTCAGCGGCAATCGCAGCGAGTACACGATCGAAGGCTTCGACGGCGTCACGGCCAACGATGTCGATGGTGACGGCTTCATCACCGTTTCGCACGACACGGGCGGCATCGGCCTGGGCGCCGACGGCGTCGACCGCCTGAAGAACATCGAGCGCGTTCGCTTCGCTGATGAGACTGTCGACATCGCACTCGTCGAGAATACGCTCGCCGCTGGCCAGCCGACCATCGCAGGCGACTTCCTCGCCGGTGGTGTGTTGACCGCGTCGGTTGCCGGCGTCACCGACGCCGACAATGTCACTGGTACCAATCCAGACGGCGCCGTCACCGGAACGGTCGTTTACAACTGGCAGGTCGAACTCATTCCTGGTTCGGGTGCGTTCACCAACATCGAGCGCGTGGTCGCCGATGAGCTGGTGCCTGTTCGCGGCCAGTCCATGACGCTCACCGACGCGGAAGCCGGCCTAAACCTGCGCGTCGTGGCGAGCTTCAAGGACGCCGACGGCGTGATCGAGCGCGTCGTATCCGATGCTCAGATCATCGCCGACGCCGATGGCGTCATACCCGGTGCGCCGGTCGTGCCCGACGGCGGGATTGCAATCGGCTTCAACCTGTTCGACGTCGACGGCAACCCCGTCGTCGGCATCAACGAGGACGAGCCCGGCGGGTTCCTGTTCAACGCTGCCGACCTCATCAACGCCGGCATCACCGATCCGAACGGCGAACCATTGACGATCAGCAACGTTTTCATGCGGACGGTGCGTGATCCCGTCACCGGGCTGAACGTGGCGCCGGGCACCTTCGCCATCACGCTCGATGCGGCCGGGAACTTCGTCGAGGGCCTGTTCACGCCGGCGCCGAACTTCAACGGCGGCGTGACGTTCACCTTCGACGTGACCGACGGAATCACGCCGCCGGCATTCGGGGAAGCCAATCTCGAGGTTCTACCGGTCAACGATGCGCCGGTGGCCGCGCCGGAACCGCTCGGTACGTTCCTCGCTGACGGTCCCGCGGTCACATTTACTGACACGCAGCTGCTCGGCCTGGCGACGGATATCGACGGCGATGCCCTCGCAATCCAGAACGTCTCGGTGGGTCCGGCATTCGGCACGCTGACCGACAACAACGACGGGACGTTTACGTTCGAGCCTGCACCGGGCGCCGTCGGACCCGTGACGGTCAACTTCGAACTGTTCGACGGCGTCGAGGCCGTACCTGCGAGTACGACATTGACGCTCGCAGTCATGGCGGTCGGAGCCGGGGGCGCGATCAGCGACCTGACGCCCGTCGAGACCCAGGCGCTGACCTTGGACACGAGCGCGCTCAACTCGATCGACGGCGCGTTCGCCTTCCGCTGGCAGTCGGCTCCCGATCTCGGCGGCACACCCGGAGACTTCACGGCCATTGCGGCTGCAACAGACGCTACGTTCACGCCCGGTGCCGACGAGGTCGGACGCTTCGTTCGCGCCGTCGTCAGCTTCACGGATACGAACGGCCTTGCGGTGACGGTTGCGACCCCGGCATCAACGCGCGTGGTCGGAGACACGTTCGCGGGCGCCGCTGGCACGCAGAACTTCGCCGGTACGGGGGGTGACGATGTCGTGACCCTCGGCGCGGGCGTGGATTCGGCCGCGGGTAACGCGGGAGATGACACGATCTCGGGTGACGGCGGCGCTGACACATTGAATGGCGGCGACGGCAACGACACTTTGAACGGCGGCGCGGCCAACGATGCGCTGAATGGCGATGCCGGCAACGACACGTTGACGGGCGGCGCCAATCGCGACCGCGTGAATGGCGGCTCTGGCGACGACACGATCGTCTGGAACGTCGGCGACGGTAACAACGTTGCCGCGACCGGAAACAGCGACGTCGTGGTCGGCGGCGAGGGCGTGGAGGTGGTGGGCGACACGTTCGTCGTCAATGGCGACGCAACGGCCGAGACGTTCCGTGTGTACTCCGCGGCGGCCTGGCTTGGACTCGGCGGTGGCCGGATCCTGCAAAGTGCAACGAGCGACATCGTGATCACGCGCAACGGCGTCAACAACGCCAGCGTGATCGCCGAACTGGATCAGGTCGAAGAAATTGAAATCAATACAGCCGGTATCACGGTGCCGGGCAACAATCCGGGCGGCGGCACGACCAACGTCATCCTGGGAGCCGATACGGTTCAGATCATCGGTAACTTCACGGGAACCGACCTCGCGTTCAACACCATCACGGCTGTCGGCAACGGCCAGAACTTGAGGATCGACACCTCCAGGTTCGACGATACCGGGCACGGCGTGAACGTGAAGAACGAAGGTGGGAACACCGAGGTTGTCGGCAACAATCCCAACATCCGCATCGACGGTGTGCAGCACAGCCGCGGTGAGTACGGCGGCGGTGCGGGGTCGGGTGGCGGTTCAGGTGGCTCCGGATCGGGCGGTGGCTACACGCCTCCTCCGGTGAACAAAGCGCCGACGGCTGCGACAACCGGCAACGCCGCATCGGGCAACGAGGACACGACGGTCAACGGCTGGCTGCCTGCGGCCACCGATCCCGACGGCAACAACGTGACGTTCCACATCGCCGGCACCGCTCCGGCCGGACTGACGCTGAACCCGAACGGATCGTTCAGCTACGTGCCAGCCGCCAACTTCGCAGGTCAGATCCCGTTCAACTACATCGTGCGGGATTCGGCCGGTGCCGACAGCGCGCCGCAGGGGTTCACGATCACGGTCGTGGAAATCAACGACGCGCCGACGACGTCCGCGGCGGGCAATTCGGCAATGGGCCTCGAGGATCAGCTGATTTCTGGCAAGCTACCCGTAGCTACAGACATCGACGGTGACGCGCTGACTTATCGTCTGGTCGGCACGACACTGGATGGCCTCTCGTTGTTGCCGGATGGGTCTTTCACCTACCAGCCGAAGCCGGACTTCAATGGTGCCGTCAACTTCTCATACATCGTCGAGGACAGCCGCGGGGCTCACAGCAATGCACAAACCTACACGATAACCCTCGACCCCGTCGACGACCCGATGCCCGGCAACAATGGCGGCTGCAACTCTCACGATGACGACGATGACGACGATCAATGCGACGACAACCACAGCTACTCGTCCAACTGCCACGATGGCGGCCGGGACTACCTTTACGGTACGTCGGGCGACAACACGTTCGTGGTCGACAACTCGCGTGATCGGATCATCGAGAAAGCCGATCACGGCACGGATTGGGTCAAGAGCTTCGTTCACTACACGTTGAGCGAGAACGTCGAGAACCTCCGCCTCCTGGGGGCGAAGAACCTCGATGGAGTCGGCAACGACAGCGACAACAGAATTGTCGGAAACGCTGGCAAGAACCTGATTGACGGCGGTTTCGGCGACGACGTGCTCACGGGCGGGGCCGGACGCGATACATTCGTCTATGGCGAATACTACGGCTCCGACACGATCACCGACTTCCAGGTGGGCAAGGATATCGTGGAGCTGTTGCAGGGGCTCGATCCGGTCGCGGCGACCTACACGGCCGAAGGGCTCGTCTACGATTTCGGCAACGGCAACAAGCTGACGTTGCAGGGTTTGCACGACCAGACCCTCAATCCGTTCGGCTGATCCTGTATCACCTATCGATGAACATCACGGGAGCCCCGCAGACTGCGGGGCTCCTTTCGTTGTGCGCCCGCGCGCCGATGCGGTTTGCGGGCGGGTCACGGAGATGATGTGACAGGAAGAACACATCCCAAGTTGAAAAGACCTATTGGTCCCATGGACATGAGGTGGCTCGAAAGAAGACTCCGGCAAAGTGCGTGTGCCGCGCCAGTGACCGGCTGGGCAAGAAGCCGCGAATCAGTTCAGAACGATTGTGTTATCGGCCAGTCAGTCCGGCCTTTTTCCGGCAGTCGACGCGCAATTTGAGCGAGGCAGTGATGAAAGTCCTTCGAAAGCTTTTTATTGCTGCCGCCTTGTCCATCGGTGGGCCGGCACTGGCTGACTCCCACGTAGGCCACAACTGGAATGGGCCATACGCGGGTGTTGGTATCGGCGGCCGCTGGGTGAATGCGGATTGGGATACGAAGGCCATCGGTGATCCGCTCTGCTGCACTGACGGCATCACCGACCAGCAATCGTTTGATGCCAGCGGCTTCCGCTTCAACGGCTACGTTGGCTACAGCCGCGTCATCTCAGGTCACATGGTCGTCGCGCTCGAGGCTGATATCGGCATTGCTGTCGGCGGTGACGAAAGCAAGGGCTTCATACCCGGGACCGTGTTCGGGCCACCTCCGGGAACCCCTGGAGATAGGACGAGCGTTGATACGGAGTGGGATGGCGCCTTGCTGGTGCGCGCCGGCATTCTCATTGCTCCCACGACACTCGCCTATGTCACCGGTGGTTTGGCGTTTCTGGACGTGGACGTCTCTGCATCCTGTGTCGCCGTCGGGGGGAACTGGTGCTTGGCCGATCGCCGGCAGAGCGAAAGCGATCTGAAGGTCGGCTGGACGCTTGGCGCGGGTTTCGAGATGCTGCTGCGGGACAACCTCTACCTGCGGGGTGAGTATCGCTATTCCGACTATGGCTCCGTCGATACGACGTTTTTTGCTTCGGCGCCCGCTGACCGAGTTCAGACCAGCGTGGAGCTTGAGAGCCACACGTTGTCGATCGGGATGGTGCGGCGGTTCTGACGACACCGGCCGGGCGCTTCGGTAGCACCGACTTTGCATCCGCGGTCGTTGGCAGTTGTCCACGTTGCTGCATCACCGAACTCGTGCGCCGCGCCCGCACCCTTCAACAACGCGAGACGGTAGAGCCGGGCGGCGACCTCAGGTAATGCCCGCTCGTGTGCCGACCTGCGAACCCGACCGAGGGTTTTGCGGGCTCAAAGTATGCTTGGCCCAAGGTGTTCCCCTCACGCGGCTGCAACGGTGCCAAGCCGGTTGCAACGTATTGACAGATTGCGGACGCTACCTAAAGTAGAAAGATCCGCATGGGTCTGTTTTATGCGGTGCGGTCGATTGGGGGCGCACTCTCCCCCGAGCAATCATGCAACGGACGCGCGGTGGCTGATCCACCGCGGCTCTCGCCACGGAAGGTGAAAGCTGGTCGCCACCGCCTCATCGCCCGAAAACGCAAGCAACGCGCCAATCGTACCGGGGGGACAATGCCATGCCGCAGATCCGCATTGATCGAACGCCAATCATCGACTACCGCCTGGGCTTTTTTGGTGCCGATCACCTGTTCCTTAGTTACGTCCAAGACGAAAATGCGCGCGAGCAGGTCCAGGATGGTTGGTTCACCATCGAGGGTCTCAGGTCGGTTGGAACGGCGGAATCAGGCTTCCTCCTTGGCGTCGAAGGCACCGATGGAAGAACCACGATATCTCAGTCGAACCATGGCCTGACCGGCAGCGATCTTGTCAGGATTATCGGTACACCGACTTCCCGCCTCAGCGCGGTGATCGAGTTCCCGCAAGGCGCCTTCGAGGCGTGGGAGACGTTATCGGTGTACGGCGAAGACATCGACAACAACTTCTTGCCCTACTTTATCGCCACCCGTCCGGGCCTGCCCATTCCCACCTCGAACTCCTCGTCAGTCGTCGCCTCAGTGCTGTTCTACGCCGGTATAGATATCGCTGACCACCTGCCGACGGGTTTCAGGCGTTTCACGACAGGCACCCAAACGCTGCTTGGCACCCCTGAGCGCGACGAGTTGTTCGTCACCTCCAATTTCAAGAACCTGCTGGGCGGTCGCGGCAGCGACATCCTCCACGGCGGCGACGGCACCAACCGGTTGAGCGGTGGCCTCGACGCGGATCTCTTCTTGTGGTCTCCCGGTCTCGATTTCATCCACGGCGGCCAGGTAAACACCCCATACCAGCGCGATGGTGAAGACGTGGCGGCATATGGCGGCGCCGGTGTCGTCAGGGTCGATGGAAACCCGATCCCAATCTCCCATTACTTGCCGAATCTTCTCGTGACTTATCAGGGCGGAAGGGACCTGCTCTTCTCGATCGAGCGCCTGCAGTGGAACCAGGGTAACGACGAGATCATCATTGGCGAGTCGGCGGTGGTATCAAGGGACAACACTCTGTTCGACCTCAAGGGCGACGAGGGTGGGCGCGGCGACAAGGTGAGCTTCAACGAAGTCACCGACGAACTTCTGATCAACGCCGTCAGCAGCGACCGGTTCTCGATCAAGGGTCAGGCCGTCGAAGGCGATGCAACCTGGTTTTTCGATTCGGTCGAATGGATCGAAGGGTCGAGCAGGAACGATACGATCTACGCGAACAGCGGTTTGCGCGTCATTGATGGCGGTGATGGCGATGATTTCATCGATGCGCGCCTGGACCTTGCCTTTGCGGGCGGTAGCCCTGGTGGCTACGACATCGAGCTTTATGGCGGCGACGGCAACGATACGCTGCTCACAAGCGAGGGGCGGACGTTCGTGCAGGGCGGCGAGGGGGCCGACCGCATCGTTCTGACGACCATCAGCGATGGTCGAGGTACGCCCGAGCTGATCATCGACGACGCGGACACGGACGACCGGCTGTTCGTCGCCTACAACTTTTTCAACGGCTCGGGAGGAGGATTCGAGGGTTCGCAGCTGTTGCCGGTGCTGGGTGGCTTGTTCCCCTTTGAATTGTTGATGGATCCGGAAGAGGAAGGGCGGCCGCTGCTGTTCGAATGGCAGAGGATCGACGATATCCTTTTCGGCAGCAGCCAAGTCACCGGGCAGATCAATTTCCTGGGCGCGATCCAGTTCACTCTCGACGGCTCCGACCTCATCATCAGGCTCCATCAGGGTACCCCCGAGACGGTCAACATCGCCGATGAGGGTTCGGAGGCCCGGTTCTTTGAGCTCAATATCATCGATGCGTCGCGCGAGACCCTTATTCGCGTTCGCGATTTCCAGCCCGGTGACCTCGGCATCCAGTTCTACGACCCTGGCGAGCCGCAAGCGGTGGAAACGCCGTTTGGCGGGGCATTCGACTATCCGGACTGGGACGCAGGCGTCGCCGCTCTGACCAACAACGGCCAACTCTTTGATCCGATCGGTCCGCGACCCGCGACAAACGACTACGATCCGTCGAACGGCAGTGACAGCGGCGACGACGTTGAACTCTCGGGTACCGACGGTGGCGAAGTGATAACCGCGAGCCTCAGGAGCAACATCGACGCCGGGGCCGGCGACGATGACGTTACCGGCAGCGCGTTCGGCGATACCATCGACGGAGGCTCGGGCAACGACGTGCTTGCAGGTGGCGCCGGCGACGACAGGTACGTGGTCGATGCCACGGCCGATAGAATCGTCGAGCGCGGGGGCGAGGGCCGGGATCTGGTCATCAGTTCCGTCGACCACACGCTGTCGGCCAACGTTGAGGGGCTGGAGCTTGTCGGCTCAGCGGCAATCGGCATTGGCAATCGGTTCGCTAATACGATCCAAGGCAACCTTCAGAACAACACGCTCGACGGCGGTGACGGCAACGACGCGCTGTTCGGCGACCTCGGCGACGACACGCTGATCGGCGGCGCGGGATCGGATTACTTCGCCGTTTTCCGCGAGCAAGGCGACGAAATCATCATTGACGCCGGACTTGTCGGCGACGTGGACACGCTCGCTCTCACAGGCGAGATCGTAGCCTCGGAGGTCTCGTTCTACCGCCGCACTGCAGCTCCGGACGACCTCGTGCTGGCCATTGCCGGTGGCGGCCGAGTCGTTATCAAGGACTTCGCGCTCGCCGGGTCCGGCATCGACCGGGTGGTGTTCGATGATGGCACCAGTTGGTCGCGGGCCGATATCGAGGCTGCGGGCGCGGTCGCCCCGATACTCGACAATGACCCGCCGCGAGCGACCCCGGACGATTCGATCGGCGTCAGCGGTCCCGTCGGGATCGTCCGCGCGGCAACACTTCTCCAAAACGACCGCGATGCCGACGGCGACCAGCTTGCCATCGTCGCCGTTGGCGGCGCGGAGGGCGGCGCCGTGACGCTCGAGGAGAACGGCGATATCCGGGTCGTCACCGCGAGCGGCTTCCAGGGTACCGTCTCGTTCGACTACACGATCGCCGATATCCATGGTGGCAGATCGACGGCGCGCGTTACCGCCGACATCCGCCCCAACTCAGCACCGCTCGTATTCGATACGATTCCGGACGTCACCTCGGCCGAGGATGCGGTTGTGGATTTTACATTACCCCCGGGAATTTTCGGCGACGACGACCCGCTGCTGATTTTCGCGAGCCTCTCCGGCGGCGCGGACCTGCCCGCTTGGCTCACGTTCGACGCCGTGACAGGCCGCTTCACCGGTACACCTCCCCCGAATTTCTCGGGCACCCTGGCCATCCGCATCGAGGCGACGGACGGGCTCGACAGCGCCGTGCAACACTTCTCGCTCACCATCACGCCCGTGAACGACGTCCCCGTCGCTGCCGAAGACGTTGGCTTCGCAACGACCACGGGGACCGCGTTGGTCATTGCCGCAACAGCCCTGATCGCAAACGATACCGACATTGACGGCGATACCCTCACCATTGCATCCGTGGGCGGCGCCATCGGCGGCACGGTTGCGCTCGAAGCGGATGGGCGCGTACGCTTCACTCCGGCCACCGGATTTTCCGGAGAGGCCAGTTTTTCCTACACCGTGGCTGACGGCAAGAATGGCACGGCGACGGCGACGGTCCTGATCAATGTCACGAGTGCGGCCGGCCGGATTTATGCGGGCACCAGCGGCAACGATGCGATCGTCGGCACCGTGAACGACGATGTCGTGACCCTCGTGGGCGATAGCGGCTTCGACACGATCGACGGCGGGGGCGGCCTCGATTCGATTCGCGGCAGCATCCATAACGACATCGTGCGGATCTCTGCGCCGGCAAGCTACAGCAGCATCGAGCGGATCGAGGGCGGCGACGGCAACGACCGCATCCTCGGCGGCACCGGCAACGACGTCATCGACCTCACGGGGATCACGCTCATCTCGATCGAGCAGATCGACGGCGGCGCGGGCAACGACACCATTACCGGCTCGGCGGGCGACGATGTGATCACCGGCAATACGGGCAACGACACGCTGTCGGGCGGTCTCGGCAACGATGTCTTCACGCTCGCAGGCGACGGCGGCAACGACATCATCGACGGTGGCGCGGGCATCGATACCATCCGCGGCAGCATATCGAACGACAACATTCGAATAGCCGCGGGTGCAGCCAGCATCGCCAGCATCGAGCGGATCGAGGGCGGCGACGGCAACGACCGCATCCTCGGCGGCACCGGCAACGACGTCATCGACCTCGGTGGTGTGCTTTTGACCAGCATCGAGCAGATCGACGGCGGCGCGGGCAACGACACCATCGTCGCGAGCCTTTCGGCCGATGTGCTGACGGGGGGAGCAGGCGTCGACACGTTCGTTTTCCGCACCGATAGCGGCCACGATGTTGTCAGCGACTTTCGGGGGGCCGCAGTCACGGCGAACGCAGGCGACCAGCTCGATCTTCGAGGGCTTGGGTTCGCGGGCTTCGAGGACGTGATCGCCGCGTCTAGCCAGATCAGTGCCTCGGACGGCCTCATCACTGTCGACAGCCAGACTTCGATACGGTTGCAGGGTGTCGTGATCACAACGCTGACGGCCGACGACATTCTGGTGTGAGACCGGAGGCTGGCGTCTGGCGGTGTGGCGTGCGACGGTGGACGCTCCAACGTAAGTGGCTAGCCGACGACCGTGCACATGAGCGAATCCGAAGCGCGTTGCGCTAACGAAAGACATGTCAGCCTGAGGAACGCCAACTCGTGACGCGCCAGCCTGCTGCCGGTCGACCGGAAGACTTAAGGCGTGACCTTCGATCAGCGTTCGGCATTGGGCGCGTCGCGCCACGATCGACGATCCGCGTCGCCGCCATGGCCATCCTCGGCGCTTTGCTCGAACTGGCCGCGTCGACGACGGGTGTCGCCGCGGTCGAGCAACATGCCGCCGTGAACGCCTGCCAGCTTGAGGCCGGCCCGTCGCGGGCCGTAACGCGGGTGATCGACGGGGAAAGCCTCGCGCTCGATGATGGGTCCGAGGTCAAGCTCTTGGGGATCCTCGCGCCACGGGCGCTCGACACAACCGCGACGACGGCCGCAATCTGGCCGCCAGAGCGCGACGCCGTCGCGACCTTGTCAGCTCTCGTTCTGGGGCGCTCGATCGAACTCGCTTTCGCCAACAAACTCCGCAACGATCGCTACGGCCGGCTGCTGGCTCATGCATTCGTCGATCGCGACGGCGCGCGAACGTGGGTGCAGGGCCATATGTTGTCGCAGGGGCATGGCCGTGCGCACGCGCTGGCAGACAATGCGGCTTGTCTCGATGCGCTGTTGGCCCACGAAAGGCCCGCGCGCGACGCGCGGCTGGGCTTGTGGTCGAACGCCGCCTATCATGAGCGGTCGGCCTATCGCACACGTGAGCTGATGCGGTTACGGAACACCTTCCAGGTCGTCGCCGGACGGGTACGGACGGTCGTCGAGAAAAAGGGCGTGCTGCTGCTCAACTTCGGCCGCGACTGGAACGACGATTTCACTGTTGGGATCAAGACGGGAAAGCTGTTGCTGGAGGCATCGGGAGGCGCCGACGCTGTTCGCGGGCTCGAAAACCGCCAGGTGCGCGTGCGGGGTTGGATCGAGCGGAGGAATGGGCCCTACATCGAGTTGTCGCATGCCAGCGAGATCGAGGTGCTCGATATGCAGGACGTCCGAAAGTCGTCTCGCATTGCGCCGACGGACACCGCGGCGACAGGCGGTGGGGTGGGTGCGCCGCCCTCGGCGTCATCCCGGACAGGGAGCAACGCCCAACAAGAACGCCCGGAGCGGTAAGCTCCGGGCGTCGAATGATGCTCCGGTTGTGGCCGGCTTCGTTATTTCAGGCGGCTTTGAACTCGCCCCCTTCGGTCGCTGCGGCCGCAGCATCGCTTTCTGCCTGACGGCGGCCCTTGGCACTCTTGGACAGGACCTCGGTGATGCGCTGCACGGCGCCCCGATCATCGAGTTTGTCCACAGCAGCGATCTCTCGTGCCATGCGGTCGAGCGCGTCCTCATAGAGCTGGCGCTCCGAATACGACTGCTCAGGCTGGGCCTCGGACCGGAACAGGTCACGGACAACCTCGGCAATCGAAATCAGATCGCCCGAATTGATCTTCGCCACATATTCCTGGGCGCGGCGGCTCCACATGGTGCGCTTCACTCGAGCTCGACCTTTGAGTGTTTCCATGGCTTTCCTGACCACGGCCTCGTCGGCAAGCTTGCGCATGCCGACAGTGGCGAGCTTGCCGGTCGGTACGCGCAATGTCAGCTTTTCCTTGTCGAACGTGATGACAAAGAGCTCGAGCGACATTCCCGCGATCTCCTGCTCCTCGATGCCGATGATGCGGCCGACACCGTGGGCTGGATAAACGACGAACTCGTTGGTCTTGAAACCGTGGCGCTGGCTGACAGGCTTTTTCTGCGCGCTGATCATCTGCCGCTGCTGGGCCGCTTTCTCGGCAATCGCCTTGGGCGTCGGCACGGCCGCGGCCGGTGCGAGCGGCGAAGTCAGCTTCTGGCCAGCCGGCTTGGCAACGATGGCTGAAACGGTTCGAAACGGCTGGGGTTTTTGCGGCGCTGCCTGACGCATAGCCATGGTTGCCGGTGACGCGACGGCCTTCGGAACCGCCGGCTTGACGACGATAACCGGCGATTTGACCACCACGGGCGTCGGTGCCTTTGCAGCCACCTTGGTCGGCACTGCGACTTTGGCGACAGCTGCCTTGGCAATCTGGGATACCGGCTTACGGATGGCGGCCTTCGGGGGGGCCTTGTCCACGGATTTCGGCGACGACTGAGCAGAACTTGCTGATTTCATGGTGTGTTTGATGACAACTGGCTTTTGAGCCTTTGAGGCGTGTGGTTGAGACTTGAGCGGAGCCTTCTTCGACGCGGCAACGGCTTTGGCCTTGGCAGCGGTCTGTTTCACGGGAGTAGCCACGGGCTTCACGGACTTGGCCTTGGCTTCCACCTTTTTCTTCTGAGCCATGTTGTCGTCTCACTTTCTCATGACGCGTACGACGGGCGGGGGCTACCGTCGCATTCGGCCGAACACAGTCGTTCGGCCGCAGTAAACCCGGCCGGGGTATCGCGACCGCCGGTCCGGAACGAACAAAGGACTGAAGGAAACGGCTCCACGCGGGAGCCGTCACATCCGATCCGGGTTGGGGCGGCTATGTTCACCTTTTAACCCTGCCTGTGGAAGTCGACATCGACTTCTCTCTGGGCTTTAAAGAGGTTAGCAGGCAACTTTGACCTTGTTATGTTCGCCGATGTTCCAGCGAAGTTTTCAAATACGCCACAACCCAAACCTTATAACACAAATTTCACGCCAGATGAAGGCCGACGAGGCAAATGGGTGCCCGCATGCTCAATTCGCAGCAGTAAATTGCGCCCGGAGACAAGCCTTTGGACATTGTTTCTCAACAACATTTTTTGTTACAAGAATGTCGCAGGCTGAGACTGCTCAATCACCACTTCCGGGCTTCGGCGAAAAGTACTTTTCGAACTTTCCTGTCTCATCCTTGTACTGGTCGGCGTCGGTCGGCTGGTCCTTTTTGGCGGTGATGTTCGGCCACTTTTCCGCGTAGTCGCGGTTGACCTGCAACCATTTCTCGAGGCCGGGCTCGGTGTCTGGCTTTATCGCATCGACCGGGCACTCGGGCTCGCAAACACCGCAGTCGATGCACTCGTCAGGATGAATGACCAGCATGTTCTCGCCCTCGTAGAAGCAATCGACGGGGCAGACTTCAACACAGTCGGTGTACTTGCACTTTATGCAGTTCTCGTTGACGATGTAGGTCATTCAGTGGGGTCCATACTTCTCTTGTTTCGGCCGTTCGTCGAGTCTTGTCGTGCTGTGGTTCCTGCGCGGGATCGTCATCTCTATGGTCGGTTCTAAGGTCGGTCGTTTGAAGGCGCGATGCCTCGAGGGGTTTGAAGCGTCCGCGCTCATTCGCTCGAGTTTTTCAGCCGGTCGATCTCGCGCCGTTCGCGCTTGGTCGGACGGCCTGACCCCGGTTCGCGCTCGGCATGAGTTCGAGGATCAGCGAATGCCTCCATTCCACACCCTGCCCCGTCAGCACCGGAGAGGCGAGCTTTGGTCTGATCGGCAGCCGGTGTCAATTCCTCGTAGATTGCGGCTGCCTCGGCCGCAGGCCCCCGACGCTCGACGAAGCCCACGACCCTCAAGATACGCACCGTGCGGTTGACCGTCGCCGTCACCACATCGCCAGGCCTGACCGTCTGGCTGGGTTTGTCGGTGCGCTCCCGGTTGACCCTGACGCGTCCTTCGCTGACGAGCGCCGCTGCTTGCGTTCTCGACTTTGTGAGACGCGCATACCACAACCATTTGTCGAGCCGTTGCTCGCCTGGGCCGCCGCCAGCACGTTTGCTGTGATCCGCCCGTTCGGCATCGCCGCTCATGGGGAGCTTTTCTCTTTGGATTGCTTGTCCATGGCTTCGCGCAACGCCATAAGCTTGGCGAACGGGCTGTCGGGATCAGCGCCACCTTTGCGCGGCGGTGCTGCCGAGATCATCTCGGGGCCACGCCTCGGCTCGTCGCGCCGGCGCTCGCCCGTTTTGCCGTCACCGCGATTATCGCGATCCCGTCCGTGCGGACGAACGCCATCACGACGCTGGTCACGTCCGTGGCCCTGCCCGCGATCCTGGTTCTGTTCTGCACCCCGGCTTGGCCCCCGTCCCCTCTGGCCGGTCCGGCCCGCCGCCTCTGTTGCAGCCGCCTCAGGTGCCATTCCCGGCGGACCCTGCTCTCCGGGCTGCCCCGACGATGGCGCCTGCTGCTGCGGCTTGTGACCGCGACGCTGATGATCTGGCCGACGGTCCCGATGCGGACGCCGGAAGGGCGCTTCAGCACCCGGCGCGGTGGCCATCGCACCCTCGGCTTGTGCCCCGTCGCCCGGTCCATTCGGATTGCCCGTATTGGGATTGACGGCGAGCGCGCTGGACGATTGAAATCCTGGCGCTGGCCCCATTGCTGGTCTGTACCCGCCCTGACGATTGTCACCCGGGCGATGAGCATTCGGGCCGCGGCCATGACGGCGCCCGCGATCCTGGCGGGCTGCGCCTTCATCGTGCCGATGCCGGCGGGGACGCCAGACGTCTTCGTACTTCTGTTCGGCGACCTCTGGAGCCGCCGGCGAGGCGGCAGCGCTTCCGTCAGCGACGCCGGACCCGGCCTCGATTCGACTTGTCGGCCGAACCATTTCTGCCTCTGGCTTGGCGATTTTCACCGTTTCGGCGGCGGCCGCTATTTCAGAAACGGCTTCAGAACCTGCGGCCGGTGACGGCGCATCCGGCTCGGCAGGGCTGGAATGCTCCGGTGCCGCGATGCCGTCTTTCGCCAGCGCCGCGTCGCCAGCTGCGGTCTCGACCGGACCAGTAGCGATTGGACCGGCGTCAACCGATGCCGCGTCCACGGAAGCGGCCATTGGGGCCGCTACGAGAGCAGGCGGCTTAACCAGCCGGCGATCGAGCCGGAAGCCGAGCGCCTTCAGAACGTGGCTCAACTCTTCTGGCGAGCAGCCGAGGATCGACATCATGTCGGGGGTTACCGTGAACCCGCCGTCGCCGGTCGAGCCCTTGGGCGGCATCGCCGGCTCGTTTGGTTTTGAGCGGAAGGCGAGCAGCGGGCGGATCAGATCGGCCAGCCGCTCGAGAATGTCGAAGCGCACTGCGCGCGGACCGCACACGTGGAAACCGTAGGCGCGATAGAACGCCTCTGGCACGGCCGGATCGGCGGCAACCGACGTGAGCCCCGGCCGCGGACCATCCGGCAGTGCGTCGGGATCGAGGCCGGCGGCAGGACCGCTGCGCAGGGCCCAATAGGACAGCAGCAACTCGGCCGGCGCCGGCTTCAGAAGCAGTGGGAAGAAGATGTTGAATGCGCCGAAACGGACACCATATTTACGCAACTGCGCACGGGCGGCCTGGTCAAGCGATTTGATCTCGTCGGCGACAGCCTCGCGTTTCAGCACGCCCGAGCTTTCTGTCAGCCGGAACGCGATGCCGCGGGCGAGCCCTGCAATATCCTCCGCCTTCTGGATGTCAACCAGCGGTTTCAATTTGTCGGCCGCGATCTCGGTCAGCCACTGGTCGAGCCGCGCCTGTACTTTCTCCCGATCAGGGCCAGAAATGTGTTCGTCAGCGATAAGAACGAAGCGCGGCTTCAGCGGATCATCGCTCGCCTCGATCTTGCCGATCTCCTCGTCGCGCCAGATGACGCGTCCGTTGCGCTGCAACTTGAAGGCGTCGGCTTTGGCGGCCGCCACGCGACGAGCGCGCATGGAAATCTCGCGTGACAATACCTGGGCCGCGGCCGAGCGCGCGGCCTTGCCATGTACGTTGTCGGCCTGGCTGTCGGGGGAGAACAGGAAGCCCTTGAGGCGGCCGACATAATGGTTCTCGACCTGAATGGCGCCGTCCTCGGCAATCTCCGCGCTCAACTCGTCCTTGTCCCGCATGCCCTTCATCAGTGCGCTGGTCCTCTTGTCGACGAAGCGCTGTGTGAGGCGTTCATGCATGGCATCCGAGAGGGCGTCCTCGATCTCCCGCGTGCGGCCCTGCCAATGGCCTGGATCCTTCAGCCAGTCGAGCCGGTTGGACACGAACGTCCAGGTGCGGATGTGGGCGATACGGTTCGAAAGCGTGTCGATGTCGCCGTCGGTGCGATCGGCGAAGGCCACCTGCTTTGCGAACCAGTCTTCGGGAATGCGGCCTTCGGATGCCATCAGGAACTTGTAAAGCGTCGAGACCAGCTCGGCGTGATTCTGTGAGGAGATCTTACGATAGTCGGGGATCTGGCAGACATCCCACAGGCGGACGACCGCCGCGGGCGACGATGCGAAGTCCTCGATCTCCCGGTCGCGGGTCACGGTCTCCAAGGCAGCCACGTCGTCGGCCATCCGCGCGCGTGTGAGCCGCGCCTCGTTCGGCAGTTCGCGCAAGCTCTCGCGGAGAAGTTCCAGCGTGTTGAAGTCGAGGTTGCGATTGCGCCATTGCAGGGTGCGCACACTGTCGAAATTGTGGGTCTCCAGCCGCTCGACGATGTCCGCGCTGAATGGCTCCGCCCCGCCGGTGACACCGAACGTTCCGTCATTCATGTGGCGGCCGGCGC
Source organism: Hyphomicrobium sp. (assembly GCA_002928955.1). Classification (GTDB taxonomy): domain Bacteria; phylum Pseudomonadota; class Alphaproteobacteria; order Rhizobiales; family Hyphomicrobiaceae; genus JAKAML01. The sequence goes on along the minus strand of PERT01000037.1, from coordinate 8,402 downwards.
GGCCGGCGATTTGGCCGAGTTCGCCAGGCGTGAGGCTGCGGTGGTTCTGACCGTCGAATTTGCGTGTGGCCGAGAAGGCAACGTGGTCGACGTCCAGGTTGAGGCCCATGCCTATGGCGTCAGTGGCCACCAGGAAGTTGACGTCGCCAGACTGGTACAACGCGACCTGGGCGTTTCGCGTGCGCGGGCTCAAGGCGCCGAGCACGACGGCGGTGCCGCCGCTCTGCCGCCGGATCAACTCGGCAATGGCGTAGACCTCGTTCGCAGAGAAGGCCACCACGGCGGTTCGTGCCGGCAGCCGTGTGATCTTCTTTTCGCCGGCATAGCTGAGCTTCGATAGCCGCGGACGGGATATGAAGTTGGCCCCGGGGATCAGGTCGCTGATCGTCTCGCGCATTGTCTGAGCGCCGAGCAGAAGCGTCTCGGATTTGCCGCGCGCATGCAGCAGCCGGTCGGTGAACACGTGCCCGCGCTCGGGATCGGCGCAGAGCTGTATTTCGTCGATAGCCAGGAAATCGACGTCGATATCGCGCGGCATGGCTTCGACCGTGCAGACGTAAAAGCGCGCCCGCTCCGGCCGGATTTTCTCTTCGCCGGTAATCAGCGCGACCTTGTCGGCGCCTAACCGGTTCGCAATCTTATCGTAGACCTCACGCGCCAGCAGCCGCAACGGCAAACCGATCATGCCGCTCTCGTGGCCGAGCATGCGTTCGATGGCGAGGTGCGTCTTGCCGGTATTCGTGGGCCCGAGAACCGCCGTAACATGGCGGATACGCGTCTCGAGGTCGCTGCCCATCTGGTCTTCTCCCAGTGATCGTGGCCACTGGCATTGCATTGAGGCCGGTGGAGATCAAGTGGTAGTTGCTTGCGACCGTCCCGGCTTTGGTTATGCCTGACGACGCCGAAGGATGCAGCGCGCTCGGGGCCGCCGGTCCATGCGCTTTCAATTCGTGAGCGCGATCAATCCACGGTTCTGGGTCGTGATATCGACGCGGTTGGCCGTAAGCGTGGCTGTGCCGGCACCCGTCGGGATCGTCACCTGATGGGGAACCAGCAGGTTGGCGCTCGGCACTGGACGCAGCGTGATCTCGATGTTGGCATTCGACGCCAGGTTCTTGGTTTCCTCGTTGTCGCGGTAGCCGGCGATCGGCACGTAGCGGACCCGACAGACGAAGCCCACGCTCGGCTGGCCCGAGGGTCTTGCCTCGGCAATGCGGACCTGCCGGCGGGGCGAAAGCATAAGGTCGAAACGCTGTTTCCCGTCGAATATCGATATCTTGCGATTGCACGGGTTGTGTGTTCCGCCCAGCGACATCGCCATGACGGCGCTGAGCGGGTCGAGCACGTTCTGGCGATGCGCCACGGTCAAGGGGACCATGTCCGGCGGCGGCGGCTTCGAGGGAACCACGACGAGGCTGGAGACCCCGCCGTCCTTGAAGTCCATCTTCACGGTGCCCGTCTTGTCCTTGCCGATGATGGCGCTCGAGTTGAAATCGAAATTGTAAGTCGAGGGTTTGGGGCCGATTGAGACGGTGCCGGCGCTGGTGGTCGTGCCTTTCCATTCGAACGCGCCCATGACGGCTCGAACCTTAGCGTCGCCGGTCAGGGCATAGGTGCTGCCGGAAACTTTGGACTGGAAGCGGAACGAACCGATGTCGAGGCCGCCAAAATTGATCTTGTAGACGGCGTTCACCTGGGTCGGCCAACTCGCCTCAGCCGTTGCGGGACCAGCCGACACGACCAGGTAACCTGCAACGGCAAGTGCTTGGCCAAGGCTCGCTCTTGATAGCTGCTGCATGAAACACCCCCCAAGTGCGACTTGAAACCTCAATCGGCGGTAACGCTGGTTTTGGTCGAATCTGTGTCTTACTCGGGTTTGAACCGGCACGGACCCGCGAGACCGACACGTAAACCCGTCGCAAGATCTCGTGAGCGGAACTGTGAAATCGGCGGCCGTTGGTCGACATATCGTTAATGACCATTTTGCCCGGGGCATTGAGCGGACTCGGAGCGGATTTCTATCCCCGGCCAAGGATGAGGGGCGCTTCCCAAGCCACCGGACCAAGATTGCCGCCTTGACGCTGGCGCAAGACCTCAAGTATAGACGTCGAGAGTGCCCCGCTGGTTCGATCTGGCGGGGCTATCCATTCTACTGCATCCTTGAGATTGAGGGCGCGGGCCTGTTTCATCACGGACGGGGTGCCGCGAGGGAGTTCGAACCTATGACCAGGCGCTGTGAGCTGACCGGCAAGCTGCCGATGTCCGGCAACCTTCGGAGCCACGCCTTGAATGCCAAGCGGCGCGTGTTCCGGCCTAACCTTTGCAACGTGACGCTGATGAGCGAATCGCTCGGTCGCAAGCTGCGGGTTCGTGTCAGCGCGCACGCCCTGAAGACGGTGGAACACCGTGGTGGCCTCGACGCCTTCCTGATGATGGCACGCGACGAAGAGCTGTCGGCCCAGTGTTTGAAACTTAAGCGCGAACTGGCCAAGGCCAAGGCCGATCAGCCCTCCGCCGCTGCTTGACCTGCTGCCTGATCTGGCAAACGAAAAATCGCAAGTTCGATGTTCGGCGGCACGCGCCCCGGACTCCATCGGACTACGTGTGGTTCGTCATCCAGGCGATGCGGTTTTGTCCTTGAATCGGCAGAAATCGATTACGGGGCAGCGCACGCATTCGGGTGAGCGTGCCTTGCACAGGTACCGGCCGTGCAAGATGAGCCAGTGGTGGGCATGACGCCCATAGGCTGGCGGGACGATGCGCATTAAATCCCGCTCGACGTCCTCCGGTTTTTTGCCGCGCGAAAGTCCCATTCGATTGGCAACGCGGAACACATGCGTGTCGACCGCCATGGTCGAATGACCGAACGCCATGTTGAGCACGACATTCGCAGTCTTGCGGCCGACTCCGGGCAAGCTCACCAACGCGTCGAGATCGTCTGGTACCTCGCCGCCGTGTTCAGCCAGCAGCCTCGCCGATAACAGGATGACGTTCTTGGCCTTGTTGCGATAGAGCCCGATGGTCTTGATGCGCTCGCGCACCTCGTCCTCGCCTAACGCCACCATTCTGGCGGGCGTGTCGGCCACCGCAAATAGCCCGCGCGTGGCTTTATTGACGCCGGCGTCGGTCGCCTGAGCAGACAATACGACAGCGACCAGCAGCGTGAACGGGTTCGAGTGCTCGAGCTCGCCCTTGGGCTCGGGCTCGATTTCGGCGAACCGGCGGAAGATCTCCTCTACCTCGGCGCTCGTAAGCTGCTTGGTTACCTTGGCCCTACCCGGCTTCGCCGCGGGTGCCTTCGGGACCGAACGCCGCATTGCCGGTTTGTCCTTCCCGGCTTTGGTCTCGGAACTCGTCACTGTCCCCCCTTTACAGCCGCTTTCCGCGGGATACGCTCACCGACATGACAGAAATGCACGAGCCGGCACAGCAGCCCACCCACGAGCCCGCACGCGCCACCGGCCTCGGCCCCGGTTTCCATGTCGTCTTGAGCCCCCACCGTTCGCTCGGCCCCAAGGGCTTCGTCATACTCATGTCGCTCTTCGGAGGCGTAAGCTTTATCGCGGGCATGGTGTTCCTCGCGCTCGGCGCCTGGCCGGTAATGGCGTTCTTCGGTCTCGATGTGCTTCTGGTCTATCTTGCATTCAAACTCAACTACCGCGCGGGGCGACTTTACGAAACGGTCGACCTCACGTCCGAGAACCTTACGATCACGCGGGTGCATCCGTCGGGCAAGCGGGAGAATTTCGATTTCAACCCTTATTGGGTCCGCGTCGCCTTGACGGAATGGCCGGACGGGCGGACCGATCTCAAGCTCGCCTCCCACGGCCACGAGTTTTCGTTCGCACACTTCCTCAACGACGACGAGCGGCGTGAATTCGCCGAGGCGCTGAAGGGGGCGCTCGTCTCGACCCGTGGCATGCTGCATCCCGGACCGTCCCTGTGAATTCGTAATTGGTGTCATGGTCGGGCTTGTCCCGACCACCCATCTTGCGACAACCGGCGGAACAAGCGGAGCGCTGGATCCTCGGGACAAGCCCGAGGATGACCGTTGAGAGAAAATCCGCGGCAGTTGCAAGACCGGTGAAGGGCAGCAACACGAAACGGGTCGCCGATCCGGGCTTGGCGGGGATAAGATCAAGGTCTCTTCGAAGCCGGAGAACCCGCCATGTTGATGAAGGATACTGCCCGTGCTCCGGCAGAGTTGATACCGGCCATCGGGAGCGAGAGCGTCCGCGATTACGACACCGTGCGCCGCGCGCTGCGCTTCCTTTCTGAGCAGTGGCAGGACCAGCCCGATCTCGACGCCCTGGCCGCCCACCTCTGTCTCTCGCCCGCGCACTGCCAGAAGCTGTTCAAGCGCTGGTGCGGGCTTTCGCCCAAGGAGTTCGTGCAGGCAGTCACGCTCGATCACGCGCGGCAGATGCTCGAGGGTTCGGCGAGCGTGCTCGATGCGGCGCACGAGGTCGGACTGTCCGGCACCGGGCGGCTTCACGATCTCTTCGTCACGCACGAGGCTATGACGCCGGGCGACACGCGACGCAGGGGTAAAGGTCTCGGCATGGCTTACGGCTTCCACCCGACGCCGTTTGGGGAAGCGCTGGCAGCCATGACGACACGCGGCCTCGCGGGTTTGGCGTTCGTCGATGAGGACAAGGGGCAGACGCGCGACACCCTCCTAGCCGAAATGACAGCCCGCTGGCCACGAGCATCCTGGCGGCATGCGCCGGAGGCAAGCGCTGCCACTGTATCGGATATTTTTAACCCAGGCGGCACGCGCCGCGAGATCAAGCTGATCCTGATCGGGACCGACTGGGAGGTGCGCGTGTGGCGCACGCTGCTCGACATCCCGGTGGGCCGCGCTGTGAGCTACATCGACGTCGCACGGCACGTCTGCACGGAGAGAGCGGCGCGGGCGGTGGGCACGGCAGTGAGCAAGAACCCGATTGCGTTCGTGGTGCCCTGCCATCGCGTGATGCGCTCGGACGGCGGCCTCGGCGGCTATCACTGGGGTCTGACCCGCAAGTGGGCGATCATCGGCTGGGAAGCAGGGCAGGTGGTGCGGGCGGCAAAGGACGACGCGTTTAGCCCTTGAGATCCGATACGAGCAGCAGCACCGCCGCGAGGATGACGGAGACCCCGCCTGCGCGATCGAGCCATAGCCGGCCGGTCTCGCTGGTCAAAATCCAGGTCATGCGGCGACCGGCGACGGCGTAGGCAAAAGCCGCGATACCTTCAAGCACCAGAAACAGCGCACCCGCCAGGAACACACCGCCGCTCGTCCAATCTCCTGGCGTGATGAGCATGGGCAGGAACGGCAACAGCACGATCAACGGCTTGGGGTTGGCCCACGCCACCATGAATTCGTCGCGGAAGAGCTGCCCGAGATCGGCGGTAGTGGCAGGACTGTCGAGCACCAGCGCCGTGGACGGACGCAGTAGCATTTTTACGCCCAGCCAGACCAGGAACGCAGCACCGGCTATCTTGAGCGCGAAAAACACCTGCGGCGATTTCAGAAACAGAGCCCCGACACCCAACGCGAGCAACAGGATGAGGCCACCAAATGCCGCAAATCTTCCGAGGCTCGCCATCATCGCGATCCCGATGCCATGACGCGCCGCGTTCGACAGCGCGAAGATGTTGTTCGGACCCGGATAGAGATTGATGGCCAGCGAAGCTGGAATGAATACGCTGAGGAAGTCTGCGGATATCATGGCGTAGCACCCCGGGAGCGCGCCTGCCTCCCCATCAAACTTCGCACATGCGGATCGCGTGCGCTCCGCACACGCCTTCATGTCACGTCACGCAACGCCAATACGAACAATCTCCGCGTGCGTTAATGTTCCCGTCAAGCAGTTGTCATCACAGCCACGGTCGCAAGGAGCTGGCCGTGCCTTCGAATTTGGTGATCGCGGTTTCCTTCTGCAGAGTCAGGCCCACGGCGTCGAGGCCGTTCAACAGGCAATGCTTGCGGAATGGATCGATGTCGAATTTGATCGTACCGCCATCGGGGCCTGATATCTCCTGCCGCTCAAGGTCGATGGATACCGTGGCGTTCGACCCGCGGCTCGCGTCGTCCATCAGCTTGTCGACGTCCGCCTGTGGCAGCCGGATAGGCAGAATGCCGTTCTGAAAGCAATTATTGTAGAAGATGTCGGCAAAGTCGGGGGCGATCACGCAGCGGATGCCGAAATCGAGAAGCGCCCACGGTGCGTGTTCGCGTGAAGAGCCGCAGCCGAAATTGTCGCCGGTGACCAGAATGGTGGAGCTGCGGTAGGCGGGCTTGTTGAGCACGAACTCGGCGTTTTCCTTGCCGTCTGTGTCGTAGCGCATCTCGAAAAACAGCGACTTGCCGAGCCCGGTGCGCTTGATCGTTTTCAAGAACTGTTTCGGGATGATCATGTCGGTATCGATATTCCTGATCGGCAGCGCTGCAGCGATGCCTGTCAGCTTCGTGAATTTGTCCATCTCATCCCTCTCCCTCGTCGCACGAGGTGAATGTACCCGGCAGGTTGGGCCCACTCACGCCCGCAGTCCATCCGCCAATGCTCGAAAATAACCTTCTGCTGCGGCGAGACGGCCGATCAGCCGGTTATCCTGCCGCAACCGCGTATCCGTCGACGACGCGTCGGACGCAAGACCACCTGGCGCGAGCAACTCGAGGCGCCTTTTAACGCCTGCAAGCTTCCGCCCGTCAAGGTGATGTTGCAGCACGCCGACGATGGTCTCGATGTAGCCGGTGATTCGGCCGAACTCTCGCATCGCTTCGACGCGGGCGGCCAGCTCGTCCGGGTTGGAGGCTAATCGCTGCACGGCGACTGCTGCGCGAGCGAGTGTCGCAGCCACCTCGTCTGAATACTTGGCAATGCGGTCGCGGCTCTCGTGGTCTAGCGCGCTCAGCGATCCGAGCCAGTGGTGCACGGTCTCGGCCAATGACAACAAGCGCTTTGAGTAAACGGTGAGGCTCATGGGCCTGTTCGCGGTCGGAAGATGCCACGAACGAGGATAGTCCGGCCGCGACCCACGGGGATAACCGAGCGGACGCCTTGCCCGGCTCTACTTGATGTTCGGATCGTCGTAGCACTTCCGCATGTATTCGCAACGGTTGCTGCCCGAGAAGTGCATGCTATCGCCCTTGGCTGGCGCGATGAACTGGCACACCTCTTCAAGACCCTCAGGCGTAAGCCACTTCTGCCGCTTACCGCGTTGCACGGCGAAGCAATCCGCCGTTTCTTCGTCAGGCCCGCGGAACTGGTGGCCGCATTCGTGGGCGAAGATCCACAGCTTCACCGGCGTCGAGATACGCGACAGCAGCTTGGGGTTTAGAATGAGAAACCCCGGGTATGCCGCGCCATAGTCGTCGAGTTGGTTGTCGAGCACGGTCGGACGATGGCCACACTGCATTCTGTAGTTGTCGATTTTGAGTTGCCCTGATGGCACGATAGTCGCGTCCCCGCCCACGTGAGCGGCGTACTCTTCAGGGGTCGGCGGCCCTTCGGCGTAGGCGCTGCCCGGCGCCGTTATCATTGGCCCGCAAGCGGCCAGGGCCACCACGATTCCACGCAACGGTGCCGATAGGATCCGCCACACTGTCACGACCCGTTCGACCCCCAATTGGCGCGCGCCCTCGGCATAATCGCGCGATTTCCTCGTCAAGACAAGTTCCCCCCGGCGGTGACCTTCGCGAGTGACAAAACTGTGTCACCCGAAACGCTCATCTTCGGCTGCAATCAGCCGGCCACAGCCGATTCGATTTCCTCCATATCGGCATCAGAAAAGCCGAAATGATGGCCGATCTCATGGACGAGGACGTGTGTCACGATATCCCCGAGTGCGTCGTCGCCGTCGGCCCAGTAGTCGAGTATGGCGCGGCGGTAGAGGAAAACCATATCAGGTTCTCGCGCCGTGTCCGAAACACTCTTCTGGTCGAGGCTCAGTCCCTGATAGAGCCCCATCAGATCGAATGGGCTATCGATGCCGAGCTCATCGAGCACCTCGTCCTCCGCAAAGTCCTCGATGCGAATGACGACGTCGCCGCACATCTGGCGGAACGCGCCCGGAAGCTTGCCCCACGCATCGGCGGCCATCGCGTCGAAATCCTCGAGCGTCGGTGCTGTCGCGCTCTGCCAGTTTGACTTCGACATGGGAGGTTCCCTCGCGCGCGGATCGGTTACTCGGCGAGGGGGAGAGATAAGTGGTCCGAAGCCAATTGACCAGATGCCGGGTGACGACGAGCCTTCGTGTGATGATCGCGACGTCCGTTTCATTCTTGCGGCGCGTACGGAGGCGGACTTCGCGATCTGAATCGCACTAGTGTTCCGGCGCCGACATTTGATTCCCGTTGCAACGCGCTCCAGATCAAATGTCGGCGCCTAAGGAACACTAGCAAACCTATGATTCTA
>PERT01000036.1 GCA_002928955.1 Hyphomicrobium sp. | reverse complement strand
GCGCCTAAATCGCTGTGCCAGCCGCACGCGTCGACGATTTAGGCCCGACATGAAGGCCACTAGCTATATCATTGGGTTAGTGGGGCGTTCATCGCGCCTTAATTGACGCGCACGACGCCCCACTGGCAAGCTGAGAGCCGGTCCGCTGGGCCGAAGGTGACGAGACCGCTATTGCAACTCGCCCACAGCATTGACGTGTAGCTGGCTTGAGCGCGCCGCCCGACTCAGGGCGTTGTTCCGGTTGAAATCGGAGAACGCCATGCTGTGTTTCATCGCCATCCTTCTGAGCGCCATCGCCGCATTTTTCGGAGCACCGTGGTGGACAATCATCGTCGGTGCGACGGTCATCGCTATCGTCTCTGTAGGAGATCACCGCGACGCCCGGCTGCAACTGGCCGGCTTGCCGCTTGGTGGCGCAGTAGCACGCGAAGCCATTGCGTTCAGCATCGCGCACGCGACTGCAGCTGCCGTCGCGGCTTATGCGCTGGGCACGGCGACTAGGATGGTCGTGGCGGTTTAGTGGGCGGCGGAAGCACCGGCGGGACTGACTGCGGCGGAGCCAATTGCGGGATGGCTACGGCTGTTTCAGGCTGCTGCCCCTGGTTCAAGGCGGCGATGTGCTTTGTTACTCGCGGTATTGCGATCCGCGCCTCGTCAACGGTCGATGATTGGTGCTCGGCCTGAGAGTAAAGAGATAGTGAAGCGACATAACTTCCGCTGGCAACGACGTTATAATTGGCCTCTCTTCGGACATCGCCATGAAACTCGCAAATTCGAGCACGCTCGATCGTCGACATGGCCGGCGGAAGCGACTGCACCACACCAAGAAGGATCTGGTTTGCCGTGTTGTAGTTCGGCTGCGCGAATGCATGATGAGCGCGTGCCTGCAAGACCTTCGCGCGAGCATTCAACAGTAGATCCCCCCTCTGAGCGGCGATTGCTACGATCTGAGTGAAGTAGTTGAGCGCCGAAGTCGGATCCGGGATGAAGAGCGACTGCAGGCCGGCGTACTCGAGCGCCTCCACATCATCGGGATCAATGTCGAGGGCGGCCTTGAAGTGCTGAAGGGCGGCCAAGTGGTCCTTTTTCGAGTCTGCGATTGCGCCGAGGAGTAGGTGCGCCGCGGCCTTCTGTCGGCGGTGCTGTTCGGCGAGTTTGCCCGCAGCCTCCTCCTTCTCGCTCGCGAGCTTCAATGCCGCCATAAGGCTCTCCTGTGCGGGACCGATCGGGCCCCATTTCAACTGCTTCATTGCCTTCGTGAGGGCGTCGCTCAAGAACACTGGCTTGATGTTAGGCTTCTTGGGCACGCCTCGGGTCACGGCGCCGAGGAGAGTTGTGCGGGCGTCGCGCAGCCGCTGTTCGTCGCGTTTTAGGTATTCCTGAAGCCGATTGGCTAGCCGCTTTTCGGCGAACCGAAGCGCTTGCCAAATGCCGAAACTGCCGCTGAGAATGCCAACGATTGCCGCTATCGATTGGAGAACCTTCGTCGCATCCCACGGCGAGGTCAGGAACGCCTCAACCGCATCGAACCCTGCTGCCAGCAGGGACAAAACATCCCACGTCATACGCCACCCCGCACCGCCACACGCCAAGGTTAATCTATCGTTAAGGCATAAGCAGTGGGAAGACGTTTATTTCCGGAGGCAAGCCTGATCAGCATCGCAAGGGCGTTACGATGCTCGCCGACGCTGTCGCTCCGCCTACGCACCTCAGCCACCCTTCACGCTCGGTGTCATGTGTGGACGGCACCCGGGATGCATGCCGCCGCAAGCCACGCACTCGCGGATAGCTGGATCACGGCAACAATTGCCGGGACGATAGCGGCGCGGAGGTCCTCCGCAGGTCGCCCACACTCCGTCACCCCCGCGTCCATGCTCACGCATGGACGCGGAGCCATGCTCCACATGAACGCCGGGATGACGTTCTTGGTGAGTGTGTCGCCGAGCCGCCGAACCGTTGCATTTGGCGACGTCCGCGCCCCCGCTCCGTCACTCGATCAGCTGCACCTGGGATTTTTCACGCCATTCGATGGCCGCACGCTCGGCCTTTTGCCTTTCGGCCTTGGGGAGGGCAGCCACCAGCTTGTCGAGAACGGCGTCGTCGCCCTGGCCACTCTCTTTGGCGATCAGCCGCCACTTGGCAGCCTCGAACGGACTCTTGTCGACGCCGATGCCCTCGGCATAGACGTGAGCGAGCCGGTTTTGAGCCACGGGGAGGCCATTTTCGGCGGCCTTGGTCAAATAGGTGATAGCTTTGGGCTCGTCGGCGGTGAGGCCGAGGCCGCGCAGCAACATCACCGCGTATTCAAACTGAGATTCGCTATGACCCTGGTCGGCGGCACGGCGGATCCAGCGCGAGGCCTGGACCGCGTCGTGGGGAACGCCGAGGCCCTGCTGGTAAAGTGTGCCGACGTCGTATTGCGCGCTCGCGACGCCCTTCTCGGCGGCGTAGCGTATGTGGGCGGCGGCACGGAACGGATTTTCGGGTTTGCCCTCGCCTTTCAGGAACAAGAGCCCGAGATTATAGTTGGCCAGCGGGTGGCCAGTGGCGGCGGCCTTTTCGAGCCACGCCCCGGCGCCTTCGAAATCCTTCCCGATACCCTTACCCTGGGCCATCATCAGGCCAAGGGAGAATTGCGCCTCCACGTCGCCGAGCTCGGCACCGCGAGCAAAGGCGGTGGCCGCGGTGAAAAGATTTTGCGGTACGCCGAGACCCTCGGCGAAGATGCGGCCAATCAGCGTGTGGGCGGTGGCGTCACCCTGGGCCGCGCGGGATTCGGCGAGATCGAGGGCGGTGAGATAGCGGCCCTGGTCGAAGGCGAGATAGGCGTCATCGTCGCCCACCGCCCGAGGTGCTGTCTTGGAGTGCGTGCTGCCGGCCAAGGCAGTGGATGGGGAAAGTGCCGTCGCCGGGGCGACCTGCTTGGCGACTGCCGACGGCCTCACGGCTTTCGCCGGAATCTGCGATGGCTGGGCTGGAAGCTGGGCCGGTGCGGGCGCAATCGCCGCGGCATTGGGGCTGCCGGCGGGTACCGCCTTGGACGCAGCTTTGGGTGGCGGCTGGGCAACGGGCTTCGGCGTCTCTGTCCGGGTGCTCCAGGAACTGGTCTCGGCCATGGCCGGAATGGGAAGGGCCAAGATGCCAGCGAACGTCGCAACGAATATGAACGTGAGGGCAATGGCCAAGTGCGACGCGGCGTGGCGCATGGGGATCCTCATCTAGGCGGCACTGGTGGCGGCAAGCGCGCCGTTGAAGTCTTGAAGCCAGCGTTCCGCGTCTGCCGCGTCGATGCTGGCCGGCAGGCGGATCGCCAGGAAATCAGCCCTTGCGTCGGCGAGTTCGACCGCGTCATCGGTCTTGTCGATATCGAAGGCTACGCACGGGATCTCGAAAATCTCGCTCCACCACTGCACGAGGTCGCGGCGAAAAGCTTTGTCGTCGTCGACGTCGGCTGCGGTTTGCTTCGCCCGCGCCGGAAGACCGAACCCGATGTAATCGGCGCCGGCCTCGCCGAGGCTCATGGCGTCGTGCCGCGAGCGGCCAGCATCGACCCCGACGATGGCGCGGGCGCCGAGGATCTCGCGGGCTTCTTCCAATGCCGCAAGCGGATCATTGGACGCCGGAATGTGCATGCCGTCGGCCTTGACGGTACGGGCGAGGCGCGCGTCGCCTTCAACGAGCACCGCGATGCCTTGTTTCTGGGCCAGCTGTACAAGTGGTGAAATGGCAGCATCGAGCTGGCTGGCCGATGGGGTGAGGAGAATGGCCGACAGCCTCCCGCGGGCGTGGGGCGAGGTCACTATGGCGCGCAGGACATTCTCGCAGCTTACGCGAGCTGGTGCGTCTGCAGGGACCTCGACCACAAGATACAGTTGCGCGAAATCGCCCATGATCAATGCCCACTGGTGTGCCGGTCGTACGTCACGGACCGCCGCCGAACGTCAGCCTATTGGACGGGAAAGCGGCGGAAAAGAGACGTCATGGCGGCAGTGTCGGCGCGGATCGCCGTGGCTTCGGACTGGTGACATGAGGTCGCCCAACCGTCGCGCCGTGGCCTTCGATAGGTCTTCCATGAATACTGTAACATATTGTTGGAGCCAGTGGGATCGCCGAACGTTATGGGGTGGATCGGCCGAGTCGACCGAGGGAACCGATTGTGATCGAAACGCAAATTTTGAGGAGCAAATGGGCGAACGCGCTCAGTGCCGCGCCACTCGCCGTCGCATTGGCCCTGAGTTTCGTCTCAACTTACGCCGAAGTGGCCCAGGGCGCCGATGCCGATGGTGCAGCGCGGGTCCACTACAATGCCGTGGCGAACGCGCCAGACGAGATTGCCGCCGCGATGCCGGAGGGGAAACCGGAACTCTCGACGCGCGACGTCAGTCTTGCGCTTTGGAACGCGCGACGAGGCAGCCAGTTGGATCTTTCCGGCAGAAGCCTAAGATATCTAGATCTGGCTGGGCTCATGCTTGGAGGGGCCAGGCTTTCAGACTCTGACTTGTGGGGCGTCGATTTTACAGATTCGGATCTGTCGAATGCGAACCTCAGCCGGGCGCGGCTCAATCGCTCCTCCTTGACGCGGGCCAATTTGACCGGCTCCGATCTGACAGGCGTGACGATCCTGAGACCAACGATCCACACGTCGATGCGGTTCGAGTGGAAGGATGCGCCGCGGTTTGATTCAGCCAACCTCGCAGACGCGCGACTAATGGGGAAGTTTGACGGCTCAAGCTTCAAGGCCGCCAATCTCAAGGGCGCCGACTTCTCGTCCTACGAGCCGCGCGCCGGTCAGGGCACGCTGACGACGCGGCGCGGGACCGATCTCGTCGGTTGTGATTTCTCTGGGGCGAACCTCGCGGGCGCGAACTTGACCGCTGCCGTTCTCGAGTTTGCGCGGTTCACCGATGCCGATTTGCGGGGGGCGCGCCTGGTTGACGCCGCGCTCTCCAAGGTCGATTTCAGCGGGGCGGATTTGGCGGGTGCGGACTTCACCGGAGCGGATGTCTACAATGCCGTGTTCACCGGCGCCAAGGGTATTGAAACGGCCATTGGGCTCAGGACCGCCCGCAACGCCGACAAGGTGGTGTGGTCGGCGGCTGATCCGAACGCAGATCGCGTGCGCTGAGGGCTGTTGCGGACCGGTGGACCGTTGCCTCGTGTATCCTGCAATTTTGTCGGGCTGGCCGGCCATTCCCCGCGGCGACCGGTGCGGCCCCCGGCGTCATCTCGTGTCATTGTGGCGAGCAACGCGACGGCAAACGAGGTCAGTACGATCGACGTGAGCCAGATGCGCAGGGGGCCGTACCAGGAGGGAAATTGGCCGCGCTTGACGGTCGCGAGATCATGGATGAGCAAAGCCGCGAACCCTATCGCCATGACGGTAGAGGCGGGGCGGGGTGGCAAGAACGCGACCGCAAACCACGCAATCAGTGCCGGGATCACGCTCACGACATAGGCGGGGTGAGCGAAGCGCGGCTCACCGCTCGCCATGGCGCGGCCCCAGTGCACGCCACCCATGAACGACAGGATCACCGCAGCATAGAGTGTCAACGCGCGCCAGGCGTCGGCGGCCGGCAGTCTCTGGTTCAGCACGATCACGGCGGCGAGCCCGACGAACGGGATCAACCCGCCGATGCCGAGGGCGACGGCGAGGTTCGGCGGCTTTGTTGGCGGTGGGGTCATGCGGGGAGCTCCGGAGTGGTGCACGGCCTGTTGCCACAAAAAAGGACGCGAGGCGATCCCCCGCGTCCTGATTTTGAGAGTTTGGCTCGGCGCGATGGAGTGGTCAGCGGCGGTCGCGGTCACTCTCTCGGTCGTCTCGATCTCGATCTCGATCTCGATCTCGATCTCGATCTCGATCTCGATCTCGATCTCGATCCCGGCCATCACGGTCGCCATCCGGCCCACCTGTTGACAACAGCGGCGTGATTCGGCGGACGGCGACGCGGCGATTGAGGCGGCTGGCTCCATCTGTGTCGACCTTAGGGTACTGCTCTCCGTAACCTTGGGTGGTCAGGTTCTCCGGCGGAATGTCGAACTCTTGCGTCAAGATTTCAGCGACCGCCTCAGCGCGTCGGTCGGACAAGGTGAGATTGTCGACTTCGTCACCGACGCGGTCGGCGTGGCCTTCGATCAGGAATACCTCGTCTGGGTTGGCGTCGAGCACGCGGATCATGGCGCGGGCAACGCGATCGAGTTTTCTCTGCTCCGGCTCTTCGATGTCCCACGCACCGAACTCGAAATTGATGTCATTGAGGTCGACGCGGCGCATGTGCTCGCGCAGCGAATGCGTGCTGCGGACTTCGTCCAGCGAGTAGGGTCGGTGGACCCGCTCGATGGGCGGGGCGGAAAAAGCCTCATAGAGATCGTCGTCGGTGGCGCTCTCGTACTCGACCACGTATTTCTCGCGCGGGATGATCACGCGCGGCGGTGGGACGTCGAGTGCGGAGCGCACAATCAGGGCGCCGATGCCGACACCGAGCCCGATCGCAATGGCGCGGCCGAAGCTGTCACGTCGGCGATTGTCGATGATCGTGACCTCGCGGCCGTCACCCCCCCTGCGCCAGCGCCGCACGAGCCGTCCGTCGCGGTCGGTTTCCGAATAGATGCGGCGGTCGCCGTCGCGTTGGATGATGGTGATTTCCGAACCGTTGCGGCCCCGGGTGCGCGTCACGTTTTCGCCTGCGAAGCGATCGAGACGGCGGTTCTCGTCCGAGCGGATGACCACGGTCTTGCCGGTCTTGACGATCACGCGCCTGTCCTGCTCACGAATGATCGTGCGATTGTCGCGGTCGACCGTCTGCCGACGGTTTTTCTTGATCTGCTCGAGTGTCGGCGCCGCGATTGGCGAGGTGTCTGCCTTTGCCGGGTTCGCGCCGCGCCTGAGGGTCGTGTCGGCCGGAGGCGCTGTGGTTCCGGGCTGAGTGGTGGCGCTCGGTTTGGTATCCGTCGGCGTGGTGGTAACGCCTTGTTTGGCGGCAGGCTTGGTGTCAGTTCGGGATGCTGGTGTGATGGTAACGTCTGGCTTTGCGTCCGACGTGGTGCCGGACGGCGTCGCGGGTGGCGGAGGCGTGACGACCTTGGACGGCGTCGCGGGTGGTGGTGGCGTGACGACCTTGGACGGCGTCGCGGGTGGTGGTGGCGTGACGACCTTGGATGGCGTCGCGGGTGGCGGAGGCGTGACGACCTTGGACGGCGTTGCGGGTGGTGGTGGCGTGACGACCTTGGACGGCGTCGCGGGTGGCGGAGGCGTGACGACCTTGGACGGCGTCGCGGGTGGCGGTGGCGTGACGACCTTGGACGGCGTCGCGGGTGGCGGTGGCGTGACAACCTTGGACGGCGTCGCGGGAGGCGGCGGTGTCACGTTTTTCAGCGACGGCGGCGGTGCTGTGACCTTGGGTTGCGGAGGAGATGCAGGCTTTTCGCGTTTTTTGTCTTCGAGCGCCTTGGCGCGGCGCTTGGCCTCCTCCTCGGCCTTCTGGGCGGGGCTGAGGGTGGTGGTGGTGCCTTGCGCGAGATCGACGCGCGCCTGGGGTGTCTGGAGACGGCCTTCAGCCCTATACTCGGCCTGATCCCGAGCAGAGGCATCGACGGTGCTCACGGCGAGCGAGGTCGAGATCACGACGGTCCCGGCGAGCAGGGAACGGGGCAATGAAAACAACATGCAAGGCCTTTCCTGGAGGGCGGCGCGTGTAACCAACGCCGCGTCACTTCAATCGCGCGGAGCGCCAAACCCAACAGATCATAATCGAAAAAAAATTGCGGCATGCCTGAGACGATGTGGGCGATGGCGGCCGCCTTTTGGATCAAGGGCTCCACGGCGGCAACAGCGCACTTGTCCGGCAACGGGGGTGAATTGAAGGTGGATACTGCCTGCAAGGATCCACCAGCGCGCCTCCCGTGTCGTGTTGTGATCGAGCGGCAAATGCCCGAGTTTAGGCGGCCTCCTCGAGTTTCTGATCCCACTTTCCGAGCGCGGCCAAGCCGTTCATGCGGGCGCGGTGCGAGAATGCCCGCTGGCCGGCGGCCACGTTTTCGGGCTTGCCGCCCCACGCCTTGAGCGCCGCCGCCTGTAGCGCGCGACCGTAGGAGAAGGTGAGGGTCCAGGGTAGATCACCGATGGCGTTCATGCGCGACAGGTGCTCGGTCGCCGCCTCGTCCGACTGGCCACCCGAGAGGAAAGCGATACCGGGCACGGTCGACGGCACGCAGGACTTGAGCAGCTTGACGGTCTTTTCGGCGACCTCGGCGGCGGACGCCTGCTTCGGGCACCTTTGGCCGGCAATGACCATGTTCGGCTTCAGGATCATGCCGTCGAGCCTGACGTTTGCATGATAGAGCTGCTGGAACACCTCTTTCAAGGTCCATTCTGTGACGACGTAGCAAGCGTCGATGTCGTGCGTGGAATGTTCGCCGTCCATCACCACTTCAGGTTCGACGATTGGTACGATGCCGGCTTCCTGGCAGAGCGCGGCATAACGTGCGAGCGCGTGCGCATTGGCGTTGATGCAATTGTAGGACGGGCAGCGGTCGGCGATAGTAATGACGGCACGCCACTTGGCGAAGCGGGCGCCGAGCGCATGGTATTCGGCTAGCCGTTCGCGCAGGCCATCAAGGCCCTCGGTGATCGTTTCGAACTTGCTTGCGCACCCGGCCAACGCCTTCGCGCCGGTATCGACCTTGATCCCAGGGATGGAACCTGCAGCTTTCATGACATCGACCAGCGGTGTGCCGTCCTTGGCCTTCTGGCGGATGGTCTCGTCGTAGAGTATGACGCCGGAGACGTGGTTCTTCATGGCGTCTGCCGAGCGGAACAGCATTTCGCGATAGTCGCGGCGGCTGTCCTCGGTGGAGGCTAAATTGATCTTGTCGAACCGCTTCTTGATCGTGCCGGAGCTTTCGTCGGCGGCGAGAATGCCCTTGCCGGGGGCTACCATGGCGCGGGCGATATCTTCGAGTTTCTCGGTCATGCGAGCCTCCGGATGAAGCGGGTACTGTGCGTCGATTTTTGCAGTGATCTAGCGCCAATTTCGACGCCGTGCCAGCCCCCTGGAGGCTCATCCAGAACTACCGTCTGGCCGATGTGGGTCATACGAACGGTTGAGGGAGCAGCCGAGGACAGGCCGTGCCGCCGTTATCCCCGGTATACGGGTGCGTCGCGTTGTCAACGGCCCTTATGTGTCCTGTTTCAAATTGGGCGACGACCAGACCGTCAACTTCCACGTCCGGCACATGGCGCGCGACGAGCCTGGTGAGCCCGGCTGAGTGAGCGGGCCCTCGGCAGGGCCGGGCGGCAAGTTTGTTAGCGTCCCGCCGAGGTTCTGGCTGATCAACTCTCAACGCGAAAGACCGTCTATTTCTCATCTGTTTTGGGCTTCGGATACTCAAGTCTTGCCGGTGGCGAGAACGGAAAAGTCTCTGCGCCGTTATCAGCTCAAATCAGCTTGCCCATGGCGACGGCGGTATCGGCCATGCGGTTCGAGAAGCCCCATTCATTATCATACCACGACAATACCCGCACGAGCCTGCCGTCCATGACCTTGGTCTGGTCGAGATGGAAGATCGACGAGTGCGCGTCGTGGTTGAAGTCCATCGATACGTTGGGCTGGTCGGTGACGCCGAGAATGCCCTTCAATTGCTGGCCGGCGGCGGTCTTGATCGCCGAGTTGATCTCGGACACGGTGGTTTCGCGTTTCGACAGGAATTTGAAATCGATCAACGAGACGTTGGGCGTTGGCACGCGGATTGCCGTGCCATCGAGCTTGCCGTTGAGTTCGGGCAGCACGAGGCCGACAGCCTTGGCCGCACCCGTCGAGGTCGGGATCATCGAGAGGGCTGCCGCGCGACCGCGATAGGGGTCCTTGTGCATGGTATCGAGCGTCGGCTGGTCGCCGGTGTAGGCGTGGATCGTCGTCATGAAGCCCTTGTCAACGCCAACGAGATCGTTCAGCACCTTGGCGACGGGAGCCAGGCAGTTGGTGGTGCACGAGGCGTTGGAGACGACGAGGTGGTCGCGGGTCAGCTTGTCGTGATTGACGCCATAGACGACGGTCAGATCCGCGCCGTCGGCCGGAGCCGAGACCAGCACGCGTTTGGCTCCGGCGGTGAGGTGTGAACCGGCCTTCTCCTTGGTGGCGAAAATGCCGGTGCATTCCATCGCGATGTCGACGCCAAGGGCCTTGTGGGGCAACTCTGCCGGGTTCTTGATGGCTGTGACCTTGATCGGACCCATGTTGCGGCCGCCCATGCGGACGGTCAGCGTGTCAGCCTCGACCACGACGTCGCCTGGGAAGCGCCCGTGCACGCTGTCGAAGCGGAGCAAGTGAGCGTTGGTCTCGATGGGACCCAGATCGTTGATCGCGACCACGTCGATGTCGGTGCGCCCACTCTCGATGATCGCGCGCAGAACGTTGCGCCCGATGCGGCCGAACCCGTTGATCGCAACTTTGACAGCCATCATGACCTCCAGCGGGTGCTCGGTTGACAGGCTTCTTTAAGCACGGCCCAGGATGGCACCCGCGTTCGCGATCCCGGCTGTTGGCTAAAGCGGCGCCATTAATTCGTCGCGACCCTATGCTGTCAATGCGTCATGAGCAGAGAGTCGTGGGATTGTGCCGGACTTCTCGGCCGTACGGCTAACAACTTATCGAGCGCGGTGCGTTGACGCCGCGAACGGGTGGCACTTACAAGATCTTTTGAATGCACGGGAGCCTGGACACAGTTTTCATCAGGTTCGGGGCGGAAGGGCGGCCTATGGTGCAGCAGCGGGATACCATGAAGACAAAGCGAACGGCGACATTGCCCGTTGCGTCAGCACGCGGGGCGTCCGGCGCCACAAAGGGGCCGGCGACAGCAACCAGCGCGTCAGCACTCGAAAAGCGGGTGGCTGAACTCGAGCGCGATTTGGCCATGGCGCGTGAGCGCGTGGCCTTGCTTGAGGCCGAGCGCGGTCATGTGCTCAACCGCATTGATTGGGCTATCGATTCCCTTCATACCGTTATTGAAAGCGAGGCGTGATTCGTCGGTCGTCCCGGTGCTCGCGGCAAATCTTCGACGAATGAGCTTTGGACGGATGAAATGGCGCAGGTTCCAATCACGCTCAACAACCGGACCTATCGGCTCGCCTGTAACGATGGCGAGGAGAAGCGGCTGGCGGCGCTCGCGCAGGACGTAAAAGGTCGAGTCGAGAAGCTTGCTCGCGAGTTTGGCCAACCCGCCGACGAGCGCCTGCTTCTGATGGCGGCGGTGCTGCTTGCCGACGAGCTGTGGGACTTGCGCGAGGCCTATGACGCGATGCTTGCGGCGGCCGCCGACGTACTCAGGGAAGCCGCACAAGATCACGTATCCGCGCCGGCGCAACCCGGTGCTCCGGCGTCAAAGGCCCAACGCGCCACGGGCCATGCCTCAAACCTGCCTCAGAGCCAGATCCATCAAATGGCGGTGTCCCCGGCCCCGTTGCCACCGGCAAATAGTGGTTCAGATGGGAAAATCGACAAAAATGGCGACGGGCGTGGCAAGCAAGGCCCGGACGGCTCTCAACAGATGGGCGCAGGAACATCCAGCGCCGGAACCGCGGGACCTGCCACACCCGTTGCCGACCCGCCCGCCAGGGGCAAATCAAGTGCCGCTTAACCGGTGTTCGCCGAAAACTCGGGACACCGCCGATTTGCGGCTTTTGGGCCGTTGGAAACGTGCCCGAATGCGCCTATGGTGCAGGTGCTGCGGGGCACGTTAGGAACACATGAATCTCCAGGGCCTATAAGATCTGCCTGGGAGCTGTCCCTGGCTGGAGCCGTGGTTCCGGTCACATGGCGCCCACCTTACATTTGTAGGGACCCGGCGAGATCAACCGTTCCGACGGCTTCCGCGGCACTGAATTTCCGTCTGGCGACGGCGCGTTGGCGGCCAGTGGGGCGCGCGGGCAAGACAAATGATCGATGACAAAAGGGCGGCTCGTGCGGCGGCGAAGCAGGTCCGGGCCGAAGCATTCGTCCGCCACGGAGCGGCGGCATTCAGGAGGCTGGCCGAACACGGACTGGAATTTCTCGGTCCAATGCACGCGGACGCCGTGCTCTCGGGATTTGCCCCGATCGGCGACGAGATCGACCCTGGTCCATTGATGCGCCAGGCGCTGGGTCGTGGCTTCCGGCTGGCGCTGCCGTGCATGCAGGGCAAGGGCAAGCCCCTTGTCTTCCGCGCATGGACTCCCGGGGATGCGATGGCTGCCGCCGTCTGGGGTATCTCCGAGCCGCTGCCGGCCGCGCCGGTGGTTGAGCCCGACGTGCTCCTGGTTCCACTTTTGGCGTTCGATCCATCCGGCTACCGCCTGGGCTATGGTGGCGGGTTCTACGATCGGAGCCTTGAGCGACTGAGGGCGATGAAACCCGTACTGGCGGTTGGCATGGCCTTCGATGAACAGAGGGTCGACGCGGTGCCGCATCTCGACTATGACCAGCCGCTCGATTGGGTGCTGACGCCGTCGGGACCGATGAAATGCAATGCTCCCTTCTCCCGCTAGCAGGGCGAGGGTTGGCGTGAGGCGTAGCTGGCTGCGTTCGCGCGTCGGCGGCCCCTCACCTCGGCCCTCTCCCCGCTCGTATGAGCGGGGAGAGGGAGACGACCTTGCGCTTGCTGTTTCTTGGTGACGTCGTCGGCCGGTCGGGCCGTGCGGCGGTGGTGGACGCGCTGCCTGGGTTGCGCGCGCGGTACGATCTCGACTTCGTGGTGGTCAATGGCGAGAACGCGGCGGGCGGGTTCGGCATCACCGAATCGATCCTGGCCGAGTTGCTCGACGCCGGCGCCGACGCCGTCACCCTGGGCAACCATGCCTTCGACCAGAAGGAGACGCTCGTCTACATCGACCGGCACGAGCGGCTGGTGCGGCCGATCAACTATCCGAAAGGTACACCAGGCCGCGGCGCCGGGCTGTTCCGGGCGCGGAACGGCATGGACGTACTGGTTGTCAATGCCATGGGACGGGTGTTCATGACCGAGCTCGATTGCCCGTTTCGCGCCATCGACGCCGAATTGCATGCGTGCGCACTGAAGCGCGGCGCGGACGCCATCATCATCGATTTCCATGCCGAGGCGACGAGCGAAAAGCAGTCGCTCGCCTATTTCGCCGATGGCCGGGCGAGCGTCGTGGTCGGCACGCACACCCACGCGCCCACTGCCGATCAGCGCATACTGCCATTGGGCACGGCATTCATGTCAGACGCGGGGATGTGTGGCGACTACAACTCTGTCTTGGGCATGGAAATCGAAGAGCCGGTCAACCGCTTCGTCACGCGGATTCCTCGTGGGCGATTTGAGCCAGCGGGCGGGCCGGCGACGATCTCGGGCCTCGCGGTGGAGATCGACGACACGACCGGGCTCGCGGCCAAGGTCGGCGTGGTGCGGCTGGGCGGCGTGTTGGCGCCGGCCGAGCCGACGTTTTGGTTGAGCTGAGTATTCCCCCGTGGCGTCGCGCGGCCGCGTGGTCGGGGCGCTCGACAGGCGTTCTGGTCGATACTTGCCTCCTCACGTCACGGCCGCGCTTGACACAGTGATCCAGGGTGGAATTTCCTGATGTAAAACGACTCTGGATGGCTAGGTGTCGTGACGGAGAAGTGCCTACGATGCCCCTCCGGCCATGGAGTTGTGAATGAAAAGTGCATGGCGTTGCTCCAAGTAACGCCGTGACGCAATCCCTTAACTCCATTGCTGCAGGACGAACATGGCCGGCCATTCAGCCTTCAAGAATATCATGCACAAGAAGGGTCGCAAGGATGCGGCCCGGGCGAAAATGTTCGCCAAGTTCGCGCGCGAGATCACAGTCGCGGCGAAATCCGGGATGCCCGATCCCGCCATGAACCCGCGCCTCCGGCTCGCCATCCAGACCGCGCGGGCCGAGAACATGCCCAAGGACAATATCGACCGCGCCATCAAAAAGGCGCTGGGTGGCGACACCGAAGCCTACGAGACTGTGCGCTATGAGGGATATGCGCCAGGTGGCGTTGCGGTGATCGCCGAAGCCTTGACCGACAACCGCAACCGGACCGGTGGCGCGGTTCGGGCCGTGTTCACCAAGTACGGCGGCAACCTGGGCGCCACCGGCTCGGTCAGCCACATGTTCACGCACGTAGGCGAGATCACCTACAAGGTCGCGGCCGGGTCGGGGGATGCGGTGCTGGAGGCGGCCATCGAGGCGGGCGCGGACGACGTACACTCAGATGCGAACGGCCATCTCATCGTCTGCGCGTTTGATAGTCTCGGCACGGTGGCCGGCGCGCTCGAGGCTAAAATGGGCGAAGCCGAGAGTGTGCGCTCGGTATGGAAGCCCAACTTGACAACCGCCGTCGACGAGGAGGCTGCCCAATCGATCGTCAAAATGATCGCGGCACTCGATGACGACGACGACGTGCAAAACGTTTATGCGAACTTTGAGATATCCGACGAGATCATGAAGAAGCTGACGGCGGCCTGAGCGGCCGCGCTGGATTTGGCTGCAATTTGAACCAATCCGGTAATTGTCCGCTTACAGAAGTTGGTTATCTTGCGAGTATCGCCGCAGGCTGAGCAACCGCTGCAGCCGCGCCGCCAGGACGCCGGTTATGCAACTCGGTTCGCACAACTTCGACGCGTATGCGCGAAATCTACGCCGAATCATGTGGGCCGAGTTCATCGACGTACAAATTCGCGCCCGACGCGATAGGCACTTCCGGGCGTCGCTGGTCGACAACCCATACACAGTGGGCCCGACCGATCTTGGCGCGCAATTCGAATATCACAGGCATCGGACGGGCGGTGGTGGCAACGGCGGCTGAATCCGAGGCCCGGCTATCGCCAAAACAGTCCGAAGCCTGCCAGTACAGGACCGATCGGAACCCCCGCGATCCCAGCCAGAGCTGCAATCTGGGCCATGGCGTGACGGACACCGCAACCTGCCACTTTGCTCGCCTTGCCCAGGGTTGATGACGCCTGGTTGATCTCGGCAATTCGACCCTGGATTTAGCGTCCGATGACGCGTGCATCGCGCTTTTTGACAGCTTCCCATGCCGTATCGGTGACCTGGTCGGTCATGCTGTGGCGGCTGGCCCAGCTGCGCAGAAACCACCCGAGCACGAAAAGCACAAGGCCGATGACCAGCAAAGTGGAGTCGGGGATGTGGGGTATGGGGCGCGGTTTTGCTGTCTGTTGCAGGCGGACGATGGCCAACAGAGTTGGCCGACACAAGGGTGCGGGGAGCATATTTTGCTGTGGCATGGTAAGCGGATCTCCATGGCAATGAAAGCGATTCGTATCATCGGCATCGATCCGGGTCTTCGGCGCACCGGCTGGGGTGTCGTGGAGAGTGACGGGGTGCGGCTGTTCTACGTCGCGTCGGGCATGATCACATCGGAATCCGATGACGATCTCGCCTACCGCTTGCGCGATATTTTCGAGGGGTTGACCAGCGTGATCGCCGCGTTTTCTCCACACGATGCCGCGGTGGAAGAGACGTTCGTCAATGAAAACCCGCGGGCTACCCTCAAGCTCGGACAGGCGCGCGGCATGGCGCTGCTGGCGCCCGCGATGGCCGGGCTGAAAGTCGCCGAGTACCCGCCCAACCTGATCAAGAAGACGGTGGTCGGTGCTGGCCACGCCGACAAGAAGCAGATCCAGGCCATGATCGGCTTTCTGCTTCCAAAGGCAAAGTTCGGTAGCGCTGACGAGGCTGACGCACTTGCCATTGCCATCTGCCATGCCAATCACCGGACCACTCCTCAGGCGCGAGCATTGGAGGCTCTGAAAGCCCGGGTATGAAGATGATGGAGCATGGGTCGGACGTAATGGAGGTGCGGGCATGATCGGCAAGCTCAGAGGGAAGGTCGACGCGATCGGCGAAAGCTTTCTCATCGTCGACGTCGGTGGCGTGGGCTACGAGGTGCAGGCGTCGTCGCGCACGCTGAGGAACCTCAAGATCGGTGACGAGGTCTCGCTCACCATTGACACTTATGTGCGCGAGGACGCGATCCGGCTGTTCGGATTCTCGAGCGAACTCGAGCGGAGCTGGTTCCGTACGCTGCAGAACGTGCAGGGCGTCGGCGCGAAGGTTGCGCTCGGCGTGCTGGGCGTGCTGGCACCGGGTGATCTGGCGACGGCCATAGCGCTGCAGAACTCTGGCGTGGTCGAACAGGCGCCGGGCGTCGGCAAGAAGCTCGCGCAGCGCATCGTGATGGAGTTGAAGGACAAGGCGCCGGGGTTGGCGCTGTCCGGGGTCAACGCGGCGGCCGGTGGAGCCGGCGGTGTGATGGCGTCGCCGCCCCAGAGTAGCGCCGCCATGGAGGCGATGTCGGCTTTGACCAATCTCGGCTACAATCCTTCACAGGCCAGCCAGGCGATCGCGGCGGCGGTGAAGGAACTCGGGCCGGAGGCGGATACCGCGAAGCTCATTCGGGGCGGCCTGAAGGAGCTGGCGCGGTAGGGGGCGTTCGAGCGTGCACATCTATATCGACGCGGATGCCTGTCCGGTGAAGGACGAGGCGCTGAAAGTCGCCAACCGGCACGGTCTCCAGATCAGCTATGTGTCGAACAATTGGATACGGCTGCCGGAAGGCGAGCGCGTCGTGCGCGTGATCGTCGCCGAGGGACCCGACGCGGCCGACGACTGGATCGCCGCGCGTGCCGGGCCGGGCGATATCGTGGTCACGCAGGATATTCCGCTTGCCGCCCGCTGCCTGAAGGCAGGCGCCCGCGTGATCGGCAATTCGGGCAAGGCGTTCGACGACCGCTCGATCGGCATGGCGCTGGCGATGCGCGAACTCAATCAGCACCTGCGCGAAACCGGCGTAAGCCGAGGGCTCAATGCAAGTTTTATCCGGCAGGACCGTTCCCGCTTTCTCGAGGCCATGGAGCAGGCCGTGCAGGACATCAACCGGGGCTGATCACGATCCGGCAAGGGGTCTTCCGTACTGCGCTGATGCCAAGTCGTGTCGACAGTCTTTCCGCCGGAACACTAGCCGCCAGGCGACTGCGGCTTCAGATTGCGGTACAAGACGCCTCAGAAGAGGCGGAAGCAACCGCACTATGGGCACTCACAGCACAAAAACAGGGAGAGTAACGCCATGACTATCGGCATTCGGTCCGCGGTTGGCGGACAACAACTGGCCTCGGGTCTGATCCTCGGGCTGATTCTGGCCGCCACTCCAGCCTACGCCGCCGATCCGAGCGGAACGTGGGTCAGGCCGTCGACGGGCACCCAGGTCAACTTCTACAGCTGCGGTGCCGGTCTCTGCGCCAAGATCGTGGCCGTGAAGGACGCGGCCAAGAAGGGCACGGTAGGAACCGTCATCATGAACGGGGCCAAGAAAACCGGCGACAACAAGTGGGAGGGCAGCCTGCTCAACACCGACAACGGCAACACGTACGCGGGTCATGTGACGCTGGTGGGCGGTGGGTTGAAGCTTGAGGGCTGCGCTCTCGGCGGCATCGTGTGCACAGGCGAGACGTGGCAGCGCGTGAAGTAAGCCAAGCTGTAGGCCGTCCGGAGAAGGAATACGATTGACGGGCGCGCGCCGTGACCAAAGCAATTGGTCATGGTGCGCGCCCGGCTCGATCAATCCGTCGAAAGGCAATCGAGTGGGGGGCATTTCGAATGCACAACGGGCGCTTTGGGCGCTTCTGCTGATCCTGCTCGTGGCTCCGTTTTTTGCGGCGCTGGTTGCCGTGATTTCGCTGCTCGTAGGGCCGTTGCTGGGCGTGACAGAGGGCCGCCCATCTGTCGTTGCCCCGCTGGGTGTCAGCGCGTTGAACGCCTACGTCTGGGCGGTTATTCCCTCGGTAATGGCGGCGATCGGGCTGGTGCCTCTGGTCCTTAGGCGGGGTGCGTTCGGCTGGGTGGAAGCCGGTGCGATGGGCGTCGTCGGTTTCGCGGCCGCACAGGCATTGGTGCCGTTGCCCCTCGGCCAGTTCGGGCCGATTGCCGCGTTTGCCTTCGGTTTGGTGATGGTCGCCGTCAGGCTTGTACTGGCCGGGAGAATCCTGCGGTCGTGATCAGTCACGTGTCAGCGAGCGCGCCCTCGATCAAGCCGAACCCGCCCCATTCTACCGTCTATTAACATTTTTATGAGAGACTATGATCTGTCGCTGACGAATTGCCTCGGACCAGGTTGTCATGTCCCTTCACGACCGGATCAGCGCGTTTGCGCTAAAGCCGTCTGCGGCCCACCGCGCCGTGATCGGTGCAACCGACGAGCAACGCTGGGCGCTCAGAAAATCCGGGCTGTTTGCCGCCTTCATTGTGAGCGACCGGTTGCAGGGGGCGGTCGGCTGCCTGGTCCGCGACATGTCGGCCACCGGTGCGCGCCTCGTTCTCCAGACCGACCGCAACAGTCTGATCGCCACGGCGGCGGGGCTGCCGAACACGTTCAAGCTTATTCTCGACTACGACCAGGTCGAGGTCGATTGCGAGATCGCCTGGCGGAGTGATCGGGCGCTCGGTGTCCGCTTTTTGTCGAACATGAAGCAGCTTCCGAAAAAGCCGCGCAAGATAATGCCAAAGAAGAAGCGCTGAGACACAGTGCCGCCCGTGGGGGCGACCCCTGGCGCGGCCACGGTGTCGAGGTTGTGTCCGGCATGTGCTTGACGAGGCGCGCGAATACCGCCACGAACAAAGCATGACCGACAACCGCCTCGTCACCGGCGCTAAAAAGGAAGCGGACGCCTTTGAGGCGACGATCCGGCCGCAGTCGCTGGCTGAGTTCATCGGCCAGGAGCAGGCGCGCGCCAATCTCAAGGTGTTCATCGAGGCGGCGCGCACGCGCGGTGACGCCCTCGATCATGTGCTGTTCGCGGGCCCCCCCGGCCTCGGCAAGACGACGCTGGCGCAGATCATGTCCAAGGAGATGGGCGTCGGCTTCCGCGCCACATCGGGGCCGGTGATCTCGAAGGCCGGCGATCTGGCCGCTCTCTTGACCAATCTCGAAGAACGCGACGTGCTGTTCATCGACGAAATCCACCGGCTCAATCCGGCGGTGGAGGAAATCCTCTATCCCGCAATGGAGGATTTCCAGCTCGATCTCATCATCGGCGAGGGACCGGCGGCGCGATCGGTGCGCATCGATCTGGCCAAGTTCACGCTGGTTGGCGCGACCACGCGGGCGGGTCTCTTGACCAACCCGCTGCGCGACCGCTTTGGCATTCCGATCCGGCTCAACTTCTACACCATCGACGAATTGGAGCTGGTGGTGTCGCGCGGCGCCCGCGTTATGGGCGCACCGATGTCGGCGGATGGTGCGCGCGAGATCGCCCGGCGGGCGCGCGGTACACCTCGCATCGCTGGAAGACTTCTGAGGCGCGTGCGCGATTTCGCAGCGGTGGCGGGTGCTGGCACGATCGACGCCGCCGTGGCCGACAAGGCGCTCCAAATGCTGGAAGTCGACAACGAGGGCCTCGACGCGCTCGATCACCGCTATCTCAACTGTATCGCCAAGACCTATGACGGCGGCCCGGTTGGCATCGAGACGATGGCCGCGGCGTTGTCGGAGCCGCGCGACGCGCTCGAGGAAATCGTCGAGCCCTACCTGCTGCAGCAGGGCTTCATCGGCCGCACCCCGCGCGGGCGCGTCTTGACCATGAAGGCCTATCGCCATCTCGGCATGTCGGGGCCTTCGCGCATGGCAACGCCCGATCTGTTCGAGGACGACAACGGCGGTCCGAGCATAGCGGGGGCCGGTTGATAGACCGTCGCACACTCCTGAAGTGGCTCGGCGGGCTCGGGTTGACCGGGCTCGGGCTCGGCGGATATGCGCTGGCAGAGCCCTTCCGGCAGAGGGTGACCCGCTATGGGGTGACGCCGCGCAATTGGCCGGCAGGGTTGAAGCTCAGGCTTGCCCTGATCGCCGATCTGCATGCTTTGGAACCGTGGATGGGCGAAGCCCGCATCGAAAGCCTGGTGGCCCAGACCAACGCGCTCGGCCCGGACGCGATCCTGCTGCTGGGAGACTACGTGGCAGGCTATCGCATGGGCCGCTTTGGCCGCCCGTTGCCGCACATCGTATGGGCCGCCGCGCTTGGCAAGCTGAAAGCACCGCTCGGCGTGCACGCCGTTCTCGGCAATCACGACTGGTGGGACGAGATCGAGGTTCAGCGCCGCCGCAAGGGCCCGACGACGGCCGGCCGCGCGCTCGAAGCTGCTGGCATTCCGGTCCATGAGAACCGCGCTGTGCGGTTGCAGAAGGACGGCCGGCCGGTGTGGATCGCGGGGCTCGGCGACCAGTGGGCGTTCTGGCCGACGCCTGAGGACTATCCGCGGTTCAAGCTCGGTGGAAAGCGCGACTACAGGGGCGTTGACGACCTCGCGGGCACGCTTGCTCAGGTGACCGACGATGCCCCGGTCATCCTGATGGCGCACGAGCCGGACATTTTCGCCGAGGTGCCGGAGCGCGTGGCGCTGACGGTTTCCGGGCACACGCACGGCGGGCAGGTGCGGCTCGCTGGTTTCACGCCGATCGTTCCGTCGAAATTCGGAAGCCGCTATGCCTACGGCCACATCGTCGAGGACGGCCGGCATTTGATCGTGTCGGGCGGCCTCGGGCTTTCGGGATTGCCTATCCGGTTCGGGTCACCACCGGAAATCGTGGTGGTGGAGGTGGGGGCATAAGCCGGGCCCTGGCGCGTTAAGGGCTGCTTGCGAGATATGAGCGGCCGCACCGGGCG
This sequence comes from Hyphomicrobium sp., assembly GCA_002928955.1. Taxonomy (GTDB): domain Bacteria; phylum Pseudomonadota; class Alphaproteobacteria; order Rhizobiales; family Hyphomicrobiaceae; genus JAKAML01. The sequence goes on along the minus strand of PERT01000036.1, from coordinate 15,564 downwards.
CGAGGGCGACCAGGTCGGCTTGGGGCCATGACCGACCGTCCGGCGATGCTGATGATCAGCCGTAGTGTGCTTTTCGTGCCTCCCGTTCGAAGAGTTCAGAGGTCAGTTATGCTGCACTGCAGCTTGCCGACGCACTTCATCGCAGAGGACGGTGGGTATTCGAGGACGTTCGAATGGCTCAGCACTCGGCGTGAACGCGGTACCGAGCGGGATTGACCAGCAGTCTCCCAGCGTTCCAGTTCGACGATCGATTTGCCACAGGCATAACGCTGATGATCGGGAACACCTTTCATGCGGCGATAGGCGACTTCGGTATCGGGACGCGAACGCAGCCGATCTTCACCCAATCGCAGCTCAACCAAGACGCCGAACTAGCAGCTCTCTCAGCGCGGCGTTGGACAATCAGCCTGCCGCATTAACAACGATGGCAGCATTCGCTGCATGTCTGCAAGGACCGTCTGAAACGCATCGAGGATGATGGTGTCGCTCCCCTCGACCGCGGCCGGATCAGGAAACGGCAGATGCACCACACGGGCCGGCCCGTGGAAGCGCGGGCAGGTCTCGTTGGCGGCACTGTCGCAGACCGTGAGGACAAGATCGATCGGAGGCGCGCCCGTTGTGGCGAACTCGTTCCAGCTCTTCGAGCGCGGCATCTCGGGCGGTGGAATGCCCGCCGCCTTTAGGGCGGCGAGCGCGAATGGGTTGACGCGTCCCGTTGGCTTCGATCCGGCGCTCACCGCCCGCCATTGACCCGCGCCGAGGCTGTTAATCAGTGCCTCTGCCATAATGCTGCGCGCGGAATTCCCGGTGCAAAGAACCAATACGGTTTTGAGGCGAGCCGTCATCAGCAGCAGCCCCCATTCGACGTCGACGCGCCCGACCCGGTGTCATAGGGGATCGTCGTGCCGCAGCCGGCGAAGATCCCATAGTGACGCGAAAAATCACCGATGAAGTCGAAGTGCGGTGCGAAGCGCGTGTCGTTGAGCATTTTCCAGGTATTGCCGCAGACTGGGAACGCTTTGCCGCGTTCGATGGCGTGGTGCTTATCGAGGAGGAAGATGTCTTCGGCACCTTGGATGCCGCCTTTGTAGACGACCGCCTGGCCATAGTCCTCGCAGAGCGGCTCAAGATCGTCGAGCTTGAACAGGCGATATGTGGCCGAGAAAAATTTCGCCGGACCAAGCTTGGCTGCGAGCGCTTCATCGGTAACGCCGAGTGGACGATCCTCGACGAGGCGCGGGTCCTTGAACCCGGCCTGCTTTGCGAGTGTGTGGAAGTCGTTCCAGTAGAGTGCGCCACCAAGGCATTCGCCGTAGAGCACGGGATCATTACGCACGGCATCGGGCAGGCGGCGATCGGCGTAGACGTCGGAGAAGTAGAGTTCACCGCCGGGCTTCAGCAAGTCGAACGCGCCTTTCAGGACGGCGGCCTTGTCGGTCGACAGGTTGATCACGCAGTTGGACACGACGATGTCAAACGATCCGGGCTTCAGGCCAAGTCGGTCAAGCTTTTCGATGTAACCGTGCAGGAAGCGAACGTTGGACTTCTTGAAGCCGAACTTCTTCTGGTGCCAGCCGAGATGCGCATTGGCGACGGCGAGTTGTTCTTCCGTCATGTCGACGCCCACGACTTCGCCCTTGGCGCCAACGAGCTGCGCAAGCGCGTAGACGTCGCGACCCGAACCAGAGCCGAGATCGAGAATGCGCTTACCTTCGAGGACGGTCGGCGCAACGAGGCCGCAGCCGTAGTACTTGATCAGGACCTCGTCATGAATGTTCGAGAGCAATCGCTTGATGTAACCCGGCATCGCGTCCGGCGTACAGCACGCTTCTGTCTTGAGATCGGCCGACGTTTTGAGCGTCTTGCCGTAATAGTCCTGTACGTCCTTGATGACATCCATGAGTGGTCTCCTGTTCGATTAGATCAGCCGCGCGCACCCGACAGGTACTGGGCTGTGGTTGGATGAGAGGGGGAAGCGAAAACATCGGCCGCGCGACCGGATTCGATCAAGCGACCGACGCCGTCAACCACCCAGAAGACCGCGAGGTGGTCGCCGACGCGGCGCGCCTGCGCCAGATTGTGCGTGACGATGGCGATCGTAACGCGGCCACGCAGATTAAGGATCAGATCCTCGACGACACCAGACGAGATCGGATCCAGTGCGCTGCACGGCTCGTCCATGAGCAAAACCTCGGGCCGAAGTGCCAGCGCGCGCGCGATGCAGAGGCGCTGTTGTTGCCCGCCCGATAGTCCGAGCGCCGGCTTGTCTAGTCGATCACGAACCTCGTGCCAGAGGCCGACCTCGACGAGCACATCGTGCACGCGCTGCTCCCGCTCGACGCGGTCAGAAACGCCACATTCTCTCAGAGGCATCTCGATGTTCTTGCGGATCGACAACGGAAATGGGTTGGCGCGCTGGAAGATCATGCCGACACGCGTGCGTAGAATGCGCACGTCGAGCGACGGGTCGCGAATGTCACGGCCGCAGAACGCGATTTTGCCATCGACCTCGCAACCCGGGACCATGTCGGTCAATCGATTGAGCGTGGCGAGGAAGCTGCTCTTGCCGCAGCCCGAGGGGCCTATGATGGCCGTGACTGCGTGTCGTTGAAACGACAGGTCGACGTCCTGCAACGCTGGCCGACCACCGTAAGACAACGATACACATTCGGCTTTAATGACCGTGTTGCAGTCACACACCGGCTCGCACGCATCTGAAGTGCAGCACGCCAGCGGCGGCGCCCTCTCGGAAAAACTGCGTTGGACGGCGTGCATCATTGAGTGATCCGTTTACGCAGAACGTGGTGGGACAACGCCAGCGCAATGGCGTTGATGATGACGAGCAACCCGACCAGGACCAGCGCCGCCGCGTAGGCGGACTTTTCACCACCGGCGACATTCATGGTCAGATCATAGATGTGAACTGCAATCGAACGGCCGCTGTCGAACAGCGATCCCGGCATGCGGTCCACATAGCCACTCGTGAAGACAAGCGCGGCCGTCTCCGCCGCCGCCCGGCCGATGCCCAGCATCAAGCCAGCGATGATCGCGGGGGCAGCCGCCGGAAGCAGGATGTGGCGAAGCGCACTCGTCTTTGTCATGCCGAGGGCTGCCGTGCCGCGCCGCCAGTCGTCGGGGACGGCGCGCAAGCCGATCTCGGTACTCCGGATCATGATCGGCAGCGCCATGCAGGCAAGCGTGAGGCCGCCCGACAGGATCGAAAATCCGAGGCCGAGATAGATTGCAAAGAAGGCGTTGCCGAACAGGCCGAACACGATCGAGGGCACACCAGCGAGAATGTCCAGCGACATGGAGACGATGCGCGCGCCCAAGCTGCCCGTGCGGACGAAGTCGACCAACAGCACAGCCGTGCCGATGGCGAGCGGCGTTGCAACCGTGATCGCAACGAGGAGCAACAACACGGTCGAGATGATGATCGGGGCGATGCCGCCAAGCCGACCGGAACTGCGCGGCTCGGTTGTCAGGAAGGACCACGAGAGGCGCGACAGACCTTGGCCGATCACATCCCAGAGCAGAGCCGCGAACGCGAGGGCAACGACGAGTGCTGCTGCATGAACTGCAGCTTTGAGCACCAGATCCCGGCGCGGCAGCACGGCGATGAGGTCAGCCATGTGAGCGCGCCTCAGACAAGCGCCACGACGCGACCGCGAGGGCCGCGACAATGAGCGTCAACGCGAGGCCGGAGACGAACAGCGAGGCGCGATGATCTCCGACGGCGTAGGCCATCTCCAAGGCGACGTTGGCTGTCAGCGTGCGCACGGGCTCGAACACACTGGTCGGAACCTGCACGACATTGCCAGCGACCATCAGCACCGCCATCGTCTCGCCGAGCGCGCGACCGAGCGAGAGCAGAATGCCGGCAACGATGCCAGAGCGCGCGGCGGGCACCAAGACGTGGGCAATCATCGCCTCCCGCGACAAGCCGAGCGCGGCCGCGCCCTGTTGCAAGGGCATGGGTACTGTCGCGAGAGCTGCGTCAGCCGTCAGGGCGACGGTTGGTAGGATCATGAGGGCGAGCACCAGCATCGCCGCGAGCAGGCTTGTTCCAGGTGGCATGATCTTGTTGATGAGGGGCACCAACGCAACAAGGCCCCACAGGCCGAAGACGACGGACGGAATGCCTGCCATCAGCGTCACGATCGCACGTTGGATTCGCGCTGCTTGGCGGCCCGCGTAAAAGCGGCTGTAGATCGCCGAGCCTATGCCGAGCGGTGCCGCAATGACGATGGCGCCAATGGCTGTCGCAACGCTGGCAAGCAGCATCGGTGCAAGTCCGAAACGCTTCTCGGTCGGGTTCCACGCGCTGTCGGTCAGAAAGCGACGGAGACCGACACCCTGCACGACGGACCACGATTCACGCAGCAGAAACAGCGCGATCGTCAGCACTAGCAAAGTGCAGACGCCGCCAACCATCGCGAGGCCGGTGCCGACATAACCGTCAACTTTGGAGCGGTACAAAGAACTGCTCCTTGACGAGGGGGTGCATGTCGGATGAGCGCGCAAAAGCGATGAAAGCGGCTGCGAGGCCGGTGGGGGCCTGCTTGGTCACGAGTGTCAGCGGCCGCGACAACGGAAACGTGCCGGCCTGGACAGCTGCTGAACTTGGAACGACGCCACCCGACGACACAAGTTTGATCGCCGTACCTTGCGACACTTCGAACTCTGCCGATCCAATCGAGACGTAGCCGATGGCGCCGGGATTGCCGACGATCGTTTTGATTCCCTGCGCATTATCACCGATTACGACGCTGGCTTTGATGTCGCTGTTCTTGAGTTTGTAGTGCTGCAGGAACAGCTCGAGCGTCGAGCGGCCTTCGGCCTTGTTGACGATGGTGACGCGGCCCGGCTTGCCGCCAACCTCCTGCCAATCCGCGGCTTTGCCGGTAAACAGCGCTTTCACCTGCTCGTCCGTCAGGTCAGACACAGCGTTCGTTTTGTGCGCAACGAGACAGATACCGTCGCGCGCGATCGGCGTTCCAAACAGGTCGCGTTCGTTGTCGAACAACGCACGCGACGCCATGCCGATGTCAGCCAGTCCAGACCGCGCATCGGCGACACCGCGCGAGGAGCCACCAGTCTGCACGTCGATGCGCACGCGCGGATGCCGCTTTTCGAAGGCTTTCCCGATTTCGAGCACGAGCGGCGCGACCGTGCTCGATCCCGTGATAACGAGGCGACCAGTCAAGTCGGTTGTCTGCGCGCGGGTCGACGTCGACAGGGCCACGGCGCCAATGAAAAACATTCGACGATCGATCAACATTCCAGGCCTCCCCGTCATGACTTCGGTGCGCCGCAAGCAGCGCCACCCAGCACGCAGAATGTCGCGCAATAACGGTGATTGAGTGGCACCGAGCCGGATGCCTCTTTGAGCGTCCGGCCGAGTTCGAAACGTTCATCGTAGGCGATGAGTGTGCAGGCCACGACCGCCGGGGCCGCGGCACCTTTACGCCGCACGACCATGCGGGCGGTCGCGCACATGACGTCGTCAGGGTGCTTCTTGAGAATGCCCCAGCAGGCCTCGGTGATCTCTGGTGGATTGGCGTCGGCGATCATTTCCGGAAAGATCACGAGCTGCACCGGGTCGCCGCTATCGACGGCAATGTCTTGGCTCGCAAACAAGGCGCCGTAGCCTGAGCGGGCGAGGTCTTCTGGCTCATGACCGAGACGCCGACCGGCGATCTCGATCTGGAACCCCTGTTTTGACAGAAAGCGAAGGCCGTCCATGGCCTTGGCGAACGATCCTGTACCGCGCTCGGCATCGTGGATGGCCTCGCGGTGATCATCAAGCGAGACGCGGAAGCGCAGTTTCGCACCGAAGTCTGCTTGAAGAGCCTTCAGCTGCTTCTGGTGACGCATCATCGGGCGCATGGCGTTGGTCAGCACGAGGGTCTCGAAGCCGCGCGACAACGTTTCCCGCAGAATCGCGATCATGTCGCGGTTCATGAAGGGCTCGCCACCGGTGAAGCCGATCATTTTGACCGGCAGGCGATCGCGGCGGACTTCGTCGAGATAGTCCGTGACATCAGCCAGCGTCAGATAGACGAGGCGGTCGTTCTTCGGTGAACTCTCGATGTAGCAGTTCTGGCAGGTGATATTGCAGAGCGTGCCAGTGTTGAACCAAAGCGTTTCGAGCTTGGTCAAGTAGACGCTCGCGCGCCGCTCCCCCTTCGCGGTGATCTCGGGATGCTCAAACTTCGCGACCGTCGGCGCAGGCAGATCCATGGCGCTGTTCCCTTAAGCTGTCATCGCTATACGGGTGCGCGGTTGCCTTCGTTACATGTTCACTTGAGTGTGACTGGATCGTGATGTCACCAGCGCAGAACCACACGGCCTGCCACCGCGCCGATAAGGCACACGATGCAAGTGGCTAGGAGATACCACGTGGCGATGAACAAGGCGCTGTCCTCATTGCAAAATAAGCCATACGTGACGATGGCGATCCCGGCGGCGCCCAGTCCGGCGACAGCGCCGACGGCTTCGAGATGCGTCGATGCCCCGTGCCGCAGAGCGTAAAGTGCAGCGATCAGGGGGAGTGCCGCAAGCAACGGCAGGACCATTAGGCATACAAGGAAGCTGTGGCCCCAGAGGCGGCTCTGCCATGTGCCGGCTCCACCGGTAACCAACTCGGCCGCGACAGCCATCAACGCAAACGCCGGACCGAGCAAAAGCAGGGGCGCGGATCGGGCGATGGCCGCATCGGGACGCGCCAGCCGCACAGCAGCCAACAACCCGCCGACAGCGAGCAGCAGGCCGAGGCCGACCTTGATGGCCGTTGGCTTCAATCCCGACGCGAGCAGATCAGGACGAAGACCGGCAGAAACCAGAAACGCGATGGCCGTCGACACGGCTGCCAGCGGCATCACCCGTTTCAAGGACGCGGCGACCGGCACGACCGGCGTCGTCAGGTCCTGCACAAGCGCTTGGATGAAAGCATCAGTTTTCATGAGTTCGATCCATTGAACCTGCGCGCCAAGCGTTTGAGGGCGCGGTGCAAGGCCACCCGCACGGCGCTCTCCGACATGTCGAGCGCAGAGCCGACTTCCGCCGCCGTTCGCCCCTGAATTGACATTTGCTCGACGATAAGGCGCTGCCGCTCATCAAGAGACGCCAAAGCCGTTTCGACGTCGATCGCCCGGTCCCCATCCAAGGCTGCCGCCGCAATGTCGGTCGCCGAGTCGATCTCAACCTCGCCACGATGTCCCTTGCGTCGCAGCGCATCGATTGCCTTGTGGTACACGACCGCATTGAGCCAAGGCGCGATGGGTCGTGTCGCGTCCCACGAGGCGCGTTTCAGATGAATGGCCAACAACGCGTCCTGCACCACGTCCTCCACATCCGCCGCCGCCGAAACGGACAAACTGCGGCGCGCGACCGTCCGAAGATGCGGGGTGATCGCGACCAGAAGCTGTTGATACGCCTCTTGATCGCCGCTCAGCGCCGCACGCATCAACCCGCTCCACGCCTGCTCATTGTCCAGACCGCTTCCCAACGACTGATTGCCCCTGTGTTACGAGCCACGCAGGCGAAACGTTACATGTAGTTCTTCAATAGGGCCAACACGATGTACGGTTTTGCGGTGAGAGCCGGCGTCATTCGCTTATGACTAGCTGACGGGTGACGATGGCAATGGCTCTAGTTCCCTTGTGTTTTTGCTAACAGGCTTGCTCGCTCTCCTTGAAGAGGAGAGCGTTGGTGAGTCCGCGTGGTCAACCGCCGTCGAAGCTGGAACCAATGACACATGAGCATGACGCGGTGCACACGTCGCGCCGTACCGCTCTCTGCATTTTCGCAACATAAGTGTTGCGCACAAGCACTATAGCCGCTGTGGGTCAAAACCCGACCTGCATCACCGGCTTCGGCACCGCCTCCCTCCGGCAGCTAACGCACCATCCGCGTCCGTTGCAAGAACATGCTCCTCGCCGCCCCATGCCCGGTCCGGGAGCGGCCCCCTCCCGCGACGACCTCTCTCTTGCCGCAGGGGAACCCCGCTCCGCTGCGGCGACACGGGTCGATAACCGAATATCGAAAATGCTGGATGGCCGGGTCCAGGGCCCGGCCATGACAGGCGGGGTTCGATGGCCGCCTGCCGGAAAGCCCGCGGATCGAGCCAGTATGGCCGCCCCTCACTCCAGCCCTTCCCCCTTAGAGAACGGGCAGCGTGAGCGAGTTGGATGGCCGGTTCGAAGGCCCGGCCATGACGTTGTTGAGAGGCGACGAGGCCGCGTCGACACTGCCATCTGGCAATGGGCGGGTGGGTCTCGTATACGTCGCTGATCGTCAACGGCATAAGCACAAACATGAGCACCCACACTTGGCCCGACCTCGCCGGCCGGATCATTGATGACGCGGCGGGGCGGCGGCATCTGCTGCCGGTCCGGGTTTATTTCGAGGACACCGACTTCGCGCAGGTCGTCTATCACGCGTCTTATGTCAGGTGGTGCGAGCGCGGACGGTCGGATTTCCTGCGGTTGCTGGGGACTGACGCGCGACGGTTGATCGACGGGTCCGATAGTGTCGAGCCGGCCGCGTTCGTGGTCCGCCGCATGAACATGGATTTCAATCGCCCCGGCCGCATCGACGATCTGCTGGAAGTCGAAACACGGGTCAAGGAGCTGGGCGGGGCTTCGGTTACACTCGACCAAGCCGTGCTGCGCGATGGCGTCAAGCTGTTCGAGGCCAACGTGGTGCTGGTGCTGGTCACGGTATCGGGCAAGCCGCTCAGGCTTTCGGACGCGATCCGCGCGTCGTTTGGCGCGGCGGGTCCCGCCACAATCAGATAGTTGCCCAACGACTGGACATCGATCCGTCGCACGCCGATGATAGCTGATCGCAGGTCGGCGGTAAGCGGGCTGAACCTGCTCTGTGGGGGAGCGGCGCGGTGCAAGGTCGAGGGGGACGCGATGGCGACTGATAACGACACGAGCGGCCCCGATCCGGATATCAAGGACGCAGTCGAGGGTTACCAGCGGTTTCGGCTGCAGTACGAGCGGGACCGCGCGTTCTTCAAGGGGCTGGCGACGCGCCAGCAGAAACCGCGCCTCTTGTGGATTGGGTGCTCTGACAGCCGCGTGGTGCCGGCGCAGATCACCAACGCCGATCCTGGAGAGTTGTTCGAGATCCGCAACATCGCCAATTGCGTGCCGCCGTCGGACGCCAACGACGATTCGGTCGGTGCCGCGGTCGAATACGCGCTCGCCCATCTCGGCATCGACGATATCGTGGTGTGCGGACATACCGGCTGCGGCGGCATCAAGGCGCTGCTCGAACCGATCCCACCTGATCGTGAAGCCCATCTCGGCCGCTGGGTCGACTACACGCGACCGGCACACCGGCTGATGGACGCCGCCCGGGTGCCCGACGACATCCGCTTCGTCGAGACGGTGAAGGCGCACGTGCAATTCCAGCTCGACAACCTGATGACTTACGAGATCGTGCGCCAGGGCGTGGTATCGGGTAAGGTCAACGTGCACGGGTGGCTCTACGACATGGAGCACGGCGAGATCTTGGCCTACGATCCCGTCGACGGGGTTTGGCGCGGTCTGGTCGAAATGCACGGAAGTTGAGCAAAAGACGAGCGTGCAAGCGCTATTCTGTTGAAAATGCCCCGTGATCCGGCGCGCGAGATGGGAGCTCGCGTCGTCGTTTGGTCATATTGCGCGGCAACATGCCTGCTTGGTGGCGACAGCGGATCGGGGCACTTCTGCTCGGGTTGAACATTGAGCGCGCCGGTGCATTTCCGCGCCGGTCGTCAGCCGCATGGGCAGGGCCACGACGATTGGCCACAACACGGACGGATAGACCGATACATGAATCCCTCGGATCTTTTGAAGGGCACACTAGCGCCGACCCACGCGGGCGGGGTCTCGGCCATCGAGCTGTTCATGATGGCGTCGCCGGTGGTCAAGGCGGTGATGATTGGGCTTCTGCTGGCGTCGGTGTGGTCGTGGGCGATCATTATCGAAAAGATTTTCGCTTTCCGCCGGGCACGATTGGAGGCGGACAAATTCGAGCAACTGTTCTGGTCGGGCCAGTCGCTGGACGAGCTTTACGCCACCCTTTCGCGCGGCAAGACCATAACCATGGGCGCGTTGTTTGTGGCAGCTATGCGCGAATGGAAACGTTCGGTCGAGGGCAACATCCGTGCCCTCGGCGGCATCCAGATGCGCGTGGAAAAGGTCATGGACGTGACCATCGCGCGAGAGATGGAGCGGCTCGACCGTCGGCTCCTGTTTCTTGCGACGGTGGGATCGACAGCGCCGTTCGTGGGGCTTTTCGGTACGGTGTGGGGCATCATGACCAGCTTCCAGGCCATCGCGGTCTCGAAAAACACCAATCTCGCCGTGGTGGCACCCGGCATTGCGGAAGCACTGTTTGCAACCGCGCTCGGCCTTCTTGCTGCCATCCCGGCAGTGATCTTTTACAATAAGTTCCAAGCGGATTCGGCGCAGATCAGCCACCGGCTGGAAGCGTTCGCCGACGAGTTCGCGGCGATCGTGTCGCGCCAGATCGACGTCAGGAGCTGAAAAACTGCAGGAGTTTACCCGAGGCTTTGAGAGTTGCGCTGACTGCTCGCAAACACGTCATGGCCGGATCAAGTCCGGCCGTGGAGCTTCGGAAAGTGACTGCGGCCGGCGTCGGTTGCCTTGAGGGTGGATAGGATATGGGCGCAAGCCTCAAGATGAACTCAGGTGGTGGCGGAAGCCGCAGGCGTCGTGGCCGGCGCAGTGCACCCATGAGCGAAATCAACGTCACGCCATTTGTTGACGTGATGCTGGTACTGCTGATCATCTTCATGGTCGCTGCCCCGCTTCTGCAGGTCGGCGTTCCGATCGAGTTGCCGCAAGCAAAAGGTAAACAACTCGAACAGCCGAAGCAGGAGCCGCTCGCCATTTCGGTGAAGTCCAATGGTGACGTGTACATCGGCGAGACGGCGGTCAAACTCGAGGAGATTGCCGCCAAGCTCAAAGCCATCGCTCAAAACCGCAAGGGCGACGAGGAGCCGATCTACGTGCGCGGCGACAAGGGTACCACCTACGGTGTGATCATGAAGGTCATGGGCCGGATCAGCGCGGGCGGCTTCAAGAAGGTATCCCTCGTCACCGAGGCCGAAGACGGAGGCTGAGGCGCGGTGCAGATGGGACTGGCCATCTCCTTCTTGCTGCATCTCGGGGTTCTGGCATGGGCATTCGTCACCATCCAGTCGACGCCGGAGTTGCGCGTCGCGCCGGAGGACGTGCCGATATCAGTCGCCATCATCACGCCATCCGAGCTTGTCCGGCTGAAGCAGGGCGACGAGAGCGCCAAAGAGTTCGAAGCCAAGGCGAAGGACAGGCCTTCGGTCGACACCTCCAAGAACGAAACCAAGAAGCCTCAACAGACGGCGGCCACGCCGCCGCCCCCTCCTCCGCCCGTAGCCGCCGAGCCGCCTCCGCCAGAGCCGCCAAAGCCCGAGCCCGCCAAGGTCGAACCGCCGAAACCCGAGCCTCCAAAGCCCGACCCGGTCGAGGAAAAGCTCGCGGCACTGGCCAAGGAGCCGCCTCCTCCTCCCGAACCGGCGCCGGGTCCTACGCCCGAGGAGAAGAAGGCGCTGGAGGAGAAGCTCGAAGCTGATCGAAAGGCCGAGGAGGCGAAGAAGCGCGAAGAACAGCGCAAGGCCGAGGAGAAGGCGCGCGCCGACGCCAAGGCCAAGGCTCTGGCCAAAGCGAAGGCAGATGCCAAAGCGAAGGCTGACGCCAAGGCCAAGGCTGACGCAAAAGCCAAGGCCGACGCAAAAGCGAAGGAATTGTCGCTGGCCGAGCTTGCCGCACAGGCGATCGCCAAGGCGCCCGACGACGCGCAGCCGAAGGCTTTACTTGATAAGGACCCGACCAAGAAGGGCCAACAGGCGGCCGGCACCAGCGCCGAGTCCAAGTTCACCGGCAAGACGGCTGGCACGGCTGATGGTCGCGACACCGTGCTGTCGGGACCAGAGATAAATCTGCTCAAAGGCCTGATCCAGGGGCAACTCGCGCGGTGTTCGCGGCTGCCGGGGGGCGGGGGCGGAGCGGACACGCCTGTGGTCACCGTGAAATGGAGACTGAAGCCGGACGGGTCGCTCGACGGCGAGCCGGTGATCGTGGGTGTGCAGAACACGCCACTTTTCAAGATTGCGTCGGAAGCCTCGGTGCGGGCCGTGAAAGACTGTTCGCCTTTCAGTCTGCCCGCCGACAAGTATGCGAGCTGGAGTAGTGTGGAGTGGGATTTCGATTGGCCGAAGATCCTAGGGCTGCGATAGGCGAGGAGGTCGCGAGACCGAAGTGCCATTGACATGCCGCGGCCAAACTTGTCGATCATAGGCAGATGCATCATCGAGTCATGATCATATGAAGAGGGCGAAGACATTGAGCAAGCCGAGCCGGTTCCTGGCCCTCACGACAGTGCTTGCGATGCTCGCCACGACGCTCTCTCAACCATTGGCCGCACAGCGCCGCGACGACAGCTTCAAGCCGCCACCTGCGCAACAGGGCGGTGGGCTCGACGGCCAGTTGCGCGAAAAGCAAGGGTTGCCGCCGCTCGCCGTTCAGCCGAGCACGCAGGGTGCCCCGCAGGCAGCGCCCGTTGCTGGTGGTGGGCCGGCGGGCGGAGGCGGATTGCGCGGCACGCAAAGCCAGGGCACCATCGCGCCGATTCCAATCGCGATCCCCATCTTCTTGTCGGACGATCCCAAGCTCGGCGCTGACATCGCCAACGTGGTTACCGGTGATCTCGAGCGCTCTGGACTGTTCGTGCCGCTCGATCGCGCGTCGTTCCTTGAGCAGATCCGCGACGTCAATGCCGCGCCGCGCTTTCCCGACTGGCGCTCGATCCGGTCGGACGCGCTGGTCGTGGGCCGCGTGACACGAGCCGCTGACGGCCGGCTGTCGAGTGAGTTCAGGCTGTGGGACGTGGCGTCGGGCAAACAGCTCGCCGGCCAGCGGTTCACGGTGGTGGCCCAGAACTGGCGCCGCATGGGGCACATCATCGCCGATCAGGTGTATGAGCGGTTGACCGGCGAGAAGGGTTATTTCGATACGCGTGTGGTCTACGTCGACGAGACCGGTCCCAAGGAGAAGCGTGTCAAACGGCTCGCCATCATGGACCAGGACGGCGCCAACGTGCGGCTCTTGAGCCAGGGCCAGGAGCTGGTTTTGACACCGCGATTTAGCCCAACGTCGCAGGAAATCGCCTACATGCTCTACACGCGGGATCAGCCCAGAGTTGTGCTGATGAACCTCGAAACCGGCCAACGCGAAGTGGTGGGTGACTTCCCGGGAATGACGTTCGCGCCCCGGTTTTCGCCGGATGGCCAACGCATCGTCATGAGCTTGCAGGACGGAGGCAACTCGGCGGTCTATGAGCTCGACCTCAGATCACGGCAGACGCGGCGGGTCACCCAGTCCAACGCGATCGATACGGGGCCGAGCTATGCCCCCGACGGCCGTCAGATCGTGTTCGAGTCGGATCGTGACGGTACGCAACAGCTCTACGTGACCAACACCGACGGCTCGGGCGTTCGCAGAATCAGTACCGGCGAGGGCCGCTACTCGACGCCGGTGTGGTCGCCACGCGGCGACTACATCGCCTTTACCAAGCAACTCGGCGGCCGGTTCCTGATTGGCGTGATGAAGCCGGACGGTACCGGAGAGCGGGTGTTGACCGAGGGCTATCACAATGAAGGCCCGACCTGGGCGCCCAACGGCCGCGTTCTGATGTTCTTCCGAGAGGGGCAGGGAGCAAATGGGGGACCCCGGATCCATTCGGTGGATCTGACAGGTTACAACGAGCGAATCGTTCAGACCCCAGCGTTCGCATCCGACCCCGCTTGGTCGCCATTGCTCAATTGAACGCTGACAGCAGGCTCCGTTCCCAGCACTGCATGGATGCCCTGGGAATGCAGTTAAACCGCCTGAATTTTATCTTTGATGGCAAGTGGTTGAGAGCCGCGAGCCGGTGTCGACCGGCAGCCAGTCAGCTAGGTCGCGCCTCGTGGTATTTTCGCATCTCTTGGGTTGGAAAACAGTGATTTGGCCCCCACAGTTCTTGAACATGTCGGGCAGGACCGGTACCCAAGGAGGTGGCTAGTGCCGATCGAGTATTAGGAGACTGACCATGCAGGGTATGAAGGGGCTGATAGTTATTTCGGCAATCGTGGCGGCCGTATCTCTTGGAGCGTGCCGTCGGGAAGTGCCGCATGAGCCGATGAAGCTCGGCGCCGACGTGCCTGCCACTGCGCAGGTGGCTCGCTAAACGTACGGCTCTACAGCTAGGATCAGCAAAGGAGAATTCACAATGAAGGGCGCAATCATTCTCGCCACAGTCGTCGCAGCTGTTGCTCTTGGCGCATGCCGCAAAGAGGTACCGCATGCTCCGATGAAGCTCGGCGCAGAGGTTCCGGCGGCTGCTCAGGCAGCTCGCTAAGCGGTTTTCAGCAGAAACCGCGTGAGCGGAATCAGCTGACGCTAGACAAAACATAAGACCGTCCAGAGCCCGTCCACCGGGATCTGGTCGGTCTTTTTATTTGCGCTGGCTGAGTTGTCAGGTCTTGCTTCACTGGCGCTGCTGGGCGCCGCGCCGCGCCAGTCTGGGTCTTGTGGATCGTGGCTGGTGGCTGGGTATCGGGGCGACTGTCGATCGCGTTCGCGGGGTACGCTTCGCGAGCTTCGGTGGCTGAGCGCATCGTTGACCGCTGATGCGGTCATCTGTCTGTGCATGATGCGGCCATTCCCGCACATGGCATCGTCATTCCTGTGTATGACTTTGTTGTCTAATTTCTGACTGTCGCGAGACTCGGCCACATTTCTGCGCGATAGGCGCGATAGGCCTTCATAATTCTGATGATCGACCGGGTGGGTCGGATGGTGAGCCGTAACCGCCGGATGCAACGAAAGGGGTTTCCCATGGCAGCGTCGACCTGGCTTTTGGGCGCCGCGCGTATTGGTGCGGTACTTCTGCTCGCGGGCGTAGTCACCGCCTGTGCGAATAAGGAGTTGCAGCCGGATAGCGCCCAGCTCAATGGCGGTCGCGATGGCAAGGGCCCTGTGACGCCCGGCACGCAGCGCGACTTCGCGGTCAATGTGGGTGATCTCGTCTACTTCTCGTCTGACTCGACCGATTTGACGCCGGAAGCCCAGACCACGCTGCAAAAGCAGGCACGCTGGTTGCAGCAGTACCCCCAGTTCACAATCACGGTCGAGGGGCATGCCGATGAGCGCGGCACCCGTGAGTACAACATCGCCCTCGGCGCTAAGCGGGCGGCAGCGGTTCGCACCTATCTTTCGCAGAACGGCGTCAATGCATCACGCCTCAGGACGATCTCTTACGGCAAGGAGCGGCCGGTTGCGGTTTGCAATGATATCTCCTGTTGGTCGCAGAACCGGCGCGCGCAGACCGTGTTGAATGGGCGCGCCAGCAGCTGAGCCGGGAGCGGGCGCGAACGAGTTGTGCCCAACCAACACGGCTTTTCGACAAATATGCGCGCCGTGCCGAGTGCTCGATGCGCGCTCCTCAAGAAGGCGCGGCCGTGGC
>PERT01000035.1 GCA_002928955.1 Hyphomicrobium sp. | reverse complement strand
ACACTAGCAAACCTATGATTCTAGTGTAGCTTTTGCATCTGGCGTTTGGTTTCGAGTCTAGCCCCGAGTGGGGACCAAACGTCAGATGCGCTACACTAGTCTACGCTCACTCACGATGGTCATGTCAGCCTTTTTCACCCGACTTCAATTTCTAAGAATAACTGTCGTGCATTGCGGCGCATTCGGAGACACACTTGCGACACCAGAGAGCATAATTAACGGAACGGAGAAAGTCCTTGACTAGTTTCATACGCAGTACACCTAGGGACAACAACGTGACCGCAATCAGTGATCTGGATATTTTTGCCCGCGTCGCCCGCACCGGCAACATGTCGGCGGCGGGTCGTGAGATGGGATTGTCACCCGCCGTAGTATCCAAGCGTGTCAGTTTGCTCGAGGATCGCCTGGGCGCGCGGCTGTTTCAGCGCACCACCCGGCAGCTGACGCTGACAGAGACGGGTGAAGGGTACTTCAAACGTGTGGTCGACATTCTGAGCCTGGTCGAGGAGGCTGAAGACTTTGTCAGCCGCCGCAACACCAAACCGCGCGGCCTGCTCAAGGTCACAGCGCCGACGTCGTTCAGCCGGCTCCACATCGGGCCCTATCTGGCTGAGTTCCTCGCCCGCTACCCCGAGATCGAACTCGACTTCCACCTCACCGACAATTTTGTCGACATCATCCGCGATGGCTTCGACGTTGCCATCCGCATCGGCGAGTTGCAGGATAGCTCTCTCGTTGCGCGTAAGCTCGCGCCAGACAAGCGGATCATCTGCGCGGCGCCGGCTTATCTCGAGCGTTATGGCACGCCGAAGTCGCTCGCCGATCTCGATCACCATAATTGCCTCTCGGCCGGTGCTCAGGACGTCTGGAGGCTCGAAGGCGCAGACGGTCAGAAGCAGTTGCGTCTCAAGGGCAACATCCGGTCCAACTCCGCTGAATTCGTCCGCGACGCCATGCTGGCCGGCCTCGGCATCGGGCTGCGGTCGACGTGGGACATCGGTCCCGAACTGAAGAACGGCGATCTAACGATCGTCCTGCCGCAATACCGGGGCTCGTCGAACGTTGCGGTCTATGCCGTTTACCCGTGCCGTGAGTTCATGCCGGCCAAGGTCAACGCGCTGATCGAATATCTGGCCGAACTCTACGGCAGCGAACCGTACTGGGACAAAGAGCTCGACGCAGCCAAGTCGCCCGTCCCTGTCGCGCCCGCCAGGGTCGCCAAAACCGCCAAGGCAAGTGTCGCCGCCGCCGCCCGCTGATGTGAAGGGTTCGAGCTGACGGCCGATCGCCCGCAGGACCTCGCCGCGGGCACGAACGTCATCAGTCGTGTCGTCTCGGGCCTATCGCGCGTGATCTTGAAGAAGAAGCGAAGCGCCGCTCATCGGGGAGCTGCCGTGAGGCGAGGTTACCAACCTCTTGATCCTCGGGGCCGGACATTTCCAAATCCGTTGCCGTGGTGCTGCCTGCGCCGCTTGCTCAGACCCGCGCGCGGTCCACTCTCGCTGCGGCGGGTTCGTTCGGTGGCAGGAGATTGGAAGCGAGCATCGTGCAGCCGGAAGGCCGCTCCAACGCAACCTCAGCCGACCTGCTTGGGCCCGCACCCCATTCGGCAACCTGTGCGAAACGCTTGCACGCCGCGTACCGAGCTTCTACCAGAGAGCGTAATCCGGTCGAGAGATAATGCTCGACCGCCATCTGCAAAAGTTGGTACCGTCACCCAATGTCTCCTGGTCAATCGGCCCGTCCGGGTCGCCCGCGTGTCGGGCTGTTTGTTACCTGCCTCGTCGATTTGATCCGGCCTTCAGTCGGGTTCGCCGCCGTGACGCTCATCGAGCGGTCCGGTTGCGATGTCGACGTGCCCACCGGCCAGACCTGCTGCGGCCAGCCCGCCTACAACTCTGGCGACCAGGCTACTGCCCGCGAGATCGCTTTGCAGACCATTCGCGCCTTCGATGGTTTCGACTATGTCGTCGCCCCGTCCGGATCGTGCGCCGGAATGCTGAGATCGCACTATCCCGCGCTGTTCAAAGGTGACGCGGTTTTGGAAAGCGAGGCGCGCGCGTTCGCCGCAAAAGTTTACGAACTCATCTCGTTCCTGGTCGATGTCCGTGGCATGACCTCGGTCGGGAGCCGGTTCGCCGGCCGCGTCACCTATCACGACAGTTGCTCCGGTTTGCGCGAACTTGGCATCAAGGATCAGCCACGCCGCCTCCTCGCCTCGATGCCGGGTGTCGAGCTGTCCGAGATGGCCGAGGCCGAGATCTGTTGCGGCTTCGGCGGCACTTTCGCGATCAAGTATCCCGACATCTCAAACGCCATGGTCGACAAGAAGTGCGCGAGCATCGCGGCCTCCGGCGCCGATCTGGTGCTTGCCGGCGACCTCGGCTGCCTGATGAACATGGCCGGCAAGCTCGTCCGCGACGGCCGCCCGGTCCGCTGCCGCCATGTGGCAGAGGTGCTGGCCGACGAGCTTTCTGATCCGCCCATCGCCTGGCCGGATAAGGCCGTGGGGGAGGGAAGCGCATGAACCCGGAAACCCCAGCCTTCAAGGCAAACGCACGCGCCGCGTTGTCCGATCCCCAACTTCAAAGTGCCCTCTCGGGTCTTCCCACGGGGCTCGTCGCACAGCGTACCAGTGCCCGCGCGCGGCTGCCGGAGTTCGAGGCACTGCGCGATATCGGCCGGGACGTTCGCAATCACGCACTCGAGTACCTCGATCTCTATCTCGAAACCTACGAGCGGAACGCAACTGCCGCCGGCGCCGTCGTGCATTGGGCGGAGACCGGTCAAGACGCGCGCGAAATCATCGCCCGCATATGCCAGGATGCCGGCGCCCGGATCGTCACCAAGGGCAAGTCGATGATTTCCGAGGAGATCGCGCTCAACGTCGACCTCGAGGCCAGGGGCTTTGAGGTCGTCGAGACCGATCTTGGCGAGTACATCATCCAGAACCGCCTCGAAACCCCGAGCCATATCATCGCGCCCGCCATCCACCTCACTCAGCAACAGGTCGAGGACGATTTCCGCAAGCTCCACACCCATCTGCCTGCGGGCCGGATACTGGAGGAGCCGGCACAACTGGTAGCCGAAGCCCGTTCGGTCTTGAGAGAGAAGTTCATGTTAGCCGACGTCGGCATCACGGGCGCGAATTTCCTGATCGCCGAGACGGGCTCGTCGATCATCGTCACCAACGAGGGCAATGGCGACCTCACTCAATCGCTCGCCCGGGTCCATATCGTGCTTGCCTCGATCGACAAGGTGCTACCCACGCTGGAAGACGTGACCACCGTGCTCCGGCTTCTGGCCCGCTCGGCGACCGGGCAGGAGTTTACCACCTACGCGACGTTTTCGACCGGCCCGCGCCGCCCCGAGGACCCTGATGGCCCCGATGCCTATCACGTCGTTCTGCTCGACAACGGTCGCGCCGAGTTGCTCGGAAGCGAGTTCCGCGAAGTGCTGCGCTGTATTCGCTGCGGTGCGTGCATGAACCATTGCCCAGTCTACAATGCGGTTGGCGGCCACGCCTACGGGTGGGTTTATCCGGGTCCCATCGGCGCTGTCATGACGCCAGCGCTGATCGGCGTGAAGGCAGGGGGACATCTGCCGAACGCTTCCACCTTCTGCGGTCGCTGCGAAGCGGTGTGCCCGATGAAGATACCGCTGCCGAAGTTGATGCGGCATTGGCGCGAGGCTGAATTCGAGCAGGGTCATACACCCACGCGTTATCGCTATGGCCTCAAGACCTGGGCGTGGTTCGCCAAGCGTCCGCGTACGTACCACTTTTGCGCGCGGTTCGCCGCCGCTGTTCTCGGTGCGCTGGGCAGCGGTGCCGGCCGTTTTTCGCGGCTGCCGTTCGCCAGCGGCTGGACACGAGACCGCGATTTCCCTGCCCCACAGGGCCGCACATTCCAGCAGCTGTGGGCTGAGACCCGCCGCGGGGTACCGCGATGAGCTTGATCGAAAAGCCGGCCGATCGCGAGGGCGCACGAGAGGCCATTCTGTCGAAGGTCCGCGCCTCGCTCGGCATCGAACCCGAGGTTCCAGGGCAGAGTGGTGCCCGGTCGGCAATCGTCGAGCGGCGCATTGAAGCGCCACCTCGGCACCTTACGCCGGCCCGTGTGTTGAAACCCAAGGTTGACCTTGAGGCACTCTTTGCCTCCACCCTCGTCAGCCAATTCGCGAGTGTATTGCCGGCCAACAACTTCTCCGACGTGCCGGGCGCGATCGCAACTTATCTTAGGCAAACCAACCTGCCGTCCGTAATTGGATTGGGTCAGGATCCGGTGCTCGCGGCGCTGCCCTGGGGCATCGAGCCGGGTTTGACACTCAGCCCCGGGCCGGCGAGGCCCGAGACCGAGGTTTCGGTTTCGCGTGCCATCGCCGGCGCGGCCGAGACCGGCACGATCTTCTTGGCTTCTGGGCCAGATAACCCGGTCACGCTTACATTCATGCCGGCGACCCACATTGTGGTCCTAACCGCCAATGACATAGTTGGTCCCTACGAGGATGCGTTCCAGGTGGTGCGCAAGCTCTATGGCAACGGCCTCATGCCGCGCACCCTCAATCTGGTCTCGGGCCCGTCGCGCACGGCCGACATCGGCGGCAAGATCGTGATTGGCGCCCACGGACCGCAGCGGCTCGCCGTCGTGGTGGTCGGGAACAACCGCCCCCCGGCGGCTTGACTGATTGAATTACTTGCGCCCGCAACCCGACAGGCAGCGCGAGAGTTGGCCGTCGCAGGCCGGCGAACCCTTGCTGGCGACCCGGCACTGGCTGTGGGCGGCGTAGCAGGCGCTAGCACACTGGTTGGCCGAGGCTTCCTCGTGTGCGACAAGGGTGTAGCCGCCCAGCAGGGCTGTCGCCAATCCCAGCGTCACGCCAGCAACGATCACATTACGCCGGAGCATCAGAAATCTCCCTGTTTCGACGGTACAGTTTTCCGCGCGGTCCCGGCGGGGCCTTTCCCATCCCGTGAACTTATACTCGGGGCCGCATGAATGCTCCCTGAACCTTGGCCGCAAGGATTGCACGCGGCCATTCCGCCATCTCATCACGGCTCCCAGGCTGCCTTGGCCTCACCGTTCTCGGCGGTGTCCTTGGCGTCCTTGCGGCGGATCTCGTTGGACAGTGCGAACAGCGCCTCCTTCATGCCCTGGCCGGAGACGGCCGAAAGCACCAGCGGTCTTTTTTTGGCGGCCTTCTTCAAGGCTTCGAGCTTCCCGGTCACCACATCCGCGTCGAGCGCATCGCACTTCGAAAGCGCGACGATCTCCTTCTTGGTCGCCAGTTCACCGCCATAGGCCCGGATCTCGCGGCGCACCGTCTTGTAGGCTTCCGCCACGTCGTCCTCTGTGCCGTCGACCAGATGGAGCAGCACGCGGCAGCGTTCGACGTGACCGAGGAACCTTACGCCGAGACCGGCGCCGTCGTTGGCGCCTTCGATTAATCCGGGGATGTCGGCCAGCACGAAGTCATGCTCGCCTGCGCGCACCACGCCGAGGTTCGGATGCAGTGTTGTGAACGGATAGGCCGCGATCTTTGGTTTTGCCGCCGATACCGCCGCCAAGAACGTCGACTTGCCCGCGTTCGGCATCCCGATGAGCCCCGCGTCCGCGATCAGCTTCAAGCGCAGCCAGATTGTCAACTCGATGCCGGGTTGGCCGGGGTTGGCATGTGTTGGCGCTTGGTTGGTCGGGCTCTTGAAATGGGCATTCCCGAAACCGCCGTTGCCGCCCTTGACGAGCCGCACCTTCTGGCCGACCTCGATCAGTTCGGCCATCATGGTCTCGCCGTCCTCGCTCCACACCTCGGTCCCGGGCGGCACCTTGATCGTGATGTCCTCTCCTCCCGCACCAGAGCGGTTGCGGCCCATGCCGCCAACGCCGTTCTTGGCCTTGAAGTGCTGTTGGTAGCGATAGTCGATGAGCGTGTTGAGATTGTCGACGCAGGCGACCCAGACATCGCCGCCGTGGCCGCCATCGCCACCGTCGGGTCCTCCGAACTCGATGAATTTTTCGCGCCGGAAGCCGATGCAGCCGTTGCCGCCGTCGCCGGAGCGGACGTAGATTTTGGCTTCATCCAGAAATTTCATGCAGCCGGCCTCGCTGTCCGGAGTGACAAATAATACGCCCACGTGCGCCATTGCTCATAGCGGAGTATCGGGGCCTCGTGCTGTCGCGCGTCCGACCAGCCGGCGGCCGGACCGATCAATCGGAACCCGAGCTTTTCGATCACGCGCTTGGACGCCGGATTGTCGGTGAAGTGGCAGCAGGTCAACCGGCGGAAGCCAGCGCTGCGGAAGCAATGTCCGACCAGTGCGCGGCCGGCCTCGGTGGCAAACCCCTGGCCCCACCGCGAGCGCGCTATCCAATAGCCGATTTCCGCGGCCCCGTCCGCATCGACAACGTAGCCGCAAGCGCCGATCAGCACGCTGTCATGCTCAATGCCGCGCACGAACTCGCCGGTTCCATCGCCGACCGACGCGATCCAGCTTTCTGCGTCCCTGACAGAGTAGGGGTATGGGATGCGCGCGGTCATCCGCGCCACGTCCCAGTCGCCCGAAATTGCCGCCACCGCCGCGGCGTCGGTCTGGGTCAAGGCGCGGTAGCTGAGGCGGCGGGATCTCATGGAAGTCGTTCGGCGGTTGGGTTCAGGCTATGGTTCATCGGGGCTCTGCTGACCGGCATTCTGCCGACAAAATGGATCGCCGGTGCGCAAATGCAAAGAGGGAGACGAATGTCTCCCCCCTCGAAGCGATGTGTTGGTGACGGTCCGGTGGGGAGCCTATTCGGCAGCGTCGACCTTGATCGGCTTGACCGAGATATGTACCCGGCCATTGCGCTTGGTCTTGTACTCGACAATGCCCTCGACAACCGAGAAGATCGTGTGGTCCACGCCCATGCCGACGCCGGTGCCCGGATGCCACTGCGTACCTCGCTGGCGGCACAGGATGTTGCCCGGAATGACGTGTTCGCCGCCGTAGCGCTTGATGCCGAGCATCTTGGGGTTGCTGTCGCGACCGTTTCTGGTCGAACCGCCCGCTTTCTTTTGTGCCATGGATCGCAGTCCTTCTGGTGTGGCCCGGCTGCCGGAGGCGGCGCCAGATGTGGATCAAGTCGTCGGGTCAAAAATTCTGGGATCAGGTGCTACGAAATCAGCCCGTGATACCGGTGATGCGGACGGTCGTCAGGTCCTGGCGGTGGCCCTTCTTCCGGCGCGAGTTCTTGCGGCGGCGCTTGCGGAACGCGATCAGCTTCGGCCCGCGGGTTTGTTCGACCAATTCGGCGGTCACCTTGGCGCCGGCCAGCATGGGCATGCCGATCTTGACGCTGGCGCCCTCGCCGACCATCAGCACGTCGGTGAATTCGATGCTGGAACCGGCATCGCCCTCGAGCTTCTCGATGTCGAGGACGTCGTCTTTGGAGACACGATACTGTTTGCCGCCCGTCTTGATGACTGCGTACATTCGATCTGACCTTTCTGGCCCGGGGTATGTCCCGGCTCATGTTGTTCGCGCCCTGTGGCGCCGTGGAAAACCACGGACTTCCAATGGCTTGGGTGGATCCCAAGCAAAGCCTCGGGCAGCGAGTTGCTCGCGGCCAGCCCTTGGGCCACCACGATTGCCAGCGTTATCGTAGAACAAGCCGAGAATGTCAACGCCAGCGGTGAACGGGACGGCGCTGACAGCGCGCCGATGCCCAAGGTCGACACAATTCCCCTCTCCCCTTGGGGAGAGGGTCAGGGTGAGGGGGCCTTCTCATTTTTCGAGGGTCCGGCAAGTCCCCCCTCACCCGGCGCGGAACTTGGTTTTGTGTTCCACCTCGAGTATTCCGGCCGCGCCGACCTCTCCCCGAGGGGAGAGGCAAGTTCTTGCCCGATCAACTATGATCGGTGGCAGCCCTGTGGATCCGACTGCCTGTTGCCCGCCATTTGGTTTGTTCGACATCGGTCATCGATGGCTTTTCAACACGGCGGACTACGGCGCCAAGTGGCACCTAATCCGCCCAACGCGCTACGCATTGTCAGTCGTACTTATTCGGACCGCAAATTCTTCAACTGCTCTGGCTTGTTCGTCGGTTAATTCGTTTTTGTGCGCATCAAAGTAATGCAGAAGGCTTTGATGTAGCATTGAGCAGGTCAGTCGAAAAGATGTCCGATCTGGAGGTTGTCCAAATATCTCCTTGTACATTCGTTTTACTTCGTGGGCAGATCCATTGCTCTCGTAGGGCGAAAGAGTTAATGACTGGAGAAACAACTGCCTATAGCGTTCGCTCCCTGAAATTTTCTCAGCCAGTTCATAAAGCTCTTCGTAGGTCGGCTGTTTGTTGAGCAAGCTCAGCCCTCCTTCGGTCGGTTTTGACTAACTGGCCCTTTTCGCAGACGGTAGGCAGAACCGTAGGCTGGGTCGAGCCCCCTTGCGAGACCCAGCATGCGCGGCGGCGCTGCCGCCATTAAGTCACGGACGGGACTCCCCACCACGCCCCGCCAACTGCCTGTTGGCCGCGCGCCGCAAACATCCTATCTGAGGGCAGCGGTTCGCCGCCGTGACCGCGCGAGAAAGGCTGTCGATGCAACAAAAGGTTTCCGATCCGCCCGTTCACGCTCCGGCCCCCTCGGAGCGAGCCGGGCTCGCGGTCATTCCGGTCATCGACACGGGGCCGTCTTACCCGATGGAGACGCTCGTCCGCGAGGAGCGCCGCGCCCACCAGCTGCTCGACGCCGCCACCAGCATCGTGCCGCAGCGGACCCTCGGCGTCCTCGACGCCGTATCCCGGCGCTGGCTGGCAAAGTGGAACAACGCGCATCTCGCAGAAATCGACGCCATTGCCGCCAAGCTCGCCCGCCCCGGCGCCTATTTCCTGTCGGTCAACTACGAGTGGGGCTGCACCTGCCGCGTCGCGCCCTCGCCCGATCGCGCCACCGCGCGCCTGATCCGCGTGCTCGACTGGCGCACCGACGGTCTCGGCCGCAACGTCATCGCCGCCAAGGTCGCAGGCGGAGCCGGTCCGTTCGTCACCTTTACGTGGCCTGGTTACACTGGCGTATTGCAGGCCATGGCCAAGGGCCGCTTTTCTGCTGCGCTCAATCAAGCGCCCATGCGCCGCGTCGCAGGCTCCTATGCGCTCGACTGGGCCGCCAACCGCCGGCGTGTCTGGACCATGCCCCACCAGACGCCGGCCCACCTTTTGCGCGCCGCGTTCGAACAGGCCGCCGACTTCGCCGAAGCCCGCCAGATGCTGATCACCCAGCCGATCTCGACCCCGGCGATCTATTCGCTTGCCGGCATCAAGCCGTCCGAGACCGTGGTGATCGAGCGTAACGAAACCGAAGCCCGTGTCCATGACGGCCCGAATGTGGCAGCCAACCATTGGCAGGCGCCGTTGTGGCAGGGCCGCGCCCGCGGCCACGACAGCCCCGGCCGCGCCTGCCGAATGGCGGCGATCTCGCCCGAGTTCGATCCCAAATTCCCGTGGTTTAAAGCGCCGATCCTGAATGATCGCACGCGCCTCGTCCTGGTGGCGGACGCAGCTGTCGGCCGCGTGGTTGTGCAAGGCTATGAGGCGTCGGGCGCTGCCACAGAACCACTCGACCTCGTCGCCTGAGAGCGAGCGAATTCACGAAAAGCAAAGCCCGGCGGAATTGCTCCCGCCGGGCCTCGGTGGTCAATCTTCGAAAGCCGATTACATCTTCGGCATGATGACCGTGTCGATGGCGTGGATGACGCCGTTCGAGGCGGCCACGTCGGCGATCACGACCTTGGCGTCGTTGACCTTCACACCGTCCGTTGCGTCCACGGCGATCTCGCCGCCCTGCACCGATTTGACGCTGCTCTTCTTGCCCTTGATGTCGGCGGCCATCACCTTGCCCGAGGTCACGTGGTAGGTGAGGATCGCGGTCAGTTTGGCCTTGTTCTCAGGCTTCAGAAGATCCTCGATCGTGCCCTTCGGCAACTTGGCGAAAGCGTCGTCGGTCGGTGCGAACACCGTGAACGGACCCTTGCCCTTCAGCGTCTCAAGAAGACCCGCGGCCTTCACAGCGGCCACGAGTGTCGTGAACTTGCCGTTGCCTGCGGCCACGTCGACAATGTCCTTGGTCTCGGCGTTCGCAGTGTTCACGGGGAGTGCCAGCATCGCGATAAGCACAAGACCTTTGATAAAATTCATGATGATCTCCTAAGTCCGTTATCAGTCGAGGCGCGACAACAACGGATCTATATTCCGATTGTATTCGGCCCTCCGCAGATACGGCCAAGCGTGTCACTGTCGAATCGCGCGATATAGCCGGTCTGCACTGATAACAACGCTGAATTTATCAAAATTGGATCTAGGAAAATGCAATTTATATTTGATTAAGTTCCTGTCATACTTGATAGATTGCCACAAAATGGACACATGACTTCGCCGGTCGGCGTGCGCTATGTGGGTGCGACCGCTGTGCTTCGCCACCGGGCTCGCCGGGCGATGCAATTATGGGAAATTGGCATGACCTCGCATTCTCTGACCCGTCGCGGTTTCCGTGTGGTGGCCGCCCGATTGATCGTTCTGGCGCTGCTGGTGTTGACGATCGAGCCGGGCCTGGCCCAGCAGCCGGCTCCCGCGCCGCAGCCCGCCCAGTCTGCCGCCCAGCCCGAACAACCGCCCCCCGCACCGGTTCCGCCAGCTTCTGCGCCCGCTGCTGCCCTCCCCGCGCCGCCGCCGGTCGTTCTCGCCCCCGACGTGAGCGATGCCATTGCGCGCCTCACATCGACTATGGAGGGCGCCGAGAAATCGCTGTCGCGGATGCAGGATCTCGACGACGACATCGGTAAGCTCCGGAACGACGTGGAGATCGTCATCGCCAGGTCGACCGAGGTCGCCGATGATCTCCGTCCGCGCTTGGCCGATCTTCGTGGGCAGATCGAGAAGCTCGGTCCCGCGCCTGCCAAGGACCAACCGCCGGAAGCCGCCGCCATCACGGCCGAACGTGCGCGCTTGTCCAGCGAGGCCGCCGCCCTCGACGGCGCGATCAAAACGCTGGAAGTCACCTGGGTCCGTGCCCGGCAGACGATCGACCGCATCACCGATCTTCGTCTGCAGATTTTCACCCGCAGCCTCATGGAGCGTCGGTCGAGCCCTTTGTTCCCTGGGCTGTGGATGGATGTCGTCAAGGATACCCCCCAGGTTTCCCGCCTCGTAGGTTACATCGTCGGCGACTGGTTGAACTCCGCATGGAGGCGCGGCCCGGAAGTACTCGCACTTCTGATCGCCGCCCTCTTCACGTACCTCGGCGGACGTACCCTCGTGTGGCGCTGGACCGGACATATGAATGGCGCGCGTGCGTTGTCGTTTTTCGAGCGCGCAGCGTCCGCCACTTGGGTTGCCCCCGTTCGTGCACTGCCGGCCATCGCAGCGGCGCTCATGGTCTACACCGGTCTCGACGCCATGAACCTGCTCTACTATCCGAGTGCGCGCATCGCCGAGGCCATCCTTCGCGCCGTGCTCATGTTCTCGTTCGTGGCATCACTCATCGCCACCGTGCTGGCACCGCTCGAGCCACAGCGCCGCCTTGTCGATCTTTCCGACCGATCGGCCTCCCGCATTAGTTTGCTGCTACAGGCGATGGCGGCCATTTATTCCGCCGATCTCGCGATCACGTCGCTCGGTCGTGTGCTGTATCTGCCCTTGTCGATCAGCGTGGTTCAGTCGCTGGTGGCGAGCCTCGCCTTCACCGGGCTGTTGATCGGCATTTTGCTCGCGCCGTTCGAGCGTGCGGGTACCGCCGCAGAATTCGAAACCTCGCGCGAGACGCCGCGCTGGCTCAAGATCCCGTTGTGGCTCGCCGCCGTCGGCATCATCTTGGCCGCCGTCCTCGGCTACGTTGCCCTCGCCCGCTTCGCAGCCCAACAGATCTTGATGACTGGCGTCGTGGCACTTGTCGCTACGCTCCTGTTCTTGGCCATCCGCGCCTTCACCCGCGATCCGGGCGAGGCCAGCCACCCTGTTGGCCGGATGCTCGAGGTCCGCTTCGGTCTCGATGGTCCTCGACGCCAGCAGCTCGCTTGGTTGACGGAAGCGGCCCTCACCCTCTCCCTTGCCATTCTTGCTCTGCCCATCCTTCTGTTGCAGTGGGGGTTCTCGTCGGCCGACATCCGCGACTGGGTGAAGGCCGCGCTGTTCGGTTTCGAGGTCGGCCACTTCAGGATCTCGCTTGCGCGGATTCTGATCGGCATCGTGCTTTTCACGGTGCTCCTGTTTCTCACCCGGCTGCTGCAACGCTGGCTGCGCGACGCCGTTCTGCTGCAGCCACGTGTCGACGCGGGGGTCGCCCATTCCATCGACACGGCCGTCGGCTATGCCGGCACCATCGTCGCGGCGCTCGTCGCCATCTCGTATGCGGGTCTCGACGTCACCAACTTGGCGATCGTTGCCGGCGCACTTTCGGTTGGCATCGGCTTTGGCTTGCAGTCCATCGTCAACAACTTCGTGTCCGGCCTCATCCTGCTCATCGAGCGCCCGATCAAGGTCGGCGACTGGATCGTGGTCGGCGGCGAGCAGGGCAACGTGAGAAGCATCTCCGTCCGCTCGACCGAGATCGAGACCTTCGACAAGGCCTCGCTCATCGTGCCGAACTCCGAGCTCATCACCGGCCGCGTGCTGAACTGGACCCATCGCAATTCCATCGGTCGTCTCGTCATTAAGGTATCAACCGCCATCACCGCTGATCCGAAGGCGATCTGCGCTGTTCTGGAGGAGGTCGCCAAGGACCACCCGACAGTGCTGTCGGTTCCGAAGCCGTTAATCTCGTTCGACGGCTTCAATGCGTCAGAGCTGAACTTCACGCTCCGCGTTCACGTCGGCGACATCAATCGCGGCCTCGGCGTCTCGACCGAACTCCGGACCACGATTTTCGATCGGTTCAAGGCGATGAATGTCCAATTGGCGCCCGCACCGGTTGTGGCAGCGGGCTGATAGATATCTACTCGACGTTCCGCTGGAATTCGACGGCAGAAGCTGTCACTTTGCGAGCCGCAACGCGCGATCACATTGGTTCTCAACATCGTGCGGCATTCGGGGGAATCGAAGATGGCACATTGGGTTCGGTTTGCGCGCAATGCCGATCGCAGCGGGCACATCGGCTTCGGCACGCTCGACGGTCCGCGCATCGCCGTCCATTCCGGCGATATGTTTGGCGAGCACGGACCTACCGGCGAGCACGTCGATCTCGCAGCCGTCCGCCTGCTCACCCCCTGCCAGCCGTCGAAGATGCTCGCGCTGTGGAACAACTTCGGCCAGCTCGCCGTCAAGCTCGGCACCACCAAGCCCGATCACCCGCTTTACTTTCTGAAGGCGCCGAATGCGTTCCTCGCCCACGGCGAGCCGATCCGCCGTCCTGCCGCCTACGCCGGCAAGATCGTCTACGAGGGCGAGCTTGCCATCGTCATCGGTCGGCGCATCGCCAACGGCAGCACCGCCGACGCCGCAGCCGCCATCTTCGGCTACACCTGCACCAACGACGTCACCGCCGCCGACATCATCACCGCCGACGCGAGCTTCGCGCAGTGGGTCCGCGCCAAGAGTTTCGACACCTTTGGTGTTTTCGGCCCCGCGATCGTAACCGGGTTCGATCCGCTTCAATCCTCCGTCCGCACGGTGCTCAACGGCGCCGAGCGGCAGAACTATCCGCTCGCTGACATGTTCTACCCGCCAGCCGAGATCGTGGCCCGTATCTCACAGGACATGACACTTGAGCCAGGCGACGTCATTTGCTGCGGCACGTCGGTCGGCGTCGGCGTCATGAAGGAGGCGTCGAACCGCATCGAGATCTCGATCGACGGCATAGGCACGCTGTCTAACACGTTCGACCAGACCGTCGGTTGATGCGCCAGGTCGAGCTGGCGGCGGGGGGTGTGTCATGCGGCGGCTGTTGGTTCTGGGGTGCTTGGTTGCCGTCGGCTGCGCGACGGCTGCGACGGAACAACCGCCACCCCAGATCGTGCCACCTGTACCGGTCGTGGCGCCGGCCCCTCCAACCCCAGTGCCCACACTTCAGGCCGCGCCCTTGAAGCAGCCCAAGCCGTCTCCCGTTTCGCCACCGTTGCCGCAGGCGCCACAGCCGACACAAGCGCCGCCGCCGCCAACCCGGCCGCCCCAGGCGACGCCGCCATCACCCGCGCAGCCCTCGCCAGCTCCCCGGCCGATCGCCAAGCCAGCCGAGTCAAGTTGCGTTGGTCGGTTGAAGCGCGAGTGCTTGGCAGGGTGTGCCTGGGTGCCGGGTTCAACCGCTGTCGGCCGCGTCGTGAAGGGCTACTGCGAGAAGGCCGGGCCGCTCCCGCCGCGGCCAGCGTCACCGCCGCCGCGAAGCGCTCTGCCTCCACCTGCACCCGTGCCGCCTGCTGACGCCTGCAAGGGGCTCTTGAAGCGCGATTGCGCCGGGCTCTGCCGATGGGTGCCCGGCACGAGCCCGGCGAACGGTGTTCGGATAAGGGGCTACTGCAGCAGGTAAACGGCGTGGCAGCTCGACCGCCGCAAAAGACTGGCGGTTGCTCGGTTCGGCTGTTACCCCGGTGTTACCCCGAGCAATCTGCGAAAGTGCTAAGTCATGGTGCCGACTGCAGGATTTGAACCTGCGACCCCCTGATTACAAATCAGGTGCACTACCACTGTGCTAAGTCGGCGGAGGCCAGGGCGCGGCCTAGTGTTCCCGCGCCGACATTTGATCCCCATTGCAACGCACTCTAGATCAAATGTCGGCGCCGTAAGGAACACTAGCAACTCCATGATTCTAGTTTAGCTTTTTCATCTGACGTTTGGTTTTGAGCCCAGCCCCGAGTGGGGACCAAACGTCAGATGCGCTACACTAGTCTCGAACTCGCAGTCACTATAGACCGATTGTGTTGGGATCGCCAAGTCCGGGCGGTCACTCGTCCCGGATCGGTAAGTCCACAGTGGTCATCGTAACCGGAACGCGCCACGCGTGGAACTGGTTCAAAGTCGTGCGCCGGGCCGCCACGATGGCGGGGTGAACAGGTCGATGACCTCAATCCCGGCTGCCCAGTTGATCGTATGCGGGCCCAACAGGCGAGCCTCGCGTTCTGGGGGGCCCGAGCCGCGGCCCGATACGCGGAAGGTCGCAATGGTTTTTTGCGCGAAGCCTTCCAGATCGAGTTTTGTGACGCAGGCCAGCGACAGCGCCGATCCGTAGCCGCCGGTGCAGTTCTGTGCCGGCCGCCAGAGTTTGCCAGCGACTCGATAGAACTCGCCGGCGGGGCGGGCAGCGCGGGCGTCGACGAGGACCGGATTGAGAGGGTGTGGCATCCAAGGTCCATCGAGGCGTTCGGCATGAAATAAGCTGAGCCCGTCCCAGGTCGCGCTGCCCCGGCATTCGCTGCCAGCCGCAATCCACAGCAGGCCACCGTGCTCGAACAGTGTGGCGTCGTGAAAGCGGCCATCAATCAGCCGTGCGGCCAATTCCCAGTGGTCCGGGAACCGTTCGGCGCGATAGAGCTCGATGCCGCCCGAGGCCGCGGTCTCGGGCAGCATCCAGATCTGCCCATCGCGCGCGAATATCTGTGGGTAGGACAAATGATAGGGGCGCTCGAGCACCTGGCGCGGCCGCGAAAAATGTCCGTCTGGCCCAAGGACGGTGTGGGAGATAAGCCCCCGTCCCGTGGAGTAGGGAAATTCCTCGACGAAAAGGTGGAGTTGGCCGCCATTTTCGAACAGGAAGGGGTCGGCGAAGTAGCGCTGACCGTCATCGAGCAGGAGCGAAAAGCGGTCGATATCGAGCGGTGATTGCGGGTGCGTGCGGCCGTCCGCGGCTGGGCGGTGCGCGACGGCCCATCGCGGGGCGTTACGAAGGCGCTTGGACAGCGCCGAGCGGGCCTTGCCCTCGATGAGTGCGCGGGCAAACCCTGCGGCGGATCCTCGGGTTGCCGGGGCGAGGTCTGGTACGGGCTGGCCACCGGGCGGGGCGGGGTTGCGGCCGGCCGCAAGATCTGATGCCGCCTTGGCGACTGCTTGGACGACCCGGGCCAGGATTTGCGTAGCCGCCAGCCGCAAGGCAAGCGGGTCCTCGATCGCCGGGAGCGCG
Source organism: Hyphomicrobium sp. (assembly GCA_002928955.1). Taxonomy (GTDB): domain Bacteria; phylum Pseudomonadota; class Alphaproteobacteria; order Rhizobiales; family Hyphomicrobiaceae; genus JAKAML01. The sequence continues at coordinate 20,740 of PERT01000035.1, read as the reverse complement.
AAGGGAATGGCGGCTTTGCCCGCGTGGGCGAGAGAAATCAGGGGCGCGCGGCCATCGAGAACCGCCGACCAGAGGGCCGCCATGCCAGGTTCGCCGTTGTAGAGCGGAACCAGAAGGGGACCGGCGGCGGGGCTACATGGTTTATCGCGCAGATCGATGCAAAGGTCGGCCGTTGCGCCGAATTGAGACGCAGCAGCGAAACCCGGATCATCCGGGGACAGTGGATCGATCGCGCTTTCACCGCCTGCGCGTCCCGTCAGGCGTTCGAGATCGAGCAACAAGCCGAGCGCCGGCGGCAGTGTTGGCGCGGGGGTGGCGGCGAAGCTGACCGTTGTCTGCGTAAGGCCGCGGGCGCGCAAGTCCTCCAGCAGCCACAGATGCCACCTCGCGAGGTGCTTTGGATCGAGGAGGACGTCAATGCGCATAGACTTCCAAGGTCGTTAATGAGTGGGGGAGGCATTTTTCAGCCGGGCAACCGGTAGGAGACGAGTTGAAGGCCAGCTACCGGGAGAGCAATGGACGTGCCGCATTTGGGCGTCGGGCCCGATCAATGGGAACGGTACGGGGTGTGCAACAAGCCGTGGCAAGCATTCGGCCAAGGCGGCGTGATGGGCCTGAACGCGGTGTGGCCCGATACTCTCGCGGCATTGAGTCATCCTGCTGCCGGCAGGGTCGAGGTGTACGACACATCGCGACGACGGTCCGTTTAGGTTAAGGCCGACCAACGCCGATGTACACTACATAACCAGCAACAAGGGCGAACGTGCCCGGTGACGAGGTCCATGCTGCTCCGCCAGACCATTCTATATCTTCCCGCACAGGTGGTCGGGCCGGTCTTCCAGTTCGTGTCCGCGGTGGCATGGACCTACTTTCTGTCGCCCGGCGAGATGGGTGCGTTCGCGTTGATATCGGCGGCACAGGAGCTCGTTTACCTTGGTACGCTGTTCTGGTTCAGCCTTTACTCGCTTCGCTACTTCGACGGGACCGCCGAGGCGCAGGGCCGCGCGCTCTATCTCGATACCGAGGCGGGCTTGTTCGTGGCCGCGACCCTGGCGACGGTGCTGGTGACGCTGCTGCTGCCATTTCTGATCTCGGCCGAGTGGACGCCGGGGCTGGTGGCAGCGAGTGCGGCCTACATGGCAAGCCGCGCGCTGGTCACGCATCTGACGGACCGTGCACGGATCGAGGGCGATACACTCGCCTACACCGTGCTTCAATCGGCGTGGCCGGTAGCCGGGCTCGGCATAGGCCTGCTGTTGATTCAGGTTTTCGGGCCCACGGCCGCCGCCGTACTCTGGGGCTATGCTGCAGCGCAGCTGTTGTCGTTGCTTTTCGCCGTCGTGCGGCTCGGCATGGGGCGGCGGCCATTGGGAGCATCCAAAGAGATGATCGCGGCCGCGCTGACCTATGGTCTGCCGCTGGTGATCGGCGCAGTCCTCGTATGGGTCGCCAACAACGGCCTTCGCTTCGTCGTTGAATGGAAGGAAGGTGCCGCCGCGGTTGGCCTGGTGACGGTCGGCTGGGCGCTGGGCCTACGGGCTGCGGCGTTCGCGGCCATGCTGGTGACGGCGGCGGCGTTCCCCCTTGCGGTAAAGCGTGCGCGCGAAGGAGGAATGGCGGAAGGTCAGGCACAGTTGGTCCGCAACGGCGTGTTGCTGCTGGCCGCACTCGCGCCGGCTGCCGCGGGCCTGTGGGCGGTGAGCGAGCCGCTGGTGCGATTGATCATCGCAGCGCCCTATCGCGACATGACAATCGCGGTGCTGCCGCTGGCAATCGTTGCCGGCGCGCTCCGGAACCTACGCATTCATTTCGGCGAGCAGGTTTTTCTGCTGCACGAAAAGCCGATGGTGCCCCTGGTCAACGATGCGATCGACGCCCTTGCGACGCTGATCGGGGCAGCTTTGGGTCTCTATCTCGGCGGACTTCCGGGCGTGGTCGCGGGTGCAGCTGCGGGCGCGTTCGTAAGCCTTGTGGTCACACTGCTGTGCGCGTGGACGTGGTACCGGTTCGCGCTGCCCCTGGCGGACGTCGTGAAGCTCGGGACGGCCACGCTGGTGATGGCGGCCGCCGTGATGGCGTTGCCGACATCTGCGTCGGCGTCGAGCGTTGGGCTGGCGGTCGCGGTTGGCGCGTTCGTTTACGGGGGCACGCTCGCCATGCTTTATCCGGACGCGCGGCAGACCGCGGTTCGCATGCTCAAGGCAGCCGCCGGTGTGGCATGAGGCAGGCCGGGCTGGACGAGGCTGCCTTGGTTGGCACGAGGCTTGGGAGGTAGCCGTTCGAAACGGCGACGCGCGATAGTGAAACAGGCGAGGCAGATGCAACACCGGCTATGCGTCATACATTCTTTCGATCCCTGCGGCGCCAAGGTCGGCGGGCTCGAAACTTTCATTCGCGACATGATTGCGTTCTTACCGGACGACTTCACGTTCCTGATGATCGGCGTCGATGCCTTGGGCGACAAAACGCTGGGGGAGGTCAGCCGCGTCGAGTTCCGCGGCAAATCCTTCGATTTCCTGCCGGTGCTGCGCTTCCCCGACGACAAGGCGCGGGAGGCCGCGACCAGCATCAAGGACTCGATCAATTTCCAGTTCATGCAGGGGCTGCTGAAGTACCTGCCGAAGGTGCGGCGCGTGCTGAAGGAGAGACCGACGAGCGCCGATCTGCAGCGCGTGGAGTTCGCAACGCTCGTGCGTATGCTTGGCATCCCGTTCGTGCAGATGCTGCACGGCGAGGGCGCGCCCAAACGCCAGATGGACTCGCTGCTGAAGAGCTATCGCTACGTGCACAACCTCAATGAGTGGATGGCGGTTCAAGCGTGCGACAAGTTTCTTTGCGTCAATCCGATCATCACCGAGCGGATCCGCGCCACTTACCCCAGCCAAGCGCACAAGATCGGCACGCTATCGACCTGGGTCGACACGCGCACCTTCGCAATGCAGTCGTTTCCGAAAGACGACGGTTTCCGAGTAGCCTTCGCCGGCCGCCTCGATCTCTTCAAGGTGCCGTCCTTGATGTTCAAGACCATCGCGAAGCTCGCCGAGAAAATTGGGCCGGGCGTCGAGTTCCATTACATGGGCACCAGCGATCCCGAGCGGTTTCCGGAGTTCGCGACGATCCGCGACAAGACCAAGCTTCATGGCTTCAAGGATGCCGCGGGCGTGGCGGAGGTGCTTGGCCATGTGCACGCCGGCATTCTCACTTCCGAGTTCGAAGGCATGCCGTTCTCCGTGCTTGAGACGCTGGGGGTCGGGCGGCCGGTGTGCGCGATTCACCTGCCGCAGTTGAGGAGTGTGATCAAGGATGGCGTGTCGGGCTACCTCGTGGACCGTTCAGAGAGCACGGATGATATGGCCAACCGGTTGGCCGACGCGTTTGTAACCATGCGCGGAAAGATGTGGTCGGGTGAGGTGACGCCGGAGACAGTCGCTCACGAGATCCGTGATTTCACGCCACAGCGGCAGCTGGCCATGTGTTACGCCAACCACCGTGACCTGCAAGATCGCAAGTATCGCGGCAAGGGCTTGGGCGGGCTCAGCGCGGCGGCATCGCACTAAGCGAATCCGCAATGGCAAACCATGCGGGCTTTCGTGAAAAATGTTGATCGAACGGCAATGGGCGCGGGCGTGAGACGGCCCGTGGTCGCTTTTCCGTGTCACCATAGTAGAGCCAGCTGGTGTGATCGGCGAGTTGCCAGAAGGTCAGCACCTTGACGGCCGGGATGGCGAGGACGGCAGTCAAAAAATCACGATAGAGGGCAGCGACGCGGAGGTCGCGGGCTGAGAGATTGCGTGGGTAGGCGCTGTCGTCGACATCGAGCTCGGTAATATGGATGTCGAAGTCGAGCGCGGCCAACTGTTCCACGAAGGCGCAGAAGCGCGGGAAATCGTAGGGCTTGCCGGATTTCAAGTGGCACTGCAGGCCGATGGCGTCGATGGGTGCGCCTTGATCCTTGAGGCGGCGAACAAGATTGAGAAAACTCGCACGGAATGCTTGCCCAAGATCGTCCGCGGTCTCGGTGAACGCCTCATTGAGCACCAGCTTGGCGGCGGGATCGAACTGACGGGCCAGACGGAAGCTACGAGCGATGTAGTCCTCGCCATAGGCGGCAAGATAAGGACCCGCGCGAAGGTTGCCTGGAAGCCGGTCCCAGGGCGCAATCGGTTCATTGACGACATCCCAGGCGAACGCACGGCCGCGGAAGCGTTCGAGCACCGTCTCGATGTGCGCATCCATGTGGTAGCCGGCGTCGAGAGTGTTCAGTGACTTGATCCACTGCGGCACGTTGTCGTTCCACACCAGTGTGTGCCCACGGACGGGTAGACCATGCTTGCCGGCGAAGTCGAAGAACTGGTCGGCGGGCTCGAACTCGATGATGTCCCGCGAGGGCCGAACCGTTGGCATCTTGAGCTCAAGCTCGGTGGTCAGGCTGCGCATCTCGCGGATATAGAGTTCGCGGTAGCGCGCACCGTAGGGCCTTTCGGTCTCGTGCATCGCGAAGGATGCGCCAACGAGGAGGCCCTTCGCTGCGCCAAGAGATCCGAGCGTGTTGGCGGCACTCCCCGGTTCGCGAGCTTGCAGCTGGCATGGGAGCGTGGCTGCGGTTGCGACGATGGATGCGGCCCCCGTGAGTGCCGCGCGTCTCGACAGTCCTTGGCTGGCAATCAGCATTGCCGCGCTGGTCCGGGTGCCGCCCCGCTCCAAGCCGCAGCTCGATCGAGACTATCGCTTAACATTCCCGAAATTAGCCCGGCGTCACCTCGCGCCGCCGTATTCCAGCGTTCGATATTGGCAACGGCGTGGGCGGCACTACGGGTGCGCCAGCCTCGTGTCGATACGAGCGATACGATGGCGTCGGCAGTTGCGCCGGCATCTGCCGTGTCGATGAAGGTTCCCGATGCGCCGAGCACTTCGCGGAACACCGGGGCATCGGGTGCGATCACAGGGAGACCTACGAATTGCACCTCGATTAGCGGCAATCCGAGCCCCTCGTCGTGGGACGTGCAGAGGTAGGCGTCGGCGGCCTTTATTGCAGCCTTGGTGTCGGCCTTGGACAAGTAGCCGAGGAGACGGACGCGCGGATCGCCGCGCAGGAGGGCGGTCTCGTTGCCCCAGCCCTCGCGCCCGATGATGCCGAGCCGCGCATTTTGGAAACCACGCTCCGCGAGCGCGTCTAGAATGGCGATCGCGGCCGCGTAGTTCTTGCGGGGCTCGATGGTCCCGATGGCGATGAGGTCGATCGCGCCGGAAGCGGGCTCGTCGCGGGCGGGCATTGGCGGTTCGAGGTCGAACACGTTGCCAACGACCGGACGATAGAGTGCGACGTTGGCATCGGGGCGCTTGTAAGAAACAAGCTCACCGCGCGTCTTATCGGAATTGGTGAGGAAGTACTTGAGCCCACCGACAGCCAGGCGGAACGGCAGCGCCATGTAAAGTTTCGCCTTCAGCCCGAGATCCTGGCGGCGGGTGATGAGGAACATGTCGTGGACGTACATGACCACGCGATCGCGCGCGAGCAGGAACAGCGGCGACGGCGGGAAGCCCGGAAACACGAAGACCGCGCGAGGATAGATGAGTGCGAGCAGCGGCAGCAGAAACTGCTGGCGCAAAATCATCGACAACACGCCTCTGGATCTCACGTGGCGCACGTCGGCGCCATCAAACTTCATTCTTTGGAACTGCTCGATGCTTACGCGTTCGATGCCGGTTATGTGGCGACCGAGGTGGGTCAGGTCGATGTACGCTCGCCGCTGGACGCGATCGGGTGTGTCAGCCGGTGGCGGTGCGTGGTCTAAGTCGCTGAGCATGTGGTGATCGGACCAGTTCAGGATCGCTGAGCAACGCTTCCAACCGCGGGCGCCGCGCGGGCTTCGGCAAGCACGGCTTCGACGAGCGCTTCGTAGGTGGGCACGCGAATACGGAACGAGAATTCATCGGCTCGCTTGCGCCGTTTCTCGGGGTCGCCGGTGTCATTGAGGGTGGCATTCATCGCGTCGGCCAGATGCAAGTCATCCCCCACTGGGACGATCTTCCCGTAGCGGCCGTGCTGGAGGATTTCGAGCGGACCTGAGCACGCGGTCGCAACGACCGGCAAGCCATGGGCCAGCGCTTCCACCACGACGTTGCCGAATGGCTCGGAGCGCGAGGAGAGGACGAAGCATTTCGCAGTCTCATAGGCTGACCACGGGTCGGAGAGATAGCCGGGCATGGAGACGCGATCGGCGAGGCCGAGGTTCGCCACTTGTCGCGCGACCTCTCGCTGGCCCGGTCCCTTGCCCAAGATGACCAGCCGCGCATTCGGCCGTTTTAGCCGGGCGAATGCGCGGATCATTGTGGGATAGTCTTTTTGCGATACGAAACGGCCGACGGCCAGGATGATCTCCTCGCGGCCCCTCAGTTCGCTCGCGGTCGGGACACGCGTGGTCTCCGGGAAAAAGACGGGATTGTGCATGGCGACGGTTTTCTGCTTGTTCGCCCGCCAGGTCGTCAAGAGCGCGTCGCGGAGGCCATCGGACACTGCGACCGTTCGGGCTGAGGCAGCCGACAACATTGGTAGGGCCAGGTAGGTCGCAAGGCTCAACAGTCCGGATTTCCATTCCTCATAACCATGATAGCTGATGATCGGCCGGGTCTCGACCCCGGAGAGCGCAATCGCCGCCAGGATTTTCGTGTTCGATCCGCCAACGGCGGAGAGTGTCACGTCGGGGCGTTCGTCCGAGAGGATGCGCGCGAGCCGGCGGGTCGCCTGGAAATGTCCCTTGCCGAGCGTGTGAAGCGGGATTGCGGGATCGAGGTTCGACCGGTTCTCGGTGGCCGCGAAATCGACCACGAACACCACGTCATAGCCGCGCTGCCTGAACGCGGTGGCAAGACACGCCCAGAGCCGCTCAGCGCCACCATCAACGAGGCCATGTGTGTAGAACAGAATTTTGGGCAACGGCATCGGCTGGATCTCGGTGTTGCAGGATCGGAGTGACGGCCACGTTGGTTGATCGAGGTGAGGGCGAGTGCTGGGACTTGCACCACGAGACGAGGTGCGAAGATCACGATCCGAAGGCGTGAGCCAAGCGTTCTCCGACAAGCCCCAAAATCAACTGCCGCCAGCGCCGAGCCGCTGTCTGAGTGGCGCGATCAGCGTGATGTAGGCCAGCAGGAGCGCGCACTGGGCATAGCGCATCGCCAATCGCCGCGGATTGGCGGCCAGCCGCCACAGCCACTCAAGGCCGTTATCGCGCAGCGTTTCAGGCGCGCGGATCTGGGCGCCCGCGATAAAGTCGAGCGCAGCACCAACCGAGACGAAGCCGACCTTGATGCCGCGACCAACCGCGCGTGCTGCCAGAAGTTCCTGCTTCGGCGCGCCAAGCGCGAGGAAACACAGTTTGGCCCCCGATGCTGCAATGCGATCGAGAGCGGCGTCGGCCTCGGCACTTGTGGGATCGAAGCCTTGAGGCGGCGCTTCGGTGCCGGCAATCGCAAGTGCGCCTTCTGAACGTTCGGCCAAGTCGCGGGCGGCCTTGCCGAGAACGGCGGCGGAAGTTCCGAAAATGAATATGGGTAGGCCGCGCCTAGCCGCCTCCATGGCGAGCGGCACGACCAGGTCGGCGCCGGTTGTGCGCTCGATCCGGTGACACTGTCTACGCGCGAGGCGGGCGACGGGCGCACCGTCTGCCGTTACGAAGCGCGCGTTGGCGTAGGCCCAACGGAAGCTCGAACTGCTGCGCAGCTTGACCAGATGATCGAGATTGAGAGTAACGGCCGAAAACCCGTCGCCGCGCTCTGCTGCTCCAGCGATGGCGATGACAGCGTCATCGAGGTTGGCGAGCGTGATTGGCCAGCCGTCGACACGGGCGAGTTGCAATTGGTTTGATGTCGAGCGGACCAGCGAGGTGCTATCGGCTTGCGCAACGGCGGGCGGACGCATGGACAAATCTTCCCCGACAGCGATACACACATTTTCCGTCGACATCTTAACCCCTTGTTAGCCGTAAAGGAACGCTTTTCTTGTTGCGACTGCGAAAGCTATGGCCAGTTGGACGACTTCGGCGCGCCATTCTGGCGTCCCCATGGCACCCGATGCCGGCCGCCCATTCGCGCCTGAGCAGCATTCTCTTGCAATCGTGTTCCGGTTCGAATGTTTGCTTCCCCTCGTGGAGCGCCCCAGAGCACATGTCGGAACGATGATGCACGCGAGCGACACGATGTTTTCGTGAAGCTTTTTCAACTGACGTTTGGATCCGACAACGGCTGAGAGAGGGGGCCAATCGTCAGATGACCGAGACTAGCAATCGCTGTGCCGGACCAACGTCGAGGGACGATCGAAGCTGGCGACGGGTCTGGCTATCGTAAACATTGTATTTCCGATATCCCGGACGTCTTGGCGGCACCGGTCAGCGCGCGTGCGGCTCTTCGTCGATTTTGGGATCTCGCATCAGGATCAGCATCATGAGTGTGAGCACTGCCAGTAGCGGGCTCTTGGCCGAAAGGCTGACCGATGTCGAAGCCACAAGAAAAAAGAAGACCAGCACCCAACCGCCGCCTGGCCGCACCGCAAGCTGGATTTCACGGCAGAAAAGCATCAGGCCGACGAAAAAAAACTGGCTGACGATGATTCCGTTGGTCAAGGTGTAGGCGACCCAGAAGCTCTCAATACCAAAATCGATACCGTAGAGCGACAGCAGCGTCTCGATCTGGCGCGCGTCCGGACCAAGCATGAGATCGTGCCATGAGATGTGTCGGAACAACTCGATCAGTTCGGTGCGGGCTTCCGAGCTGCCTTTATCGTCGATGAAGCGCTCGATGAACTGGTCGAAAAATCCAGCTTCGGCGAGGCCCGCGAGGGCAATCGCGGCGATCGGGATTGCAATGAGCGCGGCCAGGATCGATTGCGGATTGAAACGAGCGCCAGTGACGACGCGGGCGAGCCTCTGGACCGCCAACATGGCCAGAATGCCTAACAGCAAAACGGTTGCAGCCCGGCCGCCGAACACCACCATGGCAGCCGCACACAGGATGAGCGCCAGCGGTCTTGCCGACGGCGGCAGGTCGCGGCCGGAACCAAGCGACAGTATGAGAATGTAGGCACCGGTCAGACTGGCATTGCTGAGTGGATGGCCAAGAAGTGCGGTTGAACGCCAGTCGTCGTCGATCACGACGCCGGCCGCGACAAGGGGTGTTATGCGGAGGCCGGTCGCATACTCGCCAATGCCTATGAGGGCGTTCGCAAGCATGATGGCATGCAAGAGATAGGCGAGCTTGCGGCCGCGCTGCTCGGGCATTTGGCGATAGAGCAGAAAGATGATGAGCGGACCGATGAAGGTGTCGATCAAGGGCGTGAACGGCAGCTTCACGACCAGCACCGTGTGGGCCATGAGCAAGGCGATCGCGAGGGCGTAGAAAACCAGTACCGGTGTACGCGCGGCTTCTGCCTCCAGCCAGCGCAATGGATTGCCTTGCGTCGGCAGCGTAGCCATCAGCACGAGTGCCGCCAGGACTGTCCCGGGATGGATCTTTTCGATTGGCGTGCCGCCGGCTTCACCATAACTGAAGCCAAGTTCGATCAGAGCGAGCGGCGAAAGGGTCATCAGCAGGAACACGGTCAGGCCGAGTCCGATGTCGGCCAACCAGCCGGCGGGCGGAAACGGCTGTGGCGACACTGACGTGACAACTCGCTTCGGCTCGTGTGCGCCGTCATGAGCCTCCGGGGCCTGCTCGTTCGCGGCTCCTGCGGTCACGGCCGACCTCACGCCTGGTGGTTGTCCGTCATGGTCAGCACAACGCCCGCAAGCTTGCTGCGCGCGCCATCCATGAGGCCAAGTGTGGCGTTCAGATCTTCGTTGGTCGTCTTGCCCGAGCGGGCCACAAGGACGACCCGATCCGCACTTGGGATCAATGCTGCCCCCGACTCGTCGTCGAGCAGCGCGCCAGCGTCGATCACCACGAGGTCGTAGTTCTCGGATAGTGCGGCAAGACCCGTCAGCAGCTTGCTACGCTGGTGGTTCTTGAAAGTCCGGAGGTCGGCGAGCGCTATCGGCAAGAGTGAAAGTCCGGAGCGGCCGTCGCGCGTGGTGATCGACGCCAGGTGGTCGCGGTTGTCGAGAACGATGACGTGGTCTGTCTTTATCGATCCGGCAAAAATCGCCGATAGCTCGGTGTCGGCCGACGTTGCGTCCACGAGCAGTACGCGTTCGCCCAGCAACGCCGAGGCGTAGGCCAGCCCGAGCGCGGTCGCCGACGTGCCGGCGCCGGAGCGCGCCGAGGCCAGCATCACCGTGAACGGTTGGCCGGGACGGTTGTCAACGCGAAGGCGGGAGAGCAGGCGCAACAGCGATTGCCGGTAGGCAACCGCAGACGCGCCGCGCGCATCGGCGATGGCGGTCAACAGGTCGCTGAACTGGGCCGCGTTGACGCCACCCGTATGCGATGTCAGCCGGCGCCGGAGCGCGGCTGGCGATGACGAATTCTCGAAGCGGGGAATTGCGGCCAGTTGAGCCAAGCCCGTGCTGCGGCCGATTTCGGCCAGAGAGCGGACACTGTCATCCATCTGGTCGCGGACCAGCGCCTGCGCGATGCCAAGGCCGAGTCCGCTCAGGAGACCGATTGAAAGAATAAGCCAAGTCAATGGCTTGGATGGTCTGTTGGGTACCGAGGCGGGGGTAATCACACGGGCATCCGCCGTGGCGATGCCCTGCTGCTCCTGCAACTCCTTGGCGCGCGCGAGGAACACGCGCAACAGTTCCCGGCTGGCGGTCACTTCCTGCTCGAGCTCGCGCAGCTTGATCTGGGCCGTATTGGTGCGCCCCACTTCGTCCTTGGCACGTTCCAGGGTGGCTGCGATCTCGCGCTCGCGATTGACCGAGATCTGCTGTTCGTTCTGGGCAGAACTTGCGATCCGCTTCAGCTCGGCCGCAATCTGCGATCTGATCTCGGCGGCCTGGGATCTGACTTCGATGAGGACGGGATGACGCGGTTGCAGCTGGCTGAGAAGCGCGGCTTCGCGCCGTGCGACCTGGGCATACTGCTCGCGCAAGCGTTGAATGAGCCCCGAGCGCAACGCGTCTGGCAGCGTGTCGGGGCTGGCGCCTGCCTTCAACGCCGAGTTGACCTGGTCCAGACGCGCTTTCGTCTCGGCCGCGAAGGCGCGGGCGGTGCTGAGCTCGCCGTTGAGCCGCGTCAGCTGCTGCTCGTTGACGAGGCCGCCTTCCGACGTGAGAATCTTGTTGGCTTTCTTGAACTCGTCGGCACGGGTTTCTGCCCGGCGGACCTGCTCGCGCAGCTGTCCGAGACGGGCATCGATCTGCTCGTTCGCGCGCTTGGCCTCGGCCTGTTTGGCCTGGGTCTGATCGAGTAGGTACGCGTCGACGACGGCCTGGGCAATCCGCGCCGCCTTGACCGGCGAAACGGAAACCGTCTCGACGTCGACGACGTAGGTTTTCTGCGCCCGCTTCACTTTGAGATTGCGCGACAAACTTTCGATGGCCTGCAGCTTGGGCTCGGGCGCGGGTGGGCGCTGGATCAACAGTGCCTTCAACTGCGACAACAGCCCGCTGCCCTGCGGTGGCGCAAACTCCGGGTCGGCGTCGAGTTGCAACTTGTCGACGACACGCCGCAACACCGCATCGGAGCCGATGATCGAGACTTGGCTTTCCACCAGCGCCAGATCCGAGCCGAAGCCGCCCTGTGTGACCTCGTCCGATACGACCCTCTTCAGTCTGGGGTCGATGAACAACGTGGTGCTGGCCGTATAGACGGGCGCTGCAGTGGCCAGATAAGCCAGCGCAAGCGCGAGGGTCGCGATCGTACCAAGCACAATGCTCTTCGCATGCCGGGCGAGGATACTAAGGAAGCCCGACACGCTTGTCTCTCGTGGCGCCATGACGGGCATGGCACGAGCGAATGTCTGGGCGGGCAATGCGGGAACGCGCGTCGACATTGGGACTACCCGAGGGGCTGCCTGAGCGCCGTTTGCACCAGCGGATTCAGCTGCTGCAGGCCAAAAGTTCGGTTTCAACGATGACTGTATCATTTTCTGACGCGCTTGACGTGTTTCCGGGTCCGGTCATGTTTTCTGACCGCCAGCCGGAACCAAATCATGTGGTTCTGGTACCTGTAGTGACGGGCTGTGCAAGGCTCGTGCCCTGTTCTCGACTGTCGGAGTTGCCGCAGTAGGCGCTCGAACCGATCGTGATGTCGCACCGAAAGTTCCGTCTAACATGGCGGACGGGGTGCAGCTATCGACGGGACCGGAGCACTGGCTGTGACAAGGTCACGGATAGGGGGATTTGGGGTTGTCGTGAGGCTGCAAAGTTAAAATGTCACGGAACACCACGTCGAGCGCGAGCTTGCGTTGCCGTGACACTCCTCTAGAAAAAGGGGGCTAGTCTCTCCCAGCCAAGAAGCCAATCTGTCGACGGTCTTTGGTCAGTTTAACCGTATGCGGCAGACAGCCAAGCGACAGACCTGCATTGGCTGTAAGAGACAAGTGGCGGGCAGCAGGAAGGTAACGCTTGCGGCGACGGGTTGAACTAACCTTGTGCGGCATATGCGGGTGAACAGTGTTAAATACAATCGAGAGAGCGGAACGTTCCCAATCCGTCTTGAAGCAGAGATTTGCGATCGGGAGTGATGGTTTTGCGGTTTTGGCGCTGCTTCTGGAGGTGTCGGTCGTCATCCTGGCATCGGTTGCGACGGGTGCCGCTTATCACGTCATGTTTTACGGTTCCGCCGGTCTGCTAGAGACCTACGCAATCGTCGGAGTCCTGACCGCATTCTGCTACGTGCTGCCGTTCCTGATGCGCGACGAGTATCGCGCGCAGGACTTCCTCGACGGGCGGCGCAGCCCGGATCGTGTTTTCGTGATCTGGAACTACGCATTCTTGTGCTTGGCGATGATCGGCTTCCTGACCAAGACGACCGACTTTTTCTCGCGCGGTTGGCTGTTGCTGTTCTACGTCTCCGGACTTGGATCGCTACTGGCCGCCGAAGCGCTGATCCGGGTGGCGTTGCGTCACGCCATTCGCAATGGGCTGTTCCAATCACGGCGGGTGATGCTTGTCGGGGCTTCGGACGAAGTTGGCAAGATGGCGGCTGAACTGGCCGGAGCCACGTCCGGCGCCCGTGTCGTTGCAACCGCCACGCTTCCCATTGGGATCACGTTGACGTCCGATCAATCGTTTTACGGCGCGGTGCTGGACGAAGCGCTGGCGGCGGCCGTCGCGGAAGCCCGGTCGAAGAAGGTCCACGACATCATCATTCTCACTGACTGGTCGCGGTCCGACCTGATCGGACGCATTGTCGACGGTTTCGGTTCGTTGCCGGTTGCGGTTCATTTGGGGGCTGCGGGCGTGCTCGGCCGCTTCTCGGACGCGCGTGTGGCGCGGATCGGGTCTGCCAGCACCTTGTCGTTGACGGAAGCGCCGCTCGGGCCGGGGCAGACATTGTTGAAGCGGACGTTCGACATAACTGTCGCGGGCGTGGCCCTGCTGCTGCTTTGGCCCGTTTTGCTGGCGATCGGCCTGCTCATCAGGTTCGATAGCGACGGGCCGGTGTTCTTTCGGCAACGCCGCCGCGGCTTCAATCTCGATGAATTCCAGATATGGAAATTTCGAACCATGTCGACGCTCGACGACGGCGACACCGTAGTCCAGGCGCAACGCAACGATCCCCGCGTCACGCGGGTGGGCAAGTTCCTGCGCCGCTACAGCCTCGACGAGCTGCCGCAGCTTTTGAATGTGCTGTCCGGCGAGATGTCGATCGTCGGACCGCGTCCGCACGCTGTCGCCCACGACCGGGTCTTCGAGAAGCGGATTTTGTCTTATCCACGCCGGCTCAACGTCAAACCGGGAATCACGGGCTGGGCACAGGTCAACGGCCATCGCGGCCTGACCGATACTGACGAAGCTATGCGCGCCCGCGTCGAGCACGACCTCTATTACATCGACAACTGGTCGATCCGGCTCGATCTCTACATCATCGCCATGACGGTACTGTCGCCCAGAGCCTATCTCAACGCCCACTGAATTTGGGCTGGTTCAGACCGGATCAGATCCCAGCGAGGGCGCGGGGCCGCTTTAGCTCTCGCGGAACGTGCGCGAAAGCGCGTCCGACAGAGGTTTCAGGAAATAGCTCAGTATGCTGCGCGACACGGTCTCGATATGGACCTCCGTCGGCATGCCCGGCCGCAGCGTTTGGCCGGCGCCGATCTTGTCCAGCTCAAGCGCCGGAATCTCGATCGAAGCCGTGAAGTGGTTGCGGCCATCCCTCTCCGTGATCTGTGCGGCCGAGATGCGGACGACGGTTCCTTCGAGGCGCGGCGTGGTGTGGGCATTGAAAGCCGGGAAGCGGACGCCAGCCTTCTGGCCAGTCCGCACCTTGTCGATGTCCTGCGGCGCAAGCTGAGCCTCGATGATCAGCTTCTCGTCTTCCGGCACGATCTGCAGGATCGGCGTGGCCGGTGTCACGATGCCGCCTTCTGTGTGCAGCGTCAGGGCGTGAACGATGCCTGCATGCGGAGCACGGATGTCGATGCGGTCGAGCTTGTCGGCGAGTGATTTTTGCGTTTCGAGCGCTTCGGTGAGGCCCGACTGCACCTTCCGCAGCTCGTCAACCACGCCCTCGGTGAAGGCCTTAGTGCCCTGCTTCAGCCTGAGATCGGCCTCCGACAGGGCGGCCGCCATCTTGGCCAAATCCGACTCGATCCGCCCGATCTCACCTTCAAGGCGTGCCGCTTCGCGCTGCAGTGGCCCGACGCGCTGCTGGTTGACGTAGCCCTTCTCGAACAGCGGCAGCACCGACGCGAGCTCGCGCGAATTGATTTCACGCTCTTTCTTGCGCGCGGTCTCCTGGAACCTGAGCCCGCGCAATTCGTTTTCGATCTGGTTCACACGTTCGACCAGCACCGAACTTTCGCCTTCGCGAGCCGCCCTGCGTGCATCGAACAGCTGCGACTGCGAGGCCGCGATCTTGGAAATCGCTGGATCCGCAGAGTCCAATGGCTGCGGCAGAATAAAGGTTTTGCGATTGTCGCGCTCGGCCTCGAGCCTGGCATTCTGGACCAGCAAGTCATTGACGCGGCCGGTGGCGACGGTGTGGTTGGCGCGAACCGCGGTCGCGTCAAGCTGCACCAGCACGTCGCCCTTGGCCACGCGGTCGCCGTTGCGAACCAGGATCCTGGCGACGATGCCGCCGTCGAGATGCGCCACCGTCTTGTAGTTGCTTTCGACCACGACCATCCCGGGTGCGACAACCGCGCCGGCGATCGAGACCAGCGCTGACCAGAGCAGCAGGCCACCGATCATATAAATGCAGACATTGAAGCCGAAGCGCACCCATGGCTCTGTCGACTGCCAGTTGTCACGCGCGAGAGCTGGCGCTTTGATGCCGAGCGAGATCTTCATTTTGTTGCTGCCTCGGGCGTCGGTGGTGCAGGTGAAATGTCATCTGCTGTGGTGTCTGCCGCGAGGCGGCGAGTCGTCGGGCGTAAGCGGTCCGGCTGTACTTGCGGTTGCTCCACCGACTGTGCCGGAGGCCGGGAGTGCTTTTGAGTTTGTGGCTGCGTTTGCACCTGGGCCGTGGCCTGCACGGCGCGGTCGGCGAGACGGCCTGGATCTGGCGGCAGGCCGAGGCCATCGCCACCCCGGCGCGAGGGCGGAGCGCCAGCGGCCTGGAACAGCTTCATGACCTCGGCGGTTGGCCCGAAGGCCCGTTGCAAGCCACCGTCGATGTAGAGCAGGTTATCAGCCTTGCTGATGGCCTGCACACGGTGCGCAACGAGCACAATAGCCTGGCCGCGCTTGCGCATGCCGTCCACGGCCGCCGACAGCGCCTCGTCGCCGTTACGGTCGAGGTTCGAATTCGGCTCGTCAAGAACGACGAGCGCCGGGTTGCCATAAAGCGCGCGGGCCAGTGCGATGCGCTGGCGCTGTCCACCCGACAGATAGGTTCCGTATGCGCCGAGTTGGGTCTCGTAGCTTTGCGGTAGCGCCAGGATCAGCTCGTGGGCATGGGCCTGCTTGGCTGCTTCAACGATGGCCTCATCGGTCGCATCCTCTCGAAAACGGGCGATGTTCTCGCGCACAGTGCCGGCGAACAGCTCGACGTTCTGCGGCAGATAGCCGATGTGCTGGCCGAGGTCCTCGGCGTGCCACTGATCGAGCCGCGCGCCATCGAGGCGGATATGCCCGGCAAACGGTGGCCAGAGACCGACGAGTGCACGCGCGAGCGTCGATTTTCCAGAGGCGGACGGTCCGATTACGGCGACCATCTTGCCGGGCTCGACGGTGAAGTTGACGCCGGCCAAGATGAGTTGCCGGGTTTCAGGCGCCGCCACGCGGAGGTTAGCAACATCGAGCCGTCCTTTTGGTGCCGGCAATTGTGTGCGCGCCTTTGCGGGAGGCTCCTCCAGAAGCAGCCCGTCCAGCTTGCGATAGCTCTCGAACGCCTTGAGGAAGCTCCGCCAATGGCCGATGGCCTGTTCGACCGGCGCCAGCGCGCGGCCAAAGATGATGGTACCGGCGATAATCGAGCCGGGGCTGATCTCGTTCTTCAATGCAAGCCATGCGCCGAGCGCGAGCATCAGCGACTGTCCGATAAGGCGAAGTGTCTTGGACAAGGATGACAGGCTGCCAAGGCGGTCGGCCGCAACAATCTGCCATGCGAGCGCATCGCGGTTGGCGTGCTGCCAACGTCTGCGGTAGGCTGAAAGCATGCCCATGGCGGTGATGGCTTCGGCGTTTCGCTGGCCGGTTTCAGCCATGTCGATACCGATTGCAGCCGCCTTGTTGGCTTCCGCCAGCGGGCCCCGGCTGCGCGCCTCGCTGACCCAGGCGAGCGCCAACAGCAACAGAGCGCCGATAGTGGCGGCAAGTCCGAGTATCCAGTGCACCAGGAAGATCACGAGCAGGTAGACCGGCGTCCATGGGGCGTCGAAAAAGGTGATCGGACCTGGACTGGCCAGGAACTGGCGCAAGTTGTCGAGTTCGCGCAGCGCCGGCACGCTGGAGCCCTGCGAAGCCACGCTTCGCCTGAGGGAGGCCTCGAAAATGCGGTCGCCGACGCGCTGGTCGACCTCGACGCCGATGCGGACCACGATGCGCGAGCGCACGAGTTCGAGCGCGCCGATGATGGCGTATAGCCCAGCCGTCATGATCGACAACGCCAGCAAGGTCGGGATCGAGCCCGAGGTCATGACGCGGTCGTAGACCTGCAGCATGAACAACGGGCCCGCAAGCATCAGAATATTGATAAACAAACTGAAGATTCCGGTGGCCACGAATGCGCGGCGGCTGGCGTCTATGGCAGCCCGAAGTTCGCTCCGGCCAAGGTGCGGCGGCTCTTGCGTGCTTGAAGACGCCGGCGGTTCGGCGGACAGGCCGCCCGCCGGAGGCTTGCTATCTTTGCCAGCGAGAAACGATGACAGCCGGCCAAGGGCGGATTCGGACAAGTGCCGCAACTGAGATGGCGCCGTATCGGCCGTGATCGCCGCGGGCCGGGCCGGATCGCCGGGCAGTGCGGATGCGGGGGTTGTCAGGGGCCGCTGTGCGACCGCTTGAGTTGCGCGCAGTGGCGGCGGGGCCTTTTCGGCTTGATGCGCGGATATGGGTCCGGTTGCGGCGGATGGCAGATCGTCCCTGCCTTGGCCGAGCGGGCGAACTGAAATGCCAGGACCGGGGTCGCGCAGCAGGGCTTCCAACCGGGGGTTGGTGTGCTGAACGCGGTCGGAGGATTTCGGATCGGCCGGGGTGGGACGCTTCACGATTTGACCTGAATTTCGCTTGTCCTCGCGCCGCTTGCCGGCTGATCCTGGCAACAGACATGGCGAGGCTGGAGCGGCACCGAGCCGCTCCTCGCAAACCATTTGAGACGAAGACGGTGAGAATAGGATTAATTGTCAGGGTGGTATTCGAAGTATCGTCGTTCGGGTTTTCGAAATGACGGGTTCGTTCACAAAAAATTTGCCAAGTGCGGTCAACGTGGGAGACAGGTTGAAGTCTCCGTCAAAATCCGGTTTCCCTAGTTCTGGAGTAGAGTATGCCTCTTAAAAGCATGATGGCCACCCTGGCCGCTGTCTTCGCGTTTGGTCTCGCGGCTCCTGGGCCCGCTGATGCCTTTGGATGGCACGGAACGGGCGAGCCGGCCGGTTGGGGTCGAATTCGCACGATCCGCCATTGGGTCTATACCCCGCGTTACCACCACGTTTATCATACGCACGTGGCGACCGACCCCTACGCCTACCGCTCCGAACCGCGCGGCTACTATCCCTATTACAACTCGGGCCACTGGCGCCCCGCGCACGAGATGCGCAAGGCACGGCCTCATTTTGCCCGCCCGAAGTATTACAAGGCCTGGGGTTATCCTAACCAGAAGTACAACCACGTCGAGTGGCACACAAGGCACCACGGTGCCCATCGTCGCGGTCATTGGTGAACGGCCGCGCGGTCGATCAACGGCCGACCGTGTCACGCCATCTGCAACCGGGCGCTTAGGGGTCCTCTCCCAGTGTATCGGTGGCGAGATACATTCTCGTTCACGCCACATTCATGTGGCTTGAGGCGTGATAGGCTCTTACACTAAACAGTTTTTTGGGCTGCTATCTGATCGGTGGAGAGCCCTTCGTTACAGGCCGCTGCTGCGGCTGCAATCCGAGGAGAGATTGATGATCAAGAAGGCACTTTACTCGCTGATGGCGGCCACGATGGCGGTCGGCGTTCTGGCTTCGTCCTACCAGCCCGCTGAGGCTCGCCGCGGCGGTCGCGTCGCCCTCGGCGTTGGCGCGGCCATCGTTGGCCTCGGCGTTCTTGGCGCATACGCTCATGCTCGCGACCGTGGTTATCACCGCAGCTCGTGCTACAAGGGTCCTGAGGAGTGCGGCTGGAAGAACCGCCGCTGCTTCGAGAACCGTCACGGCGATGTCGTCTGCCGCGGTGGTCACTACACCTGCTGGCGTCCGACGTATTGCGATTGATTTCGCGGACGCGGCTTCTACAGTTCGAGCGGGCGGGACCAGCCGGTTCCGCCCGTTTCGCGATTGAGGCTTCCCGTTCAGGCGCAGGGGCCATCAAATGCGCGCCGGACACGCCGGACTGTCATGCGGCACGGCAGGTCCAACCGCTCCGATCAGCCTGCGCCCTGACGCCGGCGCATGGCCGAGAGATGCAACGTGACGGCGGCGGCGTTGGAGACATTGAGGCTTTGAATTGCACCCGGCGCCGCGATGCGGCAGAGGATGTCACACGTTTCGCGGGTCAATTGCCGAAGCCCCTTGCCTTCCGCGCCGAGCACGATCGCCACCGGCCCATCGAAGGACTGATCGTCGATCAGCGTTTCGCCATCGCCATCGAGCCCGATGACCCGGACGCCACTGCCCTTGAGTTCGATCAGCGCGCGCGCGAGGTTCTGCGTCATCACGATCGGTACAACCTCCAGTGCGCCGGATGCCGACTTCGCGAGTGTCCCGTTGAGCGGCGGGCTGTGGCGACGGGTCATGATGATGCCCGATGCGCCGAAGACAGCGGCCGAGCGGATAACCGCACCCGCGTTGTGTGGATCGGTGACCTGGTCGAGCACCACGATGGGGCCGCCGGCGCAGGCCAACTCGGCGAGATCCGCAAGCTCGGGCTCCGGCAGATGCTCAGTCTCGAGCATGACGCCCTGATGCACCGTATCCTCGCCGAGCAGCCGGTCGAGTTCCCGCGGGCTCGCGGGCTCGGGCCTAGCGCCGCGGGCGGCAATGGCCTCGGCCAGCCGCCGCTCGGCATTCTCGGTCACCATAAGCTTGCTGATCGTGCGAGCCGGGTTGCGCAGCGCGGCCTCGACCGGATGGACGCCGTAGAGCCGCACGATCCCGTCGTCGAACCCGGCCGCGGCGCCGTGAGGCCGCTGTGGTTTGCGAAAGGTGGGCTTGGAGGACCGGCGGTCGAACCGTTTTTGGTCGGCGGGGGGCATGGTTGGCTTCCGGTTGAAGGCAAGTCGCGCGTCGTGTGCCCGCCCGACGACGGTCTGGCCATTTATCGGCAGAGCCGCGTTCTGACGCAGCTCGCGGTGGCGATCAAGGTGCAATCGGCCGGGCGGTTTTCCAATTGACATGCACCTGTCGTCTCACCATAACGACCGTCGCCCGTTCGCTCAACGCGAAGAGCCGCCCTGTCGCGTCACGCGCAGGGCCGTTTCGTTTTGGTCTCGCGGCAGCGTCCGCCGGCTAGGGCGGTATGGAGAGGTGCCCGAGTGGTTAAAGGGGACGGACTGTAAATCCGTTGGCTTAGCCTACGCTGGTTCGAAACCAGCCCTCTCCACCACACCCTTGTTTTGTGTTTCCCCCAGTCGCCGTCAGAGTGACGCGAGACCGTGCGCGGACCTGCTGGTCCTGGCATTCCGCAGTTCGATCTTCACATCGGGCGCCGAAGCGGCTATCTATCGGCCGCGTCTCGAAGTGGCGGAGGAGAGGCATCAGGCATCGAGTGGCCGGTTCCGACACTACGACGGGCAATTCTGGCAACAGCTTGAATTCGCTGGCGAACGCGGGTGTAGCTTAATGGTAAAGCAGAAGCCTTCCAAGCTTACGACGAGGGTTCGATTCCCTTCACCCGCTCCAACATCATGCCTGTACGCACTGAGGCCGTCGCCGTCGAGGGTTGCGCGCAGTTGCCGCTTGCAAGGCTGAGCAATCCCCCCTATCGGATCGCGCCAATGGCCCTGTCCGGTTCGGCCGGGGTTGGTACCTTTCACGATGAAACCCGTACGCAGGATA
>PERT01000034.1 GCA_002928955.1 Hyphomicrobium sp. | reverse complement strand
CCTATGATTCTAGTGTAGCTTTTGCATCTGGCGTTTGGTTTCGAGTCTAGCCCCGAGTGGGGACCAAACGTCAGATGCGCTACACTAGCTATATCATTGGGTTAGTGGGGCGTTCATCGCGCCTTAATTGACGCGTACGATGCCCCACCCACCAGTCAATTAAGGCGCGACGCCCCACTAGCCGTTGGTCTCAGCATTCTCGCGGGCTTTCCATGCCTCGCCTGCAGCGTGGGCGTCGTTGGCCATCGGATCGGTCTGCTTCGGGGCCCAGCCGGCCAGCCGCTGGTCGATTTCGGCGACCTCGGCGGCCGCAAGCTGCGACTTCAGGAGATCACGGCGACGCACGGCCTCTTTGTCGCCGGAGCGAGCGGCGAGCGCGAACCACTGGTAGGCCAGGCCCTGATCCTTGGTAACGCCGAGACCAGACTCATGGAGAACCGCGAGATTGAACTGGCTGTCGGCTAGACCGCGCGATGCGGCCTCGCCGAACCAGTGGGCGGCGGCGGCATAGTCCGGCGCATTTGTTTTCGTACCGGCGTTCAGGACGGCGAGGTTGTGCATTGCCTTGACGTTGTCCTGCTCGGCCGCGCGGCTGTACCAGACCCGCGCTCGCGCCACGTCCTGTTTCGCGCCAAGGCCGCGTTCGTAGAGCGTGCCGAGTCGATACTGGGCTTGGGCGAAGCCCTGCGTAGCGGAACGTGTGTACCACTTGACGGCGTCCTTGAAGCTCTGCTCGGTGCCCTTGCCCTCTGCCAGGCGCGTTGCGACCTCGAATTCGGCCGATGGATCGCCCTTGGCGGCTGCCAGACGCAGCGACAGCGGACCAACGGTGAGCGGCGGGAGTTCCAGCGCGCTCTTTTGCGGCTTGGCCTGTTCGGCCAATGCCGCGGCGACGTTGCCGGCCGACTGGGGCTCCAAGATGCGATCCGGCATCAGCGATGCCGGGCTCGCTTTCGCTGCGGCGATGCCAAGCTTCGACGACATGTTGGCCATATGCTGCTGTTGCTGCAGGCGAGCGAGATCGTAGGGCGTCAAGGGACGGCTGGACGACTGCAGCGCGATACCGATGGGTACGCCGCCAGGAGCTTCGATGGCGGTGTCTGAGATGCGCTGGTCGATCCGGCCCGAGGGCACGGCATTTTCGTAATTGAGCTCCTCGATCAACGTCTCGGGCATCGACGATGGTCCGCCAGGAACTTTCGGAAGCGTCATCTTCGGCGCATCCGCAGTGGCTGACTTCTTTCCGTCGTCCTTCTTCGGTACCACCGTCTGAACCCGAGCCGGCGGCCGGACTTCCGAACGACGGTCGGTGCCAGCCTCGTCCTGACTGGGCTCAACACTCTCCTGTTCCAAGTCGAGGGCAGGCTCTTGGCCAGCGTCCTTTTGGCGAGCGTCCTCAGCGGGAACCGCTGCCGGGTTGACGATGGTCGGCGTACTCTTGCCGGTGACGGGCGCGGACTTCGCCTGTGGCATCGTGGCCGGGTTCGCGGTCGCCGTTGGCTTGGTCGATTCGACCTTACGACGGGCAAGCAGCAGGTTCGCTCCCTGAACGAGGATCACAAGACCCAGGGCGCCGACGAGAATCTTTTTGATTGGCAATCCCTTCGCCGCAGTGGCGACCGATGTCGATTTGGCAGCGCCGGAGGATGCGGCGGCAAGGCGGGCGCCGGGCGCTTTGGGTGCCGAAAGCGTCGCGACACCGGCTTCGGCGGACGGGCCGATCCTCGCCGCATCCTGGGCCTGCGATTGCGCCTTGAGCTTGGCTCGCTGGGCATCAGCGATGAAATCCTGGCGCAACTTGTCGATCGGAACACGCGCGGCGCGCGTACCAATGGCTGAAGCTCCGTTACCGGGTGCATCCACCGATAGGCCGTTAGCGGACGGGCCGTCCGCCGCTGCCGGCGTCGGTACGGGAGTTTGGGACGGCTCGGCCCTGAGACCGCTCTCGATGCCATGGCCGCCAATCGCGGTGTTGGGATGGAGGTGAGCGCCTGGCGCGTGCTCGAACGGTGATTGCGGCGCCGCGCTGTACGGCCGCGCCTGCATCTGTGAGGTCAAATGGGCGGCGGCGTCGGCGGCTTGCTTTCCCGTATCGGCCGCAACACGGAGCGAGCCAAGATCGGCAGATTCGCGAGGGTCGGTTGTGAAGCGAACCTGCTCGCGAACGTATTCTCTCGGCGCCGCCGGGACCGGGGCATGGTGTTGAGACAGCTCGATGGCATCGATGCGGTCCAGAACGCGCACGATCGCCTGCTGCATGGTATCGAGTACCGAGGCGGTCTGGGCTTCGCCGTGCCTGCGCTCACGAATGAAGTTTTCAAGTATGTCACGCAGATCTTCGTTGTGCGCATGCTCATGAAGCAGTGTGCCTCGGGCCTGTTGGTTGAAATCGGCGGCATAGCGGGATACGGCTTGCGCCGCGGCCATGTTGGCAAGGTTCTGATAGTCGACGCTCGGCTCCGCTGGCGTCTCCGTCATTCTGGCGCTGGACAGTTGACGGGCCACGCGGTCAACCGCCTGGGCGACGATCTGGTCGATGTGCTCCGTAGCAATGGCGCCGGCATCGCCGACGTGAGGCATGCGCTCGTCAGACAGGCGATCAACGACGGCACCCAGTTGCAGTTCGATG
Organism: Hyphomicrobium sp.; assembly: GCA_002928955.1. Lineage (GTDB taxonomy): Bacteria > Pseudomonadota > Alphaproteobacteria > Rhizobiales > Hyphomicrobiaceae > JAKAML01. Next base: position 35,935 of record PERT01000034.1, on the reverse strand, counting down.
CCGTCAAGACGCTCAAGCTGGAGCTGCGCCTGCTCGAGGTGCTGGACCAGTTCGTTGATGTGCGCCTCGATGATCCGCAATCCTTCGACGTCTGCGCGGGTCGCGACGTCCTCGAGCACAGACCCCATGCGTTGTTCAAACTGCTCGAAACGATTGCCGAGCGCCAGGAACGAGCTTTCCGGCCGCATTTCGGCGAGCGACTGCTCGACCCGCTGCGCGATTTCTGCGAAGCGATCCTCGAGCCATTCGCGCTCGATATCGGAGCCGGATGCCACATGGCCGGCGGCCGCGGCAAGCCGGTCGACATGATCGAAGCGGTCAGCGTCGGGGTCGGACATGCCCGACGCCCACCCGCCCGCGGCACCCATGGCGGCGTTTTGATCCGCTCCGTGATAGAGGTTGGCCAAGGCTTCGGCAGAGTCGCGATCCCAGGGATCAAGCGCGGTCGCAGGTGCTGCAGCCGCTGGCATGGCCGCGGGCGGAGTGGCCGGGATGGGACCAGGCGTGGTGTCCGCGGTCTGGGGCGAGACGGCTACCGGTGTGGCGTAAGCCCCAGCTGCCGATGAGGGTGGCGTTTCGAAGCGTCCTTCATGGGTGCTGGCGATACGATCAGCCAGGAGTTGCATGCCCTCTTCGATACGGTCGAAGGCCGGGACGTACTCGCCAGGCACGCGATCGCGGATCGACTGGGCCTCGATGCCCAGGCTTTGCAGGCGGGCCTGCATCTGGCGGAGCATTTCCGAATGCCGGACGTCAGCATCGGCGATTTGATCAGCGATGTGCGAGATGAGTGATTTCAGGCTCTCCGCCGCACATCCACCAGTGTCACTGGCCCCAGAATTGCCGCTATCGCTACCGCGCGCGCTCTGAGCTTCCGTCCGGCCACTGTTCGACATATCGATCCCCGCTCAACGTGTTCTCGAGCCGCCTCCTGTAACCACCCTTGAAAGGATGGAGCCGCGTCCTTTGGAGCCGGGTGGGCACCAGAGCGGACGCGAGGCGGCAGTGCGGTATCCCAATGCGGAACGAGGAAGGAACCGTTCGATCATGAAGCTCGTGCTTCGCGGTGAACGTTCGGTTAATGGCTCGGTTAAAGGTTCGCGCTGGTTGCAAAAAACCAGCGAATCGGTGCGGCATTCTTTGCTTCTGCAAACGTCAATAGTGTTTACGCGCCCTAAAACGGTCGGTTCGTCCGCACGAATCAGGGCCGTCCCGGCCTGAACCGAACCAGTTGAGCTTTTTCGCCACACTCACCCTTTATCAGACGAGGGAAGTCTGCGATGTGCGCGTGGGTCTTTGGTGGGAGACATGTCATGTTGAAGTCGTCCTTGGTTGCAACCATCTGCTGCCTCGCCCTCTTGGTCTCGGTAGCCCAGGCCGGAGGTGAACGCCCCGGCCGGTACACAATGTCCCCGGCCGAGGGAGGATTTGTGCGGCTCGACACAGAAACGGGCGCGATGGCGCTGTGTGCCAAAAAAGACAACCAATGGGCCTGCGATGCGATGCCCGACGTGCAGGCCGCACAGCGCCGCGATGTCGAGCGGCTGGAAGCAGACAACAAGGCGCTGAAAGACGAGATCCGGCGCATGGAAGAAATAATGGGGCTCGGCGATACAAAGCCGGGCGGGGCGGGCCCGAAACAGGCCGAACGGCCGCTGGGTGGTCCGGGACTGCCGAGCGAGAAGGACGTCGATCAGGCGTTCGACTACCTGACCCGCATGCTGAAGAAGTTCCAGGAGAAAATGCGCGAATTGGAAGGCGGCAAGCCCGGCGGCGACAAGGGCGGCACTCCACTTTAGTGTTCCTGCGCCGATATTTTATTCCCTCCGCAGCGCGCTCTAGACCAAATGCCGGCGCCATGAGAAAAAGGATCAACCATCTGATTTTATGGTAGATTTTGCATCCGACGTTTGGTTTCGAGTCCAGCCCCCTGTGGGGACCAAACGTCAGATGCGCCACATGAGCCAATTCATCCGTTCGCGCTTGAAGGTCAGTGCAGCTTACGAGCCGAGACGAGCGTACGAACGGGTGGCCGAGATCAGCTCATGAACAATGCCCGGCTCGGTCATGGCATGGCCGGCGTCGGGAACGATTCGGAGATCTGCTCGCGGCCATACCTTCTTGAGATCCCACGCGCCTTTGAGCGGTGTCACCACGTCGTAGCGGCCGTGCACAATGGTGCCTGGAATGTTCTTGATGCGGTCGGCGTGGGCCAGAATATGGTCGTCGCGCTCGAAAAACCCGCGGTTCATGAAGTAGTGGCATTCGATGCGGGCGAAGGCGACCGCGTAGGTCTCGGCGGCGAACAGTTTGATGCGCTCGACATCCTGGTGAAGCGATAGCGTCGATCCCTCCCAGATGCTCCAGGCGCGGGCAGCCTCGAGCTGGATTCTCGGATCGGCGCCGGTCAGCCGGCGGTAGTATGCAGCGATCATGTCCGACCGCTCCGAGACAGGAATGATCCGCTGGTAGGCCTCGAACGCGTCTGGAAACAGCCAGCTGCACCCTTCCTGATAAAACCACTCGAGTTCACTGAGGCGCAGGAGAAAAATGCCGCGCAGAATGAGCGCTGTGACGCGGTCCGGGTGCGTTTGAGCGTAGGCTAGAGCAAGAGTGGAACCCCACGATCCGCCGACCAGTTGCCATCGTTCGATGGCAAGGTGGCGTCGTAGCCGCTCCATATCTTCAACAAGATGCCACGTGGTGTTGTCGACGAGCGACGCATTCGGCGTGGAGCGGCCGCAACCGCGCTGGTCGAACAATATGATGCGGTAGTGCCTCGGATCGTGGTAACGCCGCATGGTCGGGTTAGACCCGCCCCCGGGGCCGCCATGGACCAGCAGCGCCGGCTCGCCGTTGGGATTGCCGCACTCCTCAAAGTAGACCTCGTGTCCGCCGCCAACGTCGAGCCGATCGTGGGCGAATGACTCGATCGGCGGATAGAGGCCGAGCCGCTCTCGTGCTGACATGCGCAGAGGATCCCGCTTGTTCCATTGCCTCAACGGATAGGACCGCGACGATATCAACGCAAGCCATGTTCGCGCCCCGTCCTTCAAGACTTGGTGCGTTGCTTCAGGCGGACTAACCGCGTTTCCCGATCCTGGATGATTTCACCGCCCGGCACGCGGATATCGCGGACAAGCTCCAGCACATGGCGGTTTGGCGATGGTGTCGCGAGGCCAACGACGATTGTCGCGAGTATCGAAACCGGTACGCCGAACATCGCCGCCAAAGCACTGTCGATCTCTATCCATTTCGCTTCACCAGCGACGATGGCCAGGACTGCGACCGCGAAGCCAGTGGCCAATCCCGCGATAGCGCCGAATGCGTTGCACCGCTTCCACCAAATCGAAAGCACCAGAACAGGAAACGCCGCCGATCCGGTGATGGCAAACGCCCATATCATGAGCCGTAGGGGATCGGTGGGGGCCATGGCCGCAATCAACCATCCAAGCCCCAAAGCGATACCGAGAGACAGACGGCCGACCCACAGGCGGGCAACAGGAGGGACTGGCTCCCACGAGAGGCCGTTGAAAACGTCTTCGGCGAGCACGTTACCGATGGCCACCGTCGCAGCGCCGGCACCAGCGAGTGCCGCGGCCACTGCACCCGCCAGGGCCATCTGCGTCATGACCGACGGCATTCCGAGAACGGACGGCAGTGCAAACAGCACCGCGTCGCGCTCGATGCTGATGCCGGTCGCCGCCAACCGCGTTGAGCGGCTCTCTATTTCGGCGTGCCCTATCGCAACCAGTCGCGCCAGCCACTCTGGCACCTGCGTAGACCCTTCGACCGTGACGATATCCATGACTGCGTCGCGCATGAAAACGGCTACCGACGACACCGTCAACATGATGAAGCCGAACATGAACGTCGCCCAGCCGAGCGACTTACGCGCTTCATAGACACTGGGCGCGGTCGCGACTCGCGGCAGAAGCCAGGGAGAGGCAGCGACGCCAGCCAGGACCGACAAGGTCGCAACGACAAATCCGCCTGGCCCAACAAGGCCAAACGGCGAGGTGAACCGTTTGGCCATCTGCTGCAAACCTTCGCCCGGAAGCTCAAATCCGAGCATGGCCGGCACGATGATCGGCAAACCCTGTTGCGCCTCGATCTTGAGCAGGCTCCGGAGCAGCGGCCCATGGCTGAGCTGCGGAACCGGCGTGTTGGTGACGAACACGGCGACAATAGCCACTGGAACCGCGAGTGCGAGAATCGCAGCAATGGCCTGTGCGACATTGACCCAGGTCAGCGAACGCATCCCGCCGGCCGCCAATGATAGCGCGAGCGCGATGACCAGGGCCGGCATGGCGAGCGCCGTGTGTCCTGATAGCCAGGCAGCGGCATAGGCACCGATCCGGAGTTCGGCCGCGACGACCAACAGCATCGGAGCGGTGAGCAGCACCGCCGCCAGGACCCGCAAAGCACGGCTCCCGAAACGGCGGCCGAGATAGCTCGGAACCGTGAACGCACCGAACTTGCGAAAAAACGGAGCCAGCAGCACGGCCATCACGACAAAGCCCGCAAGTCCACCAATGACGATGCACAGGGCATCGAAGCCGACGACGAAGAAAGCGCCCGTAAGGCTCACGATGCCTGTCGCGCCCATGGCCGTAATCGCCAGGCTGACACCGTTGTAGACCGCAGGCACGCGGCGGCCTGAGGCGAAGTAGTCGAGCGGTTCGCGCGTGTAGGACGCCGCTCCGATTGCGCCGAACAGCGCCAGCGGCCCAAGCCACATCAGCAGGCCCAGCGTCGGCTCCGAAACGCCGAGCTGCTCGACGATCAACAGCATCAGCACGAGGCCAGTGAACGCGCTCGCGAAAATGCCGAAATATGTGCCGAGCCGAGGATTGATGAGGCGGGCGCGGTGCGTGTGGGACATGAACCAGACCCTGATATGACGGACGGCTGTGGCCAGCTCGTGTAGCATTTACGCATTGCGTTTGGTCTTTTTGGACCAGCCGCGGGTGGGGACCGAACGCCAGATGCGATACTCTAGGCAAGCGTGAGATGCGATCAGGGGTCTTCGTTTGCACCATGCCAGTGATCGATGGCATCCTGGCGGTTCACGAATCCGGCGACCGTGATCACGGCAACGAAGAACAAGCCGTGCGCGGCGAGGAAGTATCCGAGCGGAAACCCCAGGAAACGGCTGCCGTTCAATCTGTCGGCATAGAGCGGCAACAGAATGATCACGGACAGGAACGGGACCAGGCTAGCGATCATCTGCCATTTCGTATGCCGCCAGTAGGGTTTGCGTTCCTTGCGCTCTATCACGGGCCAGACCTCTCTGTGCTCTGGAGACGGCTTTCACCACGCAACCAGATTGTAATACCCTGATCCAGGTCACGTCGAACTGGAAACTGATTGTCGGACAACCGAGTGCCGCCAGATCGCTTGTTTTGCAACTGAGTTAGCTATGTTGCCAAAATTGTGTCATCTCTCAACCTCACCTGCTCACAACCACAACATTAAAGTCTAAAATCGTCGGCGGCCCGACTCACGCTGACACAGTCGGGATCCTGCTGCGACATGATCGCTTCAACAGCTCGCGATCGAAAACTGGGCGGGATTGGAAGTTGCGAAAGCTACACTAGAATCATAGGTTTGCTAGTGTTCCTTAGGCGCCGACATTTGATCTGGAGCGCGTTGCAACGGGAATCAAATGTCGGCGCCGGAACACTAGTATGATTCAGATCGCGAAGGCCGTCTCCGAACGCGCCGCAAGAATGAAGCGGACTTTGCGATCATCACACGAGTGTGGCTTTTGCATCTGACGTTTGGTTTCTGGACCAGCCGCGAGCGGGTACCAAACGTCAGATGCGCGACACGAGCGCCAAGCGGCATTTTGAGATGGAGGTCAGCATGGCGGATTGCCGCATCATCATCGTTGATGATCATCCCTTGTTCCGCGGCGCGCTGAAACAGGCCCTGAAGTCATCGTTGGAAGCCGCTGAGATTATCGAGGCCGGCTCGCTTGACGAACTCAACGATAAGCTCGGCCAGAACAGCGATGTCGATCTGGTGCTGCTCGATCTGACTATGCCTGGTGTGCATGGGCTGTCGGGACTGCTCTATCTCAGAGCACAGTACTCGGCGATCCCGGTCGTCATCGTCTCCGCCAACGAAGACCCAACAGTCATCAAGCGCTCGATCGACTTCGGTGCGTCGGGGTTCGTGCCGAAGTCACAGTCTGTCGAACAGATCCGAAGTGCCGTAAAAAAGGTTCTCGACGGCGAGATTTGGGTTCCAGCCGACATCGACCTCTCTGTCAGGGGTGACACGGATGCGGTCGATCTGGCAGGCCGGTTGTCGTTGTTGACCCCGCAACAGGTCCGCGTGTTGATGATGCTGGGCGAAGGCCTGCTCAACAAGCAGATTGCTTTCAAGCTCGGCGTATCGGAGGCCACGATCAAGGCGCACGTGTCGGCGATTCTGCAGAAGCTCGGGGTCGACAGCCGCACCCAGGCCGTCATCGCGATCAACAAGATCGACGCCGGCGACTGGAAGAAGATCGCCGGCTGAGATCATCGATCGCAACAGACCACACCGTCGCTATTCGGCCGCGGCCGGCCGCCGGACAATGGCCTGCGAGAGCACGGCGCGCAACGATGCAGCCTTGAGCGGCTTTCTGAGTAGACCGAGCCCAAGCCGGCGCACCTCCCGCTGCACTTCGACCGTGTTGTCGGCGGTGATGATCACGGCCGGAACATCCGCGCCCAGACCCGCCCTCAACGCCAGAACGACGTCGACGCCAGTACCGCTGTCGAGATGATAGTCCGCAAGAATGGCATCTGGAATGGCACGATCCGAATCGATCAGCCGCAGGGCTTTCTGGCGGCTTTCGGCGGTGCGCACTTTGCACCCCCAGCCCGACAGCAATGACGACATCCCGTCAAGCACGGCGGGCTCGTTGTCGATGCAAAGGAGATAGCATCCCGCCAAGCTGCCTGGCAGTGGCGACGACAGCGGCTCGACTTCGGTAAGCGAGCGCACCACGCCCTGCGGCACGGTCACAGAGAACGTGGAACCGCGGCGGGCGGCCGACTTGAGCTCGATCGGATGCATTAAGACGCGCCCAATTCGTTCGACGATCGAAAGCCCGAGGCCAAGACCTCGCACGCCGCTGCCTGGACCCTCAAGGCGCTGGAACTCCTTAAAAATGATCAGCCGCTTGTCGTCGGGAATGCCCGGTCCCGTATCGCAGACCAGTATCTCGATGTTCGCGCCCTTTCGCCTTACTCCCAAAAGTACGGCACCCGTGCGCGTATACTTTATGGCATTCGAGACCAAGTTTTGCAGAATGCGGCGCAGCAACCGGCGGTCGGAGTGGACCCAGGCATTGGTCGCGACCACGCGCAACGCAAGGCCCCGCTCGTGAGCCATCGGCTCGAATTCGACTTTGAGCTGATCGAAGATTTCGGAAAGGGGGAAATCTTTGGTCTCGGGTTCGAGGCGGCCGGCATCGATGCGGCTGATCTCGATCAGCGTGGAAAAGATCTCCTCTACCGCCGACAATGACGCGTCGACATTGCGGGCCAGCAAGGCATCGGTTGTATCCAGAGGGCGCTCGACGAGGCTCGCTGCATAGAGGCGCGCCGCGTTGAGAGGCTGCAGAATGTCGTGGCTGGCAGCCGCCACAAACCGCGTCTTGTCGAGATTGGCCTGGTCGGCCTTAGCCTTCGCCTTGGCGAGTGCACCGTTGACGTCGAGCAGCTCGGCCGTCCGTTCCCTTACACGCCGCTCGAGCGTTTCGTTGGCGCGCGCAAGTTCGTTGGCGGCTCTGACGCGATCGGTGATGTCGGAGTATGTCGTCACGATGCCGCCCTGCGGCATGGAGCTGGTACGGATCTCGAGCACCTTTTCGCCACCGATGATCCGCTCCTGGAATGTCTCCTTGGTCACCGCAAGCCGCCTCAGCCGATCGGCCACCAGCGTGTCGATGTTCCCAGTGCCAAAGTCCCCGCGTGCCGCGCATACTTGCAGAATGTGTTCGAGCGGCACGCCAACCCGTCCAACTTCAGGCGGTAGATCCAACAGTTCACGGAATTGGCGGTTCCAGCAGATAAGCCGCAACTCCTTGTCGTAGACGCTGAGGCCGTGCCGCACCTGATCGAGGGCCGACTGCAGAAGATCGCGATTGTACTGGAGTGCTTCAGATGCATCATCAAGCAGCTTCAGCGCCGAATGGCTCGAAACGTTGCCCCGCCTGAGAAGCAGTGACAGCACAAGCCGCGACGAGGCCGCCCCGATGGCGCTTGTGAGCAGATGCTCGGTGAAACGAATGGCCTGCACATCGGCCTCAGCCGCGGAGTTGTGTGGCAAATTGAGAGACGAAGTGTACTCGGCAAACGAGCGTTCGGCGCGCTCGGCCCCCATGTACCGTGCGGCGGTCGACTGAAGGTCGCCGAGCGTGATGGATGTGCGCCACAGCCGAAACGATGGTGCCGGGCTCGAGCGCGGTGAACTCTCCTGGACGAAGATCTGCGCCTGAAGGCGCTCGACAGGTTCCGGCAAGCGCATCAGCGAAACGGCGACAAAAGCGGCCAGATTGGCAGCAACACTCCACAACACTCCATGCGTCAGTGGCTCGAACGATAAATAGAAAAGTTCCTGCGGCCTCAGGATCGCTAGGCCGAACGGGCCGTTCTCGATCAAGCCGAGCGGGACCCAGCCGGCCTTCGCAGCCCACGGCAGCAGCAGTGTGTAGCTCCACATCACGAAGCCAACCACGATGCCGGCAATGGCACCGCGCGCCGTGCCCTGCCGCCAGACCAGACCGCCGAAGAACGCCGGCGCCAGCTGCGCAATCGCGGCGAACGAGATCAGGCCGATCGCGGCCAGGCCTTGGGATTCACCTAGCGCCTGGTAGACGCCATATCCGAGCAGCAAAATGCAAAAAATAGCGACGCGCCGGATCATCAGCAACAGGCCGCCCATGTCCTCCTGCGGCACGGTGTCCGTCAAGCGATGACGCAACAGAAGCGGGATCACCAAGCCGTTGCTGACCATGATCGCAAGCGCGATCGATTCGACGATGACCATGGCGGTGGCTGCTGAAAGTCCGCCAACAAAGGCGATCAGCGACATCGTCGCTGCGTCCTCCGACAACGGCAGCTTGAGTACATAGAAGTCGGGATCGGTAGTGCCGGCGGGCAGCGTCAAAAGTCCCGCCACGGCGATCGGCACAACAAACAGATTGATGAGGACGAGATAGGCGGGAAACATCCAAGCCGCGCGCCGCAACTCGACCTCGGAATTGTTCTCGACCACGGTCACGTGGAACTGGCGCGGCAGCAAGATGATACAGACGAGGCTCAAAAACGTGACCGTCAGCCATTTCCCGCCGTTGGAGTTCTGGCCAAACACGCTTTCGACGACAGGACTCCTGGTCGCCTGTGCGACGAAATCACTAACGCCACCAAACAGGCCGAATATCACAAACAAGCCAACTGCGATGAATGCTGCAAGCTTGACAAGGGATTCCGCCGCGATCGCCATCATCAGTCCGTCCTGATGCTCGGTGGCGTCGATGTGGCGCGTACCAAACAGGATTGCGAACGTTGCGAGCGTCAACGTGATGACAAACGCCGTGTCCATGAATCCGACGCGTGGCACCTCGATCGAGACCAGCAGACTCGCACCAAGGAGCGTCTCAATGGAGACCGCTATAGCCTTCAGCTGCAGGGCGATATAGGGCAACACGCCTATCACGGCGACGATCGTCACGATTGCTGCCACCGCCGGGCTTTTGCCGTAGCGGGCGGCCAGGAAATCCGCGACCGAGGTGATGTTCTGGCTCTTTGCGAGCCGCACGACACGCAACAGGATCGGCCAGCCCAGCGTGAACATGATGATGGGGCCGAGATAGACCGGCACGAAGTCGTAGCCGGTTGCAGCGGCCAACCCGACGCTGCCGAAGAACGTCCAAGACGTGCAGTAGACGGCGATCGATAGCGAATAGATGAGCGGACGGCCACCGCCACCCTTGCGGGACCGCGTTTTGCGATCGCCGATCCAGGCGAGGGCGAAGAGTGCACTCACATAACCGAGCGCCACAACGATGATAGACCAGCCTTCAAACATTGCACGCCAACCGAATGAGACAATGAACCGGATTTGACGCCGGTCATGGGGCCAAGTTTAGCGCATTGGACGTTTGGGACGGTCTCGCGGCTGGCCTCTGAGCCAAACGTCCGGTGCACTGAACTCGAAGCAAAATATGGCTCGTGTTCCTTAGGGTTCCGACATTTGCTCTGCACCCTGCAACCGAGGGACGCAAACGTCGGGACCAGAATACGAGCGTCGAAGGCGGGTCGCTCCGTACCGCTTTCGAGCTTATCATGCACAATCGGCAGGCAGGGTGTCCAACGGCAAACCACTGAAACGGCCGCCAATCTCTCGACCAGAACCCCTGGCCGGAGAACACCAAGCTGGAACTGATTGCCGTTCAATCCGGTTTATGGAACAACTTTTGCGCCGTTTTCGGCAGATTGTTCTCAAGTGCTTGTTGACTTAGCGTCAACGAACCGATTCGCGTTTCGAGCAGAGTTGGTCGCTCCACACAGCGACTGCCGCTGCCTCTCTAGGGCACGAAACGTCTCGTTGCTGATCGGCAAAGTAAGTTTTGCAGCACGATCAGGCTGCAAAACAGGCACACAGAGGAACGGGGAAGATATCAACAATGAGCCTTGCACAAGAATTCAAGGACTTTGCGATGAAGGGCAACGTCATGGATCTCGCCGTTGGCGTGATCATCGGCGGCGCCTTCGGCAAGATCGTCTCGTCGCTGGTCGACAACGTTCTGATGCCGGTCATCGGATTGCTTGTCGGCGGTGTCGACTTCACCAAGCTCTCCGTCAAAATCGGAGCGGCTGAACTGAAGTACGGCAGCTTCATTCAGTCGGTTTTCGACTTTATCATTATCGCATTCTGCATCTTCATGATGATCAAGGCGCTGAACTCATTGAAGAAGCCCGCTCCTGCCGCCGCCCCACCGCCGCCGCCGGCCTCCGAAATCTACCTCAAGGAAATCCGCGACGCGCTGGTCAAAAGGTAAGATCGACCGTTGACAGATCAAGCCCTCGCATAACCTCTATGCGGGGGCTTTTTCATGTTTCGAGCCCGATGCGATGCCCGGCATCATGAGCAACTACCCCCGCCCAGCACACAAAATTTCGCGCAATGAACATGGCAGAGCTTCACCGCGCCGTGGTCGAACATGCCGCCGTCCGCAACCGTCGACGCCGCCAGCGTGGACCCCATCTCGAAGGCCGGTTCATACGGTAGAAGCGTGCACGGTACGACGACGGGCCGCTCAGCGCCCTTGCGCTTGACGATCATGCGGGACGACGCGCACATCATCTCGGACGGCTTCCGGTTCAGGATTTTCCAGCAACCCGTGCTGACTTCGGGCACGTCATGCTGGCCGTCCATTTCCGGCAGCAGCAACAGCTGCTGAGTGTCTTCGGGATCGATCGCCCAGCCTCGCCCCGCAATAAGTGCAGCGTACCCGTCGCGCGACACGCGGTCGCTTTCGTTCCAGCAGGTCCGGCCGGCAATCGCCATCCGGAACCCATTCGCAGCCAGCCAGTCGAGCCCCGTGAGGGTGACCGCGAACGTCCGCGCGCCACGCTCGGTCTCGTGCAACTCTTGCGTATAGTGATCGAGACTGATGCGCAGCGTAAGGCGGCCAGGATGCGCCGCGTTCAGAGCCAAAAGCGCCTTCTTGATCGCTGGCCGTTGCATCGGCAGCATCGCGTTGGTCAGCACCAGCACCTGGAACCCGCGATCCAGGGCATCGCCGAGCATTTCGAGCATGTCAGGATTGAGAAACGGCTCGCCGCCTGTGAACCCGATCTCGCGGGTTGAGAGAGACTTGGCCTCGTCGAGAAAAGCCCGCGTCTCGGCAGCCGAGATATAGACCAATCTGTCGTTGGACGGGCTCGATTCGATGTAGCAGTTGCGGCATGTGATGTTGCAGAGCGTGCCGGTATTGATCCACAACGTTTCGAGCCGATCGAGCGGCACGCGCGCGCGCTCCTCGCCTTTCAGAGTGCTGTCGGGATCCTGGAATTTGGCGCGCGGCGACGGGTTGGCAAGGTGCGAGGTTGCGATGTTCAAAGTATTTACTCTGCGGTTGGCGCATCAGGAGTCGAGGCTTGGCAAAACTCAAGGCGACGTTCATCGGGCCGCGAGCGTCTCGGCGCAACCCTACCGGCGGGAGCCGTAGCATAGTCGTCCCGATGAGACGAAGTCACAACCTCTTGACGGCCAATTGATGTCCATGGACGGACGTTGCCCGCGTCTCGACGACATCGGCGGGCGCTCTTTCGCGAGGCACCGCGGCGTGCTAGCTTGCTCGAAAGGCGGGCGTAGCATAATGGTAATGCGGCAGCTTCCCATGCTGTTGACGAGGGTTCGATTCCCTTCGCCCGCTCCACTGCTGGCATGCTCAATTGGCAACCAAATCACTGACGACGGGTCGACGGCGACGTGGCGGCTCGTGTGTTGTGCATGGTCTTTTCCCAATAGTATGGGGCGCGAAAAAGCTGCCACAGTGCACGGTAGGCCGCGAATGATATCGCCAGCCAATAGACTGGCAGCAGCACGGCATGAATAGCGAGCCGGGCCCGTCCGCGGGCTGCCACCGCTGCCCCGCCAAGAGCCATCGTGACGCCGTAGCTGGCGATGAGGTTCAGCAATGCCATCCACCGGAGAATCGCGGCACCGATCCCATCGCCGCTCGTAAACAAGGTGCCGGCAGCCGCATCGATGGCGACGATGGCGAGAAACAGCGGATGCACCAGGGCCGACAGGATTACGCCCCCCGTTTGTGCCTGGAAGCCGAAGAACCGGCGTGCGCCCAACTCCCGCCACAGCCGCCGCGGCCGACGCATGTGCACCAGCCAAGTTTGCATCCAGCCCTTCAACCAGCGAGTCCGCTGCCCATACCACACGCCGAAGCGCGACGGAGCTTCCTCCCACGTCGTCGAGTCGAGCACCAGCACCTGATAGCCGGCTCGCGCCAGCCGCAAACCCAGATCAGCGTCCTCTGTAACGTTGAATGGGTCCCAGCCATGGACCGCGTCGAGCGCTTCGCGCCGAAAATAGTTCGATGTACCCCCGAGCAGGATCGGCAGTCGAGCCCGCTCGACGGCTGGCAATAGGCCGTCGAATTGGGCGGTGTACTCGATCGTGAACTGTCGTGTCAGCCAGCTGTCTGATGGGTTGTAGATGTTGAGCCGCGCCTGAACGCATCCCAGCTCCGGTGGACCCGCACGGAAAGCAGCCAGCGCTTTCGTGAGCTGGTCGGGCTCGGGTTGATCCTCAGCGTCGAAAACCACCACGAATTGGCCGCGCGCGAAAGCCATTCCATAATTGAGCGCTCGGGGCTTGGTGCGGGGCTGGCCATCCGGAACAACGATCGTCCGAACGTGCGGACCTGGGTCAGCGCACGCGATCGCACCGGCCGTCTCGGCATCTGAAACCTCGACAATCAGAAGAATGTCGAGCCGTTGCTTGGGATAGTCGATCGCGTCCAGCGCGGTGAGCAGTTGCCTGACCACCGCGGCTTCGTGGTAGAGCGGCACGAGTATGGTGAAGACCGGCAATGGATCGGGTGTGACCGGAACACCTGCCGCTGCGGCTGGCAAGGCGAGTTCGCGGAATGACATGAGCCGCAGCGCCAGCATTGCGAACGACAACAGCGTTGACAGCCCGAACAGTGCCGTGAGGGCAATGCGCGAGCCAATAATGAATTCGACCACGATCAAAAGTCCGATCGCTGCAAAAGACCAACCAATCCATGGTGCTGCGGGACGGGCCGCAGAGGCATCAGGATCGGCGCGACCAAGCCCGTTGACCGCATCGTCGAGCAACCGTTCTTCGGAAAACTCGTCGACCTGCGCCCGCGGCTCATGGCGGTTCGCGCGATGGTCTGCCCGTATGGGTCGCGCCGCCTCCACGCCTCCGCGAGCCGGACGTTCGGCAAGTGTTCGCAGTTTCTGACACCGAGCCACCATCGGGGCTTTATCCAGGCAGCGCGTTTGGAGGGCATCGAGGCGGTGAGGGGCACCCAAGTGACTGTGGTCCGTCTGCGGAGCACTACTATTTGTGGCACGACCGGCGCGGGCGCGGTAGATATTATTGGGTTGTTCGGCCCAAATCGCCGTCTCACCCGACGCACGATCGGTTTTTGACCGGAGACAAAATGCTGCGACGTTGCACGTTCCTGCAGATCACCGTGCCCGTGGCCATTTTTCGCTCGGCCATGGTTCTGGCGATGGTGATGGCCGCCCTTTCGCTTCCTGCGGCGGCTCAGACCCCACGAAGCCGCCCGCCCACTGCGGCCGCACCGGCCGACGCTTCTGATCTGCCACGCCGTGTGGTGCTGCGGTTCGTGACCGACAACGATTATCCGCCGTTCAATTTTCTCGACGAGGATGGCGCGCTGACCGGTTTCAACGTCGATCTGGCCCGGGCCCTTTGTCTCGAGCTGCAGGCAACATGCGACATCAAAATGCGGCCGTGGGCTGAATTGATGTTGGCGCTGAAGCGCGGCGAGGCTGACGCCGTTGTCGCAGGCCATACCATTACTGCCCAAGCGCTCGCCGAGTTCGAGTTCACCGACCGCTACCTACACACGCCCGGCCGCTTTGCTGGACAACGGGAAAAGCGACAGATTGACATCACGCCGGAGGGGCTCGACGGGAAGCGGATCGCGGTCGCCCGCGGCACGGCGCATGAAGCGTTTCTGCGGGCGTTTTTCCGTGACAGCGCGATCCAGGCATTCGAGAACGCCGACCTCGCCCGCGATGCACTGGTCGAAGGCAAGGTCGATTTCTTGTTCGACGACGGTGTCGGGTTGTCGTTCTGGCTCAATGGCACGCTTTCCAAGCAGTGCTGCGAGTTCAGAGGCGGTCCATTCTTCGAGCCTAAATTCTTTGGCGACGGAATAGCGATCGCGGTTTCACGTTCGGACCCGCAGATTCGCCCCTTGCTGAACACAGCGCTGAGAAGGGTTCGCCAAAGCGGCCGCCTGGAGGAACTCGTGCAGAGATATTTCCCGCTCAAGGTGTATTAACCATGGCGGGTACCGCCACGAGGCCCGCAGAATGTTCGGTTTCCACTGCAAGTACAGCATATTGCAGCGCGACATGACACGGTCCCAAATCCAACTTGAACCGATGGCCGCGTGTCTGGAGCCCGCAATGCTGGGCCCGGATCAAGACCTCCAAATATGCGACGGCCTTCTCCCCGTTCACTATTTGGGCAGCAGCCCGGGGAGCGGGCGTCACTTGTCACACAGCTGAAACTTGAATCTCGTCAAGATGTTGGGCATTCGAGGCTGTGCCCTGGGTATGACCAAGATGGGGTGGGGGACATGACGACTTATCGCACACTATTCATTTCCGACTTGCACCTCGGCACGCGGGCATCGCAGGCCGACATGCTGCTCGACTTCCTCAAACACAACGACGCCGAGACGATTTATCTGGTCGGCGACATCGTCGATTTCTGGCGCATTCGCCGGGGCGCGATCTGGCCGCAGTCCCATAACGACGTGCTTCAGAAGATCCTGCGCAAGGTCCGCAAGGGCACGCGGGTGGTCTTTATTCCTGGCAACCACGACGACGGGTTGCGTCAATACTGCGGCCAACGGTTTGGCGGCATCGAGATCGAGCGCCAGGCGATCCACACCACAGCTGATGGTCGGCGCTATCTGATCATCCACGGTGACGAGTTTGACGTGGTGGTCCGTTACGCGAAGTGGCTGGCATTCCTTGGCGACCGCGGTTACGAGCTGGCGCTCGCGACCAACACGCCCTTGAACTTCGTGCGCAAGCGACTCGGCCTGGATTACTGGTCACTGTCGAGCTACCTCAAGCAGCGGGTCAAGACCGCGGTCAACTTCATCGGCGAGTTCGAGAACTCGCTGGCCGAGGAAGCCAAGCGGCGACAGGTGGAAGGTATCGTCTGCGGTCACATTCACCACGCGGCCTCGCGCGAAATTCATGGCGTCCACTACGTCAATACCGGTGATTGGGTCGAGAGCTGCACAGCCGTGGGCGAAACCCTTGGCGGGGAGTTGCAGGTGATCCGTTGGCTTGAGGTCATGCGAGCACGGGAAGCCGCTACGCGCGCGTTTCCCCAGCTCGAGGCGGCCTGATGCGCATCCTCATCGCAACCGATGCTTGGCACCCTCAAGTCAATGGCGTTGTGCGCACCTATGAGCGGCTCGCATCCGAGTTGACGGGCCTTGGGGCAGATCCTGTTTTTCTAACCCCTACTGAATTTACCACTCTACCCTGCCCGACCTATCCGGAAATCAGACTAGCGCTGCCGGGGCGATCCTACGTAGCCGCGCGGTTCAAGGCCGTCAATCCAGTCGCCGTCCATATCGCCACCGAGGGACCGGTCGGTTGGATGACCCGAAACTACTGCATACACCGCAACATTCCTTTCACAACGAGCTTCCACACCCGCTTTCCTGAATACGTCGAGCACCGGTTCGGGATCCCGGCCGGTTGGAGCTGGGCTTTTGTGCGGCGTTTCCACAATTCCGGCGCCGGGGTGATGGTCGCGACGCGTAGCCTGGCCAACGAACTCGAAGAGCGCGGTTTCCAGCGTATCCTTCCATGGACACGAGCAGCGGACACCACGTTGTTCCGCCCGCGCCCTGTGCGACTGTTCGGCGAGGACCCGGTGTTTCTCTATGTCGGCCGGGTCGCGGTCGAAAAAAACATCGAGGCATTCCTGGCGCTCGATCTGCCAGGCCGCAAGGTTGTGGTTGGCCACGGCCCGCAGCTTGCCGAGTTGCAGGCTCGTTTCCCTGAGGTTCTCTTCACGGGGCGCAAGCACGGGGAAGACTTGGCCGAATGCTATGCTTCATCAGACGTGTTCGTCTTCCCGAGTCGCACCGACACATTCGGGATCGTGCTGCTCGAAGCGATGGCGTCAGGGCTTCCGATTGCCGCTTTCCCGGTGACCGGTCCTGTGGATCTGGTCACACAAGGGCAGACGGGCGTGCTGTCCGACGACCTTAGGCAGGCAGCCCTTGCCGCGCTGGAACTCGACCGCTCGAAGGTCCGGGACGAAGCTTCGAACTACAGCTGGGACAACACGGCGCGCATGTTCCTGGCAAACATCGAGTCCGCACTTTTCACGGCCCATGGCCGCCGCGTGCCGTCGCGCCGGGTGGCAATTGGCCGAAGGACCCGTTCGGCCTGAGCAAGTCCTGCTCGAAGGCCTGTTGATTGCCAAGTGGAACGATAAGGATGCACGCGCGTTGGTGCCAGCTCCGGCCGCCCTTCGCTCCCTCGGGAAAAGACGCGTGTATGCAGCCGCCGGACGTGTGGTGTAGATTGGAAGCTCGCATTTGCCGGCGGCAATACGCCTTCGCCGGGAGCTTCAACCTTTGGGATCCAAGATGCGCCACCGTAGCTCAGCCGCTATCGTCATGTTCTTGTTCAGTTGCATAGTGTCGACGGCCGCCGCCACCGCAGAGCCCCTGAAAGTTGCGTTCTTCGGAATCAGGTTCAACAATACCTCGCAAGAGCCGACACGACCCGACGAGGTCGTCCGCATCAAACAGGCCGACGACTTCTTCATCGAGAAGTTGAGTGGCAGCGGCCGTTTCGTGGTGGTCCAGCCCGACGCCGCCATGCAAAAAGTCATCGCCGCGCGCCCGAATATCGGCGAGTGCAACGGCTGCGAGCTCGATTTTTCAAAGGCTCTTGGCGCGAAACGGCTCGTCTACGGCGAGGTTCAGAAGGTGTCGAACCTCATCCTGAACCTCAACATTTACTGGGGCGACGTCGAAACAGGCAAGCTGACGTTCGTGAAGAGCGTGGACCTGCGAGGCAATACCGACGAAGGCTGGCGCGCCTCGCTCAACTACCTGATGAAAAACTACCTGCTCGACGAGGTGAAGTAGCGAGGGAAATGAGGCGCTACCCGGCGAGTGGTTATAGGGCCTCGAATACATGGATGGTGGCGGAGATCGGACGAAGACAATCTCCACCTCACTCCGCTGCCAGCTTCCCGACCAATGGGCCGGCGGCCCGCACGTCGGCATCGACGTGGGCTTCGAACTTCGCGAAGTTCTTGGTGAACATGTCGACCAGCGCCTGAGCCTGCTTGTCATAGGCCGCCGGATCCGCCCAGGTGTCACGCGGAGTCAGAATTTTAGCGTCGACGCCAGCCAGCGACAGCGGCACTTGGAAGCCGAACACGGGATCGGTCCGCATCGGCTGGGTCGCGAGATTTCCCGACAACGCGGCGTTCAGCAGTGCGCGAGTCGCCTTGATCGGCATGCGTGCCCCGGTCCCGAACTTTCCGCCGGTCCAGCCGGTGTTGACCAGCCAGCAGTCGACTTTGTGCTCGGCGATGAGAGCCCTCAGCAGGTTTCCGTAGACAGTCGGGTGACGCGGCATGAATGGTGCGCCGAAGCAGGTCGAGAACGTCGCAGACGGTTCGTTGCCCATACCCTTTTCAGTACCCGCGACCTTTGCCGTGTAGCCCGACAGGAAGTGATACATCGCCTGCGACGGTGTCAGCTTGGCGATCGGCGGCATGATGCCGAAAGCGTCGGCGGTCAACATCACGATGTTGTTCGGGTGGCCGGCCCGCCCTGTGGAACTGGCGTTTGCGATATAGTGCAGCGGATAAGCCGAGCGCGCGTTCTCCGCGAGCTTGTTGTCGTCGAAGTCCGGCACGCGCTCGGGCCCCTTCAGGACGACGTTCTCGAGAACGGTGCCGAAGCGGTTTGACGCATCCCAGATTTCGGGCTCCGCAACGCGTGAGAGCCGGATGGTCTTGGCGTAACAGCCGCCCTCGAAGTTGAAGACACCGTCTTCGGACCAGCCATGCTCGTCATCGCCCAAGAGCGTACGGCTGGGATCCGCCGAAAGGGTCGTTTTGCCGGTGCCGGAAAGGCCGAAAAACACGGCCGAGTCGCCCTCAGGGCCGACGTTGGCCGAGCAGTGCATTGGCATGACGCCCTTCAAAGGCAGGAGATAATTGAGGAACGAGAACACGCTCTTCTTGGTCTCACCGGCATAGCTGGTGCCGCCAATCAGCACGATACGCTTGGTAAAGTTGCATGCGATCACGGTCTCGCTGCGCACGCCGATGTGCTCTGGGGCGGCGCGGAAGCTCGGCAGGTTGACCACCGTAAACTCCGGTGCAAAGCCGGCAAGCTCTGCTGGCTCCGGTCGGCGCAACAGATGGCGAATGAACAGCGCGTGCCATGCATATTCAGTCACGATCCGGCACGGCAGGCGGTGGCCGAGGTCAGCTCCTGCGTAAAGGTCCTGGACGAACAGGTCTTTGTGTTTGGCAAAGCTCACAAAATCGGCGTAGAGGCGGTCGAACTGCTCCTCCGTCATCGCCTTGGAGTTGTCCCACCAAATCTGGCTATCGCTCTCGGCATCCCGCACGACGTACTTGTCCTGCGCCGACCGGCCCGTGTGCTGCCCCGTCTCGACCACCAGAGCGCCCGTCGAGGCTAGCCGTCCCTCGTTGCGGTGAATAGCTAGCTCGACGAGATCGGCCTCACGGAGGTTGGAATGCACATCGCGCGCAGTTTCGATTGGAAACATAAGGTGTTTCATAGGGTTCGTCGCAGTCCCGTCTTGAGGGTTCGGGTAGTGAGCGTGCCTTGCGATTGCCAAGACACACGAAGCTCACGGCGCAGTGTCGAGAGCAGCGGACGTTACGGCCCACTCGCGCTGGCTGCTGCACTAAGCAACTAACCTCGCTTCGACAATCCGTCACAAAGTCGAAAACACATATCCACTTCGATTGTTGACCAAACGCCATGCATTTTCCGCATGGCACAACGCTTGATCCGAGCCGATCCTGCGCTACACTTTCATTTTATCCTGACCAGCTTCTCGCGCAAGTCGCTCAATTTCCTGCCAGACCGCCTCGGGTGTTGCGACAGGCTGCGCGAAAGGCACCCGAAGGGCAGCAGCCGTCCCAACGAGATCGATGCCCTCGCCATCCAAGCCGCTGATGCGCCAGTTCCCGACGGTTGCGCCGCCATGGGAGTCGGCAATGCACCCGAGCGAAAGGCCGAATTCCGCATTAACCTTTGCGACAATCCTGGCTTCGGCAGCGGCCAGTGTCTCGCTCCGGGAAGATGATGTGACGATTGCCGCAGGCTCAAGATCGACAATACGCCCAAACCCGCCGATAAAATGCGCTTTTTCCACGTCAAACCGGTAGAACCGGAAGTCGGCAAAGCCCGCGTAGACTGCGGCCGCGGGATGCCGAGAGATAAAGCGGCCGGCAGCGGTTGCACTCTCGCTCGGGATGCATCGGCCCACGAGCGTCACCCGCCCGCCGGCCAGCGGATCGCCGTCTGGCGCGGTGCCGTCGATCATCAGACTTGCGCGCTGATCAGCTTGTAGATTGCGGGTATGCAACGCCAATTCCGAGATCAGGAGAACAGGCGATCCTTCCGGCTCGGTTGCAACAGTCACCAACGAGGCGTAAGGGTGCCCCGTGGTTCGGTCGAGCGTGCCGAGGGCAGCCTTCAATGCTTGTCGCACCAGACGGGCCGCTAGCGCAGGCGGCGAAAGTTCCATTGGCTGCGGACGTTTGCGATCGGGGTTTCCACTGGTGCCAGGAAGGGCAGCCCATGAGGCTGGCGTTGCCGCATTGTCGGGCGTATTGTCGGGCGCCATGACTCTTGCTCGCTCCTGGGTGGTCGCTTATTCAAGTGCTATTCAGCTCACGGCTGCAACGGTGTCCGCATCAAGATCGTAACGTCATCGCGCCGCACATTGCGAGCGGCTGGATTGGATCCGAGGGGCTAAAGACGGCAATGAAAGAGAAAAGCACGATCGCGCTGGTTGACGACGAGCGCAACATCCTATCATCGCTGCGTCTCGCACTCGAAGCCGAAGGTTACAAGGTGCGGACATACAACGACGGCCAGGAGGCACTTGAGGCACTCACCGAGGAACCGGCTGACCTCGGTATATTCGACATCAAGATGCCGCGCATGGACGGAATGGAGCTTTTGCGCCGCGTTCGCCAACAGTCGGACATGCCGGTTATCTTCCTAACGTCCAAGGACGAGGAGATCGACGAGTTGTTCGGGCTTAAGATGGGCGCCGACGATTACATTGCCAAGCCCTTCTCCCAGCGGCTCATCGTCGAACGCGTGCGCGCTATCCTGCGCCGCTTCCAGCCCAAGGACGCGGCGCCGTCGGCGGCGGAGGCGGCCCGCATCCTCGAACGCGGCAAGCTCAAGCTCGATCCCGAGCGGCACACTTGCCACTGGGACAACAAGCCGGTGACACTGACGGTTACGGAATTCCTGATCCTGCAAGCGCTCGCCACCCGGCCCGGAGTGGTCAAGACCCGAGACGCGCTCATGGATGCGGCCTACGACGATCAGGTCTACGTCGACGACAGAACAATCGACAGCCACATCAAGCGGCTGCGGAAAAAGTTCAAGCAGGTCGACGACGATTTCGACGTGATCGAGACGCTCTACGGGGTAGGTTACCGCTTCAAGGAAGCCTGATCGCCGCGTCGCCCGAGGATGCTTTCGAGCGGCGGCGGGCGTGATAGCCTGCAGTGGCCAGCGATTATGCGTTGGGAGGCAGAATGGCGCTCGACACGGGGCTGGAAACACGGGCTGGTGAGGCTCAGGCCCTTCAGGCCGGGGCTGGTCAAGCTGGCCAATTCCATGCCCAGCTGGCGACGGGCATCGTCGACACTGATGCCTTGGATCATTCGCCGCAGAAACCTGCCAATCGATGGAGGTTGACCAAGATCTGGTGGTCGCGGCAGCCTTTGGTCCACTTTCTCTCGGCCAACCTGTTGCGTCGCATCCTGCTGTCGAACCTCGCAGCTCTGGTTCTGTTGCTGGTCGGCATTCTTTACCTCACCCAGTATCATACGTGGCTGATCGGGGCGAAGCAGGATGCACTCAAGACCCAGGGTGAGATCATTGCCGCAGCGATTGCGGCGAACGCCAAGGTCACCCGCCAGGGCATTGACCTCGATCCCAACAAGCTACCGGAGGCGGAGGGATCGCTCATCCCATTTCGCGACGACGGGTTTGCCGCGCTCGAACTCTCGATACGGCCAGAGCAGGTGTCGCCGATCCTGAGGCGTTTGACACAGAACACGCAGGTACGTGCGCGCATCTACGGTCGCGACGGCTCGCTCATCGTCGACAGCGCCCGCTTCCTGACGCCCGGACAGATTTCGAAGTCGGAGACGCCGTCCGACTTGGGAGGCAAGCCGAAGGATTTCTGGACCCGGCTGACCCAGTGGCTGATCGACAAGGACTTGCCGGTCTACAAGGAGATCGGCAGCGGCAAGGGCACCGCCTACAAGGAAGTCGCCGCAGCCTTGAAAGGCGCCCCCCCGACACCGATGCTGCTGCTCAACGATGCCGGTGACCAGATTGTGGCCGTCCCGGTGCCCATCCAAAGGGCGAAAGCGGTGCACGGTGTGCTGCTGCTGTCGACACGGCCGGGGGAGATCGACGAGATACTCGATGAGCAGCGCAAGGTGATCCTTTGGCTGGCAGCGATGGCTCTGGCGGCGGCGATCGTTTCATCGCTGTTGCTCGACCGGACGGTTGCGGGACCCATGCGGAAATTGTCCGATACGGCGATGGCGGTAAGCCGCAACATCAATCAGCGCCACGAGTTGCCGGACTATGCCGAACGCCAGGACGAGGTCGGCCAGATGGCGCGCGCCTTCCGATCGATGACGGAAGCCCTCTATCGACGGATCGAAGCCAGCGAGAAGTTCGCGGCCGACGTGGCGCACGAACTCAAGAACCCGCTGACGGCGGCCCGCTCCACGGCGGAATCCTTGACCTACGCCAAGACTGACGCGCATCGGCAGGAACTGGTCGATCAGATCCAGATCGAATTGAAGCGGCTCAATCGGCTGATTACGGACGTATCGAAGGCGTCACGGCTCGATGCCGAACTTGCACGTCAGCATACAGGGCCAGTTGCGCTGATCGACGTGCTCGAGAGCGTGGTTGATGTCATGGCGGAGCGCGCAAACGGCCGCGGCTGCAACGTCTTGCTCCGCATCAACGGTGCAGCGCCCCCTGCAAGCTTCGTGGTTGACGGCAACGATGGCCGCATCGCGCAAGTGCTGACGAACCTCGTCGACAACGCGATCTCTTTCTCCCCGAAAGACGGAACCGTGGAGGTCATCGCCACCCGCAACGATCTGGCCGTCGAAATCGCGGTCGAGGATCAGGGACCAGGGATCGAAGAAGACAAGCTCGCGAAGATCTTCGAGCGCTTCTATACTTATCGCCCGACGACCAATACGAGCCGCGGCGACAATTCGGGGCTCGGGTTGTCGATTTCGAGAGAGATCGTCATTGCCCATGGCGGCCACATCCGCGCCGAGAACCGGTACGCCGAAAGCAATTTCGGCCGGGCGTCTGGCGATCGACTCGGTGCGCGCTTCGTCGTGACATTACCCGCCGGCCGCCTGCCGGCCCCCTCGCGCGGAGGCCATGGGCTTGGACGGCGCAGTTGAACGGGTACATGGCACGGCGATCGCGTTGCTGGTCGATGGCGTCGCGCGCGCCGCTCTGATTCGCGGTCCGTCCGGGGCAGGAAAGTCCGACCTGGCGTTGCGGTGCCTCGCCACCGGACCGACTTCCTTCTTGCCGGGGCCGGTGCGCCTCGTAGCCGACGATCAGGTGGTTGTCACGCGCCGCGGGGACATACCAATGGCTTCGGCCCCGGAAAGTATCGCCGGCTTGATCGAGGTGCGGGGCCTCGGAGTCGTTCGTTTCGACCCGCTGGCTGAAGCCCGGCTCGTGATGCTGGTGGACCTCGTCGCAGCGGGCATGATTGAGCGCCTGCCCGATCCCGTCCCCAGCGACACTCTCCTCGGCGTGACCATGCCCGTCTTGCGGCTCCATGCCTTTGATTGTTCGTCGGCCGTCAAGCTGCTGATCGGCCTCGCGGGTGTTGAATTATAGCGACGGGGTGGCGAGAACATTTTGCGCCACCCCCTTGCGCGGCAGTCGAACCCTTGCCAACCTGTAATTCTGGTGGTTCGGTGACGACGTGCGGTTTTCGAGTTCCATGCTAAGCCGGCATCGCGCGTCCGAGACAATTCCATTGTGGGTGTTCAATTGAACACTCCGTGGCCAAAAGCTCCAGCAGCCCTTAGCTCCAGAAAGAGCTCCAGTCGGGATCGGCTACTTGCAATGATCGGACTTGTGATCGTCACGCACGGCGGGCTTGCTGATGAATTCCGTGCTGCCCTTGAGCACGTTGTCGGCCCTCAGTCGCGACTTGAAACGATAGCCATCGGTCCCGACGACGATATGACCAAGCGGCGCTCGGACATCCTGGCGGCAATCTCGCGGGCCGACAGCGGAAAGGGCGTTGTCGTTTTGACCGACATGTTTGGCGGCACTCCATCCAATCTCGCCATTTCGATCATGGACGAGGCCCACGTCGAGGTTATTGCCGGCATCAACCTGCCCATTCTGGTCAAACTCGTGAGCATTCGTGCTGAAGTCGACCTTGCCGATGCGGTGCTCAAGGCGCGCGAAGCCGGCCGCAAGTACATCAAGATCGCCAGCCAAGAGTTATCTGGCGATCCGTGAAAGTCGAAGACAACCGCATCACCATGCCCCAAATCACAGACAGCCAGCGGCCAGAAGCGCTAGTGACGATCCGCAACAGGAAGGGGCTCCACGCGCGAGCCTCGGCCAAATTCGTGAAATGCGCTGAAAGATTCGACGCGAATATCCGTGTTACCCGGGATGGCCAGACCGTGGGCGGAACCTCGATCATGGGCCTGATGATGCTGGCGGCCGGCCCAGGATCCGTGCTTCACATCGTCAGCAACGGTCCAGATGGCCCGGAGGCACTGGAAGCCCTGGTGGCGCTTGTTGAAGCCGGCTTCGGCGAGGAATGCATCGAGGACGCGTGAGCGGCGATATCGATCCGGCATCAAAAAGGGGGTACCGCCTCGCGGCCTACCCTTCCTTTCTACTGAACCGGGCACGCTTCAGTGCTCGCGAGCTCCCGGTGGTTTTGGCATAAGGTGATCGGCTGCGAGGCTGGCCAGCTTTCGATTGGATTTCTATCTCCACGCCCGCTACTCGGCAATGCACCTGCTTCCCCTTTGTCGCGCCGCCGTCCAGGACCCAGAACACACCAATATCGCGGCATCGACGCGACGGCCATGCCTCACTCACAGAAAAGGCGCGCCACGGAAACCATCCGCCGCGCGCCACACACTGTCAGTCAGACCTCCGACGTCAATTCAGCAGATCCTTCAAACCCTTTGCGGGCGTGAACTTCGCAACGCGCGATGCAGGGATCTTGATGGTTGCCCCAGTCGCCGGATTGCGGCCATCACGGGCCTTGCGCTTGGCGACCTTGAACGTGCCGAAGTCCGGAATGCGCACTTCCTCGCCATTATTCATCGTGGACTTGATGTGCTCAAGCACCGCTTCCACGGCGCTGCCGGCCTTTTCCTTGGTCAGCTCGCATGCTTTCGCCACGGCATCGATCAAATCTTTCTTGCTCATTGCGGTCAGTCCTTTGCGTTCGGAAATTTCAAGGGCCCCGGCGAGAGCGTCAACGACACTCGAAGACCGTTCGGGGGCTGCTGTCATGACGACAGAGCGGGCAGAAAAGCGCCCAAAAAACCGGGCCGTCAAGCACAAAAGACCCCGAATAAGCCTGAAAACATTGGGGATCTGCAAAGTTGTCGTCAACGAAGATGGACACTTTCGACAGCAAAAGGCCCGACCGTCTTTCGACGCCGGGCCTCTTTCATACCGTTCCGGACCAGTCGACGGAGATACAGGATCGTCAGTGGGCCGTCAGGCGCGATCCGCCCGGGCCTTCCTCGTCCTTGATCGCCGCTGCCGTTGCCTGGGCCACCTGCTCCCACGTGATAGGCTCAGGCATCTTGACCAGCGCATGCTTCAACACATCGTCCAGCTTGGCAACCGCGATGATATCGAGCTTCTTCTTCACCTCTTCGGGTATCTCCGCGAGATCCTTCACGTTCTCCTCGGGGATGAGCACGGTTTTGAGCCCGCCGCGAAGCGCGGCAAGAAGCTTCTCTTTTAGCCCGCCGATCGGCAACACGCGTCCGCGCAGAGTGATCTCGCCGGTCATGGCTACGTCCTTCTTCACCTCAATTCCCGTCAGCACCGAGATGATCGCTGTGGCCATGGCGATGCCGGCCGAGGGCCCATCCTTCGGCGTCGCACCCTCGGGCACGTGCACGTGGATGTCCTTCTTTTCGAAGGCTGAAGGATGAATGCCGAAGTCGATGGAGCGTGAGCGAACGTAGGCGTTTGCGGCCTGGATGCTCTCTTTCATCACGTCGCGCAGATTGCCGGTGACGGTCATCTTGCCCTTTCCGGGCATCAGAACGCCTTCGATCGTCAGTAGTTCGCCGCCGACCTCGGTCCAGGCAAGCCCGGTGACAATGCCCACCCGATCCTCGAGTTCGGCCTCGCCATAGCGATACTTCGGTACACCGAGGTAGGTCTCGATGTTCTGCCCGGTCACCTTCACGGTCTTTTTCGACGACGTCAGAATCTGCTTGACCGCCTTGCGTGCGAGCTTGGCGATCTCACGTTCGAGCGAGCGCACGCCCGCCTCGCGCGTATAGTGTCGAATGATCTCCTGGATCGCACTATCCTCGACCACCCACTCGCCAGGCTCAAGTCCATGGGCCGAGGTCTGCTCGGCGATCAGGTGACGCTTGGCGATCTCGACCTTTTCGTCTTCCGTGTAGCCGGCGAGCCGGATGATCTCCATGCGGTCCATCAGGGCCGGCGGGATGTTGAGAGTGTTCGCCGTGGTCACGAACATGACGTTCGAAAGATCATAATCCACTTCAAGGTAGTGGTCGGCGAAGGTGCTGTTCTGCTCAGGGTCAAGCACCTCCAAGAGGGCCGCCGCGGGATCGCCGCGGAAGTCCTGGCCCATCTTGTCGATCTCATCCAACAGGAAAAGCGGGTTTGTGCGCTTTGCCTTCTTCATCGACTGAACGACCTTGCCCGGCATCGAGCCGATATAGGTGCGACGATGGCCGCGGATCTCAGCCTCGTCACGCACGCCGCCGAGGGACATGCGCACGAACTCACGCCCCGTCGCATTGGCGATCGACTTGCCCAGAGATGTCTTGCCGACACCGGGCGGGCCGACGAGGCACAGGATCGGACCCTTGAGCTTGTTGGTGCGCGCCTGCACAGCGAGATACTCGAGGATGCGTTCTTTGACCTTCTCCAGGCCATAGTGCTCCTTGTCGAGCACGTCCTGGGCTTCGGCCAGATCCTTCTTGACCTTGCCCTTGATGCCCCACGGGATCGACAACAACCAATCGAGGTAATTGCGCACGACAGTGGCTTCAGCTGACATCGGGCTCATCTGCTTGAGCTTCTTCAGCTCTGCGAGGGCCTTGTCCTTAGCCTCCTTCGACAACTTCGTGTTCTCGATCTTCTCCTCGAACTCGGAGATGTCGTCCCGCTCGTCGTTATCGCCAAGCTCTTTCTGGATCGCCTTCATCTGCTCGTTGAGATAGTACTCGCGCTGCGTCTTCTCCATCTGACGCTTCACGCGCGAGCGGATCTTCTTCTCAACCTGAAGGACTGAAATCTCGCTCTCCATGAGAGTGAACACACGCTCGAGCCGGTCCGAGATCGTGGTCACCTCGAGCACATCCTGCTTATCGGAAATCTTGATCGCAAGATGAGAGGCTATGGTATCGGCGAGTTTAGAATAATCTTCGATCTGGGTGATCGTGCCAAGAACCTCAGGCGAGATCTTCTTGTTGAGCTTCACGTAGCTCTCGAATTGCGACACCGTTGATCGGGCAAGAGCCTCGATTTCGTCTTTGGTGCCGACGGTCTCGGCAACACGCTCGACCTCGGCTTCGAAGTAGTCGGGATTGTCAGTGTAGCGCACGATCTTGGCGCGCGCTGTGCCCTCGACCAGCACCTTAACGGTGCCGTCCGGCAGCTTGAGCAGTTGCAGGACCGATGCGAGCGTACCAACCTGATAGATGGCGTCGGTGGCCGGATCGTCATCGCCAGCATTTTTCTGCGCGGCAAGCAGTATCTGCTTGTCGGCTCGCATAACCTCTTCGAGTGCGTTGATCGACTTTTCGCGTCCGACGAACAGCGGCACGATCATGTACGGAAAAACGACGATGTCGCGCAGCGGCAGGACCGGATACAGCTCCTTGCCACCTGCCTTCTCGCGCGTCTTGTTGTCTTCGCTCATGGCGATACCCAATCCTCGTGTGCGCTGTGGCGGGCAGGTTCCGCCGGCAGCCAGTGTTAATCGTCTCAGACCCCTCGCTTCGATCCTGGAACCCCGCGCCTCGACGGCCGCGAGTTCCCAGATCCTCAACCTTCGACGAGGGCCCCGGCATGCTACAGGAGGCGTGGCTCTGCGATGAAATCCAGACCAGATCCGACCCGCAAAATCGC
This sequence comes from Hyphomicrobium sp., assembly GCA_002928955.1. Lineage (GTDB taxonomy): Bacteria > Pseudomonadota > Alphaproteobacteria > Rhizobiales > Hyphomicrobiaceae > JAKAML01. The sequence continues at coordinate 7,449 of PERT01000034.1, read as the reverse complement.
CTTCGGACGGAAATGGGAACTTACGGGCCGCAAACAAGTCCACTCTCACGCAGCTTCGCCCAAAGTGTCCCCCCAGCCTTCATGAAAGGAACACCCAGCACCTGTCACGAGGCGTTCGAACCCTTTTCCTCGGCCCGATCCGAATAGATGCGCAGCGGGCGTGCCGATCCCTCGACGACCTCCGGCCCGATCACGACCTCCTCGACGCCCTTGAGGGTCGGGAGATCGAACATAGTCTCCAGCAAGATTGCCTCCATGATCGAACGCAAACCTCGGGCACCCGTTTTGCGTTCGATGGCTCGGCGGGATATGGCGCGCAGTGCGTCATGCGTGATCGTGAGCTTCACGTCCTCCATCTCGAACAGCCGCTGGTACTGCTTGACGAGCGCGTTTTTCGGCTCGTTGAGAATCTGGACGAGAGCAACTTCGTCGAGATCTTCCAAGGTCGCGATAACCGGCAACCGTCCGATGAACTCGGGGATGAGGCCGAATTTCAACAGATCTTCCGGCTCGACTTCGCGCAGTATCTCACCCGTGCGGCGCTCGTCGGGGCCCATGACGCGGGCGCCGAAACCGATCGACGTACCCTTGCCGCGACGCGCGATGATCTTTTCGAGACCCGCGAATGCGCCACCACAAATGAACAGGATGTTGGTCGTGTCGACCTGCAGGAACTCCTGTTGGGGATGCTTGCGGCCACCTTGCGGAGGCACCGAAGCCACCGTGCCTTCCATGATCTTCAGAAGCGCCTGCTGCACGCCTTCGCCCGATACGTCCCGTGTGATCGACGGGTTGTCGGACTTGCGGCTGATCTTGTCGACCTCGTCGATGTAGACGATGCCTCGTTGCGCCCGCTCGACATTGTAGTCGGCGTTCTGCAGGAGCTTGAGTATGATGTTCTCGACGTCCTCGCCGACATAGCCGGCCTCTGTCAACGTCGTCGCATCCGCCATCGTGAACGGTACGTCGAGGATTCGCGCCAAGGTTTGCGCCAGAAGCGTCTTTCCGCAACCGGTCGGACCAACGAGCAGGATGTTGGACTTCGCCAATTCCACGTCATTATTCTTGGCGGCATGATTGAGCCGCTTGTAGTGATTGTGAACCGCGACCGACAGCACGCGCTTTGCGTGAGACTGACCGATGACGTAACTGTCCAGTACACCGCAGATTTCCTGCGGGCTTGGCACACCGTCGCGCGACTTCACCAGCGTGTTCTTGTTCTCTTCGCGGATGATGTCCATGCAGAGTTCGACGCATTCATCGCAGATGAATACAGTCGGCCCGGCAATGAGCTTACGCACTTCGTGCTGGCTCTTTCCGCAGAAGGAGCAATACAGCGTGTTTTTTTCCTGCGCCATTCGTCGTCTCACCCTTTACCAGGGAACGGTCGGCACCTTTGCCGATCCAGGCCCTTGCCCTGAATTTTCTGGGCCTGCTGCCAAGCCCGCCGCAGGGCACTGCCGAGTCTACCGAAGTCGATCTGAGCACGCTAGCGTTGCCGAGATCAAGAATGGATTAATGCCCCGTCCACCGCAGTCAGTCAGGTTAAGATAAGTTTACCTTGCACCTGTGGTATTATGGCTCACGTGCTTCGGGCCGAATTGCAACAGTTTTCGTGAAGCCGACTGCCGTCCGTAACGCTGGCGCAAGGCAACTATTGCGCAAACCTCGCTCCAAGTCGCCCGCTCTGTCCAACAGCGATGTTGTGCAAGTGAACTCCGGCATCCGCCACGCCCGAACCGAGCCGGAGTAACTGATCCAAAACAGGGATCACGACAGCGTTGCCCACCGTGACCTTCCCATCACGCCATCAGCTGTTCTTGCTGTCAGCAATCGCATCGGGAATCTCATCGCGGCTCTGCAGGACTTTGTCGATCAGACCGAATTCTTTGGCCTGCACCGAAGTCATGAAGTGATCGCGATCCAGCGTGCGCTCGATGACTTCATATGGCTTGCCCGTATGCTTGACGTAGACTTCATTGAGCCTACGCTTCATCTTGACGATATCTTCGGCGTGCCGCTCGATGTCCGACGCTTGACCCGAGAAACCACCTGACGGCTGGTGCACCATGATGCGCGCGTTGGGCAGCGCATAGCGCATACCAGCCGTACCGGCTGCGAGCAGCAGTGAACCCATGGAAGCAGCCTGGCCGATGCACAACGTCGCGATCGGACAGCGGATGAACTGCATTGTGTCGTAGATGGCCATACCCGACGTCACCACGCCGCCAGGCGAGTTGATGTACATCGAGATTTCCTTCTTGGGGTTCTCACTCTCGCAATAAAGGAGCTGCATACAGATCGAGGCCGCCATGTGATCCTCAACCGGACCCGTCACAAAAATAATGCGTTCTTTCAAAAGCCTGGACGGAAGGTCATAGCCGCGCTCGCCGCGGTTGGTCTGTTCGACGACCATCGGCCAGAAGGTATTCGTCAGCGTTGCGACGGGATCGCGCATGGGACTTTCAATCTCCTGATGATCCGGACGGGGTGAGTAGACGCGTCCGGCTTTCCGGCTCCACCGAATCGGAGCCGGGCACTCCCAAACATGAGCATAGGACCAAGGCGCCGCAAGGGCTCGATCATGCCTCGTTCGTGGCTTCTACCGCTTTCATGAGTTCGTCGCGGCTCACTTGACGCTCGGAAATCTTGGCTTGGCTCAAAACGAAGTCCACAACCTTGTCCTCGAAGATCGGCGCGCGCAGCTCCGCGATCGCGCCGGGCGTCTTCTCGAAATACTCATAGACCATCTTTTCCTGGCCGGGGTAGCGACGCGCGTGCTCAATGAGTGCGCGTCTGAGTTCGTCCTGCGTGACCTGGATCTTGTTCTTGTCACCAATGTCGCCGACCACGAGACCCAGCCGAACCCGTCGCTCGGCAATCAACCGGTATTCGGCGCGCGCTTCGGCTTCGGTCTTGCCCTCGTCGGCGAAGGTCTTGTTCTGATCCTTAAGCGACTTCTCAAGTTGACCCCAGATCTGGTTGAACTCGAATTCGACCAGCGATGGCGGCAGGCCGAACGCGTACATCTTCTCAAGTTCGTCGAGCAGCTCGCGCTTGAGCTTCATACGTGCCGCGCCTTCGTATTCCTTAGCGATCCGTTCGGTGACGGCCTCCTTCAGTTTCTCCGCGCTCTCGAGGCCGAGCGTGACGGCGAACGCATCATCGATCTCGGGTTTGACAGAACCGGCCACTTCGCTGACCTTGATCTCGAACACGGCGGCCTTCCCGGCCAGGGTTTTGACCGGGTACGCTTCGGGGAACGTCGCGTGGATCGTGCGTTCGTCACCGGACTTGGCGCCTTTGAGACCATCTTCGAAGCCGGGGATCATATTTCCCTGCCCGATGACAACGCCCATGCCTTCGCCGGTACCACCCTCGAAAGCCACGCCATCGATCTTGCCTGCGAAATCGATGGTGACGCGGTCGCCGTCGCCCGCAACCCGGCCGTCTTCAGCCAGGAACGTCATGCTTCGGGTCGCAATATCGTCCAGTGATTTGTTGAGCGTCTCGTCGTCGACGCCGGCCACCAGTCGCTCAAGGCTGAGCGTCGTAAAATCCCCGGCCGGAATTTCCGGCAGCACCTCGAAGCTCATCGAGTAGGCGAGATCCGCCTTGCCTTCGATGACCTGCTCCATAGTGTCTTTTCCACCAACCAGCTCGATGTTCGGCCGAAGGGCCGGACGCTCCTTGCGCTCGGATATAGCCTGCGAACTGGTCTCGTTGACCGCCTTCTCCAGCACTTCACTCATGAGCGACTTGCCATAGAGCTTGCGGATATGAGCCATGGGCACCTTGCCCTTGCGGAAACCCTTGAGCTGGACCTGGTCCTTGATCTCATCGAGCCGCTTGTCGAAGCGCTCGGACAACTCGCCGGCGCCGACCACGACCGTGAGGGTGCGCTTCAGGCCGTCGTTGATCGTCTCGGTAATTTGCATGTCGGCAACCTACTCGGCTTGTTGGAGTTATCCTGAATATTCTAAGCGGACCGGACGCCCCGGCTCGCCATTCTGGTCTGATGCGGCTCGCGTCATGCGGCAAGACTGGTGCGGGCGGAGGGACTCGAACCCCCACGGCCTAGGCCACCAGAACCTAAATCTGGCGTGTCTACCAATTCCACCACGTCCGCGTCTTGCCAGCGTGCAACCTTTAGACCGCGCTAAGCCGCGGATATTGCCATCCGCAGCCATTCGTCAGCGCTGTACTCCAGCCACACGATTGTCTTGCCGCGCCACGGGCCGCACCTCGGAACGGCTTCCACGGCGGAGCGATCACCCTACTCGCCGTCCCAATGGCTTGCGCGACATATATCTGGCACCCTCGTGGAAGATCAATCGGGATTATTAGTGACCGCTGTTGCTCTGTATTGCTGGCACCCCTTCGAGCCGAGGCGCACGTTTTGCTTCACCGTTCGGCGAGCAGCCCGACAGCCAGCGCTACCGATAACGGCAGCAGCATTAAACTCGGCCGGCTCCAGTCGGATCCAAGCACACCCGAGAAGTGGACTACGAGCCCTCCCGAAGCCACTGCGACGATCCAGCGCCACATTACGATTATCCTCAAAGCACCTGTACATTCCGCCGGTCGCGAGCCAGCGCACCGGCTCGGGCACCCATCCGGGGTGCCCTTTTGATGCCCAGCTCCAACTCATGCTCGGCGATGCAAGTCTCCGGCCAAGCTGATGCGTGGCCTACCTTTACGTCTTGGCGCCGTGCGGTTCGGAGGCAACGTCGAAACCATGCAGAACAATTCCAAGTTATTGATTTTAGTGTTTTTTATTAATAGGGCGTGGGTTCGAGGCCAGCCGCGAGAACGGACCGGACGTCCGACGCGCAACACTGGGTTCACGAATACCCGGTACTTTGAGGACGGTCTGGAGACCAGTGCAGACCGGACCAACAGATCCGAGGTCTCAGTTTGGAAATGTGAATTCCGGTGTGAACTGGTCGGGACATCCGACGCATGGCCCCGGCAAAAATTCCATCCGGGTATCTCCACCTGAATCACATTTTAGAAACATCGGGTTACCGGGCATCAGGGGTGTTCGCTCCCCACTGCGTTTTGGATATATGCCGCTGTCCCGCTCAACAGCATCCGCCCTCATCAGTAGTGACATCGACACGACAACCGCGGGATGAAGAAGCTGACTGGCCATTGGCGGAGGACGGGCCATTGGCGGAGGAGGAAGCGTGAGGCGGCGACGAGACGTGGCGGCATCGAATGGGACCACCCGGTCGCCGTCAAGGCGACGCGAGGTGGAACTTCAAGAAATCGATCATGACCCTGACCTTGTTCGGCAGATAGGCCCGGCTTGGATAGACGAGCCAAGCGGCTGTCTCAAAGGTCGTCGCCGTCACGTCATGTCTCGGAAAGACGTTCCGCAGCCGGCCGGCAGCAATGTCGGCGTCGACCAGCCAGTCCGGCAGCATTACAGGACCGAGGCCGGTTATCGCCGCCTCAAGCAAAGCCCCGGCGGGTGCGAGAGTAATGTCACCCGCGATCGGCACCTCTACAATAGGACCGCTCTTCCGGTCGCGGAACAGCCAACGTTTGCGAAAGCCAGGCAGGTTGAAAAGCAGAACACGGTGCCTTGCGAGATCGGCAGGCGCAACCAGTCGGGGCGACGATTTTAGATACTCTTTGCTTGCAACGACACGATAGCGCGTGTCCATGAGTTTCGCCGCGATCAAATCGCCTTCGATCGTCGGCGCGAGACGAACGGCGAGATCGATCCGGTCAGTGACCAGGTCGACGTTGGCGTCAGTGAAGACGCCTTCGACGGCAAGCTCGGGATAGTGAGCCCGAAACGCCGGCAACAGCGGCACGAGCACTTTCTGACCGAACGTCACTGACGTCGAGATGCGCAGCAATCCGCGCGGCACCGATTGCGCGTTCTGGATGGCAGCGTTAGCGCGGCGCAACTCGTCTATCAGTGGCTCAATGCTCGCGAGATAGAGCGCGCCGGCCTCGGTGAGCGTGACACGCCGCGTGGTGCGCTGAAACAGCCGCACACCGAGCGCTGCCTCAAGATCGGCGATGCCGCGCGACACAGACGACGGGTCGACGGCAAGATCCTTGGCGACGGTTGCGAAGTTGCCGCGACGGGCAACGGCTAAAAACAGTGCCAGGTCATCAAAGTTCATTCATGCACGTTATGCACGAATATGATGCATCGCAACCGATTTATCCGATAGCCGGCTGGACGTAGCTTCCCAGGGACGGACGATGCCAAACGCTAGTGTTCCTGCGCCGACATTTGATTCCCGTTGCAACGCGCTCCAGATCAAATGTCGGCGCCTAGGGAACACTAGCAAGCTTATGACCACTAGCAAAAACAATGGTTTAGTGTGGCGTTCAACGCGCCTTGATTGACGACCAGCTTGCCGCTCGCACAGGTCAATTAAGGCGCGACGCCCCACTAGAAAGAAAGTTTGACCATGACTCGCATCGCATTCATTGGCCTCGGCGCCATGGGCTCACGCATGGCGCAAGCCCTCGTCAGGGCAGGGCACGCTGTCACTGCGTGGAACCGCGACCCGGCGAAAACGCAGCCGCTCGCATCAGCTGGAGCGACGATAGCAGGCAGCCCGCGCTCCGCGGCCACCGGCGCAGACATCGTCATCGCCATGGTGCGCGATGACGAGGCGTCTCGCCACGTCTGGCTCGACCCGAATACAGGCGCACTCATTGGCATGAAGCGTGATGCGATAGCCATCGACTGCTCGACCTTGACCATCGGCTGGGTTCGCGAACTCGCCGAAGCAGCGCAAGAGCGCGGCATCGCGTTGCTTGATGCTCCTGTCGCCGGATCACGACCGCAGGCCGACGCTGGGCAGCTCATCTTCATGGTTGGAGGCGATGCCGCGCGGCTGGCCTTCGCCGAGCCGGTCTTGAAGGCGATGGGCGGAGCCGTCCACCATGCGGGCGCAAACGGCGCCGGCGCAACGGTGAAGCTCGCCGTCAACGCCCTGTTTGCGATCCAGGTATCGGCCATGGCTGAGTTGATAGGTCTTCTGAAACAATCCAGCGTCGACGCCGCCCGGGCGGTCGAGATCATAGGCATGACGCCGGTTGCGAGCACAGCGGTCAAAGGCGCCGCCGCAAGTATGCTGGCGGGCAACTTCGCACCGATGTTCCCGGTCGAACTCGTCGAGAAGGACCTGGGCTACGTGCTTGCAGCAACAGCCGGTTCCGGCAACGCAGTCCCCATGACCGAGGCCGCACATAGCGTGATGGGTTGGGCCATGGACGCCGGTTTCGGCTATGACAACCTGACCGGCATCGGCCGCCTCTTCGATCCGCCGCGCGGCGCACGCGGGGCGGTTCAAAACCATCGCGCCGGGGCTTCCCTCACGCGCTAGTGTAGCGCATCTGACGTTTGGTCCCCACTCGGGGCTGGACGAAAAACCAAACGTCAGATGCAAAAGCTACACTAGAATCATAGGGTTG
>PERT01000033.1 GCA_002928955.1 Hyphomicrobium sp. | reverse complement strand
GGGGCGTCGCGCCTTAATTGACCTGTGCGAGCGGCAAGCTGGTCGTCAATCAAGGCGCGATGAACGCCCCACTAAACCATTGTTTTTGCTAGTGGCCTTCATGTCTCGCCTAAATCGTCAGCGGTTGCCGCCAGTACAGCGATTTAGGCGCGACAGGCCACTAGCCGCGTCATTCACCCCGCCCGTACTTGTCCTCTGCCCGCACCTCGTTCCACAGGCGGTCCATTTCGGCGAGCGAGGACTGCGCAGGGGTGCGGCCGTCCTCCAACAGGCGCGCTTCGATATACTGGAAGCGGCGGGTGAACTTGGCATTTGCCCCGCGCAAGGCCGCCTCGGGATCGATCTTGAGGTGCCGCGCCACGTTGGCCATGACGAACAGCAGGTCCCCGAATTCTTCATGGATGGCCCCATCCGGCTCCCGGTCCAGGGGCCGGCCGGATGGGGCGCTGCACGCCTGCTCGAGCTCCGCCAGCTCCTCCCGCATCTTGTCGAACACGGGCGCGAGTGTCGGCCAATCGAACCCCACCTTGGCGGCTTTGCTCTGCAACTTGACGGCCCGCATCAGCGCCGGCATCGGGGCGGGCACATCATCGAGGAGGGAAGGGCGCGAGGGGGCCGCGCCTTTTGCCGCCTTCTCTTCGGCCTTTATGCGGGCCCACAGCCCATCGACATCCGACGCCGAGCGGGCGGTCTCGTCCCCGAACACGTGCGGGTGCCGGCGGATCATCTTGGCCGTGATGCCGTGCGCCACGTCGCCGAAGTCAAAGGCGCCTTGCTCCTCCGCCATCCGCGCATGATAGACGACCTGCAGCAACAGATCGCCAAGTTCCTCCTTGAGGTCGCCGAGGTTGCCGCGGGCGATGGCGTCCGCCACCTCGTAGGCTTCCTCGATCGTGTATGGCGCGATGGTCGCGAACGTCTGCGCGAGATCCCAAGGACAACCGGAACCGGGTGACCGCAGAGCGGCCATCACGCCGATCAGGTCGCCGATCGACTTGCGCCCGCTGTCAAGCTCTGGGGTATCTTGATCCGACACGTCTCGTCTCCCGTCATCGCTTCGTCTAAGGTCCGGCCCGAGGATTGGGGGAGGGACCATGCTGGCCATTCTGTTGAACGGCATCATCATGCTGACCGAATTAGCCGCGGTGTTTGGCCTGGCTGCGCTGGGCTTTTACCACCCGATGGCCTTCGCTGGACTGACCGCCGTTCTGGCTTTTGCCGTCGGGTTGTGGCTTGAGCAGGCGCGGCTCGCCCACGAGCTCCCGTTCTATTTCGATCAAGACGCGGGTGGAAGCCGCCGTCCAGCACTGGTCTGGCTGGTTGCGTTCACGGAAGCCATTCTCAAGGCGCTGCTGGCCGGTATTTGTGCGCTGATCACATTTTCCGGCACCGACAAGGGGCGGCTCATGTGGGTTGCAATCGTGTTCGGCGTCGCGGTGTACATTGGATCGAGCGTGCTGAGACGGTTGTCGATCAGTCTGGCCGCGCGGCCGATGCGATGGGGCTACTTCCGGCTGGCGGTGCCGCTCGGTCTGATCTTCTCGCTCGCGCTTTCGTTCTTGCCCGCGCCGAGTTTCACCGACCTCGGCCGCCAGTTGATCTTCGATTTGCCGGCCAAGCCGAACCTCGCTCAGGCGAGCGAGTTTCTGTTCGTGCTGAAGCAGAAGTTCGACGAGATGGTGGTCGCTCTGCTGACTTGGTTCGTTTCCGTCGACGTTGCACGCGTGCTCGGCGCGGCGGTCAGCGTCAACGTGCTGACCGGATTCGTCGCCGCTCTCTACGCCGTGCTCATCGCCGACGCCGTCCGCCGTTCGGAATCGCGGCTGCCGTAGAAAAAGGGGGAGCAGGGTTCAGGCGATAGGGGAGGGCTTCAATAAAGTAACCGGGAGGGAAGGACCGCGCCGGTGGGCTGCAGGGCTGCCGTCCCGGGGCTTGCCTGCCGTGGCGCAGTCCGGTGTCACCGAGGTCGATGGCGCCGGGCACGCCTCTCGCCAAGGATTGAAACTATCCCCTGGGCCTGCGCGACACTTACAACAACGGATGCCGCCGGTGAAAAGCGAAGGGCGGTGTCAATGGTGTGCAGGGGGGGGAGGGGCGGCCGGTGCGGCGACGCGACGGGAAGCAGATATCGGAACCGGAACACGGGCGACGAGCCGGCAGCATCCTTGTCCAAATCCGCCACACCCGGATTGGGAGTGCTGATGATGACATCCCTGGCGGATCGCGGATCACGGCGATCGCCGGCGCAACCAACAAGCCTGTGGGCCTGGGCTCGCAGACTTGAACCTAGCCATCCATAACCTGGCCATCCATAACCTGGCCATCCATAACAGGCCTTTCATTCGCGTAATACATATTATGGAATGTGTTGATGTAAAATCATTTGCAAAATATAAAGTTAGTACAATCCACACATCGTGGTGCGCCGGCGCGTTTTGCCGGCGCATGCACGATCGTCATCCGGAAGACCATCCGCGCACTGCGGAGCTTCACGATCGCTCACGGTTGCGATCCGCCCAGCCACCCTCACTTCTCCGGTTTCTCGTGGTTATCGCCGACGAACTTGTCAAGCAGCCGCACGCCCCAGCCCGACGCCCAACTCTGACTGATGTCGGTGCGCGTGGCATCCATCGCCGTGCCAGCAACATCGATGTGCGCCCACGGCGTATCTTTGACGAACCGGTGCAAGAAGGCGGCCGCGGTGCACGCTCCGCCCCAGCGCCCGCCGATGTTTTTCACATCGGCGTTCTTGCTGTCGATCAGCTTGTCGAAACTCTTATCGAGCGGCATCCGCCAGATCTTCTCGCCGGTCGCTGCCGACGCATTCTGGAGGTCGGCATAGAGTCGATCGTCGTTGCAGTAGACACCTGCGTAGTCCTTGCCGAGGGCGACCATGATGGCGCCGGTCAAGGTGGCGAGGTCGACGATGAGCTTCGGCTTGAAACGCTCCTGCGCGTACCACAAGACATCGGCGAGAACCAGCCGGCCCTCGGCGTCGGTATTCAGGACCTCGATCGTCTGGCCCGACATCGACGTGACGATGTCGCCTGGCCGCACGGAAGACCCCGAGGGCATGTTTTCGACGCAGCCGATCAGGCCAACCACATTCACATTGGCCTTGCGCTGGGCCAGTGTCAGCATAAGGCCGGAGACGCAGGCAGCGCCGCCCATGTCGCCCTTCATATCCTCCATTCCGGCAGCCGGCTTGATCGAGATGCCGCCGGTATCGAATGTCACGCCCTTGCCGACGAAGCAGATCGGTCGCGCGCGCTTCGATCTCGAGCCGTTCCACTGCATGATTGCGACGCGGGAGGGTTTCACGCTCCCCTGCCCGACACTCAACAACGAGCCCATCTTGAGCGCTTCAAGCGCCGGGACGTCGAGGATCTCAACCTCTACACCGAAGCGTTCGAGGTCCTTCACCCGCTCGGCGAATTCGACGGGGCCAAGTACGTTAGCCGGTTCGTTGACGAGATCGCGCGCGAAATAGACACCGTCCGCAATTGCTTTGTGGCGAAGGAACGTCGTGCGGGCTTTGTCAGGGTCGGCGGTGTGGATCACAAGCCTAGTCAGACTGTCGCGCGGGCCGTTGCTGGCGCTGTCGTCACTGGTGCTCTTCCTGGTCAGGTACTTTTTGAAACTATAGTGCCGAAGCAGCGCCCCCAAAGCGACGTCGGCGGCGATGAGATCCGCCTTCTCGCTCGAATCCGGGATCTCGGCGATGAAGCTTGCGGATGCGCATTTCCTCGCCAAAACATGGCCCAGTGCGGTACCGCCGAGCACGGTTCGGTCCAGGTCGCTGAGATCGGCGGCCTTGCCGGTGCCGATGACAATGAGGCGTGTCACATCGAGCTTCGGGGGAGCGAGAATTTCGATCGCCGACTTGGCCTTGCCCTTGAAGTCGCCAGCTTCGGCCGCCTTGAGCACTGCTCCGCCCGACTTGGCATTGAGGTCCTTGAGCCGGCTGCCGAGCGCGAGTTCATCGCTGGCGAACGCCACGGCCACATTCTCAGTGGCAGCCGTCAGCGGGCTGAAAACAACTTCGAGGCGGTCGGTCATCAGTCGGGCTCCGGTTCTGCGAAGGCGGCCCCGCTGTTATCCGGCAGGGAATACCGCGGGTCATATGTTGAAGGTCGGCATCGGTTCCGCAGCAGCGGCCGCGCCATGAGCATCGAGGCGCCAGGTATTTCGAGGTATCAAGCGCAAGACTTTAGACATTAGCCGCTCCGCGTCCGGCCATGCAAGGCTCGCGACGTCGGCCACCCGCCCAGGAGTGAGACGGATTTCCGAAGCCATGGCGCCGAAGTTGAAAGCGGGATATGTCCGGATCCGGCGAGGCCGGAATTCCGCCACCGTGCTGTGTGACCGGGAAGAGGGCCTTCGAACCGGCGCTTTGGGGACCGCACCAACAAATGCCCTGATCCGCCTCCAGCGCAGCAAAGACGCTGGGTACCCAGAATGACAGGTAATCCGGCGCCATGTCGATTTTCGAACGATACGTCTTCAGACAAGCGGCAGGGGCCCTCCTCCTGATTCTGCTGTCGCTGTCGGGTATCGTCTGGATTGCACTCGCCCTCCGCCAGCTGAACGTCGTCACGTCCCAGGGCCAGGATGCGTGGCTTCTGCTCAAATTGACGACGCTGGCGCTGCCGAACCTGATGGCCATCATCGCGCCCTTCGCATTGCTCATCGCGACGATTCACACGCTGAACCGTCTCAACGGCGACAGCGAGCTGATCGTGTTCACCGCTTCTGGTGCCACGATCTGGAGCGTCGGACGACCGCTGATCTACCTCGCGCTTATCGTCGCTGCGAGCGTCAGCTTCGTCAATCACATAGGGCAGCCTTGGAGTCTGAGGCTGTTGCGCGACTATCTCGTTCAGATCCGAACCGACCTATTGTCCCAGGTGATACAGCCCGGGCGCTTTTCCAGTCCCGAGCCAAAACTCACCTTCCATATCCGGGAACGCTCGCTCAATGGTGAACTGCTCGGCCTCATCATGCACGACCAGCGCGACCCGAAGCTCTCGCAGGCCTACCTTGCCGAGCGCGGAACCATCGTCAAGCAGGACCCCGCAGCATACCTGCTCATGACGAAAGGCCATATCGTTCGCCGTGGCGATCCGCAGAAGCCGCCCGAAATCATCGCCTTCGATAACTACGCGATCGACCTCAACCGTTTCGAGGCCAAGGACGATGACAGCAACGATCTGAAACCCCGCGAGCGCTACTACTCCGAACTCGCGAACCCGGAGGCAACCAGCGCCGTCTACCAGCGCGCACCTGGCCAGTTTCGTTCCGAGCTTCATGAGCGGTTCGCCAACCCTCTGTTCCCAATAGCTTTCGTAATGATCGCACTGGCCGCGGTCGGGCAAGCCCAGAGCACGCGCCAGAACCGGGTCGAGCGCGCAGTGGTCGCCTTTGTCGGCGCCGTCGCCTCGCGACTGGGGGCGCTCGCCATGAACTTCGTGGTCGTCCTCAATGCCGCAATGACTCCGCTGCTCTATCTGATACCGCTGGCGGCGATCCTGCTTTCAACCGTCGTCATCTGGCGGGGCGCCAAACCGCGCGGCAGTTCCATACTCGCCAATCGTCTGCGGGATATCGGAGACTCGGCGTGGACCTCGGTCGCCCGCGCCGCAGGTAAGTTGCGCCCGACCCGCACGGTGCCCAAGAGGCGGATGCCATGATCCGGCTCACAATCCAGTTGTATATCGCCAGAAAATTCCTGACGGGAATCCTCGGGACATTCGTCCTCTGCTCGGTATTGATCTTTATGATCGATTTCGTCGAGCTGCTCCGGCAGTCGGGCAAATATGGGGCTGTGCCGGCCTGGAGGCTCGCATGGCTGGCACTGCTTCGGCTGCCGGCCTACAGCGAATTTCTGATCGGCTTCGCCATGTTGAGCGGAAGCATTGCCGCTCTGCTATTGCTGGCCCGAAAGAGCGAACTGGCTGTCATGCGGGCCGGTGGGATGTCGGTATGGCAGTTTCTAAGCCCAGGACTAGCCGTTGCGTTCATCATCGGCGTCGGCGCCGTTGTCGCCTTCAATCCGCTGGCTGCTGCCGGTCGAACGAAGGCGGAACGATTGTTCGCCGATGCTTTCGGGCGGGACGCCAACGTCCTTGCGGCGCAGAGCGGGGGTTCTTGGCTCCGACAGGATGGTGTCGATGGCCAGTCGGTCATCGGGGCGGTCGCCGCGTCCAACCGGGGCCTCAAGCTGACCGGGGTCGCCGCCTACGTTTTCCACCCTTCCGGCACGTTCGTCGAGCGGATCGACGCCGCGTCTGCCGAACTCAAGGAGGGTTACTGGCAGATCTCCGACGCCTGGGTCGTGAGGCTCGGTCAGGAGCCGGAAAGATTCGAAACCTATCTGCTTTCAACATACCTGACCCCGGAACGCGTCCAGGATGCGCTGGGCAGCGTTTTTTCGGTATCGTTTTTCGAACTGCCGGGATTGATCGAAGTGGCTGAAAAGGCAAAACTTTCAACGGATCGGCTGCGCGTGCAGTACGAGGCTCTACTATCGCGACCGCTTCTCTGTGTGGTCATGGTTCTTTTGGCCGCAACTGTGTCATTGAGGTCATTCCGATCCGGCGGCATCCAGACTATGGTCATAACAGGAATGGTTGGGGGTTTCGGATTCTTCTTGTTCGCAGAGGTCTCTCGGCAGGTCGGAGTGGCTGGACTGGCGCCCGCTTGGGTTGCCACGTGGCTGCCTATCGTGCTTGTTGGTCTTGTTTCCGTGACGGTGCTGCTGCACCAGGAGGACGGCTGAGTGATGCGTGACGCGCGGCCACCGCAAGCAACTTGCGGCCAGACCTGCGCCTCGACGTGGAGCCACCGCGTGGCCCGCGGGGGTGTGGGTTTGGTATGGCTGGTTGCGTGCTGGCTTCTCGCGAGCCTGCCCGCTCCGGACGCCCACGCTCAATTCGGCGACGGAACGCGTTCGCAAGCCGCCCGGCCAAGCTCGTTCCCGAAGTTGCCAGATGGTCCTACCGGGAAATTCAAACGCCCCGACACCGGTAAGCCCCTGCATCTGCAGGCCGATCAGCTGGTCTATGACACCAGCGGCGACAAAGTGGTTGCGCGCGGCAACGTCGAGATTTTCTTCGACAACAACATTCTGACGGCCGATGAAGTCGTTTACGACCAGACCGCCGACACGCTCGAGGCGGTCGGTAATGTGTTTGTCAAAGATCCCAACGGCAACGTCATTCGCGCCGATCGCTACAAGCTGACAGCCGATTTTCGCGACGGGTTCGTACAGCAGTTGTCGGCAATTTCGCGTGATGATACGCGGATCGCGGCCGAAGAGGCGGTGCGCCGAGACGGTAACGTGACCGAATTCAAGAAGGGCAAGTTCTCGCCGTGCAAGAGCGAGTCGGGAATGCCGCCGCTATGGTGTATCGGCGCGTCACGAATCGTTCACGACGCCGAGGCCGCGAGTATCACCTACCAGGACGCTCAATTCGAGCTGCTTGGGGTTCCGATCTTGTATTTGCCGTATTTCCAGCACGCCGATCCATCCGTGAAGCGAAGGACCGGATTCCTGCTGCCGGGCGTCAGCTTTTCAGACACGCTCGGTTTTACAACCGAGGTTCCGTATCACATCGCGCTCAACCCTTCGTACGATATCCTCTTCAACCCGCTCTATACCTCCAAGCATGGTGTCCTGTGGCAGGGTACCTGGCGCCATCGGCTGGCTAACGGAGAGTATCAGATCAAATTTGCGGGCATCGACCAGGATGCCGGAACACTCGATTCATCAGTCACGAATCCTGATGATCTTGATGGCTGGCGCGGCAGCATCGAGACCAAGGGCAAGTTCTCCCTCGGCAGCTGGTGGAGCGTTGGCTGGGACGCGATTTTTGAAAGTGACGACTCGTTCCGACGCTTTTACAAGCTCGACAGCGCGCTGCTGGTCGATCGCGTGAATCAAATCAACCTGACGGGCTTGTCGGAGCGAAACTACTTCAGCGCCAAGGCTTTCCATTTCGGAGGCCTGACGTTTTCAGACACCAACGACACCGAGTCTGTTGTCCACCCCATCATCGACCACAACTATGTGCTCGACGATGTCCTCGGTGGCGAGCTGCGATGGTCGTCCAATGCGCTGCAGTTTGGCCGCGAGAATATTGGCGGGACCGGCCGCCGTCAGGATGTCAGCCGCGCCATCACCGAACTCAAGTGGCGGCGGCGCCTGACCGACAGCCTCGGCATCTCCTACACGCCGTTCGGTGAACTGCGCGGCGATATTTATCAGCTCACCGACTTCATCGACCCGACAGCCGGTGGTACAGCCGCTCAGCGCCTCCAGGGAGAGGAAACGATCGCCCGCGGCCGCGTCTCGGGCGGTGTAATGGTGGCCTACCCGTGGGTGGCGAACTCACCTTCGGCCTCGCATGTGATCGAGCCGATTGGACAAATCATCGGCCGAACTGCAAGTGTGGATCAACGGTCACTGCCCAATGAGGACGCCCGCAGTCTGGTGTTCGACGACTCGAACCTTTTTGATACCGATAAGTTTTCGGGTTACGACAGGCTCGAAACGGGCACGCGAGCCAATGTGGGCGTCCAGTATACTTTCCAGGCGAACACGGGTGGCTACGCGCGCCTTCTGGTCGGCCAGAGCTTCCACCTTGGTGGCACCAATCCGTTCAGCAGCACGGTCAATCAATGCAATGGCGTCGCTGTAGCGAACGCAGCGGGCTTCGACGCTGATTGCCGGCCGATTTTCAATCCTAATAGCGGGTTGGGGTCGAGCAAGTCGGATTACGTGCTCGGTGTCTACTTGGCTCCCGTCGATGCGTTCCGCATTATCTCGCAGACACGGTTCGACGAACAAACGCTCGAAGTGAATCGAGAGGAGTTGTCGGCGCGATTGGACCTGGGGCTTGGCTACGTTCAGGCGGTCTACAGTTACGCCACATCAGACCCGGTGCTCGGCATTTCGGACACGCGGCAAGATATCCTCGGGATCCTTGGGCTCACCTTGAACGACAACTGGTCGGTGACGGCGTCCTTGCGTTATGACATCGAAACCGATTTCCGTTTGTCGGATAGCATTACTATCAAATACGCGGACGAGTGCTTCGTGCTCACCGGCACCTATTCCGAATCCTTCTTCAACGATCCGGAGCGGGATATTGTACCCGATCGCACCTTCTTCCTGCGCTTTGAGCTGAAGCACCTCGGCGAGTACGGGTATAAGACCAACCAACTCGACTTCCTGGTGGGAGACCAGCAGCAAGAGCGGCAGTGAGGTCGCGATCACGGTTGGCACCGAGATCTCGCGTTCGTTCACGATGTTGGAAAACCCGTCGCTCAGCTGTGTTTTTCGGCCATTTGGGCGCCATGGTTGATGTGGATAATATATTCACTCTCTGCGCATCTCCGGTATGGTTGCGCATGATTCATGGCTGCGACCCCCGGGATCCGCCCAATGTATGCTGATCATATCAATCGCCGTCTCCGCGGGCTCGCATTCGCGCTGGTGGCCTCTATGGTGCCGGGTATGGCTATCCCGAGTGCCAGTGCCCAAGCGCCTGCTGGCCGAGCTGGCGCGCCTTCTGGCAAGACCGAGACGGCGGCCACAGCCAGACCAGCAGCGAACCAGGCGAAGGCAAGCGAGGTGCCGGCAGGCGAGGCAAAGGCTTTGGCTGCCACCGGTCAATCCATCGCAGTCCTGGTGAACGATGAACCGATTACCGGCTACGAGATCCTGCAACGACAGAAAATGCTGGGTCTGAGTGCAAACATCCAGAATCAGGTTTCCGAAAACTTCAAGCGTTTGCTGCAGCAGCCGTCGACGAACGAGAAGCTCAAGTCGATTCTCAACCAGACGATCGAGGCCAACAAGGGCAAGACCAGAGAGCAGATCATCGCGCTGTTTGAGGAACGTAAGAAGCAGTATGCGCTCTCGCTGCAGAAGCAGGCTGTCGATTCCGCCCGGTCTGGCGTGCTGCCGGGGCTCAAGAAGGCCGCGCTCGACGAGTTGATCGACGAGCGGCTTAAGGTGCAGGAAGCGAAGCGGCTGAATGTTCTTGCGAGCGAGGACGATGCGAACAAGCTCGTCAAGGGGATTGCGGAACGCAACAAGATGACCGAGGCACAATTCGCCGCGCATTTGACCGGGCTCGGAGCCGACGTCGGCACGATGCGCAGCCGCTTTCGCGCCAACATGTCGTGGAACGAGGTCGTTCGTCGCCGCTTCGGCCAGCAAGTGGCCATTACCGAGCGCGATGTCGACAGGATTGTCGCAAAAAACCCTGGCGGCAACGAGGATCAGATCGAGTTGCAGGTCCAGCGCATCACGCTTGCTGTTCCCGCGAAACTTGAGCAAAAGGCGGTCGCCCAAAGGCTCCAGGAGGCCGAGGGCCTGAGAGCCAAGTTTGCCGGCTGCAAGTCGGGCCAGGCGTTGGCGGCAACCGTGAAGGAAGGCAAATTCGAGGATCTGGGCGCGCGTAAGCCATCGGCGTTCCAAGAACCCACGCGGAGCCTGCTCCTCAATGCCAAGGATGGCGAGATGCTGCCGCCGAGTGTCGGACAAACCGGGGTGGAATTGTGGGTGGTCTGCACCCGCACGGTACTAAAGGCGGACGCGGAAAAGCGAACGGCGGCGCAGGACGAACTGCGCCAGAAGGAACTCGAGGCACTCGCCAAGCGCCACCTGAAGGATTTGCGGCAGGACGCGCACATCGAGTACCGATAGTGGGTGCGCCTGCGGCAGCTTTGGCAAGGCCCCTCGCCCTGACCATGGGGGATCCCGCCGGCATCGGCCTCGAGATCGCGCTCAAGGCATGGTCACTACGGGAACGTCGCGGGATCCCGCCTTTCGTCTTGTACGCCGACCCGGGCGCAGTCGCCGAACGTGCCCGATCGCTGGGCCTCGACATCGCCCTCGTTGACCTCTCCGACTCTGTCGCGGCGCTGGATTGCTTCGGTAATGCGCTGCCTATCGTCCCTGTTCCCCTGGCCGCGCGTCCGGTTGCCGGCCGACCCGCGGCGGCCAATGCCCACGCTGTGATCGCTTCGATCGAGTGGGCCACGCGCGCCGTGGTCGCTGGCCACGCGGCGGCGCTTGTCACCAACCCCATCGCCAAATCGGTCCTCTATGAGGCGGGGTTTTCCCATCCGGGGCATACCGAGTACCTTGCCGGCCTTGCAGGTATCTTGACAGGCGCTCCAATCCTGCGCCCGGTCATGATGCTTGCCGCAAATGATCTGCGCGTCGTCCCGCTGACCATCCATGTTGCTCTGAAGGACGTGCCCGCGCTGATTTCCCGTGAGCTCCTGGTCCAGACCATCGAGATCGTGGCCACAGCTATGCGCCGGGAATTCGGGGTTTCGGCGCCGCGGATTGCGGTGGCGGGTCTCAACCCGCACGCGGGAGAGAGCGGCAGCATCGGCACCGAAGATCGTGACATGATCGCACCCGCAATCGCCGCCATGCGAGAGCGTGGGCTCGACGTCGCTGGCCCCTTTCCCGCCGACACAATGTTCCATGCTGCGGCCCGCAGCCGTTATGACGCGGCCATCGCCATGTATCACGATCAGGCGCTTATTCCGATCAAGACGCTGGCCTTCGATACCGCGGTCAACGTGACGCTCGGACTGCCGTTCGTCCGCACGTCCCCCGACCACGGCACGGCTTTCGACATCGCGGCCCGCGGAACCGCATCGCCCGAGAGCCTAGTCGCGGCCCTTCATCTCGCGAGCAGCATGGTAACCGCGCGTGCTCGTGCCCACGACGGCATTCGACCATGACCGGCGGGGAGGACGGCAACTCTGAGGTCCCGGTTGCCGTCGAGGCTGGTCTACGCGCCGGGCCGAGCCCAGACGGATTGCCGCCGTTGCGCGACGTGATCAAAGAATACGGGTTGGCTGCCAAAAAGAGCCTGGGCCAGAACTTTATACTGGACCTCAACCTGACGCGCCGCATCGCACGCGCTGCGGGACCACTCGAAGGCCGGACGGCGGTCGAGGTTGGGCCCGGCCCTGGTGGCCTGACGCGGGCGCTGCTGCTCGAAGGCGCCGGTCGCGTCATCGCTGTCGAACGTGACGACCGCTGCCTCCCGGCACTTGCCGAGATCGCTCAGCGGTATCCGGGTCAGCTCGACGTGATCGCCGGCGACGCACGTGACGCCAACTGGCCGTTGCTATTGGGAGCGTCGGATCGTCGAGCGGTGATCGTTGCCAATCTCCCGTATTCCATCGCAACATTACTGCTGATCGGTTGGCTTGAAACTCAGCCGTGGCCGCCCTGGTACGACCGGATGCTGCTGATGTTCCAGCGGGAGGTTGCCGACCGCATTGTCGCCCAGCCAGGGAACAAGGCCTATGGCCGTCTCGCTGTCATATCCCAGTGGCGTACGGTTCCTCGGATCGTATTGAGTTTGAAGCCCGATGCCTTCACACCGCCGCCAAAGGTCGCGTCGGCAGTCGTCGAGTTCGTCCCCCGCCCGACACCCAACCCACCCGCGTCCGTGAAAGTTCTGGGGCGGGTCACCGCCGCCGCCTTCGGCCAGCGCCGCAAGATGCTGCGGGCCAGCCTCAAGCAGCTCGTGTCTGACCCCGAAGCGCTGCTGGAAGCGGCCGGCATAGCTTCATCGCTGCGGGCCGAGCAGCTGACGGTCGCCGACTTCGGCCGCCTTGCCTATATCCTCGAGCGCTGGCCAGGTTCGGCGCATGGCATTTGACGCCGCAGCGTACCTGGCCGGTTGATCACAGCGATTTCTGCATCTCGCGCACAAAGGCGGTAAGTCCCGTCTGCCGGTCCCGGCGCAGCCGTTCAGCCGCTAGAACCGACTGCAAACTCGCAAGACTGTGGTCAAGGTCGGCGTTGATCACCACGTAGTCGTACTCACCCCAGTGGCTGATTTCCGCTGCAGCCGCTGCCATGCGGCGCGCCACGACCTCGGGTGGATCCTGATTGCGGGCGCGCAGCCGCTGTTCGAGAGCCGACCCGGACGGGGGCAGAATGAAGATACGCACCAGATCGCCGGCCATCTTCTCCGCGAGCTGCTGCGCACCTTGCCAGTCGATATCGAACAGCACATCGCGACCAGCGCGAACCGCCCCCTCGACTGGCGCGCGGGGCGTACCATATTGATTACCAAACACGAGCGCCCACTCGAGTAGCTCCCCACCTTCCCGCATCTCGGTGAACCGGCGGTCGTCCACGAAAATATAGTCCAGACCATCGACCTCGCCCGGTCGGGGTTTGCGGGTCGTCACCGAGATCGACATACCGATCCCTTTATCCACCTCCAGCAACCGCCGTGCGAGAGTGGTCTTTCCGGCACCCGACGGCGACGACAGCACGAACAGAATCCCGCGCCGGGCAATCTGGCCCGGTGACAGTTTTTGGGGGGAAGGTCCGTTGTTCATTCGATGTTCTGCACCTGCTCCCGCATCTGATCGATCACGGTCTTCAGGGCGAGACCGGCGCGCGTGCTGTCGGGATCTGAAGCCTTCGAGCAGAGCGTGTTGGCCTCGCGGTTGAACTCCTGGGCAAGGAAGTCGAATTTGCGGCCAACAGCGCCCGGCTCTGCCAGCAACTCGCGCGCAGCCTCGATGTGCGTCCGCAGCCGCTTCAATTCTTCTTCGACATCAGCACGTGTCACAGCCAGCACAGCTTCCTGAGCGAGCCGCTGGGGATCGAGTACCGATGAACTTTCCACCAGCCGCGCGACCTGTTCGGCGAGGCGCGACTTGACTGCTTCAATGGTCCGGCCGGGAGCCTTCTCCACGATGCCGACCTGTCGGTCGATCTCCGTGAGCTGCGCCGCCATGATGTCTTCCAGGCGGCGCCCTTCTCCTCTGCGGGCGGAAACGAGCCCATCGAGCGCGGTGTCAAGGCTCGCCAGCAGCGCCGAGTTTCGCGCGACGATGGTGGCGTCGTCATCGACGGGTTCAGTGATTTCGAGCACGCCTCGCAAAGCAAGCACGGCTTCCGGGCGTACGCGATCGCTTCCCGTCAATTGCCGTACGCGATCGATCGCCGTCAGAACCTGGGCAAGTGCGGCCTCGTTGAGCCTGATGTGCGTGGTACCGCCCTCGCGCTGCAGGCTGAGATTGACGGTGACGCTGCCGCGCACCATGCGTTTGCCAACCGCTTCCCGGACCGTTGGCTCGAGATGGTCGTATCCTGGCGGCAACCGGACCCGCACGTCGAGCCCGCGGCCGTTGACGCTCCGCGCCTCCCAGTGCCACGTCACCCCCGACAACGCCCCGTCGGCGCGTGCGAAACCTGTCATGCTCTTGAGGGACATGGATGATTGCCGGTTTGAGCGAAGTCGGCCTGGCGTTAGGCACGGCCGCATCGGCAGCCGAGGGAACCGGCCGGAACCTAGCTCGTATGACGTTCCAACTCAACACGCGGGAAAAGTGATAAGAGCCGCCCATGCGGCTTACAGCAGGTCGGTTGCTGGCGATTGAACATGCCCTGTCGCGCCCGAGCTGGCGGCCGCGCGCCCACTCAGTCGTGCGCGCCTTAGCCGAACGACATTATTGTTTCCTGGGTTTGCGGATGGGCAAGGGAACGCCTGTCGCGCTGGCGGCGATGGGTTCCGTTGTGGCCCCAACGGCGGATGCGGCCACATCAGGTGGCGAAGCCTCGGCGCCCGGGATCGGCAACGCCTGAGCATCCACCGCGCCGGTTGCCGTGTGGGATACCGGCGCCGGTCGGGAAACCGCGCGAGTCTGCGCTTGCTGGTCTTGCCTGGCGCGAATGTCTTTTTCGACCTTGCGCCAGTTCTGCACGGCGGCGTTGTGCTCTTTGAGGGTGTCTGAAAACGTGTGACCGCCTGTGCCATCGGCGACGAAGAAGAGATCGGTGGTCCTGGCCGGATTGAGCGTCGCTTCAATCGCCGGACGACCTGGATTGCTGATGGGCCCTGGGGGCAAGCCGTCGATTGTGTACGTGTTGTAGGCAGTCTTTGTATCGATGTCCGAACGGGTGATTGGCCGGCCGAGCGCTCCCTGTCCGCCTGTGATGCCGTACACGATCGTCGGATCGGATTGGAGGCGCATACCCTTACGCAGCCGGTTCACAAACACAGCGGCCACGCGTTCGCGCTCGTCGGCCTTGCCCGTTTCCTTTTCGACGATCGACGCAAGCACGATCGCCTGCTCGATGGTTGTGATCGGCAAATCCTTGGCGCGCCTGTCCCACAATCCCGCCAAGAATTTTTGTTGCTCCGCCTGCATTCGTTCGATCAAGTCTTGCCGCGACATGCCTTTGGAGAAGCGATAGGTATCGGGCATCAGCGAGCCTTCGGCCGGCATCTGCGCAACCTCGCCGCTGAGGTTCGGCTCGGCCATGATCCGTTCGACGATCTGTTGGCTGGTCAAACCCTCGGGGATGGTGAGCTTGGCAAGTACCGATTTGCCCTCTGTCAATGTTTCGAGCACTTGGCGCATGGTCGCGCCCTTCTTGATCTCATACTCTCCCGCCTTCAACTCGACGTTCCTCTTCGAGGAAGCGTAGCCCTGGATGATATGGCCGGCGACAAATGCCCAGCGGCTTGAAATGAAGCCTTCCTTCTCGAGCCGGGCAGCGGTCTGGACCCTGCCTTCGCCTTTGGGTACCGGAAAGGTGCGCGTGACGTCGAGGGGCCCCGGACTTTCGAACTGGTGGTTGAGTAGCAGTGCAAGGGTGCCGATGGCGCCCATCACCACGAGCATAACGGTCAAAAAGCCGCTTACGACGCGCGCGATCTTGGTCATGACTCGAGACGGTTCCCGGTGGCGCGGTCCCTTTGGTCTCACAGGGGCCCGAGTTGGCTCCAGCGCTTCGGCCGGACTACGGGGTCGGTTGTTGCCTGTCTGCGGCACTTTCGTTTCGGCGCGGAGATTGCTCATCGGCAGTAGCGCATCCCGAACGTTTGACGTCGATCCAGTCCAATCGCCCGCGCATGGAGCATTGTGGGCTAAAATCAGCTGTCAGCTGAACCAACAGGGTACCATTTAGGCAAACTTCGCCTGCGCAGAGTAGCGGGAAATATGGCGAAAGCCCGA
Source organism: Hyphomicrobium sp. (assembly GCA_002928955.1). Lineage (GTDB taxonomy): Bacteria > Pseudomonadota > Alphaproteobacteria > Rhizobiales > Hyphomicrobiaceae > JAKAML01. The sequence goes on along the minus strand of PERT01000033.1, from coordinate 22,754 downwards.
ACGCAGCAACCAATCCCCCAGATGACACCGCTCACTCGCGAGGGTACCACATCTGACGCCACTTTTTTCCCGCTCGCGGCCGGTCCAAAAACCAAGCGCCAGGTGCAAAAAGCACGCTCGAACATGGCCGAGCTCGTGTTCCCTAAGTTCCCGACATTTGCTCCGAAGGCGCCGCGACGGGACACAAATCTCGGATGAGACTCCGATCATGCGACCCGACGCAGCACGAGCGAGGCATTGGTCCCGCCGAATCCGAACGAATTGGAAAGCACAGTGTCGATCTGGCGGGGTTGCGCGACGTGGGCAACGAGGTCGATCGCGGTCTGAACGGATGGGTTGTCCAGGTTGAGCGTCGGCGGGGCGACGTTATCGCGGATTGCCAGGACAGAGAAAACCGCTTCCACGGAGCCGGCCGCACCTAGCAGGTGCCCAATGGCCGACTTTGTAGAGGACATTGCGAGTTTACCCCCAGCATTGCCAAACAGACGCTCAACTGCGCCAAGTTCGATTTCGTCACCCATCGGGGTCGAGGTGCCGTGCGCGTTCACGTAGTCAATATCGCTCGGCTGGATGCCGGCTCGCTTGATGGCGGCCTTCATGCACCGGAATGCACCGTCTCCACTCTCGGCCGGTGCCGTAATATGATAGGCGTCACCGGAGAGTCCGTAGCCAACAATTTCGGCGTAGATTTTGGCACCCCGGGCCTTGGCGTGCTCGAAGTCCTCGATCACCACGATGCCCGCCCCCTCGCCCATGACGAAACCGTCGCGGTTCTTGTCATAGGGGCGTGAAGCCGCTTGCGGACGGTCGTTGAACCCGGTCGAGAGCGCGCGGCATGCGGCAAAACCCGCCATTGCAATCCGGCAGATCGGGCTTTCGCTGCCGCCGGCGACCATCACGTCGGCATCGCCAAGTGCAACCAGGCGAGCCGCGTCGCCGATCGCGTGGGCGCCCGTCGAACAGGCCGTGACCACGGCGTGATTGGGTCCCTTCAACTGATGCTTGATTGAGACGTAGCCGGACGCCAGATTGATGAGGCGGCCCGGAATGAAAAACGGGCTGATTCGGCGCGGACCCTTTTCTGCGAGGAGTAGCGAAGTCTCCGCGATGCCCGCCAGGCCGCCGATGCCTGAACCGATCAGGACGCCAGCCCGTTCCTTTTCATCGTCGGTCTTCGGTTTGAAGCCCGAATCGGCGAGCGCCTGTTCCGCCGCCGCCATAGCGTAGATGATGAAGTCGTCGACCTTGCGTTGCTCTTTCGGCTCCATCCAGTCATTCGGGTTGAAGGAGCCATTCGTGCCATCGCCGCGTGGGATGAAGGCGGCGATCTGGCACGCGATGTCGGCGACTTCAAACTCGGAGATACGGCGGGCGCCGCTCTTTCCGGCCAGAAGTGCAGACCACGTCGCCTCGACGCCGCAACCGAGCGGCGTGACCAGTCCAAGTCCAGTAATGACGACACGGCGCATTCAACTTCTCCCGAGCAATCGCCGCGAAGGGCGAGGCCGACCTGAGCCCTAAGCGCGCGTTGAGCCCGTGTCTGCGATGTGCCTTTTGGCTTGGGCCTCCGCTACTCGGACTAGATCAAGAACGCGCAACCCAGGCGGAGGACACACGCCGTCTATGTGCGGTCCAGGCGGAGTCCCCGAAATGAACAACCGGCATTGCGGATGAACCGACCAACCTGGACCGGGACCAACCTCATGGAACCTACACTCTCGAACCCGCCAGATGCCAGGGACCGAACGTTAGGCTGGGGCGGCGGGTTCAAGCCGCGGTGCTTGCGTTCTTTTCGAGAAACTTCACGGCGTCACCAACGGTCAGAATGTGCTCCGCTGCATCGTCCGGAATCTCGCAGCCGAACTCTTCCTCAAACGCCATGACGAGCTCGACCGTGTCCAAGCTGTCGGCGCCAAGATCATCGATGAAGCTCGCGTTCTCGGCTACCTTTTCAGCCTCGACGCCGAGATGCTCGATCACGATCTTCTTCACGCGCTCTGCGACATCGCTCATATTCGCTGTCCCCTTGTTGTCCTAGTATCAGGTCCCGATCGGCCACGGCGGCGCGATTCTGGACTATATTGTTTGTTCGTTCCGCGCCCTTCTACCAGGGTCGAGTGCGCCGTCGCACCGCCCCACCCGACGCGGCTATCAGAGTCCCCCGCGCGTGACTGCGCTGAAGTCGGAGCAGCGTGGGTTTTTCCCCAGCTTCAACGCCCGAAAACCGTGGGTCGTTAACACACTTCCATACCCTTGGCCAGCGCTGGCCGAGCAACGATATCGCCCCGCTTAACTCAAACAAGAGCCGTGATTTCGGCCGAAAGGCTGAGTTCGAGCCAATTTGGCCGATTAACCATTCTCTGCGTCACACCATCGCCATGCCGCCATTGATGTGCAGAGTTTGGCCGGTGATGTAGCCGCCCTCGTTGCTGGCGAGGTAGAGCGCGCCAGCGGCGATATCCTCGGGCGAGCCGAATCGCTGGGCGGGAATCATTTTCGAGATTTCCTCAGTCTGCTTGTCGTTTAGAACGTCGGTCATCGCCGTTTTGATAAAGCCCGGCGCAATGCAGTTGGCGGTGATGCCGCGGGAGGCGACCTCGCGCGCCAGGGATTTGGTCATGCCGATCATCCCGGCCTTGGAGGCGGCATAGTTGCCTTGACCAGGATTGCCGAACACGCCCGAGACCGACGCGATGTTGATGATGCGGCCATAGCCCGTCTTCGAGCGCATCATGTGACGCGATCCAGCTCGGCACAGCATGAACGTCGAGGTGAGATTGACAGCGATGACGTCGTCCCACTGCTCGTCCTTCATCACCATGAAAAGGTTGTCCTTGGTGAGCCCGGCATTGTTGACGATGACATCGAGGCGGCCGCCGAGCGCCTTGACGGCCTCATCAATGAGCTTGGCCACTTGCGCCCGGTCGGCGAGGTCGCACGGCACCGCGACGGCGCGGTCGCCGAGTTCGGCCTTGAGGGCCTCGAGCCTGTCGACTTTGCGGCCGGAAATGGCGACCGTGGCCCCCGCCTTGTGGAAAGCGCGCGCGATGGCTTCGCCGATGCCGCCCGTGGCGCCGGTGACCAATGCCGTTTTGCCCGTGAGATCAAACATAGGTGTTTCACCCTTTCAGTGCTTTGGTTGCGGCTTCGATGTCGGCCGGCGATCCGATCGACGCAGCCTCGAATGATTTTTCAATTCTTTTGACCAGGCCAGCCAGGACCTTGCCGTGTCCGATCTCGAACACATGCGTAATGTCATGAGCCCACAGGAACGCGACGCTTTCGCGCCAGCGAACCGTTCCTGTCACCTGTTCGACCAGGCGGCGCCGGATTTCAGCCGGGTCGCTGATGGGGGTGGCGAGCACGTTGGCGATGACTGGGACAACGGGGGGCTTGATGTCGACATTGGCCAAGGCTTCGGCCATCGCTTCAGCCGCAGGTTGCATCAGCGCACAATGAAATGGGGCCGAGACGGGCAGCGGCAGCGCGCGACGTACACCGAAAGCCCGGCCGACATCGGCGACGCGGTCTATCGCCGACTTGTGGCCTGAAAGCACGACCTGTGTCGGCTCGTTGTCGTTGGCAACCTGACAGACCTCGCCTTGAGAAGCGGCCTCGGCGACTTTCAAGGCGACATCCATGCCCACACCCAAAAGGGCTACCATCGCGCCCTGGCCGACGGGAACCGCCCTCTGCATGGCTTGGCCGCGCAGCTTAAGCAGTCGCGCGGCATCGGACAACGTGATGGCTCCAGCGGCAGCCAGGGCTGAGTATTCACCGAGTGAATGTCCAGCTACGAACTTGACATGGGCTTGCAGCAAAAAGCCAAGTTCCCGCTCGAGCACACGCATCACGGCCATGGACACCGCCATCAGCGCCGGCTGTGCGTTCTCGGTCAGCGTCAGTGCGTCCTTGGGACCGTCCCACATCAGCGCCGATAGCTTTTGGCCGAGTGCTGCGTCAACTTCGTCAAACACCTCTCGGGCCGCCGGAAACTGAGCCGCGAGTTCGCGACCCATCCCGACATCCTGGCTTCCCTGCCCGGGAAATACGAATGCGTTAGCCATGCGGCGATTGCCTCTTGAACGGTCCAGTGATGGAGGAGTTGCGGGCTGATGCACGCGCGATTGACGGGAGTCAAGATGGCGCGCCAGACGTGAGAGCGAGGCCAGCCGCTTGCCCTCAGCCAAAAAACGCGTATAAGGCGCGCTTCACCCGCTCCGGTCGGAGGCTGAACGGGAGGCGGAGCCGTATCAATGCGGCTCTGTAGGGCAACGTCCGCATGTGGCACGTCACATGGAGGTCTAAGGTCCGTCTCCCCGTGTCTTCGCTCTTTGGGTCGTCTTGGTGGGCCTTCCCGGGTCCAACAGAGGCTTTGCACCGGAACGGGCAGTCAGAACGCAAAGAAAGGCCATTGCATGCCACTCTACGAGCATGTCTTCCTGGCACGCCAGGACGTCTCCCAACAGCAAGTGGAGGCTTTGATCAAGGAATATTCGACCGTCATCGAGGAAGGTGGCGGCAAGGTTCCGAAGACGGAATACTGGGGGCTCAAGGGCCTCGCCTTTAAAATGAAAAAAAGCCGTAAGGCTCATTATGCATTGATGAACATCGAGGCGCCTCCGGCGGCGGTGGCCGAGATGGAGCGCCGTATGGGCATCTCGACAGACATCATCCGCTTCATCACGGTCAAAGTCGAGGCACTCGAAACAGAACCGTCGGCCATGATGCGCAAGTCCGATCGGGACGATCGCGGCGAGCGTGGGGACCGTGGTGATCGCGGCGGCTTCGGCGGTGCCGGTGGCCGTGGTGGCGATCGCGGCGGGTTCGGCGGCGGTGGCGGACGCGGTGGTGATCGTGGCGGCTTCGGCGGCGGCGGTGGCCGTGGGGGCGACCGCGAGGGTTCAACGTTCCGTCCGCGCCCTCCGCGTGAGGGTGGCTTCGGGGGTGGTGCCGGTGGGGCAGGCGCAGGCGATGCACCCCGTAGTCCGCGACCGCCGCGTGAAGGCGGATTTGGCGGTGGCGATGGCGCTCCGCGTGCCCCCCGCGAGGGTGGGTTTGCCGGCGGTCCCGGCGGCGATGGCGGGTCACGTCAACCGCGCGCTCCACGCGATCCCAATCCTGGTTCAACATCCGGTTCAGAGGGCTAATCCATGGCAGAAATCGCAGCCGGCGGCCCCGCGCGCCGCCCCTTCCATCGTCGCCGCAAGACATGCCCGTTCTCGGGCGATCAAGCACCTAAAATCGACTACAAGGACGTGCGCTTGTTGGGGCGCTATGTTTCCGAGCGGGGCAAAATCGTGCCGAGTCGCATCACGGCCGTATCGGCAAAAAAGCAGCGGGAACTTTCGCGGGCCATCAAGCGGGCGCGCTTTCTCGGACTGTTGCCATACGTTCTGAAATAATTGTTTGCCAGGCGGTGCCGGCGCTGGGCTGGCATCGCCACTTCCATGGGTTGGGGCGGCAACGCTGCCTCTAACCGCGGACTTTCGCGGGACAGCTACCTTGATGACCAACACCCTCTTGATCGGAATCGTGGCCGGGCTCGCGGCCGCATTGCTCTTTGCAACGGCCGCTGTCGGATCGGTTCCGGTGCGGCTGGTGGGTGTTCTGTTGACCGGGTTGCCGCTCGTCATCGCTGGCATGGGTTGGGGCAGGGTCGCGTCTGGAATCGGCGCCCTTTCAGGCGTGCTGGCTTTGACGGTCGCTGTAAGCCCGAGCTTTGGCCTCGCGTTTCTCGTCTCGCAGGCCATCCCGCTGGTTTACCTGGTTCACCTCTCAGGCCTCAGCAGGGTCGTGCCCGCTACCGTTGGAACCGCCGGGCCCGCGTCCGGTCAGGCTGCTACCGAATGGTACCCCGCGGGAGGGGTCGTGGCTGCTGCCGCTATCATGTCCGGCCTGTTGGCCTTGGGCTTGATGCTGATGCTCGGCCCGGACATGAGCCAGATCAAATCCTCGTTGCGCGGCTTCGCGGAGTCCTTCGCCACCAAGATGTTCCCCGAGATCGCGGGCGGCCGCGCGTTGAATGAAACCGAGATCGCGGAGTTGGCGGAGATATCGCTGTTATTGCTTCCGGCTGCGATGGCACTTTCGGTCATGGCGACCATGTTGTTCAACGTTTGGCTCGGAAGTCGGCTCGCGCTCGCGGGAGGGGTGCTATCGAGGCCCTGGCCCGATTTGAGCCTGTTGACCTTGCCCCGAGCATTTCCCGCTCTTTTTGCCCTTGCAACCGTCGGAACCTTCTTCGCGGGTTACAGCGGACTTTTGGCGGCGGCGTTCTTCGGCGCATTGTTTTTCGCATTCGTCCTGGTGGGGCTCGCAGTCATCCACAACGTCACGCGCGGGCATCCTTGGCGATCGTTCGCGCTGTGGGGGATTTACGGCGCAGTGATCGTGTTCAGCAGTCTGGCCATGCCGCTGATAGCCGTTCTTGGGCTCGCCGACGGGATCCGTCCCTTGAGGCAGTCCGGTGGCCCATCGCCTCCGCGTCCTTCCACCGGTGCCGGCCCGCCCGCGTCCTAACATGCCCGAACTCAACAAGACACCGTGACCGCTCCACCGAATCCAACAGCCAATTCCATCCAGCCCACACGAAAGGTAATCAGAACATGCAAGTCATTCTGCTGCAGCGCATCGGCAAGTTAGGCCAGATGGGTGACGTCGTTACCGTGAAAGACGGCTTTGCGCGCAACTATCTGTTGCCCCAGAGGAAGGCGCTGCGCGCCACTGAGGACAACAAAAAGGTTTTCGACGGCCAGCGCGCCCAACTCGAGGCCAATAACCTCGCCCAGAAAAAGGAAGCCGAGGCCGTCGCCACTCAGCTCGACGGGAAGACCTTTATCGCCATTCGCTCGGCCGGCGACACCGGCCAGCTCTACGGGTCGGTATCTACCCGCGATATCTCGGATGTCATCACGGCTGGCGGCTTTACGATCGACCGGCGCCAGGTGATCCTCGACAAGCCGATCAAGTCGCTCGGCGTCGAAGACATTCGCGTAGCGCTGCATCCTGAGGTGATCGTCAAGGTCAAGCTCAATGTCGCCCGCTCTGCGGACGAGGCTGAACGCCAGTCGCGTGGTGAGGACGTGACGATGATCAAGGACGAGAAGATCGAGCTTGAGACATTCAATCCGGACGAAGCGTTCGAGGATGGTGCGCGCCCTGGCCCAGTCGAAGCCGGCGAAGAGGGCTGAGGTGCCGGGCTGGACCCAACAGGTTTTATGTGGACGCCCGCGGCTTGCCGTGGGCGTCCCGGATTCGATGCCGGGCGTCTGACGCGATTCGCGCGAATGGCAAGCACGCACGACGTGCGTAACGGGGATGAACAACAAATTTCCCGAGCGCAAGAGGGTAGTCCCACATTGGGCCGAGCACCCGAATCGCGGAAACGTCCCGCCCATGGCACAGCACGCATTTCTCCCCGCCGACCGATTGAAGGCTGCAGCACACGCTGACGAGCCGATCTCATTCCGTCAGTCCCCCCATAACATCGAGGCTGAGCAGGCGCTTCTCGGCGCGATGCTGGTCAACAACGAGGCGCTGGACCGCGTCTCGGGGTTTCTCGAAAGCGGACACTTCTACGATCCGCTGCACGCCGAAATCTTTAATGTCGCATCTAAGCTGATTCAGGCCGGCAAACAGGCCACGCCGATCACGATGCGAACATTCTTCGAGAACGCCGAACCGATCGACGCGCATTTGACGGTGCCGCAGTACCTCGGGCGTTTGGCCGCGAATGCCACCACGATTATCAACGCCCATGATTATGGCCGCACAATCTATGATCTGGCGGTCCGCCGGCACCTGATCCTGATCGGCGAGGACTTGGTCAATGGTGCCTACGACAGCCCCGTTGACCATCCACCGAAGGCGCAGATCGAGGAGGCCGAGGGCCGTCTTTATCAACTGGCCGAAGGCGGGAAGTACGGCCAGGGCTTCCAGACGTTCGGGGCGGCGCTGACCACCGCGATCGACATGGCCAACGCCGCCTATCAGCGCGACGGGCACCTCTCAGGCCTGTCTACGGGTCTGAATGACCTCGACAGCAAGATGGGCGGCTTGCAGTCATCGGACTTGATCGTGCTTGCCGGCCGGCCGTCGATGGGCAAGACCGCGCTTGTGACCAATATCGCATACAATGTTGCCAGGAGTTACCGCGCCGAAGCGCAGGCGGACGGCACAACCAAAGCGATGGACGGTGCGGTGGTCGCGTTTTTTTCGCTCGAAATGTCCGCCGAGCAGTTGGCCACCCGCATCCTGTCCGAGCAGGCAGAGATCCCGTCCGAGAAAATCCGGCGCGGGATGATCGACGAGACCGAATTCGGCAAGCTTGTCAAAGTTAGTCAGGAGATGAGCCGCATCCCGCTCTACATCGACCAAACCGGTGGTATCACCATTGCCCAGCTCGCCGCTCGAGCACGCAAATTGAAGCGCCAGCATGGGCTTGGGCTGCTGATCGTCGACTACCTTCAGCTGCTCAGCGGCTCGGGCAAGCGTGCGGAAGCCAACCGTGTACAGGAGATCACCGAGATCACCACCGGGCTCAAAGCACTGGCCAAGGAGTTGGTGGTCCCGATCATTGCATTGTCGCAGCTTTCGCGTCAGGTCGAGCAGCGCGAGGACAAACGGCCGCAGCTCTCGGACTTGCGTGAATCTGGCTCGATCGAGCAGGACGCCGATGTTGTCATGTTCGTGTTTCGCGAGGAATACTATGTCGAACGTACCAAGCCGAGCGAAGGAACTGCGGAGTTCGCCGAGTGGCAACAGAAGATGATGAGCGTGTCGGGCAAGGCCGAGGTCATCATCGGCAAGCAGCGTCATGGCCCCGTGGGCACGGTGGAATTGTCGTTCGAGAGCCAGTTCACGCGTTTCGGCAATCTGGCCCGCGACTACCAACAGCTCCCGCACCGGTGACACAGTCGGATCGTGTGACGGGATGATAGGGTCTCGACAACAGCACGACGCCGCACTGCCGCCGGGCACCACGGGCGTGATCAGGATAGATCTCGACCGGCTCGCGGCCAACTGGCGCGTTCTCACAGCCCTCGGCCGCCCGGCGGAATGTGCCGCGGTCGTCAAGGCCGATGCCTACGGACTGGGGGCCATCCGCTGCATACCGGCGCTCGCAACGGCGGGCTGCGGGACGTTCTTTGTCGCCAGGCTGGAGGAGGCCATCGAGGTGCGGGCACTCGCACCAGATGCCGTGATCTATGTTCTCGACGGGTTGCTGCCAGGAGCGGAGCACGTTTATGCGAGGATCAGGGCCCGGCCGGTCCTGTCGAGCCTCGAGGAGGTGCTGGCATTCGCGGCGTTCGGACGCGCGACCGGCTCGCGACCGGCCGCCGCGCTTCACATCTGCTCGGGCTTGAACCGCCTCGGGTTGCCGGAGACTGACGTTCTAACTCTGAGCCAGGAGCCGGGCCGTTTGGCACAGATCGACCTCCAGTTGATCATGAGCCATCTCGCATCGGCAGACGCTGGGGACGATCCGAGGAACGCCCAGCAGCTCGCAACTTTCCAGTCGTTGCGCAGCAAGCTCCCTGTTGCACCGGCCAGTTTGGCGGCGTCAGATGGCATGATGCTCGGCCCTGCGTATTATTGCGATCTCACGCGGCCAGGATATGCGCTCTATGGGGGACAGCCGTCCGGAAGCCTTCGCACTCCGGTCGATCCTGTCGTTACGGTCCACGCTCGGGTCCTGCAGGTGCGCGATATCGCAGTGGGCGCAAGCGTGGGCTATTCAGGCATTTGGACCGCTGCTCGGCCGAGCCGGATTGCGACCATCGCAGCGGGATACGCCGACGGTATTCCGCGATCCGGTAGCGCACCGAATGGCTGCGAAAATGGGGCCGTGGCTTTCAGTGGCATCCTCGCGCCAGTTGTGGGCCGAGTTTCCATGGATCTGATCACCATCGACGTCACCGACCTCGAACCAGAAACCTGCCAGCCGGGCGACTGGGCCGAACTCATCGGGCCTACGATCACGCTCGAAGAAGCCGGCCGGCGCGCCGGCACCATCGGCTATGAGATCCTGACGCGGCTCAGCCGGCGCTTCTATCGCATGTACTCGGGCGGAGGCTGACCAATGGCCAAGCCGTCCAAGAACAGTTTCGTGTGCCAGAGTTGCGGCACGACCGCGAGCCGTTGGGCGGGCAAGTGCGTCGGATGCGGCGAGTGGAACACGATGGCCGAGGAGACGGATGCAGGCCCGGCGCCTGGATCGGGCATCACCAAATCGACGCGCGGCCGGGCAGTGAAGCTCGAGAGCCTGACGGGCAGTACTGCGGAAGCCCCGCGCTTCTCGACGGGCAGCGTGGAACTCGACCGCGTCTCGGGTGGTGGCATCGTACCAGGATCGGCGATCCTCATCGGTGGTGAACCTGGCATCGGAAAATCGACGCTTTTGTTGCAGTTGACCGCCTCGCTCGCCCGCGCAGGCCGCCGCGCGATCTATTTCTCGGGCGAGGAAGCCGTGGCCCAGGTGCGGCTGCGCGCCGAGCGCCTTGGAGTTGCAGATGCGCCTGTGGCGCTCGCCGCCGAGACCAACGTCGCCAATATCCTTGCGACGCTCGCCGACGGCCCCCGCGCCGACCTCGTGGTCGTCGACAGTATCCAGACACTGTGGGCCGACGCGCTCGAAGCCGCCCCAGGTACCGTGAGTCAGGTGCGCGCGGCGACCCAGACCCTCATCCGCCACGCGAAGACCCAGGGCAGTGCTGTACTGCTGGTTGGCCATGTCACCAAGGACGGCAACATCGCAGGCCCCAAGGTGATCGAGCACATGGTCGACACCGTGCTCTACTTCGAGGGCGACCGCGGCCACCCCTACCGAATCCTCCGTGCGGTCAAGAACCGGTTCGGCGCAAGCGACGAGATCGGTGTGTTCGAGATGATCGGCTCGGGCTTGCGCGAGGTCCAGAACCCGTCCGAATTGTTCCTCGGAGAGCGGAACACGATGAGCCCGGGCATCGCCGTATTCGCGGGGATGGAAGGCACGCGGCCGATCCTTGTCGAGATCCAGGCGCTGGTGGCGCCGTCGGGCCTCGGCACACCACGCCGTGCCGTCGTGGGTTGGGACTCCAACCGGCTTTCGATGCTGCTCGCGGTACTCGATGCACGTTGCGGGGTGTCTTTTTCGACCCGCGATGTTTACCTCAACGTCGCGGGAGGGCTCAAAATTATAGAACCGGCCGCCGACCTTGCCGCAGCCGCCGCCCTGCTTTCGGCGTTTTCAGGGGCTGCTCTGCCACGGGATAATGTGTACTTCGGCGAAATTTCGTTATCCGGGGCAGTGAGGCCCGCGAGCCACATGGCGCAACGACTGAAGGAGTCGCAGAAGCTGGGGTTCTCGAATGTGGTTCTGCCAGCGTCGGGTGACGTCGAACGGGGCGCGACCAAGCTCCGGCTGACACGCATCGGGCATCTGAAGGAGCTTGCGGAGCTGCTGTCCCCATGCGACTGAACGCCCATGAGGTTCACGTGCCATGCTCGGCCGAGACACTCGGCGCCGTTGAAACAATCGCCAGTTTTGTGGTCACGTCTATCGATGGAGTGCTGAGACCATGATCGGTCCTTTGACCTACCTCGACGCCGGCCTCCTGGCCGTGGCGTTCATTTCCGGTTTGCTGGCGATGTACCGTGGCTTCACGCGCGAGTTGCTCTCGATTGTCTCCTGGGCCGTTGCGGGCGGTGCGACGCTCTACTTTGTTTTGTTCCACAAGCAATTCGCCAAGGAAATGGCCGATCAGATGGGCGCCCAGTTGGCGATCGCCCAGATCGTTATCGGCGCCATCATCTTTCTCATCGTGCTCATTGTTGTGCACCTGCTGACCGCGCGGATCTCCGACTCGATCCTCGATAGCCGTGTGGGCATGATCGACCGGGTCCTCGGCTTCGTATTCGGCGTGGTGCGCGGCTTCGTGCTGATCGTGATCCCGTACATGTTCTACGAAGCGTTCTTCCCCGATCCGAAACAGCAGATTGAATGGGTGCGCGAGGCAAAATCGCTGCCCTACATCAAGAGCACGGGAAACAGTTTCCGTCAGATCCTGGTGCGCTACGTTCCGTCACAGGATAAGGCACCACCTGGAGTGCCGGGCGAACAGCAAGGTTTCGTGAACCCTGCTGCGACTGGACAATATGCTGCACTGGTCAGGGGGCCGGGTTTTCATATATCTGTCATGCCGTCGTCTGCCACTGGACGCGCGCACGGTTGATGCCGACTCGGGCTAGACTCCATGAGCGGCATAGGTCGGGAGTTCAGGCGAAGTACGGTAGCCCATCATGAACGAGATGGGCCCGGCGTTTGTTAGGCTGAGAGCAGCGGCACATGGTCGAGCGGGAGGCCCTTATGACGCAACGCAGTGCGGCGCGACAGTTTTCCGACGGACCCGGGGCTCTGAGGTATGACGATGACAGGCTCCGCGAGGAATGCGGGGTCTTTGCTGTTTTTGGGCACCCCGACGCAGCTGCACTGACGGCGCTCGGGTTGCATGCACTCCAACATCGCGGCCAGGAAGCCTCCGGCATCGTCACGTTCGACGGCAAGCAGTTCCATTCCGAACGCCGGATGGGTCTTGTCGGCGACAACTTCAATCGTCCGAGCGTGATCCGGCGCCTCAAGGGGCGGTCGGCAGTCGGGCACAACCGATATTCAACGACGGGTGAGCCGATCCTCCGCAACGTGCAGCCACTGTTCGCCGATATCGACACTGGCGGCTTTGCGGTGGCCCACAACGGAAATCTGACCAACGCCCTGACGATCCGCGGCGAACTGATCCAGTCAGGTGCGATCTGCCAGTCGACCTCCGATACCGAGGTGATCCTGCATCTCATCTCGCGATCGCAGAAGCGCCGGATCGTCGAACGCTTCATCGAGGCGCTGCGCCAGATCGAGGGCGCTTACGCACTAGCCTGCCTCACCAACAACATGCTGATCGGCGCGCGTGACCCGATCGGCCTTCGACCGCTGGTCATTGGACGACTGGAGAATGGCGGCTACGTGCTTGCTTCCGAAACCTGCGCCCTTGATATTGTGGGCGCCGAATTCCTGCGCGAAGTGCAGAACGGCGAGGTTGTCACCATTACCGAGGAGGACGGGCTGCAAAGCCATCGCCCGTTTCCAGCGCGGCCGGCTCGGCCTTGCATCTTTGAGTACATTTACTTCTCACGTCCCGACAGCATCATCGGTGGACGCAGCGTCTATGACATCCGCAAGCGGATGGGCATACAGCTCGCACGCGAAGCCCGCGCGGACGCCGAGGTCATCGTGCCCATTCCTGACTCAGGCGTGCCGGCTGCGATCGGCTACGCGCAGGAATCGGGCATACCGTTCGAGCTGGGCATCATCCGCAATCACTACGTCGGACGCACGTTCATCGAACCGACCCAGAAGATCCGGGCTTTCGGCGTCAAGCTCAAGCACTCAGCCAATGCCGGCGTCATCCGCGGCCGCTCGATTGTGCTGATCGACGATAGCGTCGTTCGCGGTACGACGTCGAAGAAGATCGTGCAGATGATGTTTGAGGCTGGCGCCCGCGAGGTCCACATGCGGATCTCCTCGCCGCCGATCACGCATCCGGACTATTATGGCATCGACACACCGCGGAAATCGGACCTGCTCGCGGCCAACATGACCCTCGACGAAATGCGCCAGTTCATGGGCGCGACAAGTCTCGCCTTTATATCCGTCGATGGCATCTACCGGGCCGTCGGCTTGGATGCCCGTGACAGTCGCTGTCCGCAATTCGCTGACCACTGCTTCACCGGCGAGTATCCGACCGAACTCGCCGATCAGAACGGCGCCCATACGCCACGGCAGCTGTCGCTGCTGGCCGAGGTCCGCTGACGGTTTTTCACTCTCCCCGACCATCCGCCCGTCCAGTCGGTGGCCGGCCTCGGCGCGAGAATTGAAACCATTTCAAGCGCCGTCGCTTGCGGCGTCTCACCCGTCCACTACATTCACCACTCCATTCGCCACGCCATTCGGCCGATCCCGACCCATCCTCGTGTTCCGGTTCTAACTCTTGCTTCCCCTCGTGAAGCCCTCAAGAACACAAGTCTGAACCTTGAGGAACACGAGCAACCATCGAGGTCATCAATGTCGACGGCCAAACGGCTCAAGGATCGAATTGCCCTGGTCACCGGCGCGTCTCGCGGGATCGGACGTGCGGTCGCCGTTGCCCTGGCGCGCGAAGGCGCCCACGTCATTGTTACTGGCCGGTCGACCGGCGCGCTCGAAGATCTGGACGATGAGATCCGGGCGACGGGAGGTGCAGCCACCCTGCTTCAACTCGATCTGCGCAAAGGCGACAAGGTCGATCAGCTCGGTCCGACGATCTTCCAGCGATGGGGCAAGCTCGACATCCTGGTCGGCAATGCGGGTATGCTCGGTCCGCTGTCGCCCCTGGCCCACGTGACCGAAACAGCCTGGACCGCTGTAATCGAGACCAATCTTACGTCCAACTGGCGGTTGATCCGCACACTCGATCCGCTGCTGCAGCGCTCGGACGCTGGCCGCGCTGTTTTTGTCACTTCAGGCGCTAGCACGGGCAAGAATGCCTATTGGGGACCCTACGCCGTGTCTAAAGCGGGCCTCGATGCGCTGGTCAGAACATATGCCCACGAAGTGGCGACGACGAGGGTGCGCGTCAATATTGTCAATCCCGGCCCCACTCGGACGCAAATGCGAGCCAAAGCCTTTCCCGGCGAAAGCCCAGAGTCGCTGCCGCACCCGAGCGAGCTTGGCCCAATGTTCGTGGAACTGGCGGCCCCGCAATGCGCGTTCAATGGCCAGTCGTTCAAGTTTCGGGACTGGAAGGCGGCCGCCAGACCTGCCCCAGCCGAGGATTGAAACGGCGCGCGGCATTGCGCAGTCGTTCAGTCGAAGCCGATCACCATTCCGTCGTAGGCAGGCTCGACGCCCGGCGGCAGTTCGCGGCACAGGGTTTCATAGTCGAGATCAGTGGTCATATGAGTGAGGATGGCACGCTTCGGCTTCAGGCGCTCGATCCACTTAAGCGCTTGCTTGACGCTGAGGTGGCTCGGGTGCGGCGTATAGCGCAGCGCATCGACGATCCAGACGTCGAGGTTCTCGAGCCTGTCGACGGCCGCGGTCGGCAAGTCACTTACATCGGGCGAATAGGCCACATCGCGGACGCGGAAACCAAGCGTCGTAATATCCCCGTGCACCTGTTCGATCGGGGTGCAGGCAATGGCGCCGCCAGCGCCCTCGATGACCACTGGCGCCTGGGGTCCCATCTCATGCGCGGTGAGGATGGGCGTGTAACTCGACCCGGCCGGGGTCTCGAAACAGTATGCGAAACGCTCGACGAGGCTATCGCGTGTTGCCGCATCGGCATAGACGTCGATCCGCCGTTTCATGGAATAAGCGACCATGCGGAGGTCGTCAATTCCATGGGTGTGGTCGGCGTGATCGTGCGTGTAGAGTACTGCGTCAATGGAGTCGCAGCGCACGTCGAGAAGTTGCTCGCGGAGATCGGGGGCTGTGTCGACAAGGACGGCGGTTCGACGCGCGCCATCCAGCCGCTCAACAAGCACCGAGCACCGGCGACGGCGGTTCTTCGGGTTGGCGGGATCGCACTGACCCCACATGGCGCCGATGCGTGGCACGCCGCCGCTGGAACCGCAGCCAAGGATCGTCAGGCGATAGGTCATACCACCGCCAACCCGCCGGCCGAGGCCCGCTGTTGTGGACGCCGAGCCTTCGAAAACAGCCTGAAGAAATTGTCGGTCGTTGCCGTAGCAAGCTCGTCTGCGGCGATGCCTCGGGCAGCTGCGATCGCCGCCGCTGTGTGTGCCACATAGGCTGGCTCATTGGTCCGGCCCCGATGCGGCTCTGGCGCGAGGAATGGCGCATCCGTCTCAATCAACAACCGGTCGAGAGGTACCGCACTAGCGACGGCGCGCAGTTCATCAGCCTTCTTGAAGCTGACCACGCCCGAGAACGAGACATAGAGCCCCAGTTCGACCGCACGCATGGCGAGCGTTCGGCCACCGGTAAAGCAGTGCAGGATACCTGGAAACGCGCCGTTGGCGTGCTCGTCCTCGATGATTGCCAGAGTATCTGCATCGGCGTCACGTGTGTGAATCTCGAGCGGCAGCCCAGTGATGCGCGCGGCTGCAATATGCCGGCGGAAACCTTCTGCCTGGGCCTCGGGCGAAGCGTGCTTGTAGTGGTAGTCGAGCCCGGCCTCGCCAATCGCCACGACTTTCGGGTGGTGGCTCAGGCGAACGATTTCGTCGGTTTCGATACCCCGTTCTTCGTCGGCCTGGTGGGGATGGGTGCCGACCGAGCACCAAACGTCCGCATAAGCGCTGGCGATGGCTAAGAGATCAGGCAACCGCCGAATCCGCGTCGAAATGGTGACCAGCGTCTCGACGCCCGCAGCCTTCGCGCGCCCGACGATCCCGTCGAGATCGCCCGCAAACTGTGGAAAATCTAGATGGCAGTGGTGATCGACCAGCATCAGGTCTGCCCCCGGCCTGCTTTGTCGCCGGAATTCTTGTCGCGGCCCTCGACCTGGCCCTTCTCCCGACTGGCATTCTTCTTCTGCTGCTTCTCGAGTTTTTGCTGCTTTTGCTGCTCGGCCGTCGGCGCCGCCTTGCCAGCTTCCACCGAGGGATCGACGTAGCGCGGAAACACACCTTGCGGTTCGGGAAGTTGCGTTCCCGGCGCGAGTCGTCCCGCGTTCCCCAGTGCTGCGAACGAGCGGGCCGAGGCAGGCTGGGCGAGGAGATCGAGCAGCTTCGAAGCTGATGCCGGCATGGCGGGCTGCACAAGAATGGCGAGTTGGCGCACGACTTCGGCTGCAACGTAAAGGATCGTACCCTTGCGCTCCAAGCTCAATGCCTTGTCGAACGGCTTCTCGCTGGCAAAATAGCGGTCACCCTCTCCGATCACGTCCCACACCGCGTCGAGCCAGGTTTTGATTGCCTGCCGGTCCATGGCGGTTCGGCAGAGCCCATAGAGTGCGTCTGCCTTCGCCAACAGCGCGGTGTCGGCGTCGGTGAACGTGCCCGGTTGCGGCACCAATCCGCCGAAGCCTCTGGTGATCATCGAAAGCGAGCGCTGGGCGAGGTTGCCCAGGCCGTTTGCGAGGTCGGCGTTGATGCGGGTTGCGATCATATCGGGCGCGTAGTTGCCGTCGTGGCCAAACACAACCTCGCGCAGGAAGAAGTGGCGGGTCTGGTCGACGCCGTAGTGCGACGCCAGCGCGAACGGATCGATGACATTGCCGACGGATTTCGACATCTTTTCGCCTTTGACCAGCACGAACCCGTGGCTGAATACGCGGTGCGGCAACGGCAATCCTGCACTCATGAGAAACGCGGGCCAATAGATGGCATGAAAGCGGACGATATCCTTGCCGATGACGTGGACGTCGGCCGGCCAATGATGCGCGCGCGATCCGCCGCCGTTAAGCAAACCAGTGGCCGTAATGTAGTTGTTCAACGCGTCGATCCAAACGTACATGACATGCTCGGGCGTCCCAGGCACGGGGATGCCCCAATCGAGCGTTGACCGCGAGATCGAAAGATCCTCAAGCCCCATCTTCACGAAGCTCACGACCTCGTTGCGTCGTTCTGGCGGCAGCACAAACTCTGGATTGGCCTCGTAGTGATCCAGAAGCTTCTGCTGGTAGGCCGACAGGCGGAAGAAAAACGTCTCCTCCTCGGTCCATTCAACGGGCGTGCCGGTGGTCGTCGAGTAGCGCTTGCCGTCTTCGCGGATATCGGTCTCGGCCTCTCTATAGAAGACTTCATCACGGACCGAGTACCATCCACCGTACTTTTTCTTGAAAATGTCTCCAGCCGCTGCCATGCGTCGCCACAGCTCCGCGCAGGCCTCATAGTGGCGCGGCTCGGTTGTGCGGATGAAATCGTCGTAGGAAATATCGAGGGTTGCGGCCATCTCGCGAAAGCGGGCCGAATTACGGTCGGCCAGTGCGCGAGGCGTGACGCCCTCTTGTGCCGCGGTCTGCACCATCTTGAGCCCGTGCTCGTCCGTGCCTGTCAGAAAAAGCACGTCCTTGCCGTCGAGCCGCTCGAACCGTGCGATGGCGTCGCTGGCAATCGCCTCATAGGCATGGCCGATATGCGGCGCACCGTTCGGATAAGAGATCGCCGTCGTGATGTAGAACTTTTGCGCCACGCGCCAAATTTCCTTCAATCTCGAAAGGACCCGGCGGGCCGCTTCGGGCATCGGCTCGGTGCCCCTCAGGATCGCGCGGCCGCTTCCAGATCACGCATTGTTTCGAGAATAAATGCCTTGCGGTCCAGATTTAGCGCAAGGGTGTCAGTCTTCGCGCGTGCCACTCTTTCCCACAGCTCGGCAAACGTGGCAAGCCGCTGAGGCCCAATCAACTTGATGGCCAACACTTGCTCGTCATCGGGCCCGGAGCCTGTCGCGGCACTGCGGATGAGGCGCGCCACGAGATCAAGCAGCAGCCGATAGAACAGCTCAAACCGCTGCTCTGCCGCATTGCCTGCAAGTTCGTCGCCGAGCGTGTGAACCAGGGTCCAGTCAACTTCCGGGAGCATCGTGATCAAGGTCACGACACGATCATAGAGGTCAAGCCCACCGGCCGACTGCAAACCCAGAGCGCTGCGCACGCTGCCGTGGGCCAAACGCTCGAGCGTCAGCCATTGCGAAGGATCGGGCTCACCAGTCTCGCTTGACGACAGTGCCTGACGCACCGCGCGGCGCAGCGGTTCCCGTTGAAGCGGCGCCAACTGTAACGTGCGGCAACGGGATCGAATGGTCGCCAGCAGTCGGCCCGGCTCGGACGAGACAAGCAGAAATACCGTTCGTGGCGGCGGCTCTTCGAGCGATTTCAACAGAGCATTGGCGGCATTGATGTTCAGTTCGTCGGCGGTGTCGACAATCACCGCGCGCCAGGCGCCTTCGGCCGCGGAATAGGACAGAAAGTTTCGGAGGCGCCGAACCTCGTCGATCGGGATCGAGGCGGCGAACCGCTTGTCCTTCTGGTTGTAGGGCCGCCTCAGCAGCAAGAGGCCCGGATGCGAAAGCGCGCGGACTTGACGGCTGGCTGAGGTGTCCGCGGCAACGTCCAGCCCTCTCGCCGCCGCTGCCCGTTCGTTTGGTGACGCCAGAAGGTAACGCACGAATCGCCATGCCAGCGTGGACTTGCCGATGCCTGTGTCACCGGTGATCAACCAGCCATGGTGCAGCCGGCCGTTCGCGACGGCCTCAACTAACATGGCCTCCGCCGTCTCATGACCGAAGAGTTCGTTGGTGTGACGCGGGTGCCGGAAACCATCGAGGCAATCGGCCTCCGGCTGTTCCTCGGTCTCGATCACTTGGGTCGCGCGGGCCATGACCTAGGACGTCCGGTCTGGGAGCAATCCCAGTAATCGGATCGAAACGGCTGTCCAGACATCCGCCTCGACGGCATCGGCCGGGCGCGCGCCGTCGATCACCACGCAGCGTTTCGGCTCCCGTGCAGCGATGTCGTGGAAGCCCGCTCGCAGAGCCTGATGATAGGGGAGAGCGGCCTCGTCAAATCGGTTCTGACCGCCGCGAGCCTTGGCACGTTCGAGGCCGATCTCGGGTGGCAGATCCAGCACCAATGTCAGATCCGGCATCCGCGTCACCGTGAGTTGTTCCAAGGTCTCGATCAGCGCGTGCGAGATGCCCGCCAGCTTGCCCTGATAGACGCGCGTCGAATCAATGAACCGGTCGCAGATGACCCAACGGCCCGACGCCAGCTCCGGTACGATCAAAGCCGCCAGATGCTCTGCACGGGCGGCTGCAAACAAAAGCAACTCCGTCTCTGCGGCCTGTGGCCGTCGATCAAGTATGAGAGCCCGGATCTTTTCCCCAAGTGGTGTTCCCCCCGGCTCCCGCGAAACGACGGCCGACATGCCCGAACTGGCGAAACGCGCGGCGAGACGTTCCGCCTGCGTCGACTTGCCGGAGCCCTCCCCGCCTTCGAAGGTGATGAACTTTGCCGTGACCATCGGACGAGACTAAAGCGGGACCCACTTGAAAGCCATATGCACGAGGCTGTCGATCCCCCGCCGCATTATGCCGGCGACCGCGACATCTTCAGAGGCAAAAAGCGGGACCTCGTTGACCGCACTCGATGAACTGGTGACCCTGAGCTTCGCGACCTGATCACCCCTCTTCAGTGGCGCCTTGAGTGGCCCACTGTAGATGATTTCCGCCCGCAGCTTTTGGTTGGCCGGAAACCGCGGCAGGATCACTGCCACATCACCCTGCCCCACCAGCGGCACATACATCCGCTCCCCGCCCCAGACGCGCGCCTGGCCGACCGTCTCGGCAGCGTCGAACAACTTGAACTCCGTGAAGCTTTTGAAGCCCCACTCCAACAACTTCTGCGCTTCGTCCTTGCGATCAGCTGCCGTTGCCAGGCCGCCGACGACGACGATCAGTCGCCTTCCATCCTGCAGCGCAGAGGCGACGAGCCCGTACCCCGATTCCTTGATGAAGCCGGTCTTCAGACCGTCGACATTCGAACTGAGAAACAACAGCGGATTACGGTTGACGAACTTATGCTTCCGATAGGGGAATTCCTTTTGCGAAAAAATCCGGTACTGGTCAGGATACTCAGTGATCAGATGCCGTGCCAAGATCGCCAGTTCGCGCGCCGTCATCAGGTGCTCCGGATGATAAAGCCCGGTCGCATTACGGAACGTCGACTTCTTGAGGCCTAGCTTCCGTGCCTCGGCCTCCATGATCCGCGCAAAGGCATCCTCTGTGCCCGCCATTCCTTCGGCAACAGCGATGCAGGCATCGTTACCTGACTGAATGATAATGCCCTGAATCAATTCGTCGAGACGCGCTTTGGTGTTCACCGGCACCATCATCGCCGATGTGCCCGACGGCGCCCCGCCTCGCCGCCACGCCTGCTCGCTCATCAGGAACTCGTCGCTGAGGGCAAGCTGTCCACCTTTGATGGACTTGAACAACACCGCCAAGGTCATGAGCTTGCTCATGCTGGCAGGCGGGACAAGTTCATCGGCATGAAACTGATAGAGCACCGCGCCCGATGCGGCATCCATCAGGATCGCTTGTTTGGCTTTAGGGGTGAACTCGGCGTTCTGGGCTTGGCCCTGTGTCGCGAAAAGCAGAACGTGCATGGCGAACCAAACGAACGCCAAGACCAGCCGGTTGAGCGTTGCGACAATTTCCGACGACATGCGTATCCCAAACACCGATCAGTGGCGCTTGCCGCGACTATCCGGGGTCAACCCGCCGGCTGTCAATGTTCAATGATTTGATCCACCGGAAAAGCGCAGACGATCGACCGAGCCCGACCGCTCGGAGTGCGCGAAAAGCCTATCGGGCGCCCAATCCGCTCCTGTTTGCACGATGGGCAAGCGGCGACCAGCCATTCGAGGTTGTCGGCTGGGAGGGGGCGGCGAAGTGCGGTGGCGGAGGTAGACTTTGCAGGTTCTGGGGTTGTGTCCACGACCCGCGCGTATCACGGAACGCCAATTCGGGCTGGCCGCGCCACCACGGCTGTGCCGCCAGGTGCTGACGCTCGCGGTGATCATCGCCGTCGAGTGGTGCGCGACCCGCATGGCGCACGCGGACGTTGACCAGCCCCCTGCCTTCAGAGCCGATGGCGCGTGCCGTCTGCCGCGACAGATCTATAATCCGGTCATGAGCGTAGGGTCCGCGATCATTGATGCGGACCAGCACGGTGCGATTGTTCTCGAGATTTGTCACATAGGCATAAGATGGTATGGGCAACGTCGGATGCGCGGCAGTGAGCGCGTTCATATCGAAGATCTCGCCGTTGGCGGTTTTGCGGCCATGGAAGTCGGACCCGTACCAGGAGGCGACGCCTGTCGCATCGTAGTTCGGCTCTTCGCGCGGCACGTACCAGCGGCCTGATACTTTGTATGGCGACCCCAGCTTGTAGCTTCCGCCGCCTTTGGGAATAATGTCGCCTTCGCTCGCAACCCGGGGGCTTGCGCTGGTGCCCGTGTTTGGATCGAGTTTGGCAGCGGAGACGCGACCGTCGTTGAGTTGGGTGGCGCGCACATCCGTTCCGCGAGAGCACCCCAGCAGACCGATGGCGGAAATCAACCCAAATAGGCACAATGCCAGATGACGCACCACGCTCAGGTCGTCACCGGCAGACCACAACTTACGCAACTCGCACCCCGTATGCACGCATTACCCCTTAGGGATCGGGGCCACCCAGGCGCCCCGCAGCTGGCTTCGTCGAGACTGAAGCGAGTTATGCCGAGGCTTGGGCGCCACCAAGACCAAAACATGTCAAAACAGGCTTAGGAATTGGTGAAGGCCGACCGCATGCGGCCCAAGTGAACGGCGGCCGGTACTCCGGAGTTTGTTCGGCTTGACTGAGGCGCCGAAACGGGCAGGCACCTCAAAGGCTGGTGTTGTCGTTGACCTCGGTTTCCGCCGGCGGAATGTTGCCGATGGCCTCGAGCAGCCGCCGGTTGTTGAACCAGTCGACCCATTCGAGCGTCGCCAGCTCCACCGCCTAGAACGAGTGCCACGGACCCTTGTGCCAGATGACCTCGACTTTGTGGAGCCTGGTGACGATCTCAGCGAGAGCGTCGCGCCCCGCGCGCCTCCGGCACGCCGTCGGAGCTGTCGCCGACGCTGCCGACCGAAGGCACGACGCCGGCTTCGGCCACGCGATCGGTGTACTTGATTGAGACCTGTTGTCATTTGCGATCAATGTGGTGTGTCCGGTTGGCCGCAATGTTGGTTC
>PERT01000032.1 GCA_002928955.1 Hyphomicrobium sp. | reverse complement strand
ACTAACCCAATGATATAGCTAGTGGCCTTCATGTCGGGCCTAAATCGTCGACGCGTGCGGCTGGCACAGCGATTTAGGCGCGACAGGCCACTAGCCCCCTAATCCGGTCGCCGTCGAGGCCGTGGGGCCGTCAGGGTTTGAGGCCCGGAGCCTCTTGACCGGTGCGATCAACGTACTCGCGGTAGCCGCCACCGTATTGATGTATGCCGTTAGGCGTCAGCTCGAGCACGCGATTGGAGAGCGCAGAGAGAAAGTGCCGGTCATGGGACACGAACAGCATGGCGCCCTCGTACTGCAACAATGCGGTCACCAGCATGTCCTTGGTGGCCATGTCGAGGTGGTTGGTGGGCTCGTCGAGCACCAGAAAATTTGGCGGGTCGAACAGCATTTTTGCCATGACGAGTCGCGCCTTTTCGCCGCCGGACAGAACCCGGCATCTCTTTTCCACGCTATCGCCCGAGAACCCAAAAGCGCCGGCCAGTGCCCTTAGCGAGCCCTGCCCCGCCTGCGGGAACGAATATTCGAGCGACTGAAATACCGTCTCCTCGCCTTGCAGCAGGTCCATGGCATGCTGGGCGAAGTAGCCCATCTTCACGGCAGGGCCCAGGGAAACGACGCCGTCGTCGGGCTTGGTCGAGCCGGCTATGAGTTTGAGCAACGTTGACTTGCCGGCGCCGTTGATTCCCATCACGCACCAACGCTCGCGGCGTCGCACCTGGAAATCGAGCCCGTCGTAGATGATGCGCGAACCATAGCGCTTGTGCACCTTCCGGCAGGTCGCCACGTCTTCACCCGAACGCGGCGCGGGCTGGAATTCGAACAGAACGGTCTGGCGGCGCTTCGGCGGCTCCACCCGCTCGATCTTCTCCAGGTTCTTTACCCGGCTCTGCACCTGGGCCGCGTGCGATGCGCGCGCCTTGAATCGCTCGATGAACCGTTTCTCCTTGGCGAGCATCGCTTCCTGGCGGTCGAACTGTGCCTGCTGCTGCTTTTCGGCCAGTGCGCACTGGCCGATGTAGAATTCGTAGTCGCCCGCGTAAGTCGTGAGCGAACCGCCGTCGATCTCAACGATCTTGGTGACGATGCGGTCCATGAAGGCGCGGTCGTGCGAGGTCATCATCAAGGCGCCCTCGTAGCCCTTGAGGAACTGCTCGAGCCAGATCAGGCTTTCAAGGTCGAGGTGGTTCGACGGCTCGTCGAGCAGCATGGCGTCGGGCCGCATCAACAGGATGCGGGCAAGCGCCACGCGCATCTTCCAGCCGCCCGAAAGCGCGCCGACGTCTCCGTCGATCATATCGTCGCTGAAACTAAGCCCGGCAAGAACTTCGCGCGCACGGCCTTCGAGCGCATATCCGCCCAGCTCCTCGAACCTGGCCTGCACTTCGCCGTAGCGAGCCACGATGTCATCCATTTCGTCGGCGCGGTCAGGGTCGGCCATTGCGGCCTCGAGCTGTGTGAGCTCGGTGGCAACCGCGCTCACAGGACCTGCGCCATCCATGACTTCGGCCAAGGCGCTGCGGCCGCGCATGTCTCCGACATCCTGACTGAAATATCCGATAGTGATCCCACGATCCAAGGAGACTTGGCCCTCGTCCGGCTGTTCCTGGCCGGTGATCAGCCTGAACAGCGTGGTCTTGCCGGCGCCGTTGGGGCCGACGAGCCCAACCTTCTCCCCGCGGTTCAGCCCTGCCGACGCCTCAACAAAGACGATCTGGTGTCCATTGCGTTTGCTGATGCTATCGATGCGGATCATGCGCGGGGCCTTGACGTGACGGCACGCTCATCCTCGGTTCGAGCGACGCGGCAGTGTGCCTTGGCTTCACTGCGTGTGGACGGCGAGCCGCGGGTCAGTCCTTGTTGCCGAGGGTGATTTCGCTGGCCTTCATGGTCACGCTGACCTGGGCAGCCGCGGCGCCGGATTTGATGTCCGCGACCTTGCCCCTGAAAACATTTCGCGTGCCGTGCTTCATGGCAAACTCCATCTGCGAATGCGAATGCGAATGCGAACGCGGGTCCGGGCCGGACGCGGTCAGCCTTGGATTACAGCCAGCGCGCGAGATCCGCCACCGTATCGATGTCGCAGAAGAGCGTGTCGTCATCGAACGGCACGGCGATGACCCGAGCCGCCGCGTCCGCTTGTCCGGCGGCGCGTTCCGCAGCGATGATCGGCTTGCCACCCGTTTCGCCATCGAGCGCGGCGAGTGCCGGGAACAATCGGCGCGGCCAGATCACCGGGTTGCGCTGACGGCCGTCGCGATCGGCGGCGTGTACGACGGCCTCTCCGCCCGCCGCGATGAACACCGGGATGAGCCGGTCGATGACGGCCGGGTTCAGCGCCGGCATGTCGCCCGGCACGATCAACGCACCGTGATGCCGTGTCGAGAGTGCGCGGACGCCGGCTGCGATCGAGCTGCCCATGCCGCGCGCCGGGGCAACGTTCTCGACCAGCCGTGTGGTGCGGAGACCGAGCGGCGCCAAGGCGGTCGCGATCTCCCGCGCGCCGGACTGTTGCTCGGGCGGCGTGACGACGATGATCGCCGTGACCAGGGACCTGTCGAGCGCACGGGCCACACGGGCGATGATCGGCTCGCCACCGACGCGGGCAAGGAGCTTGTTCGAGGAGCCGAATCGCCGCGATTCGCCGGCGGCGAGCATGACGGCGGCAATGTCCATTCATACCCCTCCCGATACGCATTCAAGGTGGCGTTAGGTTCAATTGTATCCGAGCCTCCAAAGCCCCAAGTAAAGATGCAAAATGTCGAGAAGGTTGCGGTATGCCAGCCACCCTCGGAAAGTCACAGTTTTCCGGTTCGTCCGGTTCGCGGCTGCATGCTGATATGCCAGGAACAATGTCGATGGGTCATCCAGTGCCGAGACGTCAACGCCGAAAGATCCATGCATGCGAAGTCTGCTGAAACTCCTGGCTGTCCTGTTCGCCTTCGCTGGCCTCGCATTGTTTGCTGCATCGAGATTTCTGGAGGGCCCTGAGCCCCTCGGACCGCGCGATGGACTGGCCCTGGCCGACGCCAAGATCTGGGGTTACCAGTTACAGCGGCTTAAGGCGGATTTGATCCCCAACGAAGTCGAACTGCTTGTCACCGACTATTCGCGGGACGGCACGCGAGCGGGCGTCTGGACGGCCGAGGATATCGCCACGCTTCGCCGCCGGCCGGATGGACGGCCGCGTATCGTGCTCGCCTACATGTCGATTGGGGAAGCCGAGAACTACCGCGGTTATTGGCGCCCGCACTGGCAGGCCATCGCGCCAGGCTGGATCGGCCCGGAAAACAAGGACTGGAAAGGCAACTTCGCCGTCCGGTACTGGCAGCCGGGATGGCAGAAAGTGATCGTCAATCCTGCGCCCTCGGTCATCCAGCGGCTGGGTGAACGCTGGCTGCCTTCGATGTTCCCGCGACCTTACCTGGATTTGGTATTGGAAGCGGGATTCGACGGCGTCTATCTGGATAAAGTCGACGGTTTCGAGGATTGGCAGTCGGAGCGACCCGAGGCCGCCGACGACATGATTGCGTTCGTGGCCGCCATATCGCGGTATGGCAAGGCGCGACGACCGGGCTTCTTGATCGTGCCGCAAAACGGTGAGGCGCTGTTGGAGAAGCGTTCATACCTCGCGGTGATCGACGGCATCGCCAAGGAGGACCTGCAGTACGGCGCCAATAGTGACGGCACTCAGAACACGCCCGATGACGTCGCCTCCGCCGCGCTCGCCCTGAACCTCGCGATTATCGCAGGGTTGCCCGTCTATCAGGTCGAATATGTTCGTGATCCGGCCTTGCGCCTGATGATCCAGAAGGAAGCACAGCGCCTCGGCTACCGCGTGCTGTTCGCCAACCGCGAACTCAACCTGCCACCGGAACGGGTGGAACAGCTTCCCGAGGCCGAAGCATTGTCGATCGACGCAGCCAAGCAGGGATCGGGGCCAATACCCACCCTATCGCCGGCCGATGGGCAGCGGGCACCGGGATTAGCGCCGGTACGGGTCCCGTAGCTCCCAAATCCACATCCTTTGGTTGTGTTCAGGGCTCACCGTGAAGCGGGGTCACACCTTGAGGTCTCGCGCGGTGGGACTCCACGCGGCCCAGAGCGTGGGGAAAAAATATGTTAAAATATTGTTATTACAATAAAAAATTTGATTTTCACATCTCTGGCGCGTGCATTTGAAAGATGCGCCGGTTTGCCATCGTCCCGCCTAGGTTGCGCCACACGAATCAGTCAGATTCAACCTATGAGTGAATCTGCAACCATCAAGGTCGTGTGCTATTCAGTGGCGTTGGCGCTGGTCGGCACTGTGTTTTTGGCCCTCGAATTCGCTGATCCTGGCCAGGCGGCCCGAGCGGCCCAGCGGCATGGCCCAAGATTGCCCCGGGACACCGGAAGCGTTGCCGGCCCTGCGCAGGTCGTTGATGGCGATACTCTGGATATCCATGGTGTCCGCGTCCGCCTTGAGGGAATAGACGCACCTGAGACCGGGCAGACCTGCGGCCGCAAGTGGGTCGGCACCTGGGGCTGCGGCGCCGCAGCCACGCACGTTCTTGAGAACCTCGTCCGCGACAGGGATGTCGCATGCGATTCGATGGGCGCTGACAAGTATGGCCGTATGCTGGCCATCTGCCATGCAGGCGCGCTTGAGCTCAACGCCGAGATGGTTCGCCAGGGATATGCTTGGGCATTTCTCAAGTATTCAGCCCGGTACATCGATGCCGAGGCCGAGGCCCGCTCCGCTCGTGCGGGCGTGTGGCAGGGCGACGCCGATCCGCCGTGGGTTTTCCGGGAGCGCCGGTGGGCCAGCGCCGAGAACGCCGCCCCTGAAGGATGCGCTATCAAAGGCAACATCTCGAACAAGGGACACATCTATCACATGCCCTGGAGCCCCTGGTATGGCAAGGTGAAGGTCGATGAGGCTCGCGGCGAACGCTGGTTCTGCTCGGAAACCGAGGCCGCCACCGCTGGGTGGAGGCCCGCCAACGTAAAGTAACCCCTCGAAAGCCGGCCAATGACGGGGTACGTTTTTCCCGCCTTCGAAGGCTCCAACTACCGAACCACGGCCTGGACCGTGAGGCGAGCTTGCAAGTTCGAGATTGTGCCTCTTGACTTGACAGTCGAGTATATCAAACTCGACTACAATCGATCATGCGCGAGATCAGGAGCTTCAACCGTGCTGAGATTGTCAAACTGCTTCAATCAGCACTTGGCTATTGTCCTGTTCGGCATGGTGGCGGCAGTCGCCGCGGCCACCGGTCCGGTGCGTGCTGGCTCGTCGTGGCAGGGTATCAAGACCGAGGTCTACGGCAGTCGTCCGATCGAGGACGGCACCGGCCTGATTGGCCTCAAAGCCCCATATCGGCCAGACGACGTCCGCGCCGTGCCGGTGTCCATCGACGCCGCACTCCCCGCCGGCCGCACGATCAAGGGGGTGAATATCTTCGTCGACGAAAACCCCTCGCCACTTGCCGCAGCCTTCAAGGTCGGCGGCGCACGGGGTCGAATGGCACTCGCCACGAAGGTTCGGCTGAATCAGGAAAGTTTCATCCGCGCCGTGGTCGAAACCAATGATGGTCGACTCTACATGGTGTCGTCGCTGGTCAAGTTCGCAGGCGGACAATCAGCCTGCTCGGCGCCGCCGACAGGAGATCCGGTCGAGATCGCGGCCAACATGGGCAAGGCCAAACTCGCTGCCGTGCCGTCCTCAAAAGCCGTGTCGCAGGCGAGCCAGAAGGTGCGTCTCGACGTCCGCCACCCGAACCATACCGGCATGGCGCTGGACCAGATGACACTGCTTTACATTCCGCTCAGGATGGTCTCGAAACTCGAAGTACGGCAGGGCGGCGAACCGGTGCTCGAGATGGACGGCAGCATAACGCTGAGCGAAAATCCGTCTTTGGAATTCGACTTTCACAACAAGGGTGCCGAAACGCTGGACGTCACTTTGAAGGACAGCGACGGCGGAGAGTGGCGTCACGCCTTCGACGTTGGCCCCGCGACCTGACCCCCTGCCGGGGCCATGCCGTCGGCCACGTGACCCGCTCGACACGGCAAGTCGCGCCCCAACGCTTACGACACCCATGCCCGACTGCCTGCACTGTCCGCTCGCGGGTCGGGGATCGTCTCAGTCGGCGTCGCTTCGCGCGGAAGCGCGCTGGGTACCGGTCCCTGTCGCGAGTAGCGACGCCCGCAGCGCCCCGGTGAATGAGACCGGATGTCATCGCCGGAGTGCGGGCGCATCGATCAGGTGCCGCCGGGCACGGGACTTGAGATAAAGCTCAAGGGCAAGGTATTCGCGCGATCCGAGCTCGAACAGCTGCGCCCGGACGCCGAGCTGGCACGAGCGCAATCTGCGATGCAGCGATCCGAGCGTCTGCCACTCGAGGCGATAGGCCGGGTAACCGGTCGGCACCGCGCTTGAGATCGTGTCGCCGCGCAACTTTCGCCCCACGCTCTGATCGTGGCATTGTGTGCAGGCGACGTTGAGCTGGCCTTGCCGCTCACTCCAGAGTTGCTGACCGTAGGCGTAGAACGCGCTGGCCGGCCCGTCGATGGAAACCGTAAGCGGTTCGCCAATCGAAAGAGCCGTTAAATAGGCAGTCAGTGCGAGCAGTTCATCCGTCTCGTAGTCGAGCGGCGGCAGGCTCTGGCGCAGGATGCGGCAATCATTGATGCGGCCCTCCAGATTGACCAGCTGGCCGCTTTCTGCATCGACCGCTGGCAGTCGCGCAGCAACCCCGCGCATAGAGGTCTCTGGGCTGGCGTGGCAAGAAGCGCAGCTCTGAGCCCCACCGGGCGGAGGTGGTTGTGCGAACAGCCGCTCGCCCTGCTCGACCCACAGCATGCCGCGGTTACGAATAGGGTCCGCTTGCTCGGCTCTGAGTGCAGGCGACAAAAACTCGTTTGCCGAGCGCATGCGCCGCGCTTCGTCCGGAAACGGCCCGTCAGCGGCTACGGTGCCGATCGTTTGGCCGTTGATCAGGACAATTGCGATGCAAAGGACCTTGAGACCGCCCATGGGCTTTCGACGCCTGCTCACGTGACGGTCAATTGTCGCGTTTCGACGATCACCTCGCCGGTGTCGTCGATCCACGTGAACACCACGTCGCCAGACGATCGGGCACGCAGATTGAATGCGAAGAAGGGGTTGGCGGCAATCCCAGGGGCAACGTCTACGCGCAGGACTTCGGCACCAAGATAGGCCACCGCGAACGTATGGATGATCTTACGTGGCGCTACGTTTGGCCCCGCATCCGTGTGCCCAGTGATCATCGGGTGCTGGATGGCGGAGCGGATCTTGATCGTCTCACCCGCCTGCGCCGTTGCTGGCATCACGATCCGTCGGGTTCTCTTTGACATGATCACCCCGCATCCAGACAGGCGGCGAGAAGAACAACGCTTTCAGACTTGTCGGCATAGAGCGCGCCATCAGCCATTTGCGCAATGGCATGCACGTGTTGCGTCGTCCGCAGACGGATCGACGTTTCGATCAGTACGTCGCCAGTATCGGGGGCAATGTGGAACCGGGCAATCGTCGCGATAGGGTTTTGCTCCGATAGGAGATGGATGGTCCGCACCTGGTCGGGCGTCGCGAGCGCATTTTCGACGGTGATTTTACATTCGACCGAGCTGCCACTCTCTGCAAGCGGCGATGTTTCCAACCTGATGCGTCCCGATTTCAACTCGCGGCCCTTGGTGAGTTCGGCAAGCGCGACGGTGAAAACAGTCGAGGGCGGCGCACTCGTCTGGGCGCGAGATGAATAAGGGATCGCGGGGCTGGCAGCGATCCCGAGCAGCACGCTTCGGCGTCTCATCATCGGGGGCATTGCATCACCTCAATGTCTGCAGCCATGCCACAACGTCCTCGATCTCCTGCGCCGTCAAGACCGGCTTGCCGCGGAACTGATCGCCGACGCGCCGCAATCCGTCCACCCGGTAGTAGGACGGCATGAGCGTCAGAGGCGTGACCACCGACTGGTCGACCAGCCGTAAGCGGATTTGTCCGGCCGTCAGCCGCGCGCCGATACCACTCAAATCCGGTCCCACGTCGCCCGGAAACAGTTCGCCTTCGATCGGAACCCGGTGACAGATCAGGCAGTTCCCCTTGCCGCGGTCGAGCGCGATGTCTCGGCCACGAGACACGTCACCTGTCGCACCACCAAGGGGTGTGCCGATTGCATCGCCCGCGACCGCGAACGACTCGAGTGGTGTCGCAGCCGCGCTGGTGACCGCAAATGCCGCGAGAACCAGTGCCGATCCCAAGCCTGCCGCTCGAACTGCAATCATCCCGCGAGCACCCATCAGATCAAACCCTGATACGCTGATCCTTGATCGGCAGCGAACGGATCCGCTGACCCGTCGCAGCGGCAATGGCGTTCAAAACCGCTGGTGCCGCCACTGCGATAGTCGGCTCGCCCACGCCGCCCCACCAGCCGCCCGACGGCATCACGATGGTCTCGACTTTAGGCATCTCCGAGAGCTTGAGTGTGGGGTAGGTGTCGAAATTCGTCTCGACCACACCGCCGTTCTTGATAGTGATCTCCTGATGCAGTGCCGCGCCGAGGCCATACACGAACGAACCCTCGACCTGCATGGCGATCTGCGTCGGGTTGACAGCATAGCCACTGTCCGTCGCCGCCACGATACGATGCAACTTGAGCTTGCCGTCGGCCGAAACCGAAACTTCGGCCAGGGCCGCGGTATAGCTGCCGAACGAGCGCATCATGGCGAGCCCACGACCTTGCACGCCGTCCGGCATCGGTTTGCCCCAATTTGCCTGCTCGGCGACAGCCTTGAGCACAGCCGCCGCTTTCGGCTGATTGCCGAGCAAGGCAAGGCGGAACTCGAGCGCATCCCTGCCCGCCGCTTTGGCCAGTTCGTCCATGAAGCATTCAACGTAGACCGCATTTTGGTTGACGTTCACACCCCGCCAGAAGCCAGGAGGAACCGCCGGGTTGCGCATGGCATGGTCGATCAGAAGGTTCGGGATCGAGTAGCAGAGTGCATGCTCATTGGCCGTTGGTTTCACCGGGTCGTCGGGCGCGACACCTTGGAACACGACTGGGTCCTTGCCATTCTGCAGGCCCTCGGGCCGCACGACGGAAAGGATCGACTGACCCGAAATGCGCATGTGCAGGCCAGTCAGGTTACCCTTGTCGTCGAGACCGCCGACCATTCGCCCCATGGTCACAGGGTGATAGTGACCCTGTGTCATATCTTCTTCGCGACTCCAGATAAGCTTCACGGGCACGCCCGGAACCTGCTTGGCGATCAGCACCGCCTGAGTCACATAATCCTGAAACGAGCCGCGGCGACCAAATCCGCCGCCGATAGGGAACTTATGAACGTCGCACTTGTTCTGGGCGTGCCCGGCGGCTTTGGCGGCTGCGGCGAGCGAGCCTTCGCCATTCTGTGTCGGGCACCAGACTTCGCACTTGTCCGCCGTCCAAACCGCCGTCGCGTTCATCGGCTCGAGCGTGGCGTGGTTCTGGTACGGCACGCTGTAGACGGCCTCGACCGTCTTGGCAGCGCCCGATAATGCGGTCTTCGCGTCGCCGCTGCTGTTGCCGATGAACACGTCTTTTTCGGACGTCAGGCCCTCGGTCAGCACCGCCTTGATCGCGGCGCTGGAAAGATCCTTGTTCGGACCGGGGGCCCAGGTGATGGGCAGTGCATCGAGCGCCATCTTCGCCCGCCACCAAGTGTCGGCCACAACCGCCACCGCATTGTCTCCAACCTGCACCACGTGCTTCACGCCAGGCATAGCCTTGACTTTTGCGGCATCGAAACTCGTGACGCTTCCTCCGAATGTCGGACATGCCCTGATGGCCGCGTTGAGCATGCCCGGCAGCTTGAGATCGATGCCGTAAACGAGCTTGCCGTTGGTCTTGTCCGCCGTATCAAGGCGCGGCATCGGTTTGCCGATGATCTTCCAGTCCTTCGGATCCTTGAGCGCGACACCTTTAGGCTGCTCGATCGACGCGGCGGCCGCAGCCATCTGGCCGAAACTGGCGGACCTCCCCGATGCCTTGTGCGCGAGAATGCTTTGGGCTGCCACGATCTCGCCCGCCGGTACCTTCCACTCGGCGGCCGCTGCGAGCTTCAGCATTTCGCGCGCAGTAGCCCCGCCCATCCTGACATAGTCGTGCGAGGTGCGAATGCCGCGCGAACCACCCGTTCCGAAATCCTTCCAAACTCGGTTGCGAGCTAGGTTTTGTCCCGGCGTCGGATACTCGGTGGTGACCTTGCTCCAATCGCACTCGAGTTCCTCGGCGACGAGTTGAGCGAGGCCTGTCAGCGTGCCTTGGCCCATTTCCGACCGGGCGATGCGGATGACCACCGTATCGTCGGGCTTTACGACGACCCAGGCGTTGATTTCAGGTGTGGCAGCCCCCGCGGCGGCATGGGCCAGGTTGGCGTCAAACGGGATGTGGAAGCCGAATGTCATACCGCCAGCAGTGGCAGTGATGCCGCCGACGAACGACCGGCGCGAGATCTCGTGAGTGTTCATGGCTGCCCCCTTAGCCTTTCGAGTTGCTGGTTCCGGCGGCCGAGTGAATCGCTGCTCTGACGCGGACAAACGTCCCGCATCGGCAGATGTTCGCCATGGCGCTATCGATGTCGGCGTCGGTCGGCTTCGGCTTCTCTGCGAGAAGTGCCGCGGCGGTCATGATCATTCCGCTCTGGCAATAGCCACATTGCGGCACATCCATCGCCAGCCACGCCTTCTGCACAGGGTGGCTGCTGTCGGGAGACAGACCCTCAATCGTGACAATCTTTTGCTGTGCCGTCACCGACGAGACAGCGATCCCGCAAGCACGTGTCGCGCGGCCATCGATGTGGATCGTGCAGGCACCACATGCGGCGATGCCGCAACCGTACTTCGTGCCGGGCAGATCGAGCTGCTCACGCAGCACCCAAAGTAGCGGCGTCGATGGATCGACGTCCACCTGCACCATCTTGCCATTGACGTTGAGCTGGGCCATGTGCGCCGTCTCCTCCCGGATCCACAATTGTGTTCAGGCGAAAAAAGTCACGCCGCCGATCGGGCGGACGTTTCACACGGTGGCACAGTGAGCAAGTCCCAACGATGACACGTCCAGTCCGCCTGCGGCCTGTTTCGCTCTCCGAAGGCTTTGCCCGGTTATCCGCGATCCCGCGCGTAGCCTTTCGGAAGTCTGGATCAGATCCTTAAGAACTCGACCATCAAAGAATTGTGACCTCGGATATGCGTCGTGTGGCCTGAATCCGCTCTAATGCCGATTGTTTGTCACGATCCGGGCCGCGTGCGTTTTCGTCGAGCGCGTCGGCAAGAATCTCACACAGATGCCCGACGAGCCGTTTTGCGATGCCGGCTGCCAGCCTCCTGAGGCTTGCAATGAAATCTAAGCTGTGATCACGCGCGCAAGTCCAAGCCGAATGGTTTTGAAAGTCGTCAACGCTCGGGTATCTGTGCAACGTCGACGCTGACGGAAACCGTGTGTTCCCCCCCGCCAACGATCACTCCGCTGATTGGGCAGACGTCCGCGTAGTCTCGCCCATGGGCGAGGAGAACGTGCTCGTCCCCGACGGCAAGGCCGTTGGTCGGATCGAACTCCCGCCATTTGGTTTCCGGCGCCCAGACGGCGATCCACGCGTGCGAGGCATCGGAGCCGGTGAGCTTAAGCTGACCCGGCGGCGGGTGGGTGAGAACATAGCCGCTCATATAGCGTGCCGGTACGCCGTGGGCTCTCAAGGCGGCGAGCGTGAGGTGCGCGAAGTCCTGGCAGACGCCACGGCGCGTCTTCAGAACTTGTGCAATCGGGGTTGAGATGTCGGTCGCGGCGGAATCGAATGTGAATTCTCCGTAGACGCGCCGTGTCAAGTCAAAAACGGCATCCAGTACCGGCCGGCCCGGGAGAAACGAGGACGCCGCGTATTCCCGGATCGCAAGCGTTGCGCCCGTGAGCCGCGAGGCACAGCGATTTTGCACGACGTCGATGTCGATGCTTTCGCCGGGCGGATACAAGGCCTCATCGAGTGCATCCCATGGCGTGGTCTGCGCGAAGTCGAACGCGACCGGCTTGAACGTCCTGATCGCGCTGCGCGCATTGAGCACGAACTCTCTATGCGGCTCCTCGATGTCGAGGATCGAGACGTGATTGCCCAAGGCATCGATGCTGTCGTTGCGCATGAAGGGGGCGGGCTCGATCAGCATGCTGTGACGAATGACCGTTTGCCGGCCGTCGGAGCGCGGCACCAGATGCACGCGATGCTGCGACCGGGCGACGGGGTGGGTGTACCGGTAGTGCGTTTTGTGGGTGACCTCAAACATCATGTGGGCAACCCCACCTGCACACGATGCGAAGCCTCTTCGGCCAGATTGAAATAATGGCGCCCTATCGCATTGGAGAGGTCAGGCAGCACCCGCACGTAATCGCCGATGGTCGCCGCAAGTTTCATGCGGCCCGGCTCCGCCGTGAGTGCCTCCACATCGGCAAGGCGCGCCGTAGTTAGGAGCGACAGGATAATCCGACGGTCCTCGGACAGGCTCGTCCCGCGCTGGCCGTTCGGCAGGCCTTCCAGGTGGCTGGAAATTGCGGCGAGCTGGTAGGCGAGAGAACGAGGATTGGCTTCGTCCAGGAGCAGGAGATCGAGCACAAGTGGCAGGCAAGGATCGAGCCGGTAGCGCGAACGGTAAGTGATGAAACTATCGGCAAGCTCCAGGATCAGCTGCAGCGCCGGCATCTCCTCTTCTTGGTCTGCCGGTTCAGTGAACAGCACCAGAATGGCCTCGGAGAGATTGTAGGCCCTCTCCAGCCGACGGCCCATATCAAGAAACGACCAGCCGAAATTCCTCGTCATGTTCTCATGCATAAGGCCGTTGAAGGCAGCGACCGAAGCAAGTCCTTCTTCGAGGAGATCGAGCAGCGCGTTGGGCTCGGCGCGGCTGAGCGAGGTGATGTAGGTATCGCCCGGCCGGAAGCGGGACAGTGTCTGCCAAGCCTCGAACGATAGCCTGTCGCGGGCCAGGCTGGCGCAACGATAGATGTCCTCGAAGGTACGCTCCAACGAACGATCGCCGCGTCGGTCGGTGACGAGGATCTTGCACAGCTGCCGGATTTCGTCCTCGCGTGCAAGTTGGCGACCGCCGTCGGGCACCGTCTCGCCGATCAGTACTTTGAGTCCGCGCCGCGCCGCATCCAGACCGCCGTCGGTATCCTCGACAAGTCTGCGGCAAGCACCGCGCAATACGCGCATCACCCAATCGGCCCGCTCGTTGTAACGTCCGAGCCAGAATAGATCGTCCGCGACACGGCTTTGAATGACGCGCTGCGAGCGCTCGACCCTGGCGGTTTCGAGCATGGGGCGCCACAGACTTACATGCGGGCGCTGCTCGTCGTCG
The DNA here is from genome assembly GCA_002928955.1 of Hyphomicrobium sp. Lineage (GTDB taxonomy): Bacteria > Pseudomonadota > Alphaproteobacteria > Rhizobiales > Hyphomicrobiaceae > JAKAML01. Next base: position 25,916 of record PERT01000032.1, on the reverse strand, counting down.
GACAACACCCAGACATCGCGCGTATGGCCATCTGGTGCACTCATGCCAACGACGGACTCGGTGTTGACTGTCATGGCGAGGCCGCCGGGCATGACCTCATAGCCACTTTTGGTGTGCACCACGTAGAGGCGCACGGCGAAGGGCCGGCGGACGAGCTGCCCACGGTCGAAGGCCGGCGCCTCACTGAACCCAATCGCTTCCTCGGCAACGAGGCTGCTGCCGAGCAGCGAGATCTGGGCGCCGAGCATTTGCTTCTCAGCGTCAGAAAGCAGCTGTGCAGCGGTGCCAAGCGCGGCGTGACCAGGCCGACCGGTTCCTTCCTGCGCCTTGCGGACCACGTAGCGGTCGAGATTTTCGAGCACGTGCCGCCGCATTCGAGCGTCGCCAAGCCACAGCCGGGGCGCATCGGTCAGTGCAAGCGGCTCACCCAAGATCTCCTGTGACAAGCGTTCCAGATAGGGGCCGAGCGCGCGATTCTGCACGACCGCTGAGCCGATGGCGTTGACCACCAGGCGTGGGTTCGCGCGATTGACCCGGAGCAGCCCCGGCGGCCCATGGAATCCGCCAGGGTCGAGCTCCAGCGCATCAACCAGTCGACCATCGACGCAGCGGATGATGAGGTCGATCTCCTTGAGGCCTTCGAGCGTCTTCAGATAGACTTTGTTACCCTTGGTCCTGAGATCGGCTCCCTCGACCAGGAGATATCCGAGGTAGCGCGCCAAATAGGCGTGTGAGAAATAATCGTCGTGGTGCGGCCCCGGTGTCAGCAGTGCGATCCGGGCGTTGTCACGGCCTGCATGCGTCGCAAGAGCCGCCTGCACGTTGTGAAAGAAGGGCGCCAGCCGCAGTGCGTTGCAGCGGTTGAAGATGTCACCGGCGACGTGGGTATGAACCACACGATTGGCAACCGCGAAACCGATGCCCGCCAGTGTTTCGGTGTGACTGTCGATGACCATCCAGCGGCCATCCGCGCTGCGTGCCAGATCTGCGGCGTAGGAGCGCAACGGACCCGCCCGGGGCACGATGCCCTGACACGTCTTGATGTGTGACGGATCACTAAAGACAAGCTCGGGCGGCACGAGTCCGCGCCGCAAAAAGTTCGCATCACTATAGATGTCAGCAAGCAGGGTATCGAGCAGATGCGCCCGCTGGATCAAGGCGGCCTCGAGCCAGGACCACTCCGACACCGAAAACACGATCGGCGCAAGATCGAGCTGCCAGCGCTGCGCGGGATGCGTGGGGTGGGAAAAAATGTCGTAGGCTATGCCGGTCTCTCGCACCCGCCGGTCGATGCGCGCCGAGCGGGCCGCCAACTCCTCCGGAGCAAGTTCCTCGAAGGCGGAAAGCAGCGGATGCCAATGCGGACGAACCTGATCGGCGCTTGCCAAGGCCTCGTCGAACCCGTGCGGGGAGGATGCCCTGTAGGCATCCAGCAACGTGGAACGGGTGTCGCTGGCAGCGGCTCTTGCAGACTTCACCATCCGGCTCCCGTTGGTTTCTCTGTGTCCTGGCGGACTGTTGCCGCTGTTTGGTCACCCCAAAGATTATCATGTAGCCAGCCGCCCGCCGCAAGGCCACAGCGGCCAATCACCAAAAGCGACGGTCGGCTGCGAACTCAGGGCTGCAGCCGGAGGTCAAGGGTCATCGGGTAGTCGGGATTGCGGGGGGTGGGCCGAGCCGACATTTTCCCGGCACTGTGACCGAAATCCTCGAATCTCGCCAGGCGCCGGCCTTCAGCCTCGTAGGCGTTGACTGGGAAGACCTCGAAGTACCGTCCGCCCGGATGGGAGACGTGATATCGGCAGCCGGCCAGCGAGCGCCCGGTCCAACGATCGACAATGTCGAAGGTGAGGGGCACGTGGGGCGCAATTGTTGGATGCAGCGCCGACGGTGGCCCCCAGGCGCGGAAGCGCACGCCGGCGACCTTTTCGCCGAACGTCCCGGTCGGCGAAAAGGGCACCGCCCGGCCGTTGCAGGCAACTGTGAACCGGTCGTCACTTAGGCCCCGCACGGTGACCTGTACACGTTCAAGCGACGAATCGACGTAGCGCGCGGTGCCCCCGGCGACGCCTTCCTCTCCCAGCACGTGCCAGGGCTCCAACGCATGCCGGATCTCGACCTCTAGGTTTCTGCCCTCCACCTTGCCGATGAACGGAAAGCGGAACTCGTAGTGGGGCAGGAACCAGTCGCGCCCCACCGGAAGCCCTGCGGTCTTCAAATCGTCGATCACGTCGCAGAAGTCGGCCCAGATGAAATGCGGCAGCATGAACCGGTCATGCAGTGCAGTGCCCCAGCGGACGAGCTTGTTTCGGTAGGGCTTCTCCCAGAACCTGGCGATCAGTGCACGCAGGAGTAGCTGTTGGGCAAGGCTCATGCGCGCGTGCGGCGGCATCTCGAAAGAGCGGAACTCAACGAGGCCCAGCCGTCCGGTCGGACTGTCGGGGGAATATAGTTTGTCGATGCAGATTTCGGCGCGGTGGGTGTTGCCCGTCACGTCGATCAGGAGATTGCGGAAAATGCGATCGACCATCCACGGGGGCACGTCTTGTGCGCCGGGATCAGGGATTTGGGCCATCGCAATTTCGAGTTCGTATAGAGCCTCGTGGCGGCCCTCGTCCACGCGCGGAGCCTGGCTGGTCGGCCCGATGAACATGCCGGAGAACAGGTAGGACAGCGACGGATGGTTCTGCCAGTAGGTAATGAGCGAGGCCAGCAGATCCGGTCGGCGCAGGAATGGACTGTCGCCCGGCGTCATGCCGCCCATCACGATGTGATTGCCGCCGCCCGTGCCCGAGTGCCGGCCATCGAGCATGAATTTCTCGGTGCTGAGGCGGCTCTGGTGGGCGTCCTCGTAAAGTCCCGTCGTAATCGCGACGGCCTCTTCCCAGGTTTGCGCCGGCTGGATGTTAACCTCTATTACGCCGGGGTCTGGCGTGACCTTGATGACGTTGAAGCGCGGATCGGCCGGCGGCGTATAGCCCTCGATGTGGATGGGTAACCGGGTCGATCGCGAGGCCTCCTCGACAGCTGCAACGAGGGCCGCGTAGTCCTCGGCATCAGCAAGCGGCGGCATGAAGACGCAGATTTGGCCGCCTCGCGGCTCCACCGTCAACGCGGTGCGAACGCTGCCCACGATACCGGTCGGCGCCGAAGACAGCTCGGAGTGGGCATCCAGCGTGTCCTTGCGGCGGCCCTGCATCAGCACGTTACGCTCTGGTAAAGCGGGGGCATCCGCGAAGGGATCACGCTGCACGACATGGGGGAATTGAACCGGCGCGAGATACGGCGCCGAACCGAGCGGGAGGCGAAAACCGAGCGGCGAATCGCCAGGCAACAAAAACAGCTTCTCGCGCCGCAGGGCCCACCGCTCCGTGACCCAGCGGCGGCCACGGGCGCGTGAATTCCAGACCTGGATGGGCAGCGCATAGCCCACTGGTGACATCACCCCGCGGTCGAACACGTCGATGATGCGTTGGCGCTCTACCGGATCTTCGAGCTTGTTGGTCTTAGGCGTGACGTTGACCGGTAGCTTCTGCTCCACGAGCAGGAAATGCGCCGTGTCTTCGTACGCGGGCATGGCGCTCTGTGCGGGCAGACCGAGGCTTTCGCACAGCGCCGACATCAAACGGCTGGCGTCCTCCGCGGTTACGGGCTTTTGCACGGATGCCGGAGCGATGAGGCTCGGCTCCTCCCACAGCGGCAGACCGTCGGTTCTCCAGTAGAGGGCGAACGACCAGCGGGGAAGCTGCTCGCCTGGATACCATTTGCCTTGGCCGTAATGCAGCAGGCCTCCCGGTGCGAAACGCTTCTGCAACCGACGAACGAGATCGTCGGCGAAGCGGCGTTTTGTCGGTCCGACTGCTGCCGTATTCCACTCCGCGGCGTCACGGTCGTCACTGGCGACGAACGTCGGCTCGCCGCCCATGGTCAGGCGCACGTCTCCGGCATTCAGGCGTGAATCGATGGTGTGACCGGCTTCGGTGATCTCCGCCCACACCTCCTCGGTGTAGGGTTTGGTGACGCGCGGCGTCTCTCGAACACGGGTAACGGCCATATGGAAGTCGAAGCTCACGTCGGCTTTCTCGTGTGAGCCGGTTATCGGCGCGGCGCTGACAGGATGCGGTGTAGCGGCGAGCGGAATGTGGCCTTCTCCGGCCAGCAGCCCCGAGGTCGGATCGAGGCCGATCCAGCCGGCCCCCGGAACGTAGACCTCTGCCCAGGCGTGCAGATCGGTGAAGTCGTTCTCGGCGCCCGTCGGCCCATCGAGTGCCTTCACGTCGGGCGTGAGCTGGATGAGATAGCCAGAAACGAAGCGGGCTGCGAGACCCAGGTTTCTGAGGACTTGCACCATGAGCCAAGCGCTGTCGCGGCACGATCCGGATCGCGTCGCCAGCGTCTGCTCGCAGGTCTGGACGCCGGGCTCCATGCGGATCAGATAGCGCACGTGCTTTTCGAGCGCCCGGTTGAGATCGCACAGGAAGTCGATCGTCGTCATCGCGCTGTGATCGATCGTTGCGAGAAATGCGGTGAGCATCGGCCCCTTGGGATCGGGCTCCAAATACGGCTGCAGCTCTTTCGCCGTCTGCGCGTCGTAGGTGAATGGCCAGTCCTTGGACGCGTCGTCTATGAAGAAATCGAATGGGTTGACGACGGCCATGTCTGCAACAAGATCGATCGAAACCTTGAAGTGATCCGTGGTCTCGGGCAATACGACACGAGCCAGGAAATTTCCGAAAGGGTCCTGCTGCCAGTTTATGAAGTGGACCGCCGGTTCGATCTTGATGCCGTAGCTGAGGATGGGTGTTCGTGCATGCGGCGCAGGTCTCAGCCGGATGATCTGCGGGTTCATCCCGATTTTGCGATCGTAGGTGTAGGTGGTCTCGTGTGTCAGCGCGACGTGTAATGCCATCGAAGCCAGCCAGCCTCTTGTTGTCGGTGAGATTGCCCAACGGCGAGCCAGATCCGCCCATCGTCAGATTGAGCGTTAGTTGGGCTACGAACGTGCGACAAGCTCGAACCTGCCCAAATGCCAATCAATTTGCTGCGGTGATCAAGAACCGGGCCTTCGTCCGGCTTTTCGGGCGGCTGATGCCCGAAAACTGATCATAATTGGACTTTCGACCTGCGCCGGCGGGCATCACGGTTCGGTACCAAGGCGAGCAATGAGACCATGAAGAACTTCGCGTGCCCAAAATGCAGCAACAAGATCTACTTCGAGAACGTCGAGTGCCTAAAGTGCGGATCCGCTCTCGGGTTCGACGCGACCACTCTTCAAATGGCACTACTGGTACCGGCAGCCGAGCCCCATCGATACAAGCTGGCCGACCGGTCCGGCGGCACTGTGGAGTATTGTCAGAATGCGCGGTATGCCGCCTGCAACTGGCTGATGGTTGCCAATGACACCACGGGACTTTGCCCGGCGTGCGATCTGAACCGCACTATTCCTAATCTTGCAGAACTCGGGAACATCGAGGCGTGGCGGGATATGGAGCAGGCCAAAAAACGGCTGGTCTATTCGCTGCTGCGACTTGGCTTGCCGCTGGTGTCACCCGTAGAGGGCCGCGGCAAGCTCGCGTTCGACTTCGTGCGCAACGCCACGACGGGGCATAAGGACGGCGTGATCACCATCGACGTACTTGAAGCCGACGCAGTTGAGCGCGAGCGCCAACGCCAGCGCTTCGCAGAACCCTACCGCGCGCTGCTCGGCCATCTGAGGCACGAAAGTGGACATTTCTACTGGGCGCTGCTGGTCGAGGATGCGGGCATGACCAAGACGTTTCGCAAGCTCTTCGGCGACGAGCGAGAGGACTACAACGCCGCCCTTGCACGGCACCATAAGGATGGGCCGCGTTCCGATTGGGCGCAGCAATTCGTCTCCGCTTATGCGAGCGCGCATCCATGGGAGGATTGGGCCGAGACGTGGGCTCACTACCTGCATATCGTCGACGCCGTCGATACTGCGGAGGCCGAGGGCATGGAACCGCGCAGCCAAGGTTTGAGTTTCGGTGCTCTTTGGCCCTTCCGGAGAACAGACGTCTATCGCGACGAGTCCTTCGCCACGCTGACAAACCGTTGGATACCTTTGTCGGCGGCGTTGAACAGTCTCAGCCGATGCATGGGGCACGGAGATTTCTATCCCTTCGTCATTCCCGAGCCGGCCTACGCGAAGCTCAACTTCGTGCACGACGTCATTCGTAGCTCAGTTCGCCATCACCACGGGTTGCGAGTGCCATGACGTCTTGTGACTGGTAACGCCGTCCCGGGCCTTGGCAACAGTGGCATTTCCCGGTCTGTGCTCAGCTTTATTTTTCATGACCAGGATGCGACCGCTGATTTTTTTCGGCCAAGACAGGGTTCGAGCTCGCTTCGAAGCCGGTGCGACAGCTCATCATGATGTACATTGAGTGGTCGGATCGAAAATGCCCCGGCAGCATAGCGATCGGTGCGCCGGCCGCAAACTTTGGCGCGGACTTGTCATCCGCGGGACGGCAGTTCGGCATTCGCCGATCCCTCGCCCATCGGCATTCAGATCAGCTCAGCCGTTGATCTCCGCGGCCGCTTTCACCACCCTTCGCCGGGGCCGGAACAGGCGTAGGAGGAACAAGATTATGAACACCGCCATGACGCCAGCAGCACCAACGGCCATCGGGTGGCGGTCCCACATCAGAAGCGGGTTGACCCTGCCATCGAGCACAAGCTGCATGTCGGCCCAGATCGCCACCGGATCGTAACCGCCCGAACGCAACATCATGTCCACCGCCGCGTTCTGGTCGCGGCTCGCGATGATGGCTTCGCGCACACGTTCGGAGGCGAGCACCTGCATCGTGCGCGGCGCGGCGGCAACCGCGCGCAGCACACGCTCGCGCGGCTGCTGATGAAGCCCCGAAAGATAGCGTGCCAGCGTGCCGAGTTCGGTGTCGGACAGACTCTTGGCTAATGCTTTGAGCTCTGCCGCTTCAAGCGCAAAGAGCGTGTCGCGGGCCTCGCGCGTTACGGTTGCAAGCCGCGTGATGGCCTGCTTGTCGTCGACCGCGAACAACCGGTTGAGCGAGGCCGTGGTGAAGGCGTCGGGCGGCGACCGCTTGTGCAACTCGTGCGCGATGACCGACCCGAGGTTCGAGCCCGCGAGCGTGCTCCACTTGATGGCGGCATCGACCGATCGGGTATCACGTGCGATCTCCATCGCTGCCACCGGCAAAACGTTCACGGCCAGGTTGAGGCTGCCGTCGTCGAGGCGCTTCAGGACGCCAGCCTCGCGTTCGGACGGAAGCAGCAGCCCGACCACCTCGTCCAATCGCGACAGACTGCCCGGCTTCACACTGTCGACAAAACGCCTGAACGGCTCGTTGCGTTCGGCGATGTCGAGAACCTTGGCGTGATTGCGGCGGAACTCTTGCCAAATCTCAACCACCCGATCGGCGGACTTGGCGCCGATTTCCTTGACGTGCTCGCCGATCTGCTCGGCAATGGTGACGGCCAATTCGTCCTTGACCTTGGCTTTGTTGTCGGCGGCCTTCATCTCATTGGCGATGATTGGCATGACGCCGTGGCGCAGGTCCCAGATGTCCTTGGCGATCAGCACGAGACCAACGCCGCCGGCCGCAACCGAGACGAGCCGCGACAGCACGCTGCCGACCAGCCGAGCGCCGACCCTTTGCGCAAGACCGGCAAGCTGACGCCGGACAAGCAGGATCGCAGCTCCGGTGATGCCGTCACTCGACTGCCGGAGCATCGCCCCTGGCGACACGTCAACGCCGGCCTTCGATGGATCGAGCCCGAATTCTGTGCCGGCGTCTGCTACCACCGCGCGTGAAACCGCCGTGCCGTAGCGCGGCCCGAGAAAGGCCTGCAGGCACATGAGGGCTGGACCAGCCGCATCAATACTGGCGAATTCGATGCTTTTGCCGACCGCATTGCCGACGCCGTTGGCCAGCCCCTCGATGCCCGACTTGATCGCGTCCGATCGGTAGACCCGCTCGGCGACGGCGACCGCCAGCTTCTGCGCTTGCTCCTTATCGGCAAGCGAGGACAACAGATTGGCCCAACTGGTTTCAGCGCGCACTTCGGCCACTGCGAGGTCGACACGTTTGTCGATGATGTCGTCAAGGCCGCCTTTGCGCCACTCGTCGGCGACGAGCGCCCTGTAGTCGATGGTGGACGCGCCCTTTTGCAGCGCTCTTACGGTAATGGCCTCGATAGCCACACGGAACGCGGGCTCGTCTTGAGCGCGGCAAGTGTCATAATCGGCGCGCGAGATCAGCTCACCGGCCATCGCGGGCGTCGATGCGGTCAGTACCGGCGCCAGAGGCTGAACGAGAAGGGCGGCCGTGGCCGAATAGGCGACGATGGCCTGGGTCAGGTGTCGCGGTGACGAATGGGCCAGCTTGTTCAAGACGCGTCTCACTAATCTCGGGGCCTGGGACGTGTGCCGTGCTCGATGTCGTCGCGCGGGTTCGGCGGGCCCGCCTCCTGATTGCGCTCGGACTATAGTGCAGCAAATACGCGTGACCAGTGACGCGTTCGCCTCAAGTACGAACAAAGCTTTGTGGATCGCGTGTCTGGAATAGCCACGCGCGGCAAGCGCCAATAGATTGCGCAAACAGCAATATCCGTCCGGTAACGTCCAGCGGTGGGGGCGCCATGAACATCGTGCTGTTGGGTGTGCTGGCCTACGTACTCGTACAGTTCGCCGTCGGCGTCTGGGTGTCGCGCCGGATTTCGACCGAGAGCGACTATATCAATGCCGGCCGCAGTCTGGGCCTCGGGGTCGGAGCTTTCACCGTCTTCGCCACCTGGTTCGGAGCCGAGGCCATCGTCGGCACGGCGGGGCAGGTCTACGAAAAGGGGCTCGCCGGGGCGGGGTCGGACCCGTTCGGCTATGCCATCGCGCTGGTGCTCGCCGGGATCTTTTTCGCAGCCACCCTCTGGCGCCGCGGACTCGTCACCTTCGCCGACTTCTTCCGCCAGCGCTTCGGCCCGGGTGTCGAGCGGCTGGTGGTGTTGGTCTTGCTGCCGGGGTCGATCTTCTGGGCGGCGGCGCAGATCCGCGCATTCGGTCAGGTGGTGAGTTCGGTGTCTGACATCAATGTTCCCATGGCGATCACGGTCGCGTCGATCATCGTGGTCGCATACACGGTGCTCGGCGGGCTCTTGGCCGATGCCATCACAGATCTCGTCCAAGGCATCGCCATCATCGTGGGGCTTGCCGTGCTCGCGATCCTGGCCGCGACGTCGGCCGGAGGTTTCGGCGCAAGCTTGGCCGCCGTTCCCGCGGACCGCATGGCGCTCATCGATGCTCCTCTCCTTCAGATGATCGAGCGGCTCGCAGTGCCGATCTGCGGCACGATCGTCGCGGTCGAGCTGGTCTCGCGCATGCTCGGCTGCCGCAGCGCGGCGACGGCGCGCAGCGCGACCGTCACGGGCGGGCTGCTCTATCTCATGGTCGGGCTCGTTCCAGTCTATCTCGGATTGGTCGGTCCTGCACTGGTGCCCGGACTTACCGGTGACGTCGCCGAACAGGTGGTGCCGCAGATCGCCCAGAAGCTTATGCCGGGCGCACTTTTCATACTGTTCGTCGGCGCGATGATGTCGGCCCTTCTTTCGACTGTCGATTCGGTACTCCTGGCCTCGGCCGCCCAGATTTCGCACAATATCCTGTTGCGGATCGTTCCCGAAGCGAGCGAAGCCGCCAAGGTTCGTTATGCGCGGGCATCAGTCATGGCGCTGGCACTGGTTGCATCGATACTGGCGCTGACAGCCACCTCTATCCGCGGTCTGGTCGAGGTTGCATCTGCCGCCAGCAGCACGGGCATTTTCGTGGCGCTGCTGTTTGGGCTCCATTCCGGTTTCGGAGGCGCCGCGAGCGCTGCCGCCGCGATCGTGACAGGCGCGCTCGTGTGGCCAATCGGCCACGTCACTGAGTTCACTTCGACGCCCTACCTCGTCGCGCTGGCCGCTGCAAGCCTCGCCTACGTGGCGGCAGCGGTCGTTTTTCCGTCGCAGAAGGACGGAGCGAGCAAATAATTGTGCGCTTGAATTCATGCGGGTTGGCACGGTTGTGAAAGCGTGCGCCGGCTCAAGCCCTTACAATGTTCGCAGCGATCATTAACCGTATCTGGATAACACCCGAGAACGCAAAGAACTTGTTCCCTAGTTTCGAGTAACTGATCAGAGTTCGTCATGTGATGTCCGTTGTGACGCATCCGCGGGGCTGAAGCGTGCTTTGGAAGACTAGTTCGATGGCCGCACTGAGGGCCGACCGCCCGCAGACGTCACGGGCGGTCATATCCAACGGTCATGGTCACCACCCGCAATCCACAGGACCGGTAGCCACAATTTCGCCGCGCCGGTCGACGACCCAGCCCACCGCGTGTCCGTCGGGCCAGTGGCGGCACTGGCCAAACCGGTCGAACAGCATGGGTTGCGGCCGGTTGCCGCTGCGCCATCACGTTCAATTGGCTTCAGAGTCTGCCGTAGCTAGACGGAGTAAGGTGTTGTTGGGCCGAGTGCCTCTCCCCGAGGCGCCAACAGAATTCCCAAGGGAATTCAAGGTCCACCGAAAGAGCCGAAGAACGGGCGAACTCTCGATCTGCCCGCTCATGGACTGCCAATCAACGAGAAGTCGGGCGCGTCCGCGCACTGGCATCCGCCAAAAGGAAACGTCACGGATTGATACGAGGTGCTTGAATTGCCCAGGCAACAAATGTCTTGGCAGTGAGGGCACGTGTGACGTAACAGGATTTGTAGAGCGTACGAGCGAGTGTGATCAGAGCCATGAATAAGAAAGAAAAAACCAGATCATTGCCCGGCAGCATTTCGATCCCAGGCGGGCCGGTCGGAGTCCTTCTCATTCATAGTCTTGGAGGGACGCCACTTGAGCTTCGCTATGTGGCCCAGTCGCTTGCACGCTTGGGATACACTGTTCATTGCCCGATTTTGCCGGGGCTAGCTGGTGGAACCGACATCTCTGGCTTGTCGACATGGCAGGATTGGCATCGCAACGTCGAGTTGGCCCACGACGAACTCCGCGAGACCTGCGACACGGTGCTTATCGGCGGACTATCTGCAGGGGCCATGCTCGCTCTCAAGCTCGCAGCAGACCGGCCGCGGGACGTGCACGGACTGATGCTGTTCGCGCCCACGACCTGGCCCAACGGTTGGGCGATACCGAAGGCAATGCATCTGTTCAAACTGGTCCGCGAAAAATACTTGGCCCGGATGTTCTACTTCCGCCAGCGTCCGCCCTACGGCATCAAGGACGACCGCATCCGCAATTTCATGCTGGACAGCTTCAACAAGGGCGACGGCCGGTCACTCGACGATCTGGTTGGCCGCAGCGGCAACGCCGTTCTCGAATTCCGCCGACTGGTCCGGCACGTCAAGAAACAGCTTGGCTCGATCACCCAGCACACGATCATTTTCCATCCGCGCTTCGACGATCAGAGTGATCTCAAGAACACGTTACTGCTGCAGCGGAAGCTTGGCGGCCTGGTCGAAGTTTCGGTCCTGGACGACAGCTTCCACATGGTGACGCTGGACCGCCAGCGGACCTATGTCGTCGAGCGCGCGATGGAGTTCTCTCGCCGCATCGTGCGTCGTATCGAAGAGCAGGCAGAGATCGAGGGCATCAAGTCACGGGTGCCCACTGGAGCACCCGCAACCGGGGCGACAACGCCGAAGCCCGCACTCAAGGCCGCAACGCTGGCTGCTGAATAGGGACCGTCGCTCGCTGAGTGGCAGGCGGCGGCGTCGATTTCACGACCGGCGCCGCGCCAGCCCCTGGGTTTCTTGATGGCGTGCTTGGTGGCAGCGGCGGCAGGTTACTCACCACTCCGTCGCATCGCGGCAGTGGCACGGTGGTTCTGGTCCAAAGGAACGTCTTGCTCAAAAACTTCACACCCTTGTAGCCTGTGACCTTCAATCGGTCCTTGGCATCGAGCGCGAATGCGACATCGAACGACTTGCCGACCTTCGGATCGTAGACCCAGCCTAGGTCCCAGGTGCCGTCCGGCTGAGGTTTGACATCGCCCAGCACTTGCAGGCCGCAGACCGGTTGATTGCGCTTGGCCTTGTCGGGGTTGTAGCCGTCGTTTTGGGGTAGCCCGTCGGCGCCGAGCGGTTGCGCCATCCACACGATGTTGCCGCAAAGGTTAGCACCGCAGGGCTTGATTTCGATGGCACCTTTGCCGGTATCGTCAAACCATATACCGATAGGCCCAACAGGAGTGTTCGGGGCGATGTTGGCCGCAGGCTGATCCGAGCCAGGCTGTTTTGGCTGAGCCGCGGTCGCGGGTCGAGGCCCTGGGTTCTGGCTGCCTGCTTTCTGACTGCCGCCCGGGCTCTGGCTACCTGGGCTCTGGCTACCTGGGTGCTGGCCGGCCGCACTTTGGGCATCGGCGGGCGCTGACGTGACGACGGTAGTCATAGCGGCAAAAACGCCGAGTAGTGCGCCACGAACGCCCGGCCTGAGGTTAGGAAACGGAGCCAACTGCATGACAGACCTTCGAACTTTTGTGCTTTCTCAAAGCGGTGTAAGGGCGAAATGCGGCGAAACCCAAGCAGGCCGACGCCAAAACGCAGACCGGGTCGGAACGGCGGATGCGACGATTGCACGCGCGAGGCGCCCTCTTCACGCCGCTGTATAGTGTGCTTTACCGGAAGTCGGGATCAAACATGGCGCGGATAACTTCCAAAGCCTGTATACCGTTCGCCAGAACGGTCGCGCGGAGCGGTCCAGCCACGCGGCGAGACCGGCATCGCGCAGCGCTAATTTCCGAACTTGGAAAGCGGGCAACAGCTGGGCGTGTCACGCGGGCCGACTTGCAGTCCTAGTGCGCTATTTGTTCGATTGGTCGGGAAATGATCTTCACGCTCGCGTTCCGAAATCTTTTTCATGACCGAATCCGGCTTTCGGTGACTCTCGTCGGGATTCTGTTCTCGATCGTTTTGGTGGCGGTCCAACTCGGGTTGTACTTCGGCGCCAGCCGCATGATTACCGGCAACATCGATCAAGCCCAAGGCGATCTCTGGATTACGACGTTCGGCGCCAAGAGTTTTGAGGACGGCGGCATTCTGCTGACCCCGCGCGAGCGTCATCAGGCGCTTGCCACGCAGGGCGTGGCCAACGTCATACCGCTGGTCGTTGCCTTTGCCGAGTGGCGGAAGCCGGGCGGCGGATCATCGCGTGTCGTGGTCGTTGGCGCCGATGCCGAGGATGGTGGATTGGCACCCTGGAACCTCGCGCAGGGAACATGGGAAGATATCAAGGCACCCGAAGGGATCGGCATCGATCGCACTTACTTCAGCGAGCTCGGCATCGGCGGATTGGGCGCCACTGCGCAGATCGCCCAAGGCCGCGTCCGCGTGCGCGCCCTCACCGACGGCATCCGCTCGTTCACGCAATCACCGTATGCGTTCACCACTCTCAATCGCGCCCGCAGTCTACTCGGCGTCGAGGGCGAGCGCGCGACGTTCTACCTGGTTCAGACAGAGCCGGGTGCCAACCCGGAACTGATCCGCAACGAGCTTCGGCAGCGCCTTGAGAGCGCCGAGGTTCTGACCAGGGCCGAATTCCGGGACCGCAGCCTGAAACAGTGGCTGTTCCGAACCGGCGCCGGCATCGCGCTGATCGGCGGCGCGTTGCTCGGCATTCTGGTCGGCACGGTGATTGTGGCGCAGACGCTCTACTCCAGTACCAAGGACCATCTGAACGAGTTCGCCACGCTGCGCGCGCTCGGCTCGTCATCGGGCTACATTCACAAGGTGATCCTGACACAGGCGGGCCTCAGCGCGGTATTTGGGTATTTGCTCGGCATGGCGATCGCGATTTTGATTGTGGCCGCAAGCCAAGGATCGGCGTTGCCGATCGTGATGACGCCGACACTGGCATTCGGACTGTTCGTGCTTACCTTGTTCATGTGTGCGGTCTCGGCACTCTCCGCAATCGTCAAAGTCACCAAGATCGACCCGGCAACGGTGTTCAGCAGATGAAGGCGGGCATTCAGAAAATGGCGGTGGAACCGGTTCTCGAAGCCAAGGATGTCGTGAAAGAGCTCGGTCAAGGCGCGGCCAAGGTGGTCGCGCTGAAGGGCGTCAGCTTGTCGCTGATCCCCGGCGAGCTCACATTGCTCATGGGGCCCTCGGGCAGCGGCAAGACGACCCTGCTGTCGATACTTGGTTGCATTCTTTCCTCGACCTCGGGCTCGGTGGAGATCCGCGGTGTCCCCATAACAGGGTTGAGTCCCGAGGATCTAGCCGAGGTCCGGCGCAAGAATCTCGGATTCATTTTCCAGTCCTACAATCTTTTTCCAACCCTCTCGGCGCTCGAAAACGTGCGTATCGCCTTGGACGTGCGCGGCGAGACCGGTTACCCGGCGGCGGCGCGGGCGGAAGAAGTGCTTCGAGAGGTGGGCCTCGCCAACCGGATGCGAAACTACCCCGGTAATCTCTCGGGCGGAGAGCAGCAGCGCGTGGCCGTGGCCCGCGCCATCGCCACGTCGCCTGCGATCGTTCTCGCCGACGAGCCCACTGCCGCACTCGACAGCGAGAACGGGCATGCCGTCATGGCATTGTTGTCGCGCATCGCCAAGGAACAGAACCGCTCCGTGCTCGCCGTTACGCACGACCCGCGCACGTTGAGTTATGCCGACCGCGTCATCAAAATCGAGGACGGGCTCATCGTCGGCGAGGATCGCCGCCCCCCTGGGATCGACGGTCCTCATATCACCGATCTTACGAAGAGGCGCAAAGCTCATGCCTAAAGTCGATTCCATGCTCGTAACCCTGCTTGTCGCCAGCGTTGCCGCCCTCGGCGTCGCCATTGCCTTGAAGCCGGGTCCGGCAACGAATGTGTCTCCGGCCGAGGCCGGATTGGCGACAGCCGCAAAGCCGCAAGACGGGTCGGCGTCTCAATCGCGTGCCGACGCCACCGGCCAACGTGCGCAGTGGGCTGCCTCGGCAACCGGGCGAATCGAACCGCGTAATGGTGAAATCCGGCTCGCGGCCCAGATTTCCGGCCGCATCGCGGATGTTCCGGTTAAGTCGGCTGATCGGGTTAAAAAGGGCGAAGTTCTTGTTCGCCTTGACGACGAGGACCATTGGATCCGTCATGCCGCGGCCGAATCGGAGGCTCACGTCAGGAAGCGAGAGCGCGACGAGGATATCGAGATCAAGAGCGGCCAGGAGCGCCGGCGCCTCGAGGATGCTTCGTTCGACGCCGAGCGGGCACTGTTTCGAACGCGAATGGTGTTCGACGAGGCCGCAAACGCACTGCGTGCTGGCAAGTCAGGAACGCCGCAATCGGTTGAAGAATTCCGAGCGATGATTCAGCCGGCCGAGGAAAAGGCGCTCGCGGATCGTGCGGCGCTCGCTCGACACGTTGCACAGGGGGCGCCTTTGCCGACCCGGCTCGAAGCTTCACTGGCGGCTGCCCGGTCGGATCAGGCGCTTGCCGAGCAGGCGATCGAGCGCACCCGCATCCGCGCGCCGTTCGATGGCACCGTGCTCAGCGTTCCGGCGCGCGCGGGCGAATTGACGGCTGCGTCCGCAGAAGCTGTGTTGGTGACGTTCGGCGATCTCTCGGCTCTCCGCGTGCGCGCCGAAGTCGAAGAGCGGGACGCGACAAAGGTCAAGATCGGCCAGCGCGTCGTCGTGCGCGCGGACGCCTATCCTGATCGCGACTTCGAGGGCAAGGTGACGTCGATCGCCTCCGCGCTGGGTGCGCCGCGCATCAACACGCGTGGACCCCGCCGTCCGAACGACGTCGAGGTGCTGGAGGTGCAGGCGATGCTCGACGGTAATCCGCCGCTGTTGACTGGAATGCGCGTCGACGTGTTCTTCCGGAATGAGACGGCGGTCTCTGCCGCGCCTGCCGAGCCACCGGCTGCCACCAAGCCGTAAATCGAACGGTTCTGCCAAGAAGAGAGGCTCGCATCTTACGGTGCGAACCTCTTACGGTTTCGAGGAGTCGAAGTGCCGAATCAGGCAGACGCGCTTCGGGCTGCGCCGTCGACGTGGGCGGCCAGGTTTTCGTCGATGCCGAGGCCGTGGGCCAGCTCCGAAAGGAAGTTCTGCTCACCACGGGTATCGGGCTCGATGGCGATGCGCGCGGCCGTATAGACCTGGACCGCTTGTTCGGGCGTCTGGACGGCCGCGATGAGGTCCTGCGCCGTCGCGGGATTGTTGAGCTCGCCAGCCAGGAATTCTTCCGCCGCAGCGTCGATGCCCGCCTGTTTCAACGAGCCGACGATCTTCTGTTGCTCTGCGGCATCGATGCGCCCGTCGGCAGCTGCAGCGCCGATCATGGCGCGAATATAGAGTGTGGCCGTCTCGTTGGTGACGGCATCTGGCTCGAAGCCCGAACCACCGGGCGCGGCTTCCGGCGCGAAGTTGCCGCCGATGACAGGGCGACCGGCAGCATAGTTCTGGTAGGCCTTGTAGGCGAGACCGCCGATAAGCGCGAGCGCGCCGAGCTTGGCGGCTGTGGCCGCTGCCGAACGTCCGGTGCGCGTGCCGAGCACAACCGCGCCGAGACCTCCGAGTGCCGCGCCTGCACCGACCTGGTTCTTTGAGATCAAGTCCTGCAGCTGCCTCATCAGGTCGTCGGGCGAGCTGCCCGTGGCCTTGCCGACGGCATCCCGCATCCGCCCGCCGACACCGGTCGCGTCCTCGATGCGGCCCGCGCCCTCCTTCACGCCCTGAGTTGCCTGACCAAGCACCTGGCCGAGAATGTCCATCAAGTTGCCACCACCCGGGCCTGCCCCGCCGGCAACACCGCCACCTTGGCCCATCTGCTGCTGTAGCTTGCCCAGGATGTCGCCGAGGCCGCCTCCTCCGGCACCAGGGGCCGCATGGCCGCCGCTCTGCTGTTCACCGCCTCCCGGCAGCATCTGCCGCAACAGGTCTTCGAGGCCGCCCCCACCAGCACCGGCGCCGGGGGCCGCACTGCCGCCATGCTGCTGCGAAGCACCGCCAGGCAACATGTTGCGCAGCATGCCTTCCAGTGCGCCCGCTCCACCGGCGCCGCCGCCCTTCTGCATCATCTGTCCGAGGATATCACCCAAGCCGCCGAGACCGCCGCCCTGCTGGGACGGAGATTGCGGCGCGATGGCGCCCTTCACAAGAGTTTCAAGCAGGCTTCTGGCGTCGAACATGTCGGCATCCTCCAAACGGGGCGAATTTCCGCGACCGTAAGTCGTCTGTTCCGGAGCCGCAACCCGATTGCAGCGGACTTCTCCTATTCCGCAGCCAGCGGACGCTCCGCGACCCGCCCCTGCTCAGACCGATCCGATCGAGATGCGGCTGGCTGCGATGTCTCTCGCAGGGCCCGCTGCTCGGCCAGTTGGTTGGCCAGTTGCTTGGTATAGGCCGGGCTCTCGTCGACCGGTCCCACGAAGCGCCCGAACACGCGGCCGGCGAGCCACGACAGGTCGTCCATCACGGTGAAGAACGACGGCACGAACACCAGTGACAGAATGGTTGAAACGAGCAGGCCTCCGATCACCGCAATGGCCATGGGCGCGCGGAACTCCCCGCCGTCGCCGATGGCGAACGCGCTCGGCAACATACCGGCTGCCATCGCCAGCGTCGTCATCACGATGGGTCGTGCCCGCTTGCGGCCGGCGTCGATCAGCGCCTCCGTCCGGCCGACGCCGTGCTTCATCTCCTCGACCGCGAAATCGACAAGCATGATCGCGTTCTTGGTCACGATGCCCATCAGCATCAACAGCCCGATGTAGACCGGCATGCTCACCGGGTTGTTGGTGGCCAACAACCCCACGACGACGCCGCCGAACGACAACGGCAGCGACAGCAGCACGGTGATCGGCTGGAACAGGCTTGCGAACAGAAGGATCAGAACGCCGAGCACGATCAATAGGCCGGTGCCCATAGCCGTGATGAAGCCGCTCGCCACCTCATCCTGGATTTCGGCATCGCCCGAGGGCTGTAGACCGACTCCGGCCGGCAGCTTGACCTCGTCCACCACCTTCAGGAACTCGTCACGTGCGGTGCCGAGCGGCAGCCCGGGGGCGAGATCGACGCCGAGGTTCGCGCGCCGCTGCCGGTCATAGCGTTCTATGGCGCTTGGGCCGCGTCCGAACGAGACGGTCGCCACCGCGCTCAAGGGGATTGCCGCGCCCGATTGAGACGTCACCCGCAGCGCTTCGATTTTGCTCAAGTCGGTGCGGGCATGCTCTTCGATCTGAACCCGGATCGGAACGAGACGGTCGCCGGCGTTGAACTTGGCAAGATTGGCGGCCGCGTCGCCGATGGTGGCGACCCTGACCGTCTCGGCGATGGCATCGGGGCTGACACCGGCTTTGGCCGCTTCCTCGAACTTCGGCACGACGCGGATTTCCGGCCGGTCGAGCGCCGCGTTGGCCGCGACGTTGGAAAACCCCGGTACGCGCCTCAACGCCGCCTCGAGCTTGCCGACAGCGGTGTCGAGCGCCGCCCCGTCGTTGGACAGCAGCGCGAACGACAACTCGCGTTCGCCGCGCTCGTTGACGTACCAGGCGCGCGTGTCCGGGATGCCGGCGAGCTTCTCTGAGATCACCGATTTGAGCAGCTTCTGCTTGCGTGTCCGCTCGCTCTTGGGAACCAGCCGCACGATGACCGCCGCGCGCCGGATCTCGCGGCTGCCGGTCGGCGATGTTCCACCGATGACAAAGGTCGTCTTGACCTCGGGAATAGTGCGCAGCGCGGCCACGATCCGATCCGTGGCCAGGCGCGTGTCGTCAAGGGTGGCGCCAGGCGGCAGTTCGGCTGATACGACGACCCGGCTTGTGTCCTCGTCCGGGATAAAGGCCGTCGGCAACACCGAAGTGGCGTAGATTGAACCCACGAACAACCCGAGTCCGACGACCAGCGTTACATAACGCCAGCGCAGCGTCATCGCCAGGAACCGCGCGTACGTCTTCAGCATGAAGCCGGTTCCATGCTCCTCGGCAGGCAACGACCGCATGAAATAGGCGGTCATCATGGGTGTTATAAGCCGCGCGACCAACAGCGAGAACATCACCGCGACCGCGACCGTCAGGCCGAACTGTTTGAAGTACTGCCCCGCCACGCCACCCATGAACGAAACTGGAGCGAAGATCGCGACAATCGTGAACGTGATGGCGATGACCGCAAGCCCGATCTCGTCGGCGGCTTCCAGCGATGCGCGATAGGGTGATTTGCCCATTCGCATGTGGCGGACGATGTTCTCGATCTCGACGATGGCGTCGTCGACGAGAATGCCGGTGACAAGAGTGATGGCCAACAGGCTCACGAGGTTCAGCGAGAACCCCATCAAGTCCATGGCCCAGAATGTCGGGATCGCCGACAGCGGAAGCGCTATGGCCGCGATGAGCGTAGCCCGCCAGTTCTTGAGGAAAATCAGAACGACGAGAACGGCCAGCAACGAGCCCTCGATCAGCGTCTCCATCGCCGAGTGGTAGTTGCCGATGGTGTAGGCGACTGCGTCGTCGATCTTCACGACGGAAACGTGGGGATGGGTCTTGGCCAGTTCGGCGAGCTTCTTCTCGACGACTTTGGAAACCGAGAGCTCGCTCGCGCCCTTCGAGCGAAAGACCGCGAACGACACCACTGGCTGGCCGTCGAGACGGGCGAACGAGCGCGCTTCCGTTGCATCGTCGATCACCTTGCCGAGTTCGGACAGCCGCACCTCGCGCCCGCCGGGCAGCAGGATCTTGGTCCCCGCCAGCTCGTCGACCGTCCGCGCGCCCGCCAGTATGCGGATCGCCTGTTCCTGCCCGCCAACCTCGCCGCGGCCAGAGCCGAGATCGACATTGGTCGACCGCACCTGGCGGTTGATCTCGACCGCGGTGACGCCGAACGACAACAGCCGGTCGGGGTCTAGCAGGATCCGGATTTCGCGCTCGACACCGCCATTACGTTCGACGCGGCCGACGCCCTTAAGGCCCAGGAGCGCCCGCTTGATCACGTCGTCGACGTGCCACGACAGCTGTTCGAGCGTCATGGCCGGCGAAATGGCGGCATAGGTCACGATCGACTGGCCTTCGACGTCGAGCTTCTGCACGATCGGCTCGTCGATTGAGCGCGGCAGCTCGGTGCGAATTTTGTCAATCGCATCCTTGACGTCTGCCTTGGCTTGCTCCGCATCGATCTCGAGGCGGAATTCGATCGCTGTTGTTGATGAACCATCGGTCAGCGTGGACAGCACGTGTTTCACGCCGGTGATGTTGGCGACCGCGTCCTCGACGATCTTGGTCACCTGTGTTTCGAGTTCAGCCGGTGAGGCGCCCGATTGCGTAACGTTGACGCTGATCACCGGCACGTCGATGTTGGGGAACCGCGTAACCGGCAGTTTGAGAAAACTCAACACGCCCAGCAGCGCGAGCACGGCGAACAGAACGATGCCGGGCACCGGGTTGCGAATAGACCACGACGAAATGTTCCAGTTCATTTTGTCGCCTCGCTGAGTTTGGGGTCAGGCGCGACGGTTCGCACGATATCACCGTCTCGAAGGAAGCTGCCCGCGCGGGCGACGATGGTGTCGCTTTCGGCTATTCCGGATCTCACCTCGACGAGCCCACCAGAAATGAGGCCGGTCTCTATGCGCCGGGTCTGGACCTTGCCATCGATGACGATCTGCAAGCTGGCGCTCTGCTCTGAGTAAAGAATGGCAGAGGCGGGAACGGCCAAGCCGCGGCTCTTCCGGGTTTCGATGTTGCCGCGACCGAACAACCCGAGCTTCAGAGCCGGGTTCTTGCCGACAAAAATGCGGACGCGGCCGAGCCGGCTGATTCTGTCGACCTCTGGCGAAACGAGCCGCAGCGTGCCTGTGACCTCGCCTACTCCGGCCACCTCGATGCGCGCGAGCTGTCCGATCATGAGCTTTCCGATGCGGGTTTCCGGCACTTCGGCGTCGAGTTCGAATTCGCCGTTCGAGATGAGGCGGAACATCGGGTCGCCAATGGCGGTCGCCATGGAACCGATCCGCGCGTTGCGGCGACTGACGATACCGTCGGCCGGCGCCCTTATCTCGGTTCGCCCGCGCCGAAACGCCAGCTCCCGGCGCTGCGCCTCGACGACCCCCTTATCGGATTCGGCGAGCTTGAGGCCGTCACGGGCGCTAATAAGCTGGGCTTCCGCGGTGCGGGCGGCGCTTTCGCGCTGATCGAATGTGCTTTCCGACAAATATCCCGATTGCTTGAGTGGTTTGGCGCGATCGAACTGAGCTTTCGATTCCTGCAGCCGTGCCTCGGCCTGGGCGATCCCGCTGTGGGCTTGCGCGATCGCAGCGTTCGACCGGGCGAGCTGGGCCGTGTTCTGTGCAAGCTGCGCGTCGAGCGTCTCCTGCTCGACGCGGGCGAGCACGTCGCCTTTCGTGACGGCCTGTCCTTCGTCGGCAATCAGCTCGAGCACCCGAAATCCCTCGATTTCGGGCGCCACCATGATCTCTTCACGCGGCACGATCGAGCCGGTGACGAGAACGGTTTCAGCGAAGTCGGCCATCTCGGCCTTGATCACCGACACCGCTGGCGCCGCCATGGTCGTCCGGTTGGGCGCCTTCGCTGCCGCGCGGTCGCCGTTCGATTTCGAGGTCCCACCAGCTGGGTTGAGGCCGGTCCAAATCAGACCTGCTGCGGCAAGTCCCGCCACGCCAAGCCCCATGAACAGTAAGGTCCGTTTCATACGTTCGCCTTTTGAATAGCGGGCGCGGCCGATCGGGCGTTCGCCGCGAGAGGTGGGATCGGATTGAGCAGCGCGGCCACGAGATCGACCATCACGGGAAGCACGGCCTTGGCGTCGAAATCGGGATAAATCGCGCGGCGCCAGAACAATCCATCACCCATGACGTGGAACACACGCGCGATAGTCGGGATGTCGGCCGCAGGCGCAATACGCCCTTCGTCCTTGAGCCGCTGGAACAACTGCTCGAAGCTGTCGAGACAGAAGGCGTCGGCGGCGCGGCAGATCTCTGCGACGCGCGGGTTGCGCGTGGATTCGATGCCCATGTCGATCGCGACCCTCTGTTTGTCGACCGGATCGTCGAAAAAGTAATGCTGGCTCAGCGCCTGCAGCGCTTCGATGAAGTCAGGAGCCGACGCGAGAACAGCGAAGCGTTGCGCGAATTCGTTGCGATCACGCTCGCATAGGCCGGCGATCAGGGCCTCCTTGCTGTCAAAATAGATGTAAAGCGCACCGGGGCTCAGCACTGCTTCGCGGCAGATGTCTTGGATCGTGGTGCGGTGGAAGCCCTGCCGCGCGAAGCAGGCGCCTGCGGCATCCAGAATATGCTCACGGCGGGCGCGTTGGGTATCGGGTTTGAGTTTCGGCACGGCGGATGTTCCTATTGGCGGTGGCTTTGCCGCCGGGATGCACGCCGGCACGATAAACTCACCGCAGTCAAAACGAATACCCGTATTTTTTGGATCATGATCGTGTCGCAGTCAAGGCGAATGAGCGTTCTCTTTGTTGCCGCTTATCGATTCTTCCTTCAGAACGACAGATCGTGTCTTCGGAAAGCGGCAACGACCTATGCGACTTGGACGCCACCCGTGCGCGGCCGCAGTGCCGGGAGAAACCGCTCGGCGGGCCAGCGCCGAAGTTACCGACAAATTTAGGCCGAGACCGAAAGGCCGGGCCCGATCGCCGCTGAGTTCAGCGGCTAGAACTGGATGATCCAGTTGAACGTGGCGTAGGGTCTCGTCCCCTCATCGGATGAAGACGACACACCGCCTGCCAATGACAGCTCGCCGCCGAACCATTCATAACGAATGAATGCGCCACCGCGGCGATTGAGCCGCTCTAGCTCTGGAGCCTCGACGAGTGTGCCAACGTCAAATCGCCGGTCTCCATTCACGATCGCCTCGACGCCAAGCGAGACGCTTGGCCAAAGACGGTATGCGCCGCGCCAACGGGCGGCGAAGGTGTCGTGGGCGTCAGTCCAGTTGACATCGAGTGACGACCAGGCCCTTGACCCAAGGTTGAGCCAGAGCTCCAAGGCCAGCTTGACGCCAATTTCCCCTCCCGAGATCGGTTCTTCGCCAGGGTCGAAGCCGGTTCCATTCGGCAGCACGAGGTCGCGAATGCTGTGGCTGGATAACGTGAGGCCGGCAAAAGCCTTGGCGGTGAGCGGACCGTACCGCTTCAGGTATCCGACGAGGCCGTCCACGTAAGTGAAATCGCCGGAGCCGCGCGCCCGTGCGCCATCCGCAGTTGTCGTCTTGCCTTGCCAGCGATATTGCCCGTAACCGCTGGCAAACCGGAACCGCAGACCATCGTCATGGATGGCGCTGTAGGGCGCAATCGTTATGCCGGAATAGACAAGCCAGGACCTGGACGTGGCGTCGGCACCAATCCAAACCTCACGCCACAGCGGCGGTGGCGGCTCCACGGCCGGAAGCCTAGTCGCAAGGTGACCGGCAACGCCACCGTCTTCGGCGCCGGAGGCAACGTGGGCGGCAACTGGTGACGAAAGAACCACGCCGACAGCAAGGATGGCGGCCAAGAATTTGTAGCGGCGCAACCTGTTAGGGCCCGCAATGTCACTGGCATGCAGGTCCCGCAAACCCAGCACAGATCTACTCGAACAACAACGCAACATGAGGACGTCAGTCGGCAAAGTCATTTGCCGCCCGCATGCGTCGATATTCGGAGATAATCTCTACGAAGTCTTTCGAGATGAGCTTTAAAGTTTCAATAAAGGCTCAACCAATACCTGGATATGCTATCTAAAGTAGTATAATATTGGAAATAAACATACTTAAGATTGTGCGAATTTGGACTGCGCACCGCGACATGACGGCTTTGCGCATGCCTCATACGCAACCGATGCCTAACCGGCCCGAGCGCTCGTGGTGCCACCGTATCGGCTCGCCAGGAATTCATCGCACGGCATCTCAGTCATCATTGCGATGCTGCTCGGAAGGTCTTGGCGTCTATTATGGATTGAAGTCGAATTGAACCGTTTGCCACCGTTTTCTATATGTTGTTGTAGAAGTGGCGTGTATGATCTTCCCCATCCTCATTGCCTCCCGGAGTTTGCGTGTCCATGGCCAGCCCATCGCCTTTCAATCCGTTCGCATTCAATCCCTTCCAGGACATGATGCAGGCCTACTTCACCGGCCTTAACGCCTTGGCCCAATCGGCCGGTTCCATGTCGAGCGGGGGCAAGCCGGACTCGGGTGCAGGCTTTGAAGCAATGCCCGGCTTCCGGCAGATGCCCGCCATGAACCCAATGGCCGCGATCGAACCCATGCTCAAGGGCATGGCGCGCTGCCAGCTCGAAACCATCGGCTTCGCCGCCAAACGTGCCCAAGCCTACATGGAAATCCCGTCGCGCCTTGCACTAGTCCGTACCCCGCAAGACCTTATGAACGAGCAAATGCGGTTCTGGCAGACGGCCGTTCAGCAATACCAGGACGGATCGCGCCGGATCATGGCGTCGGCGACTTCGATGTCGCCGCACCAAGGGTTCGCGGCCAGCAATGCGAGCCCGAAGCCTCAACGACGCGATTACATGAACTTGAACGATCCTGCCCCGGCCCGCGGCGCGAACGGGACAACGTCTTCGTCTCAGGGTTCGTCGCACGCTCCTTCCAAGCCCGCGACGCACGGTTCCCCGCTCCGCGTGGCGTAGGCGCTTCACCGAGAAAATGGGGGACGGCGTCATGCAGCAGCCACGACTTCAACCTCGCGGCGTGAGCCCGGGCGCCTCCGAGTTTGCGGGCAAGACCGCGCTCGTCACCGGTTCCACCAGTGGCATCGGACTCGGCATCGCGAAGGCGTTCGCAGCCGTTGGACTGAAGGTCGCGATCAACGGCTCGGGGGCGACGCCGGCCAAAATCGCCGAGGGTGAGAAACTGGCGGCGGGGCTCGCGGCCCGCTATGAAACCGAGGTCGTATTTCTTAAGGCCGATCTCCGTCAGCCGGCCGAAGCACCACGCCTCGTTTCAGAGGTCTCCCGCGCAATCGGGCCAGTCGACGTCCTTGTCAACAACGCCGGCGTCCAGCACGTGTCGGCGGTAGAGGACTTTCCTGCCGACAAGTGGGACGAGATCATCGCGCTCAATCTCTCCGCCGCGTTCCATGCTACCAGGGCGGTGGTGCCCGGTATGAAGGCGCGGAAATGGGGCCGCATCGTCAACGTGGCGTCCGCGCACGCGCTCGTCGCCTCGCCGATGAAGTCGGCCTACGTAGCGGCCAAGCACGGGCTCAATGGCTTGACCAAGACTGTGGCGCTCGAAGTCGCCGAGCACGGCATCACGGTCAACGCACTTTGTCCGGGTTACGTGCTGACGCCACTGGTCGAAAGACAGATCCCCGACACAGCAAAGGCACGGGGCATGACCGAGATGGAAGTGGTGCGCGACGTTCTGTTGAAGGCGCAGCCGACGCGCCAGTTCGTGACCGCGGAGGAGGTGGCCGCGGCCGCCGTGTTCCTGTGTTCGGATGGCGCGCGCTCCATCACCGGCATCGCACTCCCCTTGGACGGCGGCTGGACAGCACAATAAGCCGCGCTTGAGCGCGCAAGCCGGCGTCTGAGCGTGGGCTGCCAACATCGTGTCTCCGACATGGCTGGCCCAAAGCATGTCTCCGACATGACGGCTCGGGGAAATCTTGTATCCCAAGATGTGCTGAGCATCGCTCTCACGCCCTTACGGTCGCAAGCGTCCGGCGGCAACTGCGAGATGCCGTGCCGGCGGCACACCTCCGCCGTCGTCATCTCCGCCTCGAACGACTTCAGGACCGCGATGATCTGCTGCTCGTTGAACCGATTCTTTCGCGTGACATCCGTCTCCACGTCTTGGGACGGACTCTCCATCAGATCGGGGGGGCCCCGGTGTGAACGTACCTAGTGTAGCGCATCTGACGTTTGGTCCCCACTCGGGGCTAGACTCGAAACCAAACGCCAGATGCAAAAGCTACACTAGAATCATAGGTTT
>PERT01000031.1 GCA_002928955.1 Hyphomicrobium sp. | reverse complement strand
GAATCATAGGTTTGCTAGTGTTCCTTAGGCGCCGACATTTGATCTGGAGCGCGTTGCAACGGGAATCAAATGTCGGCGCCGGAACACTAGGAACTTGGTGCGCAAGTGCAGAATTCACCGCTCTGTCTCGGCACACCGCATGCCGTCGGCGGCGGCCGCCTCACCTGTTGCCGACAGAACTCTTAACGCCCGTTGGCCCCGCGGCACGGCTGGCCGCTTCCTGGCGGTAGGTGCTGGCCGGGTAGGTCCCGAGGATCTTGTGCTCGGCCGAGAAGAACGACAACTCCTCGAGCGCGAGCTGGACGGAGCGGTCGGCGGGATGACCTTCGATGTCGGCGAAAAACATCGTGGCGTTGAACGTTCCCTCTGTCTGGTAGCTCTCAAGCTTGGTCATGTTGACGCCGTTCGTGGCGAACCCGCCCAGCGCCTTGTAGAGCGCCGCCGGCACGTTGCGCACACGGAAGATGAAGGTGGTCACCACCGCGCCATTGCCGGGCTCGGCATCATCCGGTTCGCGCGACAGAACCACAAAGCGCGTGGTGTTATGCGCTTCATCCTCGACGTCGGTCGCCAGGATATCAAGCCCGTAGAGTTCGGCGGCCAGCCGCGGCGCGAGCGCCGCTCGGGTCGTGTCGCCCCATTCCGAAACCTGCCGCGCTGCGCCCGCGGTATCGCCCGCCACGTGCGCCGTGATGCCGAGCTTGCGCAGGATCTTCCGGCACTGGCCGAGTGCATGGACGTGGCTGTAGGCATCCTTGATGTCACCAAGCTGGGCTCCCTTGGGGGCCATCAGCTGAAAGCGAATTGGCAGAAAGTGCTCGGCCACAATGTAGAGATCGGCGTTGGGCAAGAGATGGTGAATGTCAGCGACGCGGCCCGCCAGCGAGTTCTCTATCGGAATCATCGCCAGGTCGATCTCGCCGGACCTTACAGCTGCGAGCGCGTCCTCAAACGTGGGATAGGCGCGCGGTTCATGATCGGGGAATGCCTCTGAACAGGCCAAGTGCGAGTTCGCGCCGGGCTCGCCCTGGTAGCCGATGGAACGGCGGCCATGAGCCGCAGGGGATCTGTTGGGCATGGATCTAGGCCGATGCTGTGAGGCCGATTGAGCGCGGAGCGGCGCGGCGCGCGCATACTCGGCGTTTCGGGAACAATTTCAGGGTGTCAACGCTTTGCGACCACAGCCTTTTTGATGAGGCGCTTGGCCCGCTCCAAGTCAGCCGGAGTATCAACACCAAGTGGAATGGTGTCAACGATCGCGACATCGATCCGCATGCCATCTTCTAGGGCACGCAGTTGTTCGAGCCGCTCGCGCAGCTCCAGAGGCGAGGGCCTCAGCGAAACGAACCGCTCGAGCGCGGAGCGGCGGTACGCATAGATTCCGATGTGGTGGTAGAGCAGGCCGTCACCATGGGGGGCCGACGCACGGGTGAAATAGAGCGCCCGCAACCGCTTCTGTTCACTTGGCACCGGAGTGCCCACAACCTTCACGACATTGGGGCTCGACCTTTCCTCGGCCTCAACGATCTCTGCGGCGAGCGTGGCGATGTGCGGGCCCTTGGCCTTGAGTGGCGCGATGCAATCGGTGACCAGCCTCGACTCGAGCGTTGGCAGATCCCCTTGAAGATTGACGATAATGTCGGCGTCCCCGTCGGGATCGACGCGATTGACCGCCTCGAAAACCCGATCCGAACCAGAGGCGTGATCGGCGCGGGTCATCACCGCCTCTCCGCCGGCGTTGCGGATCGCCGCGATGATTTCCTCACTGTCGGTCGCAACCACCACTCGGCCCGCTTCCGCCGCCATTGCCCGGCGCCAGACGTGGACAATCATCGGCTGACCCATCAGATCGGCCAGCGGCTTGCCGGGCAGCCGCGACGCCTGCATCCGTGCGGGTATGACGATGATTGACTGCGCCATGGATGCTGTTCCCTCTTCGACGACGCGCCCTGGCTTGCAGGTGACAATTCGTCTCGCCCTCAGCGTCTAGAACAAACCGAAGTCGAGTTGCAAGTCAGGGTCGAAACCTTGTAGTCCGGCACAAGCGAATTTCCGTTGATTTCGACAGGATCGAACCGGGGAACCATAAGCTATGAACCAGTACGAGCTGACCAAGATCGCAGGTGCCGTCATCGCCGCCCTGTTACTGATCATGGGAACCAAGACGTTCATCGACATCCAGCAAGCCGAACTCCGCAAACATGCGAAGTCGGCCGGATACACGCTGCCCGCGCCGAAGGCGATCAGTGCCGGAACAGGCGGCGCCGCGGCAACAGCCGATGCCGGAGGGTTCAGTTTCGCCAAGGTTGCAGAGGCGCTCCCGAAGGCGAATGCCGAGAACGGCAAGGACATTTTCAAGAAGTGCGGCTCTTGCCACACCGTCGACAAGGGCGGCAAGACGCTGCAAGGCCCAAACATGTGGGGTATCATCGGCCGGCCCAAGGGCTCAATCGCCGGGTTCGGATATTCTGAGGGCCTTAAAGGCAAGGGCGGTGATTGGACCTATGAGCATCTGGCGCTTTTCGTTAATAATCCCAAAGGGTTCGTTGCAGGCACCAAAATGCAGTTCGCAGGCCTGGCGGCACCCGCAGAAGTGGCAGACCTACTGGCCTACATCCGTACTCTCGCTGACACGCCGCCGCCGCTTCCCACAAAGTGACCCCACCATCTGCGACGTGACAATGAGTTAACTCGATACGCGGCTGGATTTCTGCGACCCTGCCAACTTGTTGGCGGGGTCGTATTGCGTTGTAATTGAACCTGACGATCACAGTAGATTGCGTATGGCAATGCTCGGATCACGGGTGAGAAGCGTAGACCTGTAGTAACCTCACGGTTTGGCAGATTGAGGAGGAATGGAAGTTTGATGACCGCTCAGCCGACGCCGCGAAGGCACACAACGCGAATTCCTCTTGCGAACGCCGGTATCGCCGTGATTGCGGCTCATCTCACGCTGCTGTGGCACCCCTGGGTAGCTATAGCCCAAGATCTGCCCAAGGCCGCAACGCGGCACCACGCGCTGTCGCTGATCGGCAAGCCGATGCTGGAACCAGGCTTCGCTCATTTCGACTGGGTTAACCCGGCCGCCCCCAAGGGTGGCACGCTGCGAATGGGCGCCATAGGCTCATTCGATAGCCTTAACCCCTATAGCGTACAAGGCGATGCACCTGACGGCATGGGACTGATCGATGACCAGCTCATGATTTCGAGCCTTGACGAACCGTCTACTCAATACTGCCTGGTTTGCGAATGGGTCAGTTATCCGGAGGACTTCTCGTCCGCCACGTTCAAGCTGCGCGAGGCCGCCCGCTTCCATGATGGCAAACCAATCACGCCCGAGGACGTCATTTTCAGCCTCGAGGCCATGAAGGCCGCGCACCCGCAGTTTTCGTTTTACTACAAGAACGTCGTCAAGGCCGAGAAGACCGGTGACCATGAAGTCACGTTTAATTTCGACTCCAAGGGAAATCGCGAGCTTCCGACCATCGTCGGGCAATTGTCTGTTTTGCCCAAGCACTATTGGCAGTCGAAGGGTTCTAACGGCGAGCCGCGCGATCTTTCGAAATCGACGCTCGACGTTCCGGTGGGCTCAGGTCCCTATCGCGTCAAGAGCTTCGAAACCGGCCGTACCATCGTCTACGAGCGCGTCAAGGACCACTGGGCCAAGGATCTTCCGGTTTCGCTCGGCCTGCATAACTTCGACGAGATAAGCTTCACGTTCTTCCGCGACAGCATCCCGGCGTTCGAGTCCTTCAAATCGGGCATGCTCGACAGCTGGAATGAAACCAGCGCGAACCGCTGGTACACGCAATACGAGATTGACGCGGTCAAGAAAGGGATGATCAAGAAGGAAGCTCTTGCGCACAAGCGCGTCGCGGGCATGCAGGGCTTCGCGTTCAATCTTCGACGCAAGCAGTTCCAGGACCGGCGCGTCAGGCAGGCTTTCGCGCTTGCCTACAATTTCGAGGATGCGAACAAGTCTCTCTTCTACAGCCAATACATTCGGCTGGGCAGCTTCTTCGACAACTCAGAATTGGCCGCCAAGGGAGTCCCCCAAGGCCGCGAATTAGAGATCCTGAAAGCGTTCGAGCGAGAGCTGCCGCCGGAATTGTTCAACACAGAATGGAAGAACCCGGTCAACCCGACGCCCGCCGACTTTCGCAAGAATTTGGGCGAAGCTGCGAAATTGCTGCAAGCCGCCGGGTGGACCTCCAAGGCCGGCGTTCTGACCAATGCTGCCGGTGAGCAGCTGACGGTTGAGTTCCTGCTCGTCCAACCGGATTTCGAGCGCATCGTACTGCCCTACGTCAAGGATCTCGAAAAGCTCGGCATCAAGGCCACCACCCGCATCGTCGACAGCTCGCAATACAAGCGCCGCCTCGACACTTTTGATTTCGACATGATCGTGCATTCGGTCGGCCAGTCGCACTCACCCGGCAACGAGCAACGCAACTACTGGGGCAGCGCTGCGGCAGCCATGAACGGCAGCCGCAACGTCATCGGCATCAACAGCGATCCGATCGACCGCATCATCGACCAGATCGTTTTCGCCAAAGACCGCGATGAGCTGATGGCGTCAACCCGCGCGCTCGACCGCGTGCTGCTGTGGGGTCACTACATGGTGCCCCAGTGGCACTACCCGAACGATCGAGTGGCCATCTGGGACAGGTTCGGCCGCCCGAAGTCGCTGCCGTCACAGAGCCCATCTTCCATCATGCTTTATTGGTGGCATGACACTGAAAAGGCTAAGGCAATAACCGCCCAGAAGAGCCAGTGACGGGGCGCTGAACCATGGCCGTGCTCTCGATCTCTCGGAACATCGTTGTGACACTCATGATCGTGGCCGGCCTGGTGCCGGGACTTGGCGGTCCCGCCCCGGCGATGGCCGAGCCGCGGCACGGTATCTCTGTATTCGGCGAGCTCAAATATCCGGCTGGCTTTTCACACTTCGACTACGTCCGCCCAGATGCGCCGAAGGGGGGGCGGATGTCGCTGATCGGCTCGGCCGGCCGGATCACCTTCGACAGCTTCAACAACTTCATCTTGAAGGGAGATCCGGCGCAGGGGCTCGAATACCTTTTCGACAGCCTCATGGTCCGCGCCTACGACGAGCCCGACTCGGTCTACGGCCTTATCGCCAGAGACGCTGATGTCGCACCCGACAAACTGTCGGTAACCTTCCGTCTCAGGCCCGAGGCGAAGTTCGCCGACGGCTCCCCGGTCACCGCCGCCGACCTTGTATTCTCGCTCGAGACCTTGAAGAAGGACGGTGAACCCACCATCAGTCTGTCGCTGCGCGATGTCGAGAAGGTGGAGGCGCTGGACGCCGCAACCGTCCGCTACACGTTCAAGGGCGAACTTGTCCGTGACCTGCCGCTGATCGTGGCGACCCTGCCCGTGCTTTCGAAAGTCTACTACACCACCAAAGCGTTCGCCGAGACAACGCTTGATCCGCCGCTTGGCTCCGGCCCCTACGCCATCGCCGATCACAAGCCCGGAACGTTCATCACCTACAAGCGCCGCGCCGATTATTGGGCGCGCGATCTTCCGGTCAATCGCGGCCGCTTTAACTTCGACGAACTGCGCTACGAGTACTTCCGCGACCGCAACGTCGAACTTGAGAACCTGTTCAACGGCACATTCGACTTCCGCGAAGAGTTCACGTCGCTGCACTGGGCCACAGGCTACGACAAGGCGCCCGTCAAGGACGGCCGCATCCAGCGCGATACACTGCCCGACGACAGTCCGTCGGGCGCGCAGGGCTTCTTCATCAACACGCGCCGAGACAAGTTCAAGGACGTGCGCGTGCGCAAAGCGCTAGATCTCGCGTTCGATTTCGAATGGTCGAACAAGAACCTGTTCTATGGCCTCTACACGCGCGGCGGCAGCTTTTTCGAAAACTCCGACATGAAAGCCTATGGTCCGCCAAGCCCGGAGGAACTCAAACTGCTCGAGCCGCACCGCGGCACGCTACCCGAGGCCGTATTCGGTGAACCCTTCTCGTCACCCGTCTCCGACGGTTCCGGCGCCGACCGCAAGCTGCTGCGCGAGGCATCTTCGCTGCTCGACGCGGCTGGCTACAAAATCGTCAATAACAAGCGCGTCAGCGCCAAGGGCGAACAGCTCGACGTCGAGATATTGTTGTTCGACGCAGGCTTTGAGCGGATCATCGGACCCTACGTCGAAAATCTGAAGCGCATCGGCATCGAGGCCTCCTTGCGCAAGGTCGATCCAGCGCAGTACGAACGACGCGTGAAGGCATTCGACTTCGACATGACGGTGAAGCGCTACATCATGCGGTTGACCCCAGGAATCGAACTCAAAACCTACTGGAGTTCGGAAGCGGCCAAACTGGAAGGTAGCCAGAATCTCGCCGGCATCGCAGACCTTGTCATCGACGACCTCATCGGCAAAGTGACCCAGGCGAAGTCCCGCGCCGAACTTCTGACCGCGACCCGCGCGATCGACCGCGTTCTCCGCGCCGGACACTATTGGGTGCCGCATTGGTACAAGGCTTCCCACAATCTGGCCTACTGGAACAAGTTCGGCAGGCCCGCAATCAAGCCGAGGTACGACCGCGGCGTTGTTCACACATGGTGGTATGATCCAGGCAAAGCAGCTAAATTGAATTCCAACTGAGGCAAACGGGCGCTCCATGGCCGCATACCTTCTAAAGCGCATCCTGCTGATCTTCCCGACGCTCATTGGGATCATGCTGATCAGCTTCGCCGTTATCCAGTTTGCACCCGGCGGCCCCGTGGAGCGGATGATCTCGCAGCTGACGGGAAGTGACGTATCGCTGGCCTCGCGTATCGGCGGCGGCAGTGGCGATGGCCTTGCCGGGGGCGGCGGTCAAACCACCCAGGCCGGACAGGGCGGCGGCGAGCAACTCGGCTCCAAATATCGCGGCGCCCAGGGCCTCGACCCTGAATTCGTCAAAAGTCTCGAGAAGCAGTTCGGCTTCGACAAGCCGGCCCACGAGCGCTTTTTCATCATGATGACGAACTACCTGACCTTCGATTTCGGCAAGAGCTACTTCCGCGACACCCCGGTACTTCAGCTTATCAAGGAGAAGCTTCCGGTCTCGATATCGCTTGGCCTGTGGATGACGCTGATAACCTATATGATCTCCATTCCGCTCGGCATCCGCAAGGCGGTCCGTGACGGCGAGCCGTTCGACACCTGGACTTCGGGCGTGCTCGTGGTCGGTTACGCAATCCCCGGCTTCCTGATCGCCGTCCTGCTGCTGATCTTGTTCGCGGGCTCGTCGTTCTTCCAGTGGTTCCCGTCACGGGGCCTCGGCTCGGAGAACTGGAACGAGTTGTCGCTGTGGGGCAAGATCGTCGACTATGCGTGGCATCTTGTTCTGCCGCTCACCGCAATGGCGCTCGGCGCATTCACAACCATGACGTTCCTGACCAAGAACTCGTTCCTCGACGAAATCCGCAAACAATACGTGATGACCGCCCGGGCCAAGGGCCTCAACGAACGCGAGGTGCTCTATGGCCACGTCTTCCGCAACGCCATGCTGCTGATCATCGCCGGCTTCCCCGGCGCGTTCATTCATGCATTCTTCTCTGGCAGCCTGCTGATCGAAACCATCTTCTCACTCGACGGTCTCGGACTCCTGACTTTCGAGGCCATCGACAAGCGCGACTACCCGCTGGTGTTCGCCAACATCTACATCTTCTCGTTGATCGGGCTACTGGTGAACCTGATCTCCGACTTCATCTATACGATGGTCGATCCGCGCATCGATTTTGAAAGCCGGGAGGTCTGATCGTGGACGCCCGCACCGACGACACCGGCCCCCAGAAATTGTCCAGCATCGCGAGTTGGCGCGGGACGATCGACCGCTGGACGACGCTGACGCCGCTCAATCGCCGCCGCTGGCAGAACTTCAAGTCGAACCGGCGCGGCTATTGGAGCCTTGTCATCTTCCTCGCGCTGTTCGTGATGTCGCTGTTCGCGGAGTTCATCGCCAACGACCGGCCTCTGCTCGTCCGCTACAAGGGCGAGATGCTGTACCCGGTATTTGTCGACTACCCGGAACAGAAATTCGGCGGCTTTCTCGCCGTCACCGACTACAAGGATCCTGTCAACATCGAAGAGATCGAGAAGAATGGCTGGATGCTGTGGCCGCCGGTCCGCTACTCCTACTCGACGATCAACAAAGACTATCCGCGCCGTTCAGGTTCGGGCGGAATGTGCCTCGGCTATCCGGCGCCTCCGCCGTGGGCGTCCGAGATGGCCTACTGCGATGCCGCGCCTGAGCAGATTGACCGCTTCTCGGCGATCGGCAATCGCAACTGGCTTGGGCTGGACAACCAGGGCCGGGACGTTCTCGCACGCGTCATCTACGGCTTTCGTATCTCCGTGCTGTTTGGGCTCGTGTTGACGTTCTTCTCCGCCATCATCGGGATCACGGCAGGCGCCGTACAGGGCTATTTCGGCGGCCGTGTCGACCTGATCTTCCAGCGCTTTCTCGAGATCTGGTCGTCGATCCCGTCGCTGTTCGTTCTCCTCATCATCTCGTCCGTGCTGGTACCAGGGTTCTGGACGCTGCTTGGTACGCTTTTGCTGTTCCAATGGGTGACGCTGGTCGGCGTGGTACGGGCCGAGTTCCTGCGCGCACGCAATTTCGAGTACGTGACCGCCGCCCGCGCGCTCGGGCTGTCGGATGCCAAGATCATGTGGAAGCACCTGCTACCCAACGCCATGGTGGCGACACTGACATTCCTGCCGTTCAAACTTTCGGGCTCGATCTCGGCGCTGACCGCGCTCGATTTCCTGGGACTCGGGCTTCCGCCTGGCTCGCCTTCGCTGGGCGAACTTCTACTCCAGGGCAAGAAGCATCTCGAGG
This sequence comes from Hyphomicrobium sp., assembly GCA_002928955.1. Taxonomy (GTDB): domain Bacteria; phylum Pseudomonadota; class Alphaproteobacteria; order Rhizobiales; family Hyphomicrobiaceae; genus JAKAML01. The sequence goes on along the minus strand of PERT01000031.1, from coordinate 31,637 downwards.
CTCCGTGGCTCGGCCTTGCGGGGTTCTTTTCGGTGGCCGTGACGCTGTCGCTACTGATCTTCGTTGGCGAGGCCGTGCGCGACGCCCTCGACCCGCGCAAGACGTTCAAGTAGAAGGCTGCGATGGCATCCACCGACACCCTCCTCAACGCCCGCAAGCTGTCGGTCGCCTTCAACCTAGGCGGCCAGCAAAGCCTAGCGGTCGACCAGGTATCATTCACGATCCACAAGGGTGAAACCGTCGCACTCGTGGGTGAATCGGGTTCCGGCAAGACCGTCTCCGCTCTTTCGATCATGAGACTGTTGAACTATCCCGCGGCCTCCCACCCGACGGGCGAAATCTTCTTCCGCGGCAAGAACCTGCTCGCGGCCTCCGAAGACGAGATGAGGCAGATCCGCGGCGATCAGATCTCGATCATCTTCCAAGAGCCGATGACCTCGCTCAACCCACTGCACTCGATCGAAAAGCAGGTCGGCGAGATCCTGCGTGTGCATCGCGGCATGAACGATCAGGATGCGCGCGTCCGGGTGCTGGAACTCTTGCATAAGGTTGGCATTCGCGAGCCCGAGAAGCGGCTGGGTGCATTCCCGCATCAGTTGTCCGGCGGGCAGCGCCAGCGCGTCATGATTGCAATGGCGCTCGCCAACGAGCCCGACCTGCTCATCGCGGACGAGCCGACCACCGCACTCGACGTGACCATCCAGGCGCAGATCCTTGAACTCCTTAAGGACCTCCAGCGCGAGATGGGCATGGCCATGCTGCTCATCACTCACGACCTCGGCATCGTGCGTAAGATGGCCGAGCGTGTCTACGTCATGAAATCCGGCAAGGTGGTCGAGCAGGGAGAGACGGCGGGCATCTTCGGGTCGCCGCAACACGCCTACACGCAACATCTGATGGCCGCCGAGCCCAAAGGCGCGCCGCCGTCGACCGACAACAGCCGCCCCGTGGTCATCGAGACCGATAACCTCAAGGTTTGGTTTCCGATCCGCAAGGGGCTCCTTCGGCGCACTGTCGATCACGTCAAGGCCGTCGACGGCTTGTCGCTTAAACTCCGGGCCGGACAGACACTTGGCGTCGTCGGCGAATCGGGCTCTGGCAAGACCACGCTCGGGCTTGCGGTGCTGCGCCTGGTCTCCTCGCACGGTGCCATCGCCTATGTCGGTAACCGCATTGATGGGCTCGATTCACGGGCCATGCGGCCGCTGCGGCGGGAAATGCAGGTGGTGTTCCAGGATCCTTATGGTTCGCTCTCGCCGCGCCTTTCGGTCGCCGAGATCATCGAGGAAGGCCTGCTGATCCAGCGCCCAGAGATGGACTACGACCAGCGCCGCAGCCGCGTGGCTGCCGCTCTCAGGGAAGTTGGCCTTGATCCGGCGGCAATGGACCGCTATCCGCACGAGTTCTCGGGCGGGCAACGCCAGCGCATCGCCATTGCCCGCGCCATGGTGCTGGAGCCGAAGTTCGTCATGCTCGACGAACCAACCAGCGCGCTCGACATGAGCGTACAGGCTCAGATCGTCGATCTGTTGCGGGAGATACAGGTAAAGCGCGACCTGGCCTACCTGTTCATCAGTCATGATCTCAAGGTGGTGCGCGCGTTGTGCAACTATGTCATTGTCATGAAAAACGGCAAGAGCGTCGAGGAAGGAGCCGCCGCCGACATCTTCGACCGTCCGAAAGACGATTACACGCGCGCGCTACTGGCGGCCGCTTTCGATTTGAAGGTCGCCCACAGGACCGCGACGGCGACTTGATCGGCGCTTCGATTGCGCAACCGGTGAGCCCTCTCTCCCCATGGAGAAGATTAAATTGGGGGGCACCAGAATGAACAGGATGACTTAGCTGCACCCTTTGGTTGCCCACACTCAACCCGGCCTTGCCAACTTGGCCTTTTTTGCCAAGGTGCGCAGCGTCACTCCAAGTTCGCCCGCACGCCCCTATGGTTTCAGAAAATGATTTCGGACGACGTTTTCCGTTCACACCTCCAAGCCACGATTGCAGCCCTTCGCTATTGGGTACCGACAATCGCGGATGCGGCCCACATCGAGCAGACCGAGGACCACAATTTCTGGAAACTCGCGGTCACGCCCTACGTGCGCGGGCCCTGTCCATTCGAGCTCATGCTCCGGGCGGACCAGCAATTTGACATCGCGATTGCCGGCGAGACCTACGAGGACCAGCCGATCATATCGCTCGCCGTTTTCGTGCCCCTGGTGCAAGCCATCGCATCTGGCCGCATCGTTCAGCGCCGCACGGAGAGCCTGGCGACCGGTGCACAACTCGCGCTTGAAACCCGCGTCGATATTGATGACGGCCAACTGTGGACCGCGCGCCGCGTGTTGCCTGGCGGCGCTGCAATTGCATCCAGCCATGTCGAAATCCGCGACCGCCATTTCTTGCCCTATCGGCGCTGATACGGCTCTCGCGTCCTCATGCCACGGATCTCTAGGTGCCAAGTCGCTTGATTGCCGCGACATGCAGCCCCGACCTGGCGATCCGGGCCAGCGCGTCGGGTAGCGTCTCGACCACGACCTTCATATGATGGGCGTTTGCGTGCACCAGCATCAGTCCGTCAGCCATGATGCCCACATGCCCCTTCCAGAACACGAGATCACCGCGCTCAAGACCGTCGAGATTTTCAGGCACAAGGACGTTCGAGCCGATCTCCGCCTGCTGCATGTCACTGTCACGGGGGGCCGCGCGTCCAGCCGCATGCAGCGCGATCTGAACCAGCCCCGAGCAGTCGAGACCAACGCGCGTTTTGCCGCCCCAAAGATAGGGCGTATCGACGAGCCTCTCGGCGACCTCGACGAAATCGCGCTCGTAACGTCCAACCTCGGTTACGTGACGCGCGTAGACAAACCCGCCACCTTCGAGCCTCACAAACCGGCCATCGTCGTCGACGACACTCAACCGGGCGTTAATCGAAAGATGCATCAGCGGCGGAGCCTTGATGTCGGCCACCGGATAGACGAACGTGCCCTGAGCCTTCACGCGATGCGTCACGGCGCGAACCTCCGGCGTGAGCGTATCGGCCGGTAGATAGCCGACATAGCCGTCATGATCGAGTTGGACCCAAGCCCAACCCTCGCTCTCGTCGTAAACCGTAACCACCTCACCGAACAACGCTTCGGTGTCGAAGCCCAGCATCCCTATAGGCTTGCGCCGCAGTGGCACTGCCGGCCGTGCGACTTGCTGCCTGGAGCCGCTCGCGTAGCGAGGCGCATTGACCTTTCCGAACAGGGCTTGCGCGGCCAGATCGCTGCGAAAAGCATGGCGGCGCGGATCGAGCGGCGCCAGCGCGCGGGCATCGGTCGCCGGTACGACTCCAACCGGAGGTCCCGGCATGCCCTCGTAAGGCGGCCTTTTGGTCATCGGCCGCACTCCCGCTTCAAGACCTCGAACACAGCGCGCGCGGTCTGGGGCTCCCCGCCCTTCGGCCCGAGTGGCCGCGCCGCGGGGCGCCAGCCGTAGAGATCGAAGTGGCCGAACCGGCGTGCCTGCTTCACGTATCGCCTCAAGAACAATGCTGCCGTGATAGCGCCCGCGAACGGCCCGTCGAAGACGTTGTTCATGTCCGCCACCTCGCTGTCGAGATGCCGCTCATAGCCAGGCCAAAGCGGCATCCGCCACACGGGGTCTCCGACGCTCTCGCCCGCAGACGCCACATGTGCGGCGAACGCTTCATCATCGGTAAAGAACGCCGGCAGATCAGCGCCGAGCGCCACGCGTGCTGCGCCGGTAAGAGTGGCGAACACGAGCACGGTCTCAGGCGCCGCCTCGTCGGCGAGTGCCAGCGCGTCCGCTAGCACCAACCGGCCCTCGGCGTCCGTGTTGCCGATTTCGACCGTGCGCCCATCGCGGCTTTTCAAAACGTCACTCGGCCTGAATGCGTCGCCGGAAATGCTGTTCTCGGCGGCCGGGATCAGAACGCGCAGGTTGAGATCGAGCTTCTGACCCATGATCATGTGACCGAGGGTCAGCGCCGTAGCCGCTCCGCCCATGTCCTTCTTCATCAGCAACATGCCGCTCGACGGCTTGATGTCGAGACCACCCGTATCGAATGTGATGCCCTTGCCGACCAATGTCAGGGATGGCGCGCTGGCCCGGCCCCACGTGATCTCAATAAGCCGCGGCGCCCGGCTGCTCGCCCGGCCGACAGCGTGGATCATGGGAAAGTTCTTGGCGAGCAGGTCATCGCCAACGATAGACGTGCATTGAGCGCCGTGGCGCGCGGCCAGCTCGCGGGCCGCTGTCTCGAGATCGGCAGGCCCAAGGTCAGAGGCCGGCGTATTGATCAGATCGCGGCCGAGCCACACCGCCTCGATCTCGTTGACGAGCGCGGCCCGATCAACGGACTCAGGCACCACGACCTTTGCCATCGGATCGTTCCCAGCCGATTTGTAGCGCTGGAACCGGTAGGCTCCGAGCCCCCAGGCCAGCAGGGCGAGTCTAAGATCCAGCGTTTCCGGATCGAAGGCATAGGTTGCCGCCGGCAGCGTCTGTGGCAACAGGCCGGCGAGCAGGGCCGATGGACCCGACGGATCGCCTGCATGGCCATTGCCCATCCCGAGCAGAACGCCTGCGATCCGGCCGTCGGGCCCTGGAAGCAGTGCTTGCTTCCGTGCGGAGGGGGTAAACCTTAAAGCCCCGAGCCAGGCCTGCGCCGCACTATCCAACGCCGCCATGCGCGGGTCACCAGGGCGTACCAACCTGACCGGCACCGCGCCTTCGCCAGAGCCAGAATCGAGCAGTACGTCGGCCACGGCCGGTGCTGAATTGTCCTTGGCTGAGTAGATCATCGTGCTCGGTCTTCCTCGATTGGGCCCGGCTGCGGGTTTCGGCCGGGCAGGGCCCGCATGTGGCGATTCGTTATCTTTCAGTAGTCGTAAAAACACAATCTCCGGCGGTCACGGCGGCAGAATGACGGGCTGGACAGACGGCCCCACCACACTTGCAACAGCATCCCGCCGTCTTGGCCCCGATCGTGGTGCGGTGTTCGTCCAGGTTAAGCGTTTATTGACCGCTGTCCCAGAAACTCCAGTCGGAGACAGAGATTCGCGCCGCACGCCGGCACCAGAGGGGTTCGACAATGTTTGAGCAGCTCATTCATCCGATCGTCAGTAGGCCTGCCCAGACCTTGCGCACTCTGGCCGCGATTGGCGCGAGCTTGATGGTCAGCGCCTGTGCCGGAGGCCTCGGCGCGGGCCTCGGTGACCAGGCGCGCACGGACCAGCTATCCGAAACTCCTCAACAGCACGCCAGCGGCGGCACCCCCGCCGACAACCAGTCAGAGCTCGAGAAAGCCACCGCCTATTGGGGCAAGGAGTTCGGAAAGAACCCACGCAGCCTCGATGCGGCACTCGCCTTCGCCAAGAACCTTAAGGCGATGGGCCAGAAGCAGCAGGCGCTCTCGGTCCTTCAGCAGGCTTCGCTCTACCACGCGCAAGACAAGAAGCTGGCGTCCGAGTATGGCCGACTTGCGCTCGAATTCGACCAACTCTCCGTCGCAACCGCCCTTCTCGAAGCCGCCGACGATCCGACCGCGCCCGACTGGAAAGTGGTGTCGGCCCGCGGCACCCTGCTCGCCAAGCAAGGTAAGTTCAAGGAATCTATCCCTTTTTACGAGCGCGCGATGACGCTGGCCCACGACCATCCATCCGTTACCAACAATCTCGCCATGGCCTACGCGATGAGCGGCGAGGCGGGCAAGGCCGAGGTTTTGTTGCGCAGGGCCGCCGAACTCGACGGCACCAACCCGAAGGTCCAGCAGAACCTTGCCATCGTGCTTGGACTGCAGGGCAAACACGACGAGGCCAAGTCGACCACCGCTGGCGCCTCGACCGCTGAGAACGTTGCATATAATGCGGATCTACTGCGAAAAGTGGTCCGCCCAGCCCCAGCCAATTCTGGCACTGCCTCCGTGCAGCAGGCTAAGGCCGAGCCGAAGGCCAAGATCAAGCCCGATGCGGCAATCATCCAACAGGCAAAGGCTACGGCGCCCGCACTGAAGCCGGCCGCCAGCGATCCGGTGACCAGACCGAACGCTGCGGCCGTGCTTGCCGACAGCTATTCCGAGCCGGTGTTCAAGCCGTCAACCCGCTGAACGGTCGAGCCGGCGACACCTGCCCAAATCAAATCGAGCGAGGCGTGGGCTCAGATTAACGCCGTCGCCTCGGGTGCGCAGCTCTCGCCGGAGGGGCGCGCGACCGCCTTCGGCATCCAGCATAAAAGGCATGACTGGCGAACATGCGAAAGGGGCCCGCAAGGGCCCCTTATTGCTTGAACACCCGTATTCTGGTTCGTTACCGCGACAGGTAGAGGTTGGAGATCTTGACCGCGATATCGCGGAAGGCCTGCCTCAACTGGTCGCCGCTGGCGGCATTGTAGAACTTGGTCGGGTCCGTGGCACACGCCGATAGTGTGTCGATGGCTCCCGCGTTACCGCCGAGATCGAAGCCCACGGTGTAGACTGTGATGCCGGCAGCCTTCATCGACGTGCACAATGCCCTGGCCTGATCGGCCGACCTGCCATTTGCCGCCGTGCAGTTACCCCTCTGGTTCGTGTTTCCGATCGAGTTCCTGTCACGGACGCCACGGTGTTGGTTCGTGCTGCAATACTGCGTGTTGTACTCGCCGTCCGTCATCAGAATGGCGATCTTCTTCAGCTTCGGGTTGCCGTACGCGCCCGGCTGGCTGGCGGCCGGCAGAACCGAAGACCAGTTCGGCGACAGCATGTACCACGCCCAGGCTGTTCCCAGATGGCCGGCCGTGCTGCCGGACAGGCCCAATCCGTCGATGCGAGCGATCAGGGCATCCTTGTTGTTCGACAAGGGCGCTATCTCGGAGTTGACGCCCATTTCGCAGTTCGACGAGCTCCAATAGGAAGGCAGCACATATCTGCCGGTGGCCGGTCCAGCGTCGGTGTAGCGGTCAGTGCCCACTCGCTCTGCGACGCACTGCGTGGCGCGGTGCGTTATGGTTTGACCGTTCACCATCAGCGGACTCTGGTTGTTGAACGGACCCGGGCCGCGGACGGCGGTCAACAACGACGCTGGCGGACGCACGTAGGACGAGAACGGCACAATGCTCACTTTGGAATAGTACTGGCCCTGGTTGGCATAGACCACGATGTTGACCAGATCCTTGGCCGCGAGTTTCATATCTGCGAACTTGGTACCAGCGCCCATCGAACCCGACACGTCGAGCATCATCGAAATTTCAACGCTCTCTTCGGCATTGCCGCCAACTGCAAGCACGGCCTTGGAGAACTCTGAACCAGAGAGCTTCAGCAAAGGCAGTTCGTCGATGTTGGCGAGCCGGAGGAATGTCGTCTCGATGAAAGCGGACCCTTCCGCCGTAATCGCAGTACCGCCTTCTGCGGTCACGAAGCGGATCGTGTCGCTTGAAAGCCGTGAGCGGCTTGACGTGTTTTCTTTGTAGAAGCGGTCGGCCGCGGCGAGGGCAGCATCCTCGTCGAGTGCGTTGACCTGCAGCATCCGCCCCGCGGCCAATACCGCAGAGTCGAGCGCTGCAACCGTCACCGAACGGGCCTGCAGCCACCGGCCTAGATCAACGGCCGTACCGATAATTAGAAACATGATCATGGCCATGAGACCAAAGACCATGGCGATATCGCCGGCTGTATCTTTGGCAAAGCGAGCGATCCAGAGCCCGCGCATCGAGCTTTCAGCCCTAAACGACGCACCAGTGCGACCGATGAAAATAAACATATTACGGCTCCCGATACAGAAACTCCTATTGTCGAACGTACATCACGATGATTTAAAAAATCGCTAAATAGAATACGTCGCCAGATAAATCGTATGATTTTTTCCATTTCATTTTACTAAAATTTTAATTCAATAACACATCCGGTATTAACACTTTCTTATTCATTAAAATTTTTAATAAATTGTGCCAGCGCGTTTCATTGATACGAATGCCGCTTGGTGAACCCCTGAGCCTGAGCCTCCCACGGCCGAACTGCGACAGGTGGACCCACCCGCCGAAGGCGACATAAAGAGTTGTTTATATCTTGTTGCCGACCAGTCGAAGGAGGGGTATAGAGTGCGGGGAAAGACACGATCCACCGTCGACGATACCCGAGTTGCGGATCCCCACGAGGCGCCGGAACTGGCCTTGCCGCCGTCACGTATCAGCACAGCGCGCGCCAGTCTCATGATCGGGACAGCACTCCCGCTATGAAGTTTCAGCAACTTGCGAACCACCAAGGAACCATCGATGAGCACGACCGCCGACTACATCGTCAAGGATCTGAGTCTGGCCGAGTTCGGGCGCAAGGAACTCGACATTGCTGAAACCGAAATGCCGGGCCTGATGGCGGTGCGTCGCGAATACGGCCCGAGCCAGCCACTCAAGGGCGCACGCATTGCCGGATCGTTGCATATGACGATCCAGACAGCCGTTCTGATCGAAACCTTGAAGGCGCTTGGAGCCGACATCCGCTGGGTATCGTGCAACATCTATTCGACCCAGGACCATGCCGCAGCCGCAATCGCCAAGGCCGGCATACCCGTATTCGCATATAAGGGTGAGACACTCACCGAATACTGGGATTACACCGCCAGGCTGTTCGACTGGCACGGTGGCGGCATGCCCAACATGATCCTCGATGATGGCGGCGACGCCACCATGTTCGTCCACCTCGGACTACGCGCCGAGCGAGGTGACACTGCATTCCTCGACAAGCCGGGATCTGAAGAAGAAGAGATATTCTTTGCACTTCTGAAAAAGACACTCAAGTCGAAGCCCAAGGGCTGGTTTGCGGAACTCGCGGCAAGCATCCGCGGCGTGTCGGAGGAGACGACCACCGGTGTGCACCGACTGTATGAAATGCAGAAGGCCGGCACGCTGTTGTTCCCAGCGATCAACGTCAACGATGCGGTAACCAAATCCAAATTCGACAACCTTTACGGCTGCCGCGAAAGCCTCGTCGATGCAATTCGACGCGGCACCGATGTCATGATGGCAGGCAAGGTGGCTTTTGTCGCCGGCTTCGGCGATGTCGGCAAGGGTTCGGCGGCCTCGCTCCGCCAGGCCGGCTGCCGCGTGATCGTGTCCGAGATCGATCCGATCTGCGCGCTGCAGGCCGCGATGGAGGGCTACGAGGTTACCACCATGGAAGACGCGGTGACGCGCGCCGACATTTTCGTGACCGCCACCGGCAACAAGGACATTATTACTGTCGACCACATGCGCGGCATGAAGGACCGGGCGATCGTCTGCAATATCGGCCACTTCGACAACGAAATCCAGGTCGCGGGCCTGAAGAACTTCAAGTGGAACAACATCAAGCCGCAGGTCGACGAGATCGAGTTCCCGTCCGGCCGCCGCATCCTGCTGTTATCGGAAGGTCGCCTGGTAAACCTGGGCAACGCTATGGGTCATCCCTCGTTCGTGATGTCGGCTTCGTTCACCAACCAGACGCTGGCGCAGATCGAACTCTGGAACAACGCGGCCAAATACGAAAAGAAGGTCTATACGTTGCCAAAGCATCTCGACGAAAAGGTCGCCATGCTCCATCTTGAGAAAATCGGCGTGAAGCTGTCGAAGCTGCGCCCCGAGCAGGCCGCCTACATTGGTGTGCCCGAGGCAGGTCCGTTCAAGCCCGATCACTATCGCTACTGAACGATCAGGTCCGCGGGACCTCCGAACTGGCAACCGATCCGGAACCATGAGTTGCAAGAGCACCGCTTCGGACGTCCGGAGCGGTGTTTTTGCGCGCGGGTGTGCCTGTGATGACTCTGGCCACATCGACGCGCACTCCGCATAATTGATCGTGATTCGGTTCGGACCGGTGTGTAAGCGTCCGGCCGTTGCCTCTTGCAATTTCGTCCCAACGCGTTTTTTGCGCCCTTCCAACTCGCCAATGTGGCTTCAAGCCCTCCTGGAAACACGATGCGACCACTGGCGGCACCGGCGGGACGAAAAACGCAGCGCGAGCTGTTGTTCCTGCTTGCCGCAAGCGTTGCGACAGTGGCCACTCTCGTCGCCGGAGTGACCGCTAATCCGTCCCCGGAGGCGGGCCCGGAGCGGACCTTTGAAATCATGGCCCTGATCGCCGTCTTGATCGCTCTGGCGACAGCCGCGATCGCGGCCATTTGGCGGTCGCTTGCCAACGCCGCCCACGAGACGCGAACTGCGCGCAGCGATCTTGAGGCCGCGAAAAAGAAGCTGGCAACGTCTGAAGCCGTTCACAATGCCGATCCGCAGGTTCTAATGCTGTGGGAACATGGCGGCACGCTGCAACTGGTGAGCCATAGCCTGACGGGCATCGCCGGACTTCCGGAGCACCAGGACGCATTGCTGCGGTTCGGCCAGTGGCTGGAACCGAGTTCTGCGGCGACGCTGACACGCGCTCTCGACGCCCTTTTTCTGGAAGGCCGGGCCTTCAACATCATCCTCAAGACGACGACCGGCGGTCATATCGAGGGAGATGGCCGTGCCGCCGGAACCAGGGCGGTGCTGCGGCTCAAGGGCATCGAAGGCTACAAGCGCGACCTCGGCCAAATTATTGATCAGCACGTGGCGCTGGCCCGCGACATCCGGGCATGCCGCGCACTCCTGGATGCGCTGCCGATGCCGGTCTGGCTGAAAGATCCGGGTGGTCGTCTGTCGTGGGTCAATCGAGCCTACGTGACCGCCGTCGACGCGCAGGGCGAAGCGGAAGTGGTCGAGCGCCAGATAGAGCTACTCGAGCAGCGCCAACGCAAATCCGTCGATGCCTCTCTCCAGCGGCGTGAGATCTTCCGCGACCGCATCCATCTGGTCATCGGTGGCGAGCGCAAGGCCCATGATGTCATTGCACTGCCGCTTGAAGACGCCAGCGCAGGGGCCGCAATCGACGTGGCGGCAATCGAAAGTGCGCAGGGCGAGCTCGACCGGCAAGTTGCCGCGTACGACCGCACACTCGACCGGGTGGCGACGGCTGTCGCAATTTTCAGCCGCGAGCAACGGCTCACGTTCTTCAACGACGCCTATCAGAAACTCTGGAAACTTGACGCGGGCTGGCTGGAGACGGGCCCGGCTGACGGCGTGGTGCTGGATCGGCTGCGCGCGCTTGGCCGGCTTCCGGAAGTCATCAAGTATCCAGAATGGAAGTCGAAAATACTCGGGCGCTACGAGACGGGGACAGCGCTCGACGAGTGGTGGCATCTGCCGGATGGACGCATTCTGCAGGTGATCTCCGAGCAGCGCCCAGACGGCGGGCTGACCTACCTCTACGTCGATGAAACCGCCCGCATCGCCCTTGAGACCAGTTTCAATGCTCTGATCGACGTGCAGCGCGAGACCCTGGACAGCCTCAAGGAGGCCGTCGCGGTGTTTTCCACCGACGGCCGGCTCAAACTCCACAACACGGCCTTCGAACGGATCTGGAAGCTATCGCGCCAGAAGCTCGAGGAACGGCCACACATCGAGGAGTTTACGCAAGTGGCACGCGCGCAGTTCGACGACGCGGCCACATGGTTGGCCATTCGCCGCGCTGTCACGTCGTTTTCTGATCAACGCGAGCCGATCGAGGGTCAGATGGTACGGCCTGACGCCAGCGTGATCGACTACAACACGATCCCGTTGCCCGATGGCGCGACGCTCTTGACGTTCGCCGATGTGACCGACGCCAAGCGCTACGAGCGTGCGCTCGAAGAGCGGAACGAAGCGCTGGTTGTCGCCGATCGGCTGAAGAACCAGTTCATTGGCCATGTTTCCTATGAGCTGAGGACGCCTCTCACCAATATCATAGGGTTCGGTGAGCTGCTCGAAAGCCTACACTTTGGCCCGCTGAATGATAAGCAGCGAGAATACCTCGGCGACATTTCCGGATCGTCCAGAACCCTGCTCGCGATTATCGACGATATTCTTGATCTGGCCACCATCGATGCAGGCTCGCTTGAATTGAAACCGGGCCTCGTCAAAGTCAATACCGTCATTGAAAGCGCCATCCGTGGCGTCACCGAACGCGCGGCGCGCGCCGGCCTTACGCTTGAGATCGCACTCGCACCCGATGCCGTCGAATTCATAGCCGACGAGGCGCGGGTCCGGCAGGTATTGTACAATCTCGTGTCCAATGGGGTCGGGTTCTCAAAAACCGGCGGCGTTGTGCGGCTGTCCTGCTGGCGCGAAGACGGGCACATGATCTTCATGGTCGAGGACAAGGGTGTGGGAATTCCAGTTGAACAACAGGCCCGCGTGTTCGAACGTTTCGAGAGCCGCAGTCATGGCTCCAATCATCGCGGCGCCGGCCTCGGGCTCTCGATCGTCAAGAGCCTCGTCGAGCTGCATGGCGGCGATACGGCCCTCGTCTCGCAGCCTGGCCACGGAACGCGCGTTGCCGTGCGCTTCCCCGAGAACGGCGTGCGTGCTAATGCTGATCAAGGATCACTCGCCGCCGCGCGGTCGGCGCTGAGCCAATCGGTTCCGCTCGCACGCGGCAATGCGGCCTGAGCGCACCAGCGACGTCCGCCACGCACGGAATTCCCCATGGCTGGAACAATTCGATCGCCTGTATTCGACACGCTGGTCGTGGACGAAGCTGAACTCGTCCGCCTCGCCGAACTTGTCGCGCTCAAGATCCAGGCCGGAGACGTGATTGCGCTTAGTGGCGATCTCGGCGCCGGGAAATCGACCTTCGCCCGCGCCCTGATCCGGGCGGCGTTGGCCGATCCGGGTGCCGAGGTGCCGAGCCCGACGTTCTCGCTCGTGCAAAGCTACGCAACGGCGCGCGTGCCGATCATCCATGCCGATCTTTATCGCTTGACGGATCCGCAAGAGGCGCGCGAACTCGGGCTTGCGGATAGCGCGCCGGCGGGATGCCTGATCGTCGAATGGCCGGAGCGCGGACCGGACCCGGCAGAATTCGGTGAGCTGCTGCTGTTCACGTTCGAAGATATCGCCGCGGATCCGGCGCGCCGCCGGGTTACGGTTAGGCCGCATCGGTCGTGGCTGCCTCGTGTGGAACGTCTCGGCGAGATTTGGCGGTTTATCGCAACTGCAGCCGCACCCTTTGACTTGAACGCGGCGAGCATCACCTATCTCCAGGGCGACGCCTCTCCTCGGGCCTACGCGCGCATCCGGTCCGGCAGGCCCAGCCCCTGCGCAAGCGCCATTCTCATGGATGCTCCGCGCCAACCCGACGGCCCGCCGATCCGCGACGGCAAACCCTACAGCCGCATTGCGCACCTTGCCGAGGACGTAAAGCCGTTCGTGGCCATTGGCACGGCACTGTGGCGCGCCGGCCTGTCCGCACCAATGATCTACGATCAGGATCTCGATTCTGGGTTGCTGCTCATCGAGGATCTCGGCGAAGCCGTATTTGGCCAAGTTCTCGCTGAGGGCGGACCGCAGGCGGATCTCTGGCGTGCGGCCACAGACGTACTCGTGGCGTTGCGGCATTCCCGCATTGACGTCTCGCTCGGGGCATCGAGCCCGCCCGCATACGTGCTGCCGGCTTATGATCGCGATGCCTTGGCGATCGAGACAGAGTTGCTGCTCGACTGGTACGTGCCGGCCGTCAACGGCGCGCCAGCAGGGGGTAGTATGCGGACTGAATTCACGGGGCTATGGGACCGCATCTTCAGCCGGCTCCTGTTGGAGCCCTCGGGGCTGGTGCTGCGCGACTATCATTCGCCGAACCTGATGTGGCTTGCCCGCCGCACTGGAGTTAAGCGCGTAGGTCTCCTTGACTTTCAGGACGCCATGAGCGGGCCCTGGGCCTATGATCTGGTTTCACTGCTGCAAGATGCGCGGCTCGACGTCCCTGCCAGCCTTGAAATGACACTTCTTGGGCGGTACGCTGACAGCGTTCGCGAATTCGAGTCTGAGTTCGACGGGGACGCCTTCTCGTTTGCCTACGCCGCGTTCGGCGCGCAGCGCAGCACTAAAATCCTCGGCATCTTCGCCCGTCTCGCCCGGCGCGACGGCAAGAATCAATACCTGATCCACGTCCCGCGCATCTGGGGATATCTCGAACGGAATCTGGCGCACCCCGAACTCCGTGAGCTTCGGGCGTGGTACGACTTGCATCTTCCGATCATGCTACGATCGCGACCATTGGCTGTCTGACAACGAGATGATCCGATTGGCCACGCCGATCTCCCCCCAACAACCAGCGAGCATCCAACGATGGCGTGGCGACCAAAGACCGCGATGGTTCTGGCGGCCGGGCTCGGCACACGGATGCGACCGTTGACCGACACCCAGCCGAAGCCCTTGGTTGCGCTCGACGGCAAGCCGCTGATTGATCACGTACTCGAACGGCTCGTGGCCGCCAAGGTGCAGCGCGCCGTCGTCAACGTCCACTATCTGGCGGATCAACTGGAACGGCACCTCGCCAAGCAGGCTGTACCTGAGATCGTCATCTCCGACGAACGCGGCGTCCTTCTCGATACGGGCGGCGGCGTGGTCCGCGCGCTGCCGAAGATCGGAGCCGAGCCGTTTATCATCCACAATTCAGACTCCGTCTGGATCGAAGGCGTCGGATCGAACCTCGACCGCCTCATCGAAGCCTGGGACGGTGACCGCATGGACAGCCTGATGCTCCTTGCGATCGGCTCGCGCAGCATCGGGTACGACGGCGCGGGAGACTTCATCATGGAGCCTGACGGCCGCCTCAGGCGGCGGCCCGAACGCGAGCAGTCGCCGTTCGTTTTCACCGGGGTGTCGATCGCGCATCCACGCCTGTTCAATGACGCTCCCAAGGGTAGGTTTTCCCTCAACCGGTTGTGGGACGAGGCCATCGAAGCGGACCGTCTTTACGGTGTGCGAATGGAGGGACTTTGGATGCACGTCGGCACTCCGGAAGCGCTGGTCGAGGCGGAAAGGATCGTGACCAGTGAAGACGCCGGCTGATGCCAGCACGCGAGAGGGAGGGGGCGCGTCGGTGCGGCCGGACACGCGCGTTTTCACCGTGCCAGCCGGGCAGCCTTTCCTTTCGGCTCTGGCGCGGGCAATCCTCGCTGGAGATTTGCCGCGCCCCGGTGGAACCAAACCTGGAAGTCTCGATCTCGCAGGCATGACGCTACTGATGCCGACCCGTCGCGCCGCGCGTGCGCTGCAGGGGGCATTCTTGGCGGAGACCGGCGGCAAGGCCATGCTGCTGCCGTCCATCCGTCCGATTTCCGAGGGCGACGAAGAACTGACGCTGCTGTCCGGACTCGCCGGCCTGACGACACTCAGCGCAGAGACCTCGGACGTCCCGCCTGCGGTATCCGAATTGGAGCGGCGCCTCGTACTGACCATGCTGGTGCTGACCTGGTCGGAAACGATGCGCGCGTCCGGAGACGGAACGCCAGTGGACATGGAACCGACAGCGGGGGCCTCTTCGCCGGTACAGGCTGCCGCGTTGGCAACCGAGCTCGGTCGACTGATGGACATGGTCGAAACGGAAGGCGTCAACCTCGACGGCCTCGCCCAACTCGTGCCGGAGTTGTTCTCCGAGCACTGGCAAAAGACGCTCCAGTTCCTCGAAATCGTCACTCGTTTCTGGCCGATGCATCTGGACGAGCGCGGGCTCGCCTCGCCAATGAACCGTCGCAATCGGCTGATCGAGGCGGAGACGCGGCGGCTCGCCGAAGCGCCACCTGGCACGCCAGTGATCGTGGCGGGCGTGACGGGCTCGATCCCCGCGACCGCCGGATTGATGCGCGCGGTACTCGAAATGCCCCACGGTGCAATCGTGCTGCCGGGCATCGATCATGCACTCGACGACGAGGGATGGGCAGCGATTGCGCCGGATCATCCGGAGCATCCGCAATTTGGATTGAAGCGGCTGCTGGACCTGCTCGGGCTTGCGCGCGAGGAGATCGCGGTGTTGCCCGGATCGGAGCCGAGCCCGATGGCCGCCGGACGGATCGCCTTCGTCTCCGAGGCAATGCGACCGTCGGCCACGACTGCGCGCTGGCACAGCTACGTCGCGAACGCAGATCGTAATGCCGTCGCCGAGGCGATGCAGGGGATGAGCTTGATCGCCGCGCCGACGGCACAGGACGAGGCGGAGGCGGTGGCACTCATCCTGCGACAGGTAGCCGAAACGCCTGGCCGCACGGCCGCACTGGTCTCTCCGGATCGGATGCTGGCCCGGCGCGTCGGCGTCAGGCTCGAAAGCTGGGGCATTCGTGTCGACGATAGCGCGGGACGGCCATTCGCGAAGACGGTGCCTGGAACATTTCTCGATCTCGTCATCACGGCAGCCGCGTCGAGGTTCACGCCCGTCGCGCTGATGCCGCTTTTGAAGCATCCGCTGACACGTCTGGGCCTCGACGCGTTCGTCATGCGCAGGGCCGCGCGCGCCCTTGAGATCGCCGCGTTCCGCACTGCCTATCTCGGACGTGATCTTGGCGGCGTCGCCGTAGCGCTCGAACGCGCAGCGCAGGAGGAGGCCAAGGGCGAGCGCCGCGAGGCCGCGGTGAAACGGCTTTGGCAGGAAGATTGGCAGGGCGCACGCGAGATTGTGAAGCGGCTTCAAATCGCGTTCGCACCTTTAGAGCGCGTTTTCTTGTCGGGCGACACGCGGCAGCCGCTCGGGACATTTGCGCGCGCCCACGTGGAGGTGGCCGAGGCACTCGCAGCGCTGCCGGATACCGAGGGAACGGTGATCTCGAAAGGGCCACCCCGATCATCGCCGATTTGGATTGGCGAGGCAGGGCGTGCTGCGTCGAACCTCTTTACCGGGCTGCTTGACGAGACAATGCCCGCGCCATCCGTGACCGCCCGCGACTACCCAGATCTCTATCGTGGACTAGTCGCCAACGAGAATGTGCGGCCAAGCGTTCCCGTTCATCCCCGATTGTCCATCTGGGGTCCGCTAGAGGCCCGCCTGCAGCAGCCCGACGTGTTGATCCTCGGCTCGCTCAATGACGGGACGTGGCCTGAAGCCGCAGACCCTGGCCCATGGCTCAACCGGCCGATGCGCAAGGAGCTGGGGCTGCCGTCGCCTGAAGAAAAAATAGGGCTCGCCGCCCATGACTTCACGATGCTGCTCGGCGCCGAACGGGTCTACCTGACGCGTGCCGAAAAGATGGACGGCGTGCCGACGGTGCCGTCGCGCTGGCTCATGCGTCTCGACGCCCTGCTGGACGGACTAGGCCTCAGGGAGGCACTGCACGCAGATCTATCGTGGCTCGAGTGGGCGCGGAGTCGCGATGCGGTCGACAGAAGGCTGAGCATTGCCGCGCCCGCACCGCGCCCGCCGGTCGCCGATCGGCCGCGGCGCATGAGTGTTTCGGGCGTCGAAACCTGGATCGCCAACCCTTATGCCATCTTCGCCCGCCATGTCCTGCGGCTCGAACCGTTGCAGCGGCTCGGCGAGCCGCCCGACGCCAGCCTGCGCGGCGCTATCGTGCACGAGGCTTTGAGTCGATTCACGGTTGCTTTCCCGTCCTCTCTGCCGCCTGATCCGGCAACCGAGCTGATCGCCATCGCACGCGCGGTGCTCGAGGATTACACCGGACATCCACGAGTTGCCGCCTTCTGGCTGACCCGCCTTGAGCGGTTCGCGCACTGGTTCGCTGAAACCGAGGCGGCGCGCCGCGAAGGCTTCAATGCCGTAGCAACAGAGGTTGCCGGAAAACTGGTGATTCCGGCGCCGGCCGGCCCGTTCACACTGTCGGCCCGCGCCGACCGCATCGACATCGGCGAGGGGCGGCTGCGCATCACCGACTACAAGACCGGGCAAATCCCAAGCGGCGAGCGCGTATTGAGCGGGGCCGCACCACAGTTGCCGCTGGAAGCCGCGATCGCAGCCGCGCACGGGTTCGCCGACGTGCCGCCCGGCACGATCGCTGAACTCCGTTACATCCGCGCGTCGGGTGGCGAGCCGCCGGGCGAAGAACGTACAATCAAGACCTCGGATGCCGCGGCCCTCGGGCAGGCGCAGGTTGCTCAGCTTGCGCAACTGATCGCACGCTTCGATGATCCAACGACGCCTTATTCGGCGCTGCGGCGCTCGCGCTTCAACTACGACTATGACGATTTCGCCCATCTTGCTCGAGTCGGCGAGTGGTCGGCCGACGACAGCGGGGAGGCTTGAACCATGCCGCGCCCGCTAACCGAAGCTGGCATCAAGAAGGAGATCGCGCGCACAACGCGCGCACAGTCCGATGCCGCCGACCCCAAGGCATCCGTGTGGGTCAGCGCGAATGCCGGCACTGGCAAGACCCACGTGCTGGTCAATCGCGTGTTGCGCTTGATGCTGGCAGGGACGCCGCCCGAGCGTATTCTGTGCCTGACCTACACCAAGGCCGCCGCGGCCGAAATGTCCAAGCGCGTGTTCGGCACGCTTGCGAAGTGGGTTACCGCCACCGACGGTTCGCTCCGGCCTGTACTGTCGGAGTTGTTGACGCGGCCGGCGACGACCCACGACATGACGCTTGCGCGCACGCTGTTCACGCGCGCCATCGAGACTCCTGGCGGGCTCAAGGTGCAGACCATCCACGCCTTCTGCGAACGCCTTTTGCAGCGTTTCCCGCTTGAAGCCGGTGTGCCGCCCGGATTCCAGATCCTGGACGACGAAGAGGCGCGCGCGATCCACGGCGAGGCCATCGAACGCGCACTCGGCGACGCAACGCGCGATCGCGATTCTCCGCTCGGCAAGGCGCTTGCTCGGGCGATCGCGCACGCCGCCGACGACCGCTTCGACGACGTACTGAAATCAGCAATCCGCCGCCGCGAATGGCTGGAGACCGCTAGCCGCATGGATCTGACGTCGGGGCAGACACCGTTTGCCGCCGCGGGCGAACTTTATCGCAAGGCACTCGGCGTTCGCGCTGGCGTGACGTCCGAGTATATTGCAGCCGAACAGGCCACGGTCCTGGCTGACGGACTTCTGGACCGAGGTGCCGAGGTGCTGCTCGCTGGAAAATTGACCGATCAAGAGATCGGCAGCGCCTTGGCCAAGGCCCGCACCGCCACAATTCCAAAGGATCGCATCGCCGCATTGCGCGCAGCCTTCTTGACAAAGGACGGCGGAGCACGTGCCGACAAGCGGTTCGTGACCAAGGCGATCCAGCAGGACAATCCGGGGCTTTACGCTTCCCTGGTCGACGCTCGCGACCGGTTTGCCAGCCTTGAAGGCGAACTGCGCGCGATGGGTGCGATCGACGCGACATTGGCGCTGCTCACGCTCTCCGACCACGTCATGCAGCTATATGACGGGGCCAAGCGGCAGCGTGCAGCGCTGGATTTCGACGACCTGATCGCCAAGACGGCGAACCTGCTGGCAACCTCGTCAAGTGCGGAATGGGTACTCTATAAGCTCGATGGCGGGCTTGACCACATCCTGGTCGACGAGTCCCAGGACACCGCACCGACCCAGTGGCGGGTAATCGAAGCATTGGCACAGGAGTTCTTTTCGGGAGCCGGGGCGCGTGAGGACAAACGCACGCTGTTCGCCGTCGGCGACGAGAAGCAATCGATCTACAGCTTCCAGGGTGCGGCGCCTGAAATGTTCGCCACCATGGGCCAGCGATTCGCCGCAATGGCCGGAGACGCGCGCGAGTTGTGGCGCCAGGTGCCTCTCGATTTGTCGTTCCGCTCTGTCGCGCCGGTTCTCGACGCCGTGGACAGCGTGTTTGCGGATGCCCGACGCACGCCAGGATTGATCTCGACCGCGCCGGCCGAAGGAGCGATCTCCATCGGCCACATCGCACACCGCTTCGACAAGGCCGGTCTTGTCGAAGTCTGGCCCGTGGAACCCTACGAGGAGGCTGCGCAGTCGAACGCCTTTGATCCGCTCGGCGAGCGCCCGACGCGGTCGCCAGTCATGCGGTTGGCCGAACGCATCGCCGATGTCATCGCGGGTTGGCTCGACGGCAAGGAACGACTTCCATCCGAGGACCGTCCGATCCGCGCTGGCGACATTCTGATCCTTGTGCGCAAGCGGCGGCCGTTCGCGGGTCCGATGGTCGCTGCGCTCAAGGCTCGCGGCATCCAGGTGGCAGGCGCCGACCGCATCCGGCTCATTGAGCAGATCGCGGTCCAGGATCTGATGGCACTCGGCGATTTCCTGACACTGCCGGAGGACGATCTCGCACTTGCCCAGGTTTTGAAGAGTCCGTTCTTCGATCTCGATGACGATGGACTTCTGGAGGTCGCCCGCGGGCGCAAAGGCGCGTTGTGGAAGGCGCTTCTCGATCACGCTGGCGACAACGCCGCATTCGCTTCGGCTGCGGAAACGCTGAAGCGGTGGCGGGCCAAGGCAGACTTCACACCGCCGTTCGAATTCTTCGCGGCCATTCTCGACAAGGAGGGCATGCGCAAGCGGTTGTTGACACGCCTCGGGCCCGACGCCGCCGATGCCATTGACGAATTCATGAACCTAGCGTTGACCTACGATGATCGTGCACCGCCGTCACTGTCGGGGTTCCTCACCTGGCTCCGGGAGGGCGCCCGCGAGGTCAAGCGCGACATGGAGCACGGCCGCAACGAGGTGCGCGTCATGACGGTGCATGGCGCAAAGGGACTGGAAGCGGGCATTGTGTTCCTGCCCGACACTTGCACAACGGCATCCGCTGGCGGTAGCGATGCGAGTCTCGTACCGCTGGAAGGTACCGATAAGCCGGTCGGATCGCCCGATCCGTGGTTGTGGTGTGTTAAGGGTGCGAGCCAGATCCCGGCCGTAGAGGCCGCGCGCCAGACGCTCCGATTGCGTGAAACCGAAGAGCGACACCGTCTGCTGTATGTCGCCATGACGCGACCGCGCGACCGGTTGTATGTCGCGGGTTTTGAGGGCAAACGCGGCCTCGCGGAGGGCTGCTGGTACAATCTGGTTAAGGAAGGTCTCGCAGGCCGGCTGATGAAAGTCGAGACGCCCGGCGGGGACGTGCTCAGGCTCGAGTCGGCGCAAACCGGCCCCGTCGAAATACCGAAGCACGACATGCTGGCAGCGCTCGTCCCGCAACCCCTGCCAATGTGGGCGCGCACATCAGCGCCAAGGGAACCGCAACTCGCCGTGCCGCTCGCCCCTTCGAGCCTCGCGCCATATGACAGCGATGCCCAGGGAGAGCCAACCTCGCCAGGCCCGCGCGACTGTGCCGGTGACGAACCGGCAGCGCCATCTCCGCGCACGCTCGCCGACCAAAGCCGATTTCTCCGCGGTACGCTCACCCACGCGCTGCTCGAACATCTGCCGCAGTTCCCGTGGCAAACTTGGCCCAGAGCTGCACGCGATTTCGTCGACAAACGCGGCGCCGCCCTGCCTAAGCGGTCACGTGACAGCATCGTCCGCGAAACACTGGCCATTCTGTCGGATCCAGCCTTTGCCCCAATTTTCGGGCCCGACAGCCGCCCTGAAGTATCGATCGTTGCCGAGTTGCCCAGACCTGCAGGACGGGGCCCGGCGTTGCGGTTGACCGGCCAGATCGACCGGCTGGCGGTGCTCGACAGCTCGGTTCTGATCATCGACTATAAGACCAACCGCATCCCGCCGCCCGATCTTGACGGCGTCGCCGAGGCCTACCTTTATCAACTGGCTGCCTACCGTTTGGCATTGTCTGCAATCTTCGAAGGCAAAACGGTTCGCGCCGCCCTACTTTGGACGGATGGACCAGAGCTGATGGAGATCCCATGTTCGGTCTTAGACGTTTACGCGGCCAGGCTCTGGACGCTTGACCCTGACCGACTAGAAAACCGTGAGACTTGAAACCGGCCCACGGCATAACTAGTTCGCGACGCCACAACGAAGGATGGCCCAAACTGGGCCCATGCAGGAGATGAAAAATGACCACCGCAGTGTCGGACAAGACGTTCGAGGCCGAAGTTTTGAAGTCATCGGAGCCCGTGCTCGTCGATTTCTTCGCCGAATGGTGCGGGCCCTGCAAGGCGATGGCCCCCGCACTCGACCAGGTCGCCACTGAAATGGCGGGCAAGGTGAAGGTGGTGAAAGTCGACGTTGACCAGAACCCCAGCCTCACCAGCAAATACGGTATTCGGGCGATGCCAACCCTGATGATTTTCAAGAACGGCGAGGTCGCCGCCCAGCACGTCGGCGCGCTGGTTCAAAAGAAGAAACTCGAGGACTGGATAAAGGGTACCGTTTCGGCATGACCCTGCGGCCTCGGATCTTCGGTCTCGGCCACTGCCTGGCCAATCGACCCGATCCGTTGCAACTGCTCGGGGCTCTGGCATGGCACAGGGCCCCGATTGCTTTCCGGAACCATTCGGGTATCAAACCGTCGTTCGCAAATCCCATTCGACTGATAAGTCCATGAGCATTGACGTCGGCGCGTTCTACAAGTTCGTCACCATCGACGACCGGGAGGCGCTGCGCGGACGCATCGAGGCCGAGGCGCTGAGCCTAGGCGTGCGCGGCACGATCCTTCTGGCCCACGAAGGCATCAACGGCACGATTTCGGGCCGCGGCGACAATCTGGTCGCCTTCTTGACGTGGCTCAAATCGGACCCGCGATTTCTCGAACTCGAATGCAAGGTGGCAGTCAGCGCCGCCCACCCTTTCAAGCGGCTCAAGGTGAAACTGAAGCCCGAAATCGTCACCTTTGGCGTACCGGAGGCAGACCCCAGCGTGGCGGTCGGAACATATGTTGCTCCAGAAAACTGGAACGCGCTCATCCAGGATCCGAGTGTGCTTGTGATCGACACGCGCAACGCCTACGAGCATCGTATCGGAACCTTCGACGGCGCCACGGACCCCGGGACGCGCACTTTCAGCGGTTTTCCCGATTATGTTCGCCTGAATCTCGATCCGGCAAAACACAAGCGGATCGCGATGTTCTGCACGGGGGGCATCCGCTGCGAGAAGGCATCGGCCTACATGCTTCGGCAGGGCTTCTCCGAAGTGTATCACCTCGACGGCGGCATTCTGAAGTACCTTGAGCGGATTTCACCTTCGCAAAGTCTGTGGCGTGGCACGTGCTTCGTGTTCGACGAGCGCGTAGCCGTAGGCCATGGCCTGGCCGAGGCCGGCCAAGGACGATGCGCGTGCTGCGGGCAGCCGCTCAAGGTATCACTCGACGACGGGCGATCGCGCGAGACGGCGCTTGCAGGCAGCAACGGCCCAGACTGCCGCTGTTCTGACGAGCCGAACGCGCTTCAATTGCTCTGCTGCACAACGCCTGACTGCAACGACAGGACATGACCTGCGAGGTAAAGCGATCCGCAGATCAGGATGCGTTTTGGCCCCGAGTGCAGGGTATCCGCTCGCTTCAATGCGGCCTCGATGCCGGCAGCTTCCTCAGCCACCAATCCTGCGCCGACTGCGACCGCTGCGAGCCGATCCGGAAGATAGGGCGCCTCATGTGCGCCGGGGATTGGTACTGTAATGACGTGGCGCGCAAGGCCGCGAAACGGTGCAAGGAACCCCGCCGCGTCTTTGAGGCCCATCATGCCAACAATGAGATAGAGCGGCTTTGAGCTCTTCTCCTCGATGTCGGCGAGCGTCTGTGCGAGAACCTGGCCGGCCGCCGGGTTGTGGCCGCCATCGAGCCAGAGCTCGGCGTCGGGCTTCAGAAGCATAGGAAGCGGTCCGGTGTCGAGCCGCTGCATTCGGGCAGGCCAACGGACATCCAGCAAGCCGCACTCGATCGCGCGCTGGCCGAGGTCGAACCCCCTCAGCTCACGCGCCGCGGCGACCGCTGTACCGGCATTGCCGATCTGGTGGCGTCCAACAAGTGCGGGCTTCGGCAGATCAAGCAGTTCATCCTCGCGCTGCACAACGAGCCGGCCGCCTTGCTCGAAAGCGTCGAAATGCTGGCCCCATGAAACAAGGCGCGCATTGAGACGGGCCGCCACGGCCTCGATCACGGCCATGGCCTCGGGCGCCTGCGCCGACACCACGGCAGGCACGCCTTGTTTCAGGATGCCTGCCTTTTCGGCGGAGATGAGCGGCAGCGTGGCTCCGAGTTTCTCGGCGTGGTCCATCGAGATCGGTGTGAGCACCGTCAAGATTGGCCGCTGAACGACGTTGGTCGCATCCAGTCGGCCGCCAAGTCCGACCTCGAGGATGAGCACGTCGGCAGGATGCTCGGAGAAGGCGAGAAATGCCGCCGCCGTCGTGATCTCGAACTGCGTGATGTCGTCGCCGTCATTGACCGCGCGCGTGCGCATAAGAACGTCTACGAGATCGTACTCGCCGATGTCGCGCGATCTGCCATGATCGCCCGCAAGTTGGATGCGTTCGTGGAACCTGATGAGGTGCGGAGACGTATAGACGTGGACCCGCTTGCCCGCCGCTTCGAGCATCGCTTTCAGCAGTGCCGTCACCGAACCTTTGCCATTGGTGCCGGCGATATGAATGACCGGTGGCAAGCGCTTGTGCGGATCACCAAGCTTGCCGAGCAGCCGCTCGATGCGCCCGAGCGAGAGGTCGATCAGCTTCGGATGCAACAGCTTCAACTCGGCCAAGAGCTGTTCGCTGGTAGGCATGTCCCGCTATTCTCCCTCGTGCGGACGTTCTTTCCGTCGAGACCGCCCACGGTACCTGCCGGGTATCATACTCGTGCTCCGCATCCGACGAATGTTTCAGTGATCAACGGCGAGCGGGCATCAAACGAACTATAATCGGAACGTCCTGGGCAGGTATCGTATGGACGTCCGGTCCGCCTGTTCATCTCCGCGGTCCGCAAGCCATCAGCAACAATCGTGATGTCTGGACCCCCTCAAGTCCGTTTTTGATCCTTTGGGTCAGGCCGGGCGGTACGCGCATCGCTGTCGCGTCGGGGACCATCGCGCACCTCGAACCGGTCGGAAGCCGGAACAGGCTCAGCGTCGACCACGCTGCCACTGGCCCCGGTCTGGGCCGCGACTTCAAACTTCTGGGTGTCGACCGTAGCACCGTTCACGTAGGCCTTGCCGTTCTTCTTTGTGGTGTCCATGGCACTCTTGACGAGCCCCTTTTTCACCGTGAGCAGCTGGCAGATGCGACCAAGTGTCTCGCGCATTTTGTGGCGATGGACGACCATGTCGATCATGCCATGTTCGAGTAAGTACTCGGAACGCTGGAAACCGTCCGGCAGCTGCTCGCGGATTGTTTGCTGGATGACCCGGGGACCGGCGAAACAAATGAGCGCTCCCGGCTCGGCGATGTGAATGTCACCAAGCATCGCGTAGGACGCGGTAACGCCGCCGGTCGTCGGGTCGGTTAACACGACGATGTAGGGCAGCTTGGCGTCGTTCAGTTTCTGCACTGCGATGGTGGTCCGCGGCATTTGCATCAGCGACATGATGCCTTCCTGCATACGCGCGCCGCCGGAGGCCGCAAACAGCACGAACGGGGTCTTTTTCTCGACGGCCCGCAGCATGCCGGTGATGATGGCCTCGCCCGCGGCCATTCCAAGCGAACCGGCCATGAAGCGGAAGTCCTGGGCCGCGATCACAACGTCTGTGCCCAGGAGTTTGCCTTCGCCGACAAGTATCGCGTCATCGAGTTCGGTCTCGGACTTGGCGTCCTTCAAACGGTCCGTATAACGGCGCCCGTCGCGAAACTTGAGCGGATCGATTGCTACTTGCTGTACCGCGACCCTGGCGTACTCGCCGTCGTCGAACACCATCTTCATCCGTGCGGGCGCGCCGACGCGCATATGGAAGTTCGAGCCCGGCACAACGAATTGATTGGCCTCGAGGTCCTTGTAGAAGACCATTTGCCCTGTATCGGGGCATTTGACCCAGAGATTTTCCGGAACATCGCGCTTCGTGGTCAGGAAGCTGCGGATTTTCGGACGAACGACGGAGTTGATCCAGTTCACAGTATTCTGGCTCCTTACAGCCCGGTTGGCGCATCTGGTCACCTATGCGGTAGCCACAAAGCGAGGGCTTCACAACAGATATACCGGTGGCGAACCTCAAAAGTCACAGGCCCGGCAAGCACTTCCCACGCATCCAAGGGCCGTTTCTCGCCCTCCGGCTTGAATTCATCCCGGTATCATTCAGGAGCGCAAGGCCGCTGCAAGGCTTTTCACAAGATCTAGGACGCCCGATACCGTCTTGCCAGTGGCATCACCCTTGGGTCCCAGGCTGTCTTTGATCGCTGTTACGAGTGCCGAGCCAACTACGACTCCATCGGCACCAGCAGCAATTTCGCGCGCCTGCGCTGCTGTTCTTACGCCAAAACCCACGGCAACGGGAAGTTTTGTCGATTGACGGATACGCGCAACTTGCTTTTGAACACTATTCACGTCTGGTGCAGCAGAACCCGTTATGCCGGTGATCGAGACGTAGTAGACGAAGCCTGAGGTGTTCGCGAGCACCGTCGGCAAACGCTTGGCATCGGTGGTCGGCGTCGCCAGCCTGATGAAGTTGAGCCCATGTTCCATGGCGGGAAGGCAAAGCTCGTCATCGGCCTCAGGCGGGAGGTCGACCACGATCAACCCGTCGACACCGGCTTTCACCGCGGCGTCGAGAAATTTTTTGCCGGGATAGACGTAGATCGGGTTGTAGTAGCCCATGAGCACGATCGGCGTGTCGGTGTCGCGCTTGCGGAACTCCGCCACCATCGCGAGCGTTTTGTGCATGTCATGACCAGCTTGCAGCGCCCTGAGGCTCGACGCCTGGATAGCTGGTCCGTCGGCCATGGGATCAGAGAACGGCATGCCGAGCTCGATAATGTCGGCGCCAGCCCCCGGCAAACCAAACAGGATCTGGCGCGAGGTCTCGAAATCCGGATCACCGGCTGTGACGAACGTGACAAGCGCCGCCCTGCCCTCAATTTTCAGCGCCCTAAATCGCCGGTCGATGCGTGTTTCTTGCTTCATCTGTTGATGACGATCCCACTCAAATCTTCATACCCAGCGCCTTGGCGACAGTGAACAGGTCCTTGTCGCCACGGCCGCACAAGTTCATCACGATGATCTGGTCCCTGGCCAACTTTGGCGCGAGCTTGCGCACATAGGAGAGCGCGTGCGCCGGCTCCAGAGCGGGAATGATTCCTTCCATCTTCGTGCAGAACTGCAGCGCATCGAGCGCATCCCTGTCGGTGGCCGACACATAGGTCACCCGCCTGGTATCCTTCAGCCAAGAGTGTTCGGGGCCGACACCGGGGTAGTCGAGACCGGCGGAAATCGAATGGCCTTCGAGGATCTGGCCGTCGCCGTTCTGCAAGAGATAGGTGCGGTTGCCATGCAGCACGCCAGGCGTGCCGCCATTCATGGAGGCCGCGTGCCCGTTTTCGACGTCGAGCCCATGACCGGCCGCCTCGACGCCATAGATCGCCACGTCCTTGTCGTCGAGGAAGGGATGAAACAGGCCGATGGCATTTGAGCCGCCGCCGATGCAGGCGACGAGCGCGTCCGGCAAACGGCCTTCCGCCGCCATGATCTGCTCGCGCACTTCGCGGCCTATGATCGACTGGAAATCCCGGACCAGCATGGGATAGGGATGCGGGCCTGCCGCCGTGCCGATGATGTAATATGTGTCGTGGACGTTGGTTACCCAATCGCGCAACGCTTCGTTCATGGCATCTTTCAGGGTGCCCGCGCCGGATGTGACCGGATTGAGGGAAGCCCCCAGCAGCTTCATGCGCGCCACGTTCGGCGCCTGCCGCTCGATGTCGGTTGCACCCATGTAGATCTCACACGGCATGTCGAATTTTGCGCATACCGTCGCCACCGCAACACCGTGCTGACCGGCGCCGGTTTCGGCGATGATCCGCGTCTTTCCCATGCGGCGGGCAAGCAGGATCTGTCCAAGGCAGTTGTTGATCTTGTGCGAACCCGTGTGATTGAGCTCGTCGCGCTTGAAATAGATCTTGGCGCCGCCGAGGGCTTCGGTCATGCGCTCGGCCAGATAGAGCGGACTCGGCCGACCGGAATAATGCGTGTGAAGGTAGCTCAAGGCAGCATGGAACCCTGGGTCCGCCTTCGCTTCATCGTAAGCGCGTTCGAGATCGAGGATCAGCGGCATCAGCGTCTCGGCGACGAAACGGCCTCCAAACAGGCCGAAAAAGCCCTTTTCGTCGGGCCCCGTGCGATAACTGTTGAGCTTGGACTCTGCGGTCTTCAGTGAGGTGGTGGCCATTGCGTCGCGCGCCCTGCATGAAGTTAGACGGCCTGATTAATACCCTTCGCCGCACTTAGGAAGCGGTGGATCAACTCCGGGTCCTTGACACCAGGGCTGCTTTCTACGCCCGACGAAACGTCGACAGCACGCGCGCCGGTCAGCCTGACGGCCTCAGCGACGTTGTCCGCCGTTAGTCCGCCCGACAGCATGAACGGTATCTTCCCTGAAACGCCAGCCAAAAGCCGCCAGTCGAAGGGCACGCCATTGCCCCCCGGCAGCACCGTGCCTTTTGGCGGCTTGGCGTCGAACAGTATGAGGTCGGCACCGTCAAGGTATTCGGCTGCCCCCTCTACGTCGGCCGGAGATGCTACCGCAATCGCTTTCATGACGGGCTTGGCGTAGCGACGCCGGACCTCGCGGACGCGAGACGGCGTCTCCTGCCCGTGAAGTTGCAGCATGTCGGGGTTCACGATCGCCATGATCTCGTCCAGCGTTGCGTCATCTGCATCGACGACGAGTGCAACGCTTGCTGCAACACCGCGGATGTAGGTGGCGAGCGGGGCCGCGGCTTCTGGTGTCAAGAAGCGCGGGCTCTTCGGGTAGAACACGAACCCGAGAAGGTCGGCGCGAGACTCCACGGCTGCGAAAAGCGCCGCCTCGTCCTTGATCCCGCAGATCTTCACCCGCACACTCATCCGAGAACTCTCTCCATGACCCCGAGGCCTGTTTCCGCCCTGCCGGTCGCTGTCAGTTATACGACAGCCTGCTGGCGCTTGGCTCTCACGTCACGGCTTTTCATCGCGGCCTAACCGCGCAATATCCTCGGGCGTTCGCCCAGCCCGCGCCTTGTAGGGCGGCAGTGACCACTCGTAGTGGATCGCCAGCGCGCGGATAACGAACGCCACCGCGAACGCGACTGCCATGGCTCCAGCTCGCGGGGCCCCTGCCTCGATCATGCCTACGAATACCGCAGCCCCCGCCATCGCGGCTGTGACATAGATCTCGCGCCGCAGGATGAGCGGGCTTTCGCCGCCCAAGACGTCGCGGATCATGCCGCCGAACGCCGCGGTTACAACGCCCATGGTGATGGCGACAACCGGTCCGGCATGAGCCGCAAGCCCTCGTTCGGCTCCGAGAACCGCGACGAGGGCGAGGCCGACGGCATCGAGCCAGAGCAGCACGCGGTATCGCGACTGCGGGATATGCGCCGTGAAGTAGATGATGGTCGCAACCATGCTGCAAACAATGAGATAGGAATGATCCTTGACCCAGAACACCGGCAAGTCGCCGAGCAGCACGTCGCGAACGGTGCCGCCGCCGATGCCGGTGACCGTGCCGAGCAGTACGAACCCGAAAATATCCATCTGTTTGCGCGAGGCGACGAGGGCACCGGTCGTCGCAAACACAGCGACAGAGCACCATTCCAGCGCCACCACGACGGATGCGAACAGATCGTTTGGAAGCACCCATGCACCTCGCCGCAAGGTCGGCGCTGCGACGCCGCCCGCAATTCAATGGCCTGATTGACGGCAACGCATCAACGACCGGCAACGGCCAGTTGCTTGCCGCGGGATGCCGCATCGCGCGGCTGCGCGGAGATGGTTGCATCGCGCTCGCGCGCCAAACGATCCGCCTCGGCCTGCCAACGCATCGCCTCCTGCGATCGATTGCGAGCGGTGCGCCGCCACCGCCCCTGACCGAGCCATACAGCGGTTCCGCCGAGCAACACCCCGATCATCAACGTTCCGAAGATGTAGGCATAGAACGGCAACACCAGGGAGATGGCAGGTGCTTCGGGCCGGAACGGATCGAGCACCAGCCGCACCGCGTGGCGGTTGGCAATCGCAAGCGTGATCAGCAGCGCAGCTGCGGGAAAGGTGACGAGGAGCAGGACGACGCGTCTCAGCACGGTGAATCCCTTTCGGTGCGATAACAAGGATCGTCAATTCTTGGCTCAGCACCCATTGACACGAACCCGGCAGGCAGCGGCGCCTCATTGGCTCGGACTGGCTGCGCAAATGCTTGCAGTCAAGCCCTCGCACTCGGCTTTGCAACCTTGGACGCCTTCAATGCCTTGGCCGGCTTCACTGCATGTTCCGTTATGGTGGCGCCCTCGTTGAGCTTATCGCGAAGCTCCTTGCCTGTCTTGAAGAACGGCACGAACTTCTCGGCGACCGACACGGACGTGCCAGTGCGAGGATTGCGGCCCTGCCGGGCGGCGCGATGCTTGACCGTGAAGGCTCCGAAACCACGCAGCTCGACGCGGTCACCGCGTGCCAGCGCCTCGACGATTTCCTCGAAAATCACGTTCACGATGCGCTCCACATCCCGATGATAGAGATGCGGATTGGTAGTCGAGATTTTCTGGATCAATTCGGATTTAATCATGGCCCCTCCTCCCCGTACTAAACTTCTTGTTATTACTGCGTTTTCTGAGGGTGCCAAACGGAGACGAGGCCGTCAAGCCCAAGCCCAGTCATCGACCGGTCTCGGCCGAACAGTTCGGACACGGCGCCGGCGCCGAATCGCTCGGCCAAGCTGGAGAAACCAAACCCGGTCCAGCCTCCAACGTCGGCCTGCGGCTTCCAGTCGACGACCTTTAATTTCTTGGTGACGTTTCGCTTGTCCTCCAGCCACCGGACGGCTTCTTCCTCTCCCCCAATCTCGTCGACGAGCTTGTTCTCAACTGCTTGGCGGCCCGAGAACACACGGCCCTCGACCAGACCAGGTACATCGCGCGGATTGATGCCGCGTCGCGTCTCGACCAATGACAAGAACCACTTGAACCCGTCCTGGATCATGTCCTCGGTCACCTTGCGGCTTGGCTCGTCGATGGGCTGGAATGGCGACGGGCTGGCCTTGAGCGGGCCGCTTTTCACCTCGTTCACCTTAACGCCGATCCGACCGAGAAGATCGGCGAACTCCGGCCACTGCATCAAGACGCCGATGGAGCCCGTGATCGTGTTGCCGCGAGCGACGATGTAGTCGCCGCCAAGGCCGAGAATGTAGCCGGCGGACGCTGCAACCGTGCCGAATTGTGCGACAACAGGCTTGGTCTTGGCCAATTCGCGGAGGGCAAGATAGAGTGCTTCGCCACCGGCCGTGGTGCCGCCTGGACTGTTGATATAGAGCACGACCCCTTCGACATGCTTGGCTTCAGCGAGCTTCTTCAGGAGTTTCAGCTGCTCGCGATTCTCGAAAATGGTGCCTTCGAACGCCACCCGCGCAATCTGGTGGCGACCGCTAAGTTCCGCCAGATTGTCCTTGCTGAAGGCATAGGCGCCTATCGCGAGGGCCAACCCGGCGATAGCCAGTCCGCGCCAGTATCCGAGGCTCCGTCGCAACCGGCGGCGATCGAGTACGGTTTCGGTCTCAAGTGTCATCTTTGCACTCTCGCTGGCTGAGTTCGGCACAGAGGCTGATCGATAGCTGCCCATCGAGCCCCATATCGCCATCGCGGCTAGTGTAGCGCATCTGACGTTTGGTCCCCACTCGGGGCTGGACTCAAAACCAAACGTCAGATGAAAAAGCTACTCTACAATCATAGGGTTGCTAGTGTTCCTTACGGCACCGACTTTTTATCTAGTGGCCTGTCGCGCCTAAATCGCTGTGCCAGCCGCACGCGTCGACGATTTAGGCCCGACATGAAGGCCACTAGCTATATCATTGGGTTA
>PERT01000030.1 GCA_002928955.1 Hyphomicrobium sp. | reverse complement strand
TCCAGATCAAATGTCGGCGCCTAAGGAACACTAGCAAACCTATGATTCTAGTGTAGCTTTTGCATCTGGCGTTTGGTTTCGAGGCAGCCCCGAGTGGGGACCAAACGTCAGATGCGCGACACTAGAGACCGACCGCATGCAGGCGCACGTGCTTCATGTCCGTTAACGATTCTGCACGGGTTCACGCGCTTTCGATCATTTGTGACTGGTAATCCCTGCGGAATTCCCAACACTTCATCTTAGGGAGGTTGGTGTAGCATTTGGCCGCCGAGGCATGGACAGGACACGGGCATGGACGTTTATGCGGGCTCAGCGCTGAATGAAGTGCTGGCTTGGCTGAAGAGCAGCCGCCTCGTCGGCTACGCACTGAAAACAGCGGCCGCAACGCTCATTGGCTGCCTTCTACTCGGCGTGCCGCGACCGAAAATCACGCGCGCCGATCTCGGCATCCGGCCAAACGAAACCAGCAGTGGCTGCACAACGACGAAACTCCTCTACTACGACCGAATGGCCGCCGAGGAACCCGTCAACGCCAACGAATATCTGCCCTTCGCCATCGCCAGCCTCAACGCCTACGACATGGGCGAGCCCATGGGATTCACGCTGGCGCGACACTCGCCGGAATGGCAGCGATTGCGCACCGTCGAGCGCCCATCCGGCTTACGCTTCGATGTCTATCATAAACGGGAGCCTGGACTGCTGTCTGTACTCGTCGCCTATTCCGGGTCCGAGACCTACGATCTCGGCGACTGGCAGGCCAATCTCGCCTGGTTCACGGCCTGGGCCCCGGTCCGCAACCAGTACGACGATGCCCGTGATACGTTCCGCGACATCCGGGCCGAGGCCTATGCGGCGGCGGCGGGTGACCGCGTGACCTTTGTCGCCACTGGCCACTCGCTCGGCGGCGGCATCGCCCAGCATATCGCCTACGCATTCCCCTGTGTCTCGGCCCCCATCTTCAACTCGTCGTTTGTCGTGCTGAAGTACCGGTTGGCCGAGCCCTTCACCGGCGTGCCAATCGTGCACATCCATGAGCACCTGGAGCCCGTGACGCGCTTGCGGCGGCTGTTATTCGTGGACAAGGAGACCGTGTACTACCGCTATTATCGCGTCGCCGCCGTCGATATGCGCGAATTCGCCCACTCGATCACCGGTCTTGCCGTCGGCATCGCCCGGAACATCGTCCGCTGCCAAGCAACGGCGCCGTGCATGGTCCCTGCCGACGACCGCCGCGCCATCAGCATCTACTGTCCCACGTTCGGAAAGGACGAAGGCATTTGCCAAGCGGCTGTTGCGGCGGACCGGAAGGGCGCCGCGGGAGCACCCGCAGGCCCGTGAACCAGGATCGGGCGAACCCACCTACTCTTCCGACCCGAGCTTCAGCCGGCCGCGGATACGCTGGAGCCCATAGGCGAGGAAGCCGATGACGAATGGAATGCTGAGCGCCATGACAAGATCAGGCTCCAACGGCAAGCCGACTGCCTTGAACCCTTTGGCTCCGTATCCGATCAACCCCACGACGTAGTAACTGATTGCGGCAACGGACAGCCCCTCCACCGTCTGCTGCAGCCGAAGCTGCATCTTGGCCCGCCGCGCCATGGTCTCCAGCAGCGCTTGGTTCTGTCGCTCGCGGGTGATCGCGGTGCGCGTCGAGAGCGATTGCGTCGCCCGCGCCACGCGCTCTGACAGCCCTTCCAGCTGGCCGGCCACTGACCGGCAGGTATTCACCGCCGGGACCAGCCGCCGCTCGGTGAACTCGCCGAAAGTCTGCACTCCGTGGAGCCGGCCCTCGCGCAACTCTGCAATTCGACGCTCGACCAGGTCGTGGTAGGCCGACGCCGCGCTGAACCTGAAGTGATTGTCTGCGTGCCGGCTCTGGATCTCCGCTTCGAGCTTCGTGAGCCGTTGCAGCAGTTGCGGCTCCTCCTCTACCGGCGCGTCCGTCATCCGCCCCGTGATCTCGGCCAACTCGCGCTCGCACTGCGACAGGAACGGGCTCAGACCGCGCGCAATCGGCAGCGCGAGTAATGTCATCATGCGGTAGCTGTCGAGTTCGATCAGCCGCTGGACCGTGCGGCCGGATTGTCGCGGCGTCATCGACTTGTTCCAGACCATCAGCCGACTGAAACCATCAGATAGAATGCGGAAATCGGCGAACGCAGTGCCGGCTTCAGCGCCGACATCGGCGCCGACAAGCACGTGGCCGCTGAAGTATCGAGCCGACAGCCGGTCGGGATCGATCGGTTCGCCCGTGTCCGGCAACACGGCGATATGCGTGGCGACGAGCAGCTTCCCCGGGATCGCAGCGACCCAGTCTTCGGGCAGGTGCGACAGCGCAGACTTGGCAAACGGGTCGTCGCCAGCGCCCTCGGCGATCACCATGTACCGGGCGAATTCCGTGTGCCGCTCCCAATGAAGCGTAACGGCACCCGGTTGCCCCTTCAGAATCTCGGCTTTGAAATGGTTGGCGCTGGCGAGCGGCGATACGACACCGAACCGTTCGCAGAGGACCGCGATATGCGCCCGTTCGGCCGTCCGGCTCTTGGGCTCGGACAACAGCGCGAGAAACGAGATGCGACAGGACGCGCTCAAGGCCGGCGGCGGGCGCGCGTGCACCTCGTCGTTCAACTCCTGCCGAAGCTTGTGGTTCACTGGAAGCTTCATGATGATCGCGCCACCGCGAGTGCGACGGTCAGCGCGGCTGCGAACAGATCCAGATCCTGATCCCTGCCGCAACTCACCCGAATGCAGCGATCCAGCGGCGGCACGGCGGGTTTGCGGATGAACACGTCGCGCGCGATGACCTCGTCGAGAACGCGCTTGGCAAAAGCGCCATCGCCGCCACAGTCGATCGCCACAAAGTTTGTTGCTGACGGCAACGGATGAAGACCATTGTCGCGGGCGATCGCCGAGATGCGCTCCCGTGCACGCGCGATACGCCCGACCGCTGCGGTCAGATAGGCCTGATCGGCGAGCGCGGCGAGCGCGCCGAGTTGGCCCGCGCGGTTCATGCCGTAGTGGTTGCGTACCTTTTCAAAGCTTTGGATCAAGGTGGCCTCCCCGACCGCATATCCGACCCGTGCACCGGCCAGTCCGTAGGCCTTAGAGAAAGTGCGGAAGCGCAGCACCTGGGGGTTGGAAGCGTCGAGCGGCGGGATCGCATCTGAAGGGGCAGTATCGCTGTAAGCTTCGTCGAGCAGAAGCATGGTGCCACCGGGCAACGCTGAGATCAGCCGCGATACTTCATATGAGCCCCACCACGAGCCCATCGGGTTGTTGGGGTTTGAAATGTAGAGGATCGCGGCACGCTCGCGGATGGCTGTCTCCAGCAGAGTTGGTAGATCTTCACGGTCGTCGCGGAAGGGTACTCTGACCAGTCGCGCACCGTGTGCCGTCGCGTGGAAATTGAAGGTCGGATAAGCGCCATCCGAAGTGACGATCGTTGCGTCCGGATCGCAGACGACTTTTACCGCGAGCCCCAACAGCCCGTCGATCCCCTCGCCCACCACGACATTTTGTGGCGCAATCCTGTGGTGCTCCGCGAGAGCGCATTCGAGATCGTGATTTTCCGGATCGCCATACATCCAGCTACCGCCAGCCGACTCCCGCATCGCAGCAATCGCCAGGGGGCTCGCCCCGAATACGCTTTCGTTGGCGCCGAGGCGCGCCTTGAACGGTCTCCCTC
This sequence comes from Hyphomicrobium sp., assembly GCA_002928955.1. GTDB lineage: Bacteria > Pseudomonadota > Alphaproteobacteria > Rhizobiales > Hyphomicrobiaceae > JAKAML01. Next base: position 37,863 of record PERT01000030.1, on the reverse strand, counting down.
GCAGCCTCTCGAGGGCTTCCGGCCCGACGAACGGCACGGTGACCGGCAGGCTTCGGACCAGGGAGCTCATCGGCGCGATTGGCATGTCTATCACCTTGCGGAGGCATCGTGTTCGGGGACGGCGCCAGATCAGCCCTCAGATCAGCCCGAGATCGGCGAGATCCTTGCGCATCTTCGGCGGCATCGCAGCGACGCCATCGGCCGCACCACCGGCCAGATCGGCGGGGACGTCGCTCGACGTGAGATAGCGCCAGCCCTGGAACGGGCGGCGCGGCATCGGGCGTACCGGGACCAGTTCGGGCGCGAGTATGAAAAGACAGCAAGCCGAGCCGTCCGCCTTCGTACCATCATCGAACCCCAGGATCCGCTGCCGCACCTGGATCAACCCCTTGATCACCCAGTAGAGCGACCCGCCGTCGAGAAGTTCGGTCTGCCTCTTCGGGGTCTGGAACGTGGTGTGGACGATGCGCGGGACTTCGCCTACTGCCTTCATCGCGGCAAGACGACCCTGCTGCCAGATTTCCAGGTCTTCGATCGACGCCGCACCCACACATAGCTTCACGATATTCAGGGCCATGCGGTCCACTCCCGGCTCCGGTCATTTTGGCTGGCACGTCATGTCGGTTCAAATGACTTTTCGCGCTGGTTGTCACCTTGCCATGCAATGACCGGTGTACTGAGCATAGATCGGCTGTCCGAGCAGACCGAAGTGACGCGAATGCACAACGGGGTGCTTTCCTGTCGCCGGGTCCTTGTCGTAGACTGTCGTCAAATTCAAAAAGCCCTCGTTTGCCACTTCGATGAAATGGTTGGCGTTGATGGCGCGGACGATTCTCACGGCACCAGGCGCAGCACCCGCGCTTGCAATCAAATTGGCGGTCTGCCCCTCAAGATCGATGTCGATCAGATCGAAGGCGAGCATTTCGGCTTTGCTCAGTGCGAAGCGTCCCTTCTCGTAGCTCGAGATCGTGCCGTCGGTCAGCGCGCAAGCCAGACGTTTCGGTCCATCATCGGCCAAGGCCGCACCAGAACTGGTCGCCGCAAGCCAGAGCCCCACGACCCAATGCCCGGCGGCAATTTTGAACGTGCGCATTCCGATCCTCTCTGAATGGCTTCGCCGGAGCTTGGCAGCCTCCCGTTCCCGATGCAAGGTTGGCGCGCGACCTTGCCCCCAATTCGCCCGCTTCCAGGGATAGAAAACGATTCGGCCAATTTTCATGAGTGCTCTATGATCATGCGTTCACTTCGCCACCGGATTTCGCGCTCCCTGGTTGCGGCCCCGCTCGCAGTTCTGGTGTCGGCGGCCGGTGCAGCGGCGCAAACCTACCAGCTCAACGAGAAAGAGCAGGCCTATGACTGCAAAAAACTGTCGGGAAAGATCCAGGTGCGCATTCTCCAGATCCGCAACCAACCCCTGCAGGAAAAGACAACGCTGGCCTCGCGCAGCTTCCAACAGGCGAGCAAACCGATCTTCGGCGGCACCTCCTATGGCGCCGATCCGGATGCTCAGTACCGCGCCGACAAGAGCCTGATCGAGGCCTTCAACGCCCGTCTTGTGGAGAAGAATTGCCCGTCGTTCGATCTCGCCGCGGCATTGAAGCCGTCACCTGCCAACGAAAGCCCGCGCCCGACCATTCCTGCGAAAGGAACTCCCGCCAAGGCAGTGGCATCGAAACCGGCAGCTGTGGCCCCGGCCAGTGCGAAGGCAGCACCGGCACCGGTCGCAGCTTCAAGTACCGCTTCGAGTGTCGGGCCCACACCCGACCTGCGCCCCGCCACGAAATGACGGCTGCCCCCAACGAGCGATGAGCCGTCAGCCGATGATCGCATGCGGCAGAAACCGCGACGTGTTCTTGGTGATGGCGCTCTTGTCCTCGCGGATTCCCAGTCCTGCGGGTTTGCCCGCGACGATCCACGACCCCAACACCGCATGGTTGCCGTCCCGGCACGGGAGCGGAGCCAGGGCCTGCACGATGCGGCCTTCCCGGCCATAGGGTCCGGCTTCGCGTTCGATCACCCGGCCGCCGCGCACCAATTCGATGTTGGCTCCCTCGCGTGAGAACAGCGGCTTTAACGCATAGCCGCCGTCAATATCCTGCGCCTTGGGATCGTCCTCGAAGTAGCTCGGCAGCAGGTTGGGGTGCCCGGGCCACATTTCCCACAGCAGCGGCAGGATGCCCTTGTTCGACAGCACGGCTTTCCACGGCGGCTCCAGCATGCCGGTGTTCGAGCGCAGCAGCGCGTCGGCGAACGGCTCGCCGAACATCCACTCCCACGGATAGAGTTTGAACAGGCGATGGATCGGCTGACGGTCGAGATCGTAGAACTGCCCATCCGGCCCGAGCCCGATATCGGACATGGCGATGAACGTGGTGTCGAACCCGCCCTGCCGCGCGCACTCGTCGATGTAGGCGATGGTTCCGCGGTCCTCGATGCTGTCGTCCACGCATGCGAGATGCAGTGTGCCCTGGCCAGAGAGCTCGGCGAAGCGGGCCACGAGTTTTTCATGAATGGAATTGTACTGATCCGCGCCCCTTGGCAGCATGCCGGCCGCAATCTGATCCTCCAGCCAGAACCACTGGAACGCCGCTGCCTCATAGAGCGACGTGGGCGTGTCGGCATTGTATTCGAGCAGCTTCGCCGGCCCCGTGCCATCGTAGGAGAGGTCGAAGCGGCCATAGAGTGACGGCGCGCCGCGATGCCAACTTGTCCGCACAGCATCCCACGCGGCCTCGGGAATGCAGAGCCGCGTCAGCAGTTCCTCACTGCGCACGACCCGATCGACGAGTTGGCGCGCCATCTGATCGAGTTCCGCGCTCGGATCCTCGATGCGGTTATCGATCTCTTCGAGCGTGAAGGCGTAGTAGGCGGTCTCGTCCCAATAGGGTTCGCCGTTCGGCGAATGGAACGTAAATCCGAGTTCGGCCGCGCGATCCCGCCAGTTCGGCCGCTCGGCCAGGGCCACGCGCTGCATCGGATCAACCTCCGGCCGAGTGACCAACGGCCGAGTGCGGCGCCGACGACGCCGTGGTGCCGAAACCACCCCGCGAGACGCTGTCGGCGGCCGGGGCTGTCACCGTGGTCCGCGCGGCGCCTGGGGCCTGGTTTGTGGCGTGTGCCGGAGTCGACTTCGCAGAGTTCATGAACTTGCTGGCCAGCAAGCCGCCCAGCAATCCGCCGAGGAAACCGCCGCCGCCGACGCCCCCCGAGAGGGCCACGAGCGCGAACAGGAACATGCCCGCCACCGCCCCGATCGCCCACTTCGGCACATCGCCGCCGCCTGCCGGTTCCTTTGCCGCGACCTCATGGGACGATGCCTGTGCGGTCCGGTTCATCGTCACCGTGCCGCGCTTGCCGAAACCGCCGGATGCCGTCTTGTTCGGTCGATCGATCATTTCAAGCTCACTCGGACGCCTCGCTTTTGACGTGACGATGTTAAGCGGTCGAGCCTAATTTCGCGTTACGCGAACCCCAACGAATGGTTGCGCCGGCGTTCCAGAATGGTGCCTGGGTCCTGCAATCCCGCGCCACCGTCTCAATTCCGAGGTCCCGGGAACAGCGTATCGGTCCGGCCCGTCAGCCAGTAGGCGACCAGTCCGATCCACTCTCGCGCCGCCACGTCAGTGCGTTCAAGACCCGCTGGAATGCGCTCGAACGGCCGGAGCAGATCCTCCGGACCGCGCGTCCGGTAGTCGACTGGGTAGGGAATGACGTCGAACCCGGCCTTGCGGAACACGCCGACCGACCGCGGCATATGCGCGGCCGACGTCACCAGTACCCAGCGCCGGCCGGAAGCGGGCTTCACGAGATCGCGGGTGAACAGCGCGTTCTCGTGCGTGTTTCGAGACCGCTCCTCAAGCACGATGCGCTCAGGCGTGATACCCATATCGGTGAGAAACCGCCCGACGGGCTGTGCGGCTCCGGGCAGGCTGACCATCAACGCGGCTGAGCCGCCCGTGAAGACCACAGGCACGCCCGGGATCAGCTTGGCAAGCCGCACACCCTCCGTCAGCCGCTCGGCGGCCTCGTTGACCATCAACCCGCCGCGGCCTTCGCTCACCCACCCGTCCTCGAACCCGCCGAGCAGAATGATGCCGGCGACGTCGCCTTCCGTCCCCGGCCCGGGAGCGCCTGCGAAGCGCTGCTCCAACGGCAGGATGAGGGCGTTGCCGACAGGCAGTATTCCCACCGCGACGAAGCCAAAAAACCCAGCGCTCGCGAGCCGCAAGCCAAGCCGCGCCCGCCACCCCGCGATGGCGAGCAGCAGTCCTGCGCCCATCGCCAGCGCCAGCAGGCTCGACGGCTGCAAGAAGAAGAACACGATCTTGGAAGCTGCGAAAAACATCAGGCCTCGGCTCGTCGATGTTCGGCAATCATTTGAAGCCCAACCGCACCCAATCAAGCCGCGGTCCGTGGGGCATAGCACAATGTGCCGAGCCGCCCAGATCCGTCAGGGCCGCTGCCTCACACTTCATCACATCTTTGCTCGAAAGGTAGGCGCTCACGCGCCTCAAGACTGTTGCCGAGCGGTATTCTACTGCTCAAAAGTGGAGACGGTCGATCCCCAGAACTGCGCGACCACAACCTTCAGGCGGGACGGTGCGCTGTGAACGAAGACGAATTCAAGGGTTACACGGTCGCCTATGGCGGCGACGAGACGCAGTTCCCGGTCTATGCGATTGGCGTGCTTTCGGCCGCGATGCTCGCCGGCGGCATCTATTCTCTGCATATGATCTGGTTCGTGCTCGGCATCATGGCTGCGGCCTACGCCTACTACAATTTCCCGCTGACCGAGACCGGCCGGCCCGTGGTCGGCGGCAGCGAGTACGGTATTTTCATCCAAGGCTTCGGCATCATCCGCTGGAGCGCGATCGACCGCATCGAGCTGGTGCCGATCGCGGTCAGGGTTTTGACCATCCACGAGCTGCAAATCGCGTTGAAGGCGCCGCTCGGCAAGGCACTGCTGGCGGACTGGAGAAAGCAGCCAATCTGGCGCCTGCTGATGCGGCTGCCGTGGTCGATGACGCACCAGAACATCATCCGCGTCAATCTCGAGCCCTTCGACCAACCCCCCGACGAAGTCCACCGCACGCTGCAGCGCATGTGGAAGCACTACAGGAGTTAGGGGGGAGTGCGCGCACCGAATCCCCTCTCCCCGTCCTCTTCGGGGAGAGGGTTAGAGCCTGCCCCGGCGTAGGCCGGGGGTGAGGGGCCGCAGCTTGCTCAGAAATGGATTGACCCATCGACGTCCGGCGACCGATTTCCTATCAACGGCATCGATCTGGATGCGGACGGCAATTGGGCCAGCGTGGCGCAAGTGGCCGCCCCTTATCTCGACCTTCTCCCCCTAAAGAACGGGGAGAAGGAGAGCCGCAGGGCCGAGATTTCCGCGCGTGCCGCCTGTTCCGTCATGCCCAACTTCCGTCATGCCGGCGTCCATGCGGAGCCATGCTCGGCCATGATGGCCGGCACTCACGACACGTCTGCCGGGACACCCAACGTTGCCGTGGGTCAAGGCCTGCGCCGGGATGACGGGCGGAGCGGGTATGGCCAAGCTGCGTTCGCGGGGCGTGCAACGTTGGACTACACATCGTCCGCTGAGGGCCAGGAGCGACCGTCACGCTCTCGGCGAAGCGCTGCTTCATGTTCGTCCGGACCTGGGGAGGATAACGGAAAGTCGGGGTGGCAGAAGGCGAGCAGCCCGTGCTTCAAGGCGAACAAGACGATAGCTGGCAAACGCGCTTGGTGCTTCTTGATTTCGCGGATATCTCCGCACCGCGGTAGCAAGCACGTGTGGCACCGGCTGGACGCGCGACGGTTTCAAAGCGTCCTGGCAGGAGGAGCTCAATGGACCCGAATTCGCCGGTCACCGCGAGCGGCGGCTGGTGTTCCACGGGCTACGCAAGTCCGCCGTCGTATTCCTGCTCGAGGCCGGCTGCTCGGACGCTGAGACCGCGGCCATCACCGGCCAGTCCCGCGACATGGTCGAGCACTACGCCAAGCACGTGAACCAGAAGCGGCTTACCGCGCTGGCGATCCTGAAGTGGGAGAGCGCGGGGAAGGGGTGATGCATCGGTGGTGCGACAGGGCAACTCATTTGTGGGTTCGAACACTAGCAACGCGAGGAACCTTGTGTCGTCGTCCCTCTGACCTTCAGTTGTTGTCGAAAACGAGCGATGGATACCGAAAGTCGTTCATTTCGGCACCGAACGCAGCGCGGGCCAATCCTTATGGACCAGCCCGCGCTAGAACGGCTCGAATTGGTGATCGTCAGTTCTGGTCGATGATGAGTCCCTTGCTACCAGGGCCTTTCGCGGCCAGGAGAGCGTCCACCGACGGCTCGCGCTCCACCTCAAATGCGTGCTGAAACCCGAGGAAGATGCCGTAAGCCTCCAGTCCTACCTTCAGGAACTCGCGCCGTCGGATCACGCGGGGGTCCGGCTCGACACCGTTCGAATAGGCCCGAATGATCTCGTCCTCGGCTTCCTTCAGCGCCTCTATGTCGGTCCACAGCTTTTCGGCCACCTCTGCGGCCTTCAAGGAAGGAAGTTTGAACCAGCGGAGGTCGACGCCACGCATCCAGTCGCGGACTGCCATCAGGGTCTTCGGCTCGACAGCACCAGGCTGGACCTGGCAGAAGTCCGCTTGAAGGAACGACCAGCGCTCGCCCAGGTGCCACGGACCCACGAAGCCGAACACATCGACGCTCTCGCCGCGCTTCAGGAAGATAGAGTTAGTCCCCCACCGGAGGGTCTCCGCCTGCTGCGAGAACGCCGCGCTGAAATCGACCGTATAAACGGCCGACAGTGCAACGTCGCCTGGACCGATGCCAGTCGCGGCAATCGCCTTGGTGCGCGCCACGACCTCTCCCGGCCTATGCGATGAGCGGACATACTGTTGGGCGAAGAGCGCCTGGGCCGAGGTCCCGTTCTTGAGCAATTCACGAACCGGCGCGACGCGCTCCGAAGTTGAGCGATTGACGATTGTGACTGCGTGCTCGCCAAGTTCATCGGCGGTCACGATGCGCCGGTCACCGAGCCGGGGCTTAGTGGTATGCTCGCCTTCCCTCATAGTGGACCCTTCCTTCAGTTGGAGCAGGCCACCACCACGGGGCCGCTTCCATGGCCCATTCATACGACTGGCACCGATAGTGCCGCGAGCGTCGTGCCGGGCTACAACCCATTGAGCGACCAGGATTGTTTCGCAGGCCTATGGGGGTCTCTCTAGGTTGTGGAATTGAGGGATTGGAACAGGTCTGCGCGCTCAGGAGTGTCTCAGCGGCTGCGTGGCTGAAAGAAGTCCGATGGGTCGCACCGGTTTGTACCGATGGGTTCTGTTCACGTGGTTCCACTGTCGGAAGCCGTTGCCGAGGCTCAGATACTTGAAGCCGTCAAGACCGTTGGAGGGGTTTGACAGGATGCCGGGCTAGGGTATGTTAAGAGGATGCAGCGCCTTCGGGGGGCACATGACAGCGATTGCAGCGGTTACGACCTACAAGCAGGTTTGGAAAGTGCCGTCGGGCAGTGCGCCCTACCCGACCGTGCCTCGCTTCAGCGTTCCGTGCCCCAAGAAGGGCACAAAGAACAGCATCGAGTACGTTAGATTTCTATCCGATAACAAGGCGGCTTTGTCTGCGGTTATCCGTACTAAACTGACGGACCATCAGTTGACCCAGGCGAACAGCTCGCAGAAGCGGTTCTTCTTTGTCGATAAGCAGTTTCCGCAACTGCATGGTAACATCGATCCAGCACACAAGTCGCTGAAAGACGTAGTTGATGATTTCTCAAGACCCTCAAAGAGTGTCATCAAGGCGTTGTACGAGCGAGAGCCTATTTCGCTTCCAGATGTTATGAAGTTGGCGCTAGCTTTCGCATGCGCCATTGCACTGAAACACCACGGAGCCATGGCTTATTTCGGTCTGCAGGGCGGCAATCCGCTTGATGACGTTTCGTCAAGGCCGATAGTGCCTGCGTTCAGATTGGCAGACCCCACCAAGATCAAGCCGATTGTCAAGGGTTTGCGAGCATCCGAAGACGGCTTCAACAGATATTTGCGCCCACATAGCCTAGCGGTCGGCTCGGGGTTCTTTGCCGCTCACCTCGAGCGCGGGCATACTGCCGGTAATGGTGGACGCACCGGAGGTTATCTTTTGACTGAACAAACAGCTACATTGCTGCATGGCTACTTGAACTCTATTGGTCAGGTCGACCCATTGAGCACTCTTTTTCCGGATGATCCGGGTGTGTTTCCTGGCAACGGCTTGTACTGCGCACCACTTGCGCGGCGGCACGGGAACTTCGCCTAAGCGCTGACTGAGACCTATTGCTGCAAAATCAGGTCAGCTCAAATTCAAGCTGTGCGGACTCCTCTTCAGTGCATTGGGCCGGATCGCCTGATGGGGGCGAAGCGAACCCCTGTTCCGCCAGAACGGTGGTAATCGCGCGGAGACGACGTTCGCCGATGCCGGGAATCGAAGTTATCGATGAGGGATGTGCCGCTGCCAAATCCTCTAATAGGCGATAACCCATCAAGTGTAGGAGCAGGGCGTAGCGGTGACCAATTCGTGGTCCAAGAACTGTGATTGTGTAGCGCGATAGGTCTACTTCATGAACAGGCGGGACGGTTCTCTTTCGGTAACCGCAGAGAGACACGATGTTAACGCCGGATTTCTCGACATCGTCGACTAGCAGCGTGTCGAGGTCTCTTATCAATGCACGTACGAACACTCTATCGTTCAACGAGACGACATTGGAACGCCCAGCAGCGGGATCATCTGCAGTGTGCATGGCGAATCATGCCCCTGTTGTTCTTGGACGACAACAGCTTGCTCACTGACTTGCAACTCTTGTTGCGCTTCATGGGGCGAAGTCTTGGGCGGATGAGTCTGGTCCGCAACGTCCATGATGCCTTGCGGCTCCTGCTCGCGAACCTCTTCAAGAGACATTGCGCGGCGAGGTTGTGCAACCGCCCCTCCGCGTTGTGCAGTTGCAGGGGCCACTAACGAGCTAAGCCACTGAAATATTGGTCGGACCGGCTGGATTTGAACCCACGCCCCCCAGACTGTCTGCCGAATCCCCAAGCACCTGTCGAACTGAGCATTCTGGTGCGCGGAGCAGTGGACGGAATAAAATGACCCGCGTTGTCGGACGGCAGGCCCGTTGTCCCCATGGCACAATCTGACGCGAAAGTCATAAGCGGACCCGGCCGGACTGCGCAAGCTCCGCCCTCGTGACTTCAGCTTCGGGTCAACAGCCGACAATTGCAACGGCTCACCCCTCAAACCAACCTGGACTGCTCCACCGCCGCCGCAATGAAACCCTTGAACAACGGATGCGGCTCAAACGGCCGCGATTTCAGCTCGGGGTGATACTGCACACCGACGAACCAGGGATGGTTGCGGTATTCGACCGTCTCTGGCAGCAGTCCATCCGGTGACAGTCCGCTGAAATGCAACCCCGCAGCCTCGAGCCGCGTCCGGTAGGCCGTGTTGACCTCGTAACGGTGCCGGTGACGCTCGGAGATGGCCGTATCGCCGTACATTTCCGCGATCTTGCTACCCGGCGCCAGCCGCGCCTCGAACGCACCCAGCCGCATGGTCCCGCCGAGATCACCGCCCGCGCGCCGCTGTTCGAGCTCGTTGCCGCGCATCCATTCGGTCATCAGGCCCACCACCGGCTCGGCGGAAGCGCCGAACTCAGTCGAACTCGCCTCCTTGATGCCGACCAGATTGCGCGCCGCCTCGATGCATGCCATCTGCATCCCGAAGCAGATACCGAAATAGGGCACCTTGCGCTCGCGGGCGAATTTGGCGGCCAGGATCTTGCCCTCCGAGCCGCGCTCGCCGAACCCGCCGGGAACCAAAATGCCGTGCACGCCTTCCAGATAGGGCGCCGGGTCCTCGCGCTCGAACACCTCGCTCTCGATCCATTCGAGCCGAACCTTGACCCGGTTGGATATGCCGCCGTGCACAAGCGCCTCGATCAGCGACTTGTAGGCGTCCTTCAACCCCGTGTACTTGCCGACGATGGCGATCGTCACGCCGCCTTCAGGGTTGGCGATGTTGCGCGAGATGGTCTCCCAGCGCGTCAGGTCGGGTTTGGGCGCGCCGGTGATGCCAAAGGCGGCCAGCACCTCGCGGTCGAGCCCCTCCTGATGATAGGCGAGCGGCACATCATAAATGGTGGCGGCATCCAGCGCCTGGATGACCGAATCCTCGCGCACGTTGCAGAACAGTGCGATCTTCTTGCGCTCGCTCTTTGGCACCTCGCGATCGGCCCGGCACATCAGGATGTCGGGCTGGATGCCGATCGAGCGCAACTCTTTCACGGAGTGCTGCGTCGGCTTGGTCTTGAGCTCACCCGCCGACGGAATCCACGGCACCAGCGTCAGGTGAATGAAGATCGATGCCCCGCGCGGCAGCTCATTCCCCAATTGCCGGATGGCCTCGAAGAACGGCAGGCCCTCGATGTCGCCGACGGTGCCGCCGATCTCGACTAGGATGAAGTCCACGCCCTCGTTGCCCGACAGCACGAACTGCTTGATGGCGTCTGTCACGTGCGGAATGACCTGCACGGTGCCGCCGAGATAGTCGCCCCGCCGCTCCTTGGACAGGATGTCCTGATAGATGCGGCCTGTGGTGATGTTGTCGGACTTCTTGGCTGGCACGCCTGTGAAGCGTTCGTAATGGCCGAGATCGAGATCGGTCTCCGCCCCGTCGTCGGTGACGAACACCTCGCCGTGCTGATAGGGGCTCATCGTTCCCGGATCAACGTTGAGATAGGGGTCGAGCTTCCGGAGACGGACGGAATATCCGCGCGCCTGGAGAAGCGCGCCGAGGGCCGCGGAGGTGAGGCCTTTTCCGAGAGAGGAGACCACGCCGCCGGTAATGAAGATGTACCGTTGCATGGGCTTTGCTTCTGTCATGAAACCCCAGCGATTCGAAGCGACAAATTGGCATCATCCACGAATGGATCAACGCGCTGACTTGAGGCGACGGATGGCCGTGGGCGATCCCGGGCGCACCCCGCCGCGAGTACTGGCCGCGAATATTGGCCGCGAGTACTGGCCGAGAATATTGGCCGAGAACAAAGGCCGCGCCAGGCGCGCCCCGGATCAGGTTACGGTTCTTGAAACCGAGACTCGGCTGCCGTGGCCAGCCCCGACGCTACTTCGTCTGCGGGATCGCAGGCGAACCCGGCGGCTGCAGTTTGTCGAGCACGCCACCGCGCCCCTCGGTCTTTGGCTCGACAGGACCTCCGGGTGAGCCATCCTTGGCAACGGGAGCAGCCGGTGCCGAGGCCGCTCCGGGCCGGTCAAACACGGACGACGGCGCCCGAGCCTGCTGGGCCAGCATCGACAGCAGGATGCTGGTCGTGAAAAACGCCGCCGCCAGTGCCGCGGTCGAGCGGGTCAACAGGTTGGCCGTGCCGCGCCCGGTCAGGAAGCCGCCGCCACCGCCGCCCCCCATCCCGAGGCCGCCGCCCTCAGAACGTTGCAGGAGCACCACGGCGACGAGCGCCGCCGCGATCATGAGGTGCACAACAAGCAGAACGGTCGTCCACATTGGCGGTCTCTATCATTTTTGTTGAGGCGGCGCGGGGCGCGCACGCGCGGGCATTGAATCTGGGGCTTCTACACCAGCTGGCCCCGGTCGGCAAATCCCGCAGCGGTGATCGCTGGGGCGGATGGTCGCGGGCTCAAGTCTTAAACCCCGAGACCATGTGTCACTGCGCGCCGCTTGGTGAGGCTCCCTCCGGCGCCTTCAGAACAGACTTTGGCACTGCTTCCGGGGGCACGAATGCGTCGTGCGCCGCTTCGATCTTCGGGGTGAGTTTCGGGTTGGGCTTCGGTTTGGGCTTCGCGTTGGCTGCGGTTGCCTTATTCTTAGCCGCCGGCGCCTCTCCCTTCTTGGGAGAGGCCGATGCCTCGCTCAAGTCGGGCTTGAATGCTCCATCCTGACCTGGACCCGGCTCCGCCTCGGCGGCCGCCGCCGTGTCGGCCGGCTTGGCGGCCTTGGGTTTCGGTGCGGGCTTGGTCTTGGGCTGCGGCACCGCATCCTTGCCGTCCTTGCCATCGTCCCCGTCAGGGCCTGCAGCGGCCCGAACCGGCGCGCACCGGAACAGGATCTGCTCATCGACCTCGATCAGCCGCTGGATCGACTTCATCTTGTCGGCGGTGACGTTTGCCTTGGCCCAAACGACACCACGCGCCATCTCCGCCCGGATGCCGGTTGCAGCGAGCGCATTTTGCTCGGTCTTGAGAGCGTCACACGCATCTTTCGCAAGCGGCGCCGCGATGGCCGCGTTCGGCGCGAGCGCCAGCCAGAGGAGGGCTGCTGCACAAAGTCTTGAACCAATGGCCGGTGAACGCATCCGGGTTTGCTCTTCTCTCAAGTGACAGGACTGGATTTCCATGGTCGCGTCCGCCGGCGGCGGCAATGTGACAGTGTCGCCCGGGGGCACTTTCAGATCGCGTATGCGGCCACGACCCCGAGAAAATCCTTGGCCTTGAGGCTCGCGCCGCCGACCAGGGCCCCGTTGACGTTGGCGACCGCCATCAGTTGCCTGGCATTTTCCGGCTTAACCGAGCCACCATAGAGAATACGCATCTGCGTACCCTCCCCACCGTAACGGGCTGCGAGCGCTTGGCGGATAAAGGCGTGAACCTCAGCGACGTCGGTTGGGGTCGGCGTGAGTCCGGTGCCAATCGCCCACACCGGCTCATAAGCGACAACCGTGTTGGCGGCCTTTGCGCCGTCCGGCAGTGACCCCGCAAGTTGCCGGCCCACGATTGCGAGCGTGAGCCCGGCGCGCCTTTCGCCTGCCGTTTCGCCCACGCAAACGATCGCCGCAAGCCCGGCACGATGCGCGGCGGCAGCCTTCGATCTGACCATGCCGTCGGTTTCCGCGTGGTCCACCCGCCGCTCCGAATGCCCCACGATCACGGCCGTCGCACCGGCATCCTGCAGCATCTCGGCAGAGACGTCGCCCGTGTGGGCGCCGGCCATGGCCACATGGCAATCCTGACCGCCGAGCTGCAGCGTCGCGTTTTCCGCCTCCGCCGCGAGGATTTCAGCCATAACCATCAGCAGCGTTGCGGGTGGACAGATCATCACATCGGCGGCGACAACGTTCACGGCCAATGCGTCCCGGATCGCCAACGCCTCCTCCAATCCTTGCTTCGCCCCATTCATCTTCCAGTTTCCGGCCACCAATGGGCGAATAGCCACTGTGGCCGGTGGGGGCAGGACAGCCTCGGTCATGCGGTGGTCCTCGAGCGAATTTGCGGCGATCCACCGCTTTTGCCGCATCGCCCTTGGCTTAGCAATCGGATGCTTTGGCCATCGGCGGTCTTGCATTCAGGAGCGGGCTGCGCTTGATATCCGACGAAACAGGGTGCCGGGCGATGTTGCTCCGCCTTGGAATCAAAGTTGAAACACGTGACGCGGTCTTTGTGTTGCATGGTCGCACCATGCCAGCCGCGCCGTGCCTAACCGACCGGAAGACAACAGACCATGATGGAAGCAATGCGCCGCGGCGCCCGCGGTTGGGTGGGCAAGATCCTGTTCTTCTTTCTGATTGTCAGTTTCGGGATCTGGGGTATCGCGGACGTGTTCACCGGCTTCAACCGCACGACACTCGCCAAGGTCGGCTCGACGACCATAACCGCCAACGAGTTCCAGCAAGGCTTCCAGAACGAACTTAACCTGATCTCGCAGCAGGCCGGCCGCCGCATCACTCCCGAGCAGGGCCGCCAGTTCGGGCTCGACACCCGGGCCATGAGTCGCCTGGTCGGCTCGGCCGCGATCGAGACCCATGCACGCGAGCTGAACCTCGCCCTTTCCGACGACACCCTGGTGGCCGACATCCAGAACGAGCCTTCGTTCAAGGGCCTCGACGGCAAATTCTCGCGCCTTGCTTTCGAAAGCTACCTTCGGCAAATCGGCCTTTCGGAGGCGGCGTTCTTCAAGCTAAAACGCAAGGACGAGTTGCGCGAGCAATTGACCGGCGCCCTGGCCAACGCGATCGTAGTGCCGCAGCCCATGATCGATGTGCTGCACGCCTACACAGACGAAGCACGGACCATCGAGCACATCACGATCGACGCCGGCAAGTCGGTGAAGATCGCCGAGCCCGAAGAGACCCAGCTCAAAGAATCCTACGAAGCCAACAAGCGCCAGTTCGTCACGCCCGAGTACCGCAAGCTCGCAGTGCTGATGCTCTCGGTCGATGATTTGAAATCGAAGGTCACTGTCACCGACGACGAGATCAAGTCGAGCTTCGAACAAGACAAGGAGAGCTATTCCCGCATCGAACGCCGCCGCATCCAGCAAATCGCATTCAAGGACAAGGCTGCAGCGGAGGCGGCCAAGACCAAGATCGCTGGCGGCCAAAGCTTCACGGACGCCGCGGCCGCCGCGGGCGCCAAGGAAACCGACATCAACCTCGGCCTCGTCACCAAGAAGGACCTGATCGACCCGAAGATCGCGGACGCCGCCTTCAAGCTAGAAAAAGACGTGGTCTCCGAGGTCATCGAAGGACGATTTGCAACGGTTCTGATCCGCGCGACCGAAATACAGGCCGGCAAGGAGGCGATCCTGGACGAGGTCAAGGACCGCGTGCGCGACAAACTCGCGAAGGCTAAGGCCCGTTTGGACGCCAGCAAGCTCCACGACGGTGTCGACGACAACCGGGCCGCCGGCAAGACTCTGAAGGACATCGCCGGAATTCTGAACATCCCTCTGCTGGAAGTTGCCGCTGCGGACAAGGCAAACAAGACGCCCGACGGCAAGCAGGCCATCGACAGCCCCGACGGCGAGAAAATTATGCGTGCGGGTTTCGAAGCCCAGATCGGCGTCGAGCGCGATCCCGTCGAGTTGACAGACGGCGGCTTCGCCTGGGTCGAACTGCTGGCCAACACGCCGGAAACCCAGAAGCCGTTCGACATCGTAAAAGCGGAAGTCAAAATGCTTTACATGGACACCGAGCGCAAGAAGGCCATGGCCGAATTGAGTGCGAAGCTTGCCGAGCGGGTCAAAAACGGCGAGACGCTCGCGGCAATCGCGCTCGAAGTCGGCGGCAAGCTTGAGACCACGCCACCGGTGACGCGCGCGGTTATTCCGCAGGGACTGACGCAGGCGGCTGTCACGCAGGCGTTCGTCCTCGCCAAGGGGGCGGCAGGCACCACCGATACGCCGGACGCCAAATCGCGCATCCTGTTCAAGGTCGTCGACGTCCGGCCGGCAGCACCCGCCACCAAGGAACAGCGCGAGACGCTGTCGAACGAACTCAAGAGCCAGATCCAGGGCGATCTGATCTCGAGCTACGTCACAGCCCTTCAGGATCGACTGGGTGTCACGATTAATCAGGCCGAGCTCAAGCGTATCTCCGGCGCCGACGCGGCACGATAAGGAGCGGCCGTGACCACGATGGACGGCAGATCTGGGGACGGCAGATCCGGGGAAGGCAGATCCGGGCGCAAGGGCGGCGGCGCCAAGGCGTTGCAGGGCGCTTCGTTGCTCGGCCCCTCGCAATCGAGTGCGTTCGACGCCGCTCCGACAGAGGACGTCTTTGCCCGGCGCTATGCCAACGGCGAAGCGCAGGTCGTTTGGACGCGGCTGGTCGCCGATCTCGAAACCCCGGTCTCGGCCTATCTGAAGCTGACGGCTAGCCGGAAGTCCGCCGAGGCGGGTGGCGCAGCCGGCCTCAGCATCCTGCTCGAGTCGGTCGAAGGCGGTTCCACCCGCGGCCGGTATTCGGTTATTGGCCTCGAACCGGATATCGTCTGGCGCGCACACGGCGGCAAGGCCGAGATCAATAGCGCCGCGATCAAAAAACCCAACACCTTCAGGCCGGAGAAAGCTTCGACCCTCGCCTCGCTTCGCTCGCTGCTGGCGCAATCGCGGCTCGATCTGCCGACCGAGTTGCCGCCAATGGCCGCCGGCGTGTTCGGCTATCTGGGCTACGACACCATCCGGCTCGTCGAAAATCTGACCTCCGTCCCTCCCGACGACCTCGGCGTGCCCGACAGTGTGCTGATGCGGCCCACGCTGGTCGTCATCTTTGACAGCGTTAAGGACGAAATGACGGTCGTGACGCCGGTCCGGCCCGACGCCAAGGTGCCGGCCGCAAAGGCACACAAGGCCGCATTGAAGCGCCTCAAATCGGCGATCGATGCGCTCGATGCCCCGGTTCCCCATGGCGCCGACATCAAATCGCGGACCCTTACTGTTCCCGATCCGGTGTCGAACACGCCACCGGCCGATTACCTCAGCATGGTCGCCCGCGCGAAGGACTACATCCTGGCTGGCGACATCTTCCAGGTGGTGCTGTCACAGCGCTTTACCGCGCCCTTCGCGCTGCCCTCGCTCGCGCTCTATCGTTCGCTGCGGCGGCTCAATCCTTCGCCGTTCCTGTTCCACCTCGCCCTCGGCAGCTTCTCGCTGGTCGGGTCGAGCCCGGAGATCCTGGTCCGGGTCCGGGGCGGCGAAGTCACCATCCGCCCGATCGCCGGCACGGCGCGTCGCGGAACGGACGAGGCCGAGGATCAGGCGCTGGCCGCCGCATTACTGCAAGACCCCAAGGAGCGCGCCGAACACCTGATGCTGCTCGATCTTGGACGCAACGACGTCGGCCGTGTCGCCGAGATTGGCTCCGTCGCGGTGACTCAGCGCTTCATCATCGAGCGCTACAGCCACGTCATGCACATCGTCTCCAACGTAATCGGCCGCCTGAAATCGGGTTATGACGCGATCGACGCGCTGATGGCGGGCTTCCCTGCCGGCACCGTTACGGGGGCCCCCAAGGTGCGGGCAATGGAGGTCATCGACGAGCTCGAACGCTCCAAGCGCGGACCCTATGGTGGTGCCGTCGGATACTTCTCCGCCGACGGCGAGATGGACACGTGCATTGTGCTCCGTACCGCACTCGTCAAAGATGGGTTTATCCACGTCCAGTCGGGCGCGGGGGTCGTCCACGACAGTATTGCCGAAAACGAGCAGCAGGAGTGCATCAATAAGGCCAAGGCCATTGTCCGCGCCGCCGAAGAGGCAGTGAGGTTTGCCACGAAATCGCGTGCACCCGGCCGCTGGCGTGGCGACAATGGCGGAAGCTTCAAGTGACTCGAACCAACCCGGCGGCCGGCGCGACTGTCGGCACGACGATTGGCAACGGGCAACCAAAACCACAGGCGACGACGATCGAGGGAGACAGCACTTGACCCATGCGCTCAAATACGGCGAGAACCCCCAGCAGCAGGGCTCGATCGTCATCGCCGATGCCTCCACCGACCCGCTCGGTCTCGGCCGCTTCTCCACCACCGATTGCCAGTCGATCAGCGCGCGTATGGCGACCATGGGTTGGGTGAACCTCAAGGACCTCCATCGCGGGCTTGAGGCGATCAGCCGGGTCGCGGCGGCCTACGAGGTCAACTTGGGCGCGGTGCCCGAGATCGCCATCCTGATCGAGCATGGCAACCCATGCGGCGCCGCAGCCGGCCGCGGCGAGAACGCTTTGCAGCTCGCCATCGATAGCGGATTTCGCGCGTCGTTCGGCTCGTTCATGGTCACCAATGTGCCGCTCGATGACATGACAGCGTACCACCTGCGCCAGTGGATGGTCGCGGACCGGCCGTTCGCAGGTATCGCCGCGCCGCTCATTTCGCCCAAGGCTGAGAGCTATTTCCAGCGCAAGAAGGGCCACTGCAATCTTCTCGTGAACCCCGCCCTCGGCAAGCTCGGCCTCGCTAGCCTCAAGACCGAGCCGAAGGTTCACACCATCCGCGGCGCCACGTTGACAACCACTGCGAACACGTTCGTGCCCACTTTCCCGAACCACTGGGACACCAGCCTCAAGGCCGACATGTGCTTGGCCTGGGGCATCTGCGCCGTCAGCGCGTCGAACGCCATCACGCTGGTCAAAGACCAGATCCTGATTGCCAACGCTTGCGGTCAGCAGGAACGCGCGACGGCATCCGAGGTCGCGGTGCTGCAGGCCAAGCGCGCCGGTCGCGCGGCCCAGATCCGCGGTGCCGCCGCCGTCAGCGACAGCTTCTTTCCGTTCGCCGATGGGCTCGACGTGCTGGCCCGGCGGCACGTGCGCGCCATCTTTGCCACCCACGGCTCGGTCAATGATCAGGTTGTTGCAGACCACGCCAAGAGCTTCGGCGTCGAGCTGTTCACGGTACCCGACACGGACGGCCGCATCTTCGCCGGACACTGAACCCGATCCCTGGGCGAGCACTGAAACGGCACCCGCGCTTCGAGGACTTTCGCCCGATGCTCACGCTACTGCTGCTGCGTCATGCAAAATCGAGCTGGGACGATCCGAGCCTCGAAGACATCGATCGGCCATTGTCCAAGCGCGGCGCCAAAACAGCGCCAATGATGGGCGCTTTCATCGCGCGCGAGCAGCTCAAGCCCGATCTCGTATTGTGCTCCACGGCGGTGCGAACGCGCGCTACGATGGCCCTCGTGCTACCCGAACTCGGCCGGCCGCCGCCCGATGTCGTGTTCGATGAGACGTTGTATCTGGCCTCGACCTCCGACATGCTGGCCCGCGTTGGAACGATCGAAAAGTCACGCAGACGGGTCTTGGTCGTCGGTCACAATCCGGGCACGCACGCCCTCGCGCTGACCCTGATCGGCGACGGTGCGCGGGCCAACATCGCAGCCCTGGCGACCAAGTTCCCGACCGCGGGCTTAGCCGTGCTTTCGTTCCAGACCGACACGTGGTCCGACGTGCGGCCTGCATCCGGTCACCTTGACGTATTCGTTACCCCACGGGGACTGGCGTAAAGCCTCGTCCGGCGTCGCTGAATGCCGGCTGTTGCTGTCGGCGCGCACCTCGCCTGCCGCCAAAACCGTCGGCGGCCGCGATCAACACAAACTCCTCACGACGCCTATCGATGATGTGAATTGCCAGTTCGTCAGCTGGCGGATCATGATGGACTTTGGCAGCAAGATGGAGGTTGCAAACATGAACCCCCGCCGCATCCAACTCGTCACCGCCGTTGCCGGTTCGATTGCGCTGGCTGAAGCACACCCTGCGCAAGCTCTTCCCGAGGCGCTCCGCGCTGACGGCGAGACGGTTGCCTTTACCGTGTTCGCCGAGGGCGCTCAGGTCTATGACTGCAAGGCTGATCCGGCCGGCAAGTTGGCATGGACCTTCCGCGAACCCATCGCGACACTTATGATCGACGGCACGACGGTTGGTCGACACTATGCCGGGCCTCATTGGGAGATGGCCGACGGCAGCATCGTTCGGGGCAAGGTCTCCGGCCGCGCTCCCGGCGCAACCACGGCCGACATCGCTTGGCTGAAACTCGACGTGAGCGCCCGCAAAGGCCAGGG
The DNA here is from genome assembly GCA_002928955.1 of Hyphomicrobium sp. Classification (GTDB taxonomy): domain Bacteria; phylum Pseudomonadota; class Alphaproteobacteria; order Rhizobiales; family Hyphomicrobiaceae; genus JAKAML01. Next base: position 18,515 of record PERT01000030.1, on the reverse strand, counting down.
ACAATTGGACGGCATCACGACAATCCAGCGGATCAATACCAAGGGTGGTACGCTGGAAGGCGCGTGCAGCAAAGCGGGCAGCACCCTCAGCGTCGGCTATTCGACGGAATACGTCTTCCTGAAGAGATGAGCTGGGCCGGCGCGCGGCGATCGGGGAGTTCAACGATTGCGGTGACTGCGTCCTGGGCAACATCTCGTTCAAGATCTGCGGGTCAGCCGTCGTGGGTCGTCCAGGCGTCGCGGCGGATGTCGAGGCGGCGGGTCAATGCCCACTGCTGCCCGAGCGCACTTGAAGCCCTTCAAGGCCCAGGTTCTCCGGGAACTGCACGCGCTCCACCCCAGGGCTCCCGTCGCCACGGTGCACAAGTTCGGCCGATCAACGATCCGTGGTGATCTAGGCCAGGTCACGGCCATCCGGATGGCCTGAGAGCATGATTGCGGTTCGATGGTCTCGGTTGGAGAAAATTGCGACGAGACTTCGCGAAGTTTCGTCGATAATCTCCGTTGCCTGGATGCTCGCGATCGGCTCGATCCCGCGCGACGTTATCGACGCTCGTGAGGACCTGAGCGGACCACCCAAAATTGTGGGTATCGAGCATCCGACTTGACCGCTTCGCGCCGATTTTTGTCACGCTCTGCCACACGTTACGGAACACCATGCTCATCCTGATCGATAACTACGATAGCTTCACCTACAATCTCGTTCATTACCTGGGTGAGCTTGGCGCCGCATGCGAGGTGCATCGTAACGACAAGATCACTGTCGATGAGGTCTTGAAGAAAAAGCCGAAGGCGATCGTGCTTTCGCCAGGGCCCCGCACGCCCAACGAGGCTGGCATCTGCCTCGACCTCATCGCCAAGGCGAGTGCGAGAATCCCGACGCTCGGCGTCTGCCTCGGCCATCAGGCCATGGGCCAGGCCTATGGCGGCCACGTGATCCGCGCGCCCGCGCCGATGCACGGTAAACTCTCGACCATTCGCCACTTCGACAAGAGCATCTTCAAAGGCCTGCCAGACCGGTTCCAGATTACCCGCTACCATTCGCTGATCGTCGAGCGGGGCACGCTGCCGGCTGAACTCGAGGTGACGGCAGAGACGGCAGACGGTTTGATCATGGGCCTCGCCCACAAGACGCATCCGATCCACGGCGTCCAGTTCCACCCCGAGAGCATCGCCTCCGAGCAAGGCCACGAGCTTCTCGCCAATTTCCTGTTGCTCTCGGGGATGAGCCCGAGGCGGCGAAATGCGCCCGATGCGCGCCTCCGGCACGACAATGCCTCAGATGCGCGCCTCCGGCACGACAATGCCTCAGATGCGCGCCTCCGGCACGACAATGCCTCAGATGCGCGCCTCCGGCACGACAATGCCTCAGATGCGCGCCTCCGGCACGACGCCAAGCCGCGCGACGCGGCGTGAGGCGCGATATGCCCCCCCCAGCCCCCGCTGCCGCTGCGAACCCCGCCGCCGATCTCAAGTCACTTATCAAAATGGTCTCGGACGGCCGATCCCTCGACGAGGACGAAGCCGAGCGCGCGCTCGACATCATGACCTCGGGCGCCGCCAGCCCCGCGCAGATGGGCGCGTTCCTGATGGCGCTGCGGGTACGCGGCGAGACGGTTGAAGAACTTACCGGTGCCGCACGATCGATGCGGTCAAGGATGACGCGGGTGACAGCGCCCGAAGGCGCGGTCGATATCGTCGGCACGGGCGGCGACGGCCACGGCACCTTTAACGTCTCGACTTGCGCGGCGCTGGTCGCGGCAGGCGCGGGCCTTGTGGTCGCCAAGCATGGCAACCGCTCGGTGTCGTCACTCGCGGGCGCATCAGACGTGCTGGCGGCGCTCGGCGTCAAACTCGACATCGCACCGGACGTGGTTGGGCGCGTCATTCGCGAGGCCGGCGTGGGCTTCATGTGGGCGCCCATGCACCATCCGGCGATGAAGGCGTGGGCGCCTATCCGCGCGGAGCTCGGCATCCGGACGATTTTCAACCTACTCGGTCCGGTGTCGAACCCAGCCGGCGTCACACGGCAGGTGCTCGGCGTGTTCTCGGCCCAATGGGTGGAGCCGATCGCCCATGTTCTGAAACGGCTCGGCTCGGAGCACGTCTGGGTCGTGCACGGTTCCGACGGCCTAGACGAGCTGACCACAACCGGGTCGTCGCGCGTCGCTGAATTGAAGGACGGCAACATCACCGTGTTCGAGGTTACGCCGGAAATCGCGGGGCTGCCGCGCGCAACACTCGCCCAGTTGAGGGGCGGCGACGCCATGGTCAACGCAGAGGCCATCCGCGGCGTGCTCGCGGGGCGCAAGGGTCCGTTCCGCGACATCGTGCTGCTCAATACGGCGGCGGCGTTGGTGGTCGGCGGCAAAGCCGGCAGCCTGATCGAAGGCGTCGAGCGGGCGGGCCTCTCGATCGACAGCGGGTCCGCTGACCAGGCGCTGGCACGGCTCGTGGCTGTCAGCACCGGGGCGACCTGAACGGGCCAGCGCCAACTCGCGGCGCGTCTCATGCGTGGGCTGTTGCGCGTCGGCTCTCAGACGCCGCCGGCGCCAACACGACGCCGCCCACCCACTGGAACGCGGCGCGACGTTCGCGTATAGAGCGGCAATGAGCGACACACCCGACATTCTCGAACGTATCACGCGCTACAAGCGCGAGGAAATCGCCGCCGCGAAGGCCGCCTATCCGATGCAGGTGGTGGCGGAATACGCGCGATCAGCAGGGCCGGTGCGCCCATTCTCAGGCGCAATTCGCGCGAGGCTCGCGAAGGGTCAGACGGCGCTCATCGCCGAGATCAAGAAGGCGTCGCCCTCCAAGGGCCTGATCCGCGCCGACTTCGACCCGCCTGCTCTTGCAAAGGCCTACCAGGCGGGCGGGGCCGCGTGCCTGTCGATATTGACCGATGGCCCCTCTTTCCAGGGCGCGGCCAAACACCTCACGGCGGCGCGGCAAGCCTGTAAGCTGCCGGCGCTCAGGAAAGACTTCATGCTCGACACCTATCAGGTGGTGGAGGCCAGGGCCTGGGGCGCGGACTGTATCCTGGTGATCTTGGCCGAAGTCGACGACGAGACAGCGTCATCACTCATTTCAGCGTCGAAAGACTGGGGTATGGACACCCTCGTCGAAGTCCACGACGACGCGGAGATGACCCGCGCCTTGACCCTCGACGCCGAGCTGATCGGGATCAACAATCGCAACCTGAAGACATTCGAGGTCTCGCTTGAAACCACGGAAAGGCTGAGCCCGCGGGTGCCCAAGGATCGCGTCGTGATCGCCGAGAGTGGCATTGTCACACCGGCCGATATCGCGCGGCTGAAAAGGAATGGCGTCGGCACTTTTCTGGTCGGGGAGAGCCTGATGCGCCAGGACGACGTGACGAAGGCAACCGAGGAGCTGCTCAAATAGCCCGGACTCGACTGTCCGCGCGGCCGATCTTTCGCACGCGCCGAACAGAGCCACCCCGGCGCGGGCGCCGACAAGCCGTGGGAGCGGGGCGGTCGCGGGACGCGAGTGAATGGGATAGAGTTTCATCCCGTTGACCGCGACCCGAAGCGGTGCGCGACGGACGAGTGTGCGCACGCGTCGAGCCGGCGGGATAAGGCGCCCGGATCGGGCCCAGGAGTTCCGCCTTGCACGTGCACGACAACTCGGTGGTCAGAACCCGGTCGCGGTTCTTGGTGAGAGTGGTGGACCCAGAGCGGCCCATCGATCAACAGCAACCCGAACCAGCAAAACCCAAGCTCCTATTCAGGTTGCTCCGTCAACTGCCACAACCCGCTGTGCGCGCGCCTGCGGCACGACCCTCTCCGCGCGCCTGCGGCACGACCCTCTCCGCGCGCCTGCGGCACGACCCTCTCCGCGCGCCTGCGGCACGACCCTCTCCGCGCGCCTGCGGCACGACGCGGAACGAGAATAGGATCTGCACGCGCGCCGCCCGCATCTGCCACTCAGCATCCGCATTGCCGTGACGAGCGCCTTGTCGACCACTGCCATGATCTCGCGGAGGGGATGGCGGGCCGGGACGCACTCCAAGGGGTTCACGCAGCTGAACAAGCCCCCGCCTGCGCGTCCGATCCGCGCTTGCCCGCCTCCCTTACGGTGCCACCGGAACCTCCTTCGCAGCGCGTGGTCAGCAAACGCTGGAGGGTTTTTTTGCGCTCTGCTAGGGTAGCGCATCTGACGTTTGGTCCCCACTCGGGACTGGACTCGAAACCAAACGCCAGATGCAAAAGCTACACTAGAATCATAGAGTTGCTAGCGTTCCTTACGGCGCCGACATCTGATCTGGAGCGCGTTGCAATGGGAATCAAACATAGGCGCTGGAACACTAGTTTGGCGTGAGCACCCGGTATCCGGTTTCGCAACGAGCCGCGAGAGGTTGTCCCTCCGCAAACGCTCTGCGGCCAACTCGGACTTGAACGAACGGAGGATCTCGCCCAGTTGTGTTCGTGTGCCGCTGCAGAGCTTGTGAGACAGTTCCAGCCTGTTGAGTAACGGAGGATTTCTGGCTCATCGTGGCGCGGTAATCGCTTATGATCTCGGTCTGCTTGATCTGGCGAGACATCATCGTCTGGCAACCCAAGCAGGATGCCTGGATCGGGGCGCGATGATCTGCTCTCGCTCCTGGTCGCAAGACATGAAAGACACCAATGCGAATTCTGGCCAAATTCTGCCTTGGAAGATCGGTCGAAACTGAATGTGCCAATCCCGCAATTTCGCACTGAAGCAGCAAGCAGAGGACCAACATGGCCAAGCTCGATGACGTCGCCGAGCGCAAAGAGTGGACGGATGCGATTAACTCGGTGATCGCGTTTGAGGGGACGGGGGCGGCCGACGATATCCTGGTCGAGGTTGTCGAGACGGCGCGTCGCGCAGGCGCACACTTGCCGTTCGCGGCCAACACGGCCTACATCAACACCATCCCTCCCGATGCACAGCCAGCCTATCCCGGTAACCGCGAATACGAGTTCAAGGTTCGCGCGGCAATCCGCTGGAACGCGGCGGCGATCGTGCTCAAGGCCAACAAGGACTCGTCCGAGCTCGGCGGTCACATTGCCTCGTTCCAGTCGGCGGCGACGCTCTATGCCACGGGCTTCACGCATTTCTGGAATGCCCCGCACGAAGGGCACGGCGGCGACCTGGTGTTCGTCCAGGGCCATTCGGCGCCGGGCATCTATGCGCGCGCCTACCTCGAAGGGCGCCTGAGCGAGGACCAGATCCTCAATTTCCGCCAGGAGGTCGACGGCCGTGGCGTCTCGTCCTATCCGCACCCGTGGCTGATGCCGGACTTCTGGCAGTTCCCGACGGTGTCGATGGGCCTCGGGCCGCTGATGGCGATCTATCAGGCGCGCTTTCTCAAGTATTTGCACGGCCGCGGCCTGGCCGACACGTCGAACCGGCACGTCTGGGTGTTCTGTGGCGACGGCGAGATGGACGAGCCGGAAAGCCTCGGCGCCATCGGCCTCGCCGGACGCGAGAAGCTCGACAACCTGATCTTCGTCATCAACTGCAATCTGCAGCGGCTTGACGGTCCAGTGCGCGGCAACGGCAAGATCATCCAGGAGCTAGAGGGCGACTTCCGCGGCGCGGGCTGGAACGTGCTGAAGGTGATCTGGGGCTCGCAGTGGGACGAACTTCTGGCCAAGGACACTTCTGGCCGCCTCCGCCAGCTGATGGAGGAATGCCTCGACGGTGAATACCAGGACTTCAAGTCGAAGAACGGCGCCTACATCCGCGAAAAATTCTTCGGTCGCTATCCCGAGACCGCGGCTATGGTGGCGGAATGGCCGGACGACAGGATCTGGACGCTGACGCGCGGCGGCCACGATGGGCTCAAGATCTATGCCGCCTACAAGGCCGCGATCGATGAGGCGTCGCGACCATCTGTGATCCTGGCCAAGACTGTCAAAGGGTACGGTATGGGCGAGGCCGCGGAAGGGCAGATGATCGCCCACCAGCAGAAAAAGATGGGCGGGAGCGCACTGTTGAAGTTCCGCGACCGCTTCAACGTGCCGCTGAGTGACGACGAGGCGCTTGGCCTCAAGCTCATCAAGCTCGATGAAGCGTCGCCCGAGATGAAGTACCTGCGCGAGCGGCGTGAGGCGCTCGGCGGCTACCTGCCGCAGCGCCGGCGCAAGACCGATATCGCGCTGGAGGTGCCGCCGCTCGAAGCGTTCGAGGCGCAACTCAAGGCCTCGGGCGAGGGCCGCGAGATCTCGACCACCATGGCGTTCGTGCGCGTGCTCAACACGCTCTTGCGTGACAAGTCGCTCGGCAAGCGCATCGTGCCCATCGTACCTGACGAGAGCCGCACGTTCGGCATGGAGGGAATGTTCCGCCAGTTCGGCATCTTCTCGCAAGTCGGCCAGCTCTACCGGCCGCAGGATGCCGACCAGCTTTCGTACTACAAAGAGGACAAGTCGGGGCAGATGCTGCAGGAGGGCATCAACGAGGCCGGCGCGATGTCGTCATGGATTGCGGCGGCAACGAGCTACTCCACCTCCAACTGCCCGATGATCCCGTTCTACATCTACTATTCGATGTTCGGCTTTCAGCGCATAGGCGACCTTGCGTGGGCTGCAGGCGACATGCGCGCGCGCGGCTTCCTGATCGGCGGCACGTCCGGACGCACCACGCTCAACGGCGAGGGCTTGCAGCACGAAGACGGCCACAGTCACATTCTCTCGGCCACGATCCCCAACTGCATCTCCTACGATCCGACCTATGCCTACGAGGTCGCGGTGATCGTGCGCGAGGGGCTGAGGCGCATGATCGAGGTGCAGGAGGACGTGTTCTACTATCTGACAGTGCTCAACGAGAACTATGAGCATCCAGCCATGCCCGAGGGCGCCGAGGACGGCATCATCAAGGGCATGTATCTGTTGCGTCCCGCGCCAACGAAGGGCGTCGGGGCAAAGGCCGTGGGCCACAAGGTGCAGTTGCTCGGCTCCGGCGCGATCCTGCGCGAGGTCATTGCTGGTGCAGACCTGCTGGAGAAGGACTTCGGCATCCCGGCCGACATCTGGAGCGTGACGAGCTTCACTGAACTCGCGCGCGAAGCAGCCGACGTCGAGCGCTGGAACATGCTCAATCCCGAAGAACAGCCGCGTGTGCCGCACGTGACGCGCTCGCTGGCCGCCCGCGGCGACGGGCCGGTGATCGCCTCGACCGACTACATGAAGGCGTTCGCCGATCAGATCCGTCCTTACGTTCCGGCCAAGTATCGCGTGCTCGGCACCGACGGCTTCGGCCGCTCGGATTATCGCAGGAAGCTGCGCTCCCACTTTGAGGTTGATCGCCACTTCGTCGCGGTCGCGGCCTTGAAGGCGCTCGCCGACGAGAACAGGGTGCCGTCTACGAAGGTCGCGGAAGCGATCCGAAAATACGGTATCGATCCGACCAAGACCAATCCCGCCCGCGCCTGACCATTCTCTCTTCCCAACCCGCACCCGATCGCTTTTGGCGAGCCATGCGGTGCGGGAGATACCCCGGAGACCAATGCATGCCCGCGACCGAAGTGAAGGTGCCCGACATCGGCGACTACAAGAACGTGCCCGTCATCGAAATCCTGGTGAAGCCGGGCGACTTGGTGAAGGCCGACGATCCCCTGGTCGCGCTCGAAAGCGACAAGGCGACGATGGAGGTCCCGTCGCCAGCCGGCGGCAAGGTGGTCGCGATCCTGGTCAAAATCGGCGACAAAGTGAGCGAGGGCACGACTATCGTCACGCTCGACAGCGCCGATACAGCGAAAGCGGCGCCCCCTGCCAAGCCGGCCATCTCAGCACCTGCCCTTGCCGCATCACCGCCAGCAGCAGCGACGGCCAGCGGCTCAGAGGCGAACACGGGGCAACCCAGCACGCGATCGTCGATGGGGTTGCCGCCACCAGGGCCGGAGGATTTCGGCGGTGTGCACGCCAGCCCGGCCGTACGCCGTCTCGCGCGAGAACTTGAGGTTGATCTCCGCAAGATTCCGGGCACTGGCGAAAAGGGCCGGGTGTCCAAGGAGGACGTCAAACGGGCGGTAGCGGGCAAGGCCACGGCGGCACCGGCCGGCGGCTTCGGCATTCCCGAAATCCCAGCGCAGGATTTCTCCAAGTTCGGCCCCATCGAAGAGAAGCCGCTGTCGCGCCTGAAAAAACTGTCGGGCCCGCATCTGCACCGGGCGTGGCTCAACATCCCCCATGTCACGCACACCGACGAGGCCGACATCACGGAGCTTGAGGACTACCGCAAGTCACTCGACAAGATCGCGAAAGACAAAGGCTATCGCGTGACGCTGTTGTCGTTCCTGCTCAAGGCGTCGGTGGCGTGCCTAAAGGAGTTCCCGACTTTCAATGCCTCGCTGGGGCCGACCAAAGACACGCTGATCCTCAAAAAATACTACAACATCGGCGTCGCAGTCGACACGCCCGACGGGCTGGTCGTGCCTGTCATCAAGGACGTCAACGCCAAGGGCATCCTGGAATTGTCGAAAGAGCTGGGCGATGCCTCGCAAAAGATGCGCGACGGCAAGATCACGCCCGCCGACATCTCGGGCGCGACGTTCTCCATCTCGTCGCTCGGCGGCATAGGCGGCACAAGCTTCACGCCCATTGTGAACGCGCCAGAACTGGCGATCCTCGGTGTTGTGCGTTCGGAGATGAAGCCGCGCTGGAACGGCACCGAGTTCAAGCCACGTCTGATGCTGCCGCTGTGCGTCTCCTACGATCATCGCATCATCGACGGCGCGCTCGCCGCACGCTTCACCCGCCGCATGGCCGATATCCTCGGCGATGTGCGCGAACTGGTGCTGTAACCACTTCCCCCTCTCCCCGTGCAGGACGGAGAGAGAGGACTGATCAGGACCCGACCATGACCGTCAAAGAAATCCGCGTTCCCGACATCGGCGACTTCAAACAAGTACCCGTCATCGAGGTGCTCGTGAAGCCGGGCGACACGGTCAAGCCCGAGGACCCGCTGGTCGCGCTTGAAAGCGACAAGGCGACGATGGAGGTACCAAGCCCAGCGGCCGGCCGCGTCGTTTCAGTGACGGTCAAGGTCGGCGACAGGGTGTCCGAAGGCTCGGTGCTGATGACACTTGATGAGGCAGGCGGGAATGCCGCTGCGGCTGCCCCTTACTCCGCTCCTCTCCCCGTGCCGAGCGCAGGGGCGGGGGGAGAGGGAGGCGCAGCCGACATCTCGTGCCAGGTGCTTGTGCTCGGCGCCGGACCGGGGGGCTATTCCGCCGCATTCCGCGCAGCCGATCTCGGCATGACGACCGTTCTGATCGAACGCTGGCCGGTGCTTGGCGGCGTCTGCCTCAACGTCGGCTGCATCCCATCAAAGGCACTGCTGCACACAGCTGCCATCATGGACGAGGTCAAGGCGCTGGCCAGGCATGGCATCGCCTACTCCGCGCCGAAGATCGATCTCGCAGCCCTGCGCACTCACAAGGAGAAGGTCGTCGGCAAGCTGACCACGGGGCTGGCCGGCATGGCCAAGGCGCGCAAGGTCACGGTCGTCACCGGAACTGGCCGCTTTCTCGATCCCCACCACCTTGCAGTCACCTCGGCCGACGGCTCGACGAAGACCGTGCGCTTCGAGAAGGCGATCATCGCTGCGGGCTCGGAAGCCGTGAAATTTCCGTTCATTCCGGAGGATCCGCGCATCGTCGATTCGACAGGCGCGCTGGAATTGCGTTCTATCCCTGAAAAAATGCTGGTCATCGGCGGCGGCATCATCGGCCTCGAGATGGCGACGGTGTATTCGACGCTCGGTGCCAAAGTCGACGTGGTTGAAATGCTCGACGGGCTCATGCCCGGAGCTGACCGCGACCTCGTCAAGGTTTGGGACAAGCACAACGCGCCGCGCTTCGGCTCGGTGATGCTGAAGACGAAGACCGTGGCGGTGGCAGCAAGAACCGACGGCATCTACGTCAGTTTCGAGGGCGAGAAAGCACCCGCCACTGCACAGCGCTACGACATGGTGCTCGTGGCGGTCGGCCGTACACCGAACGGCAAGCTTATCGATGCGGCGAACGCGGGGGTCGCGGTGTCGGATCGCGGGTTCATCACCGCCGACAGGCAACAGCGCACCAACGTCGCGCACATCTTCGCCATCGGCGATATCGTCGGGCAGCCTATGCTGGCGCACAAGGCCGTGCACGAGGGCCATGTCGCCGCCGAGGTCGCGGCGGGCCTGAACAGCGCATTCGACGCGCGTCAGATCCCGTCGGTCGCCTACACCGATCCCGAGATCGCCTGGGCTGGGCTGACCGAGACCGAGGCCGCAGCAAAAGGGCTGCGAATTGAAAAGGCGGTGTTCCCGTGGGCCGCTTCAGGCCGTGCGATCGCCAATGGCCGCGACGAGGGCATGACCAAGTTGATCGTCGATCCCGAGACCCACCGCGTCATCGGCGGCGGCATCGTCGGCACACACGCCGGCGATCTCATCGGCGAGATCTGTCTCGCAATCGAGATGGGGGCTGAGCCCGGAGACATCGCCCACACCATCCACCCTCACCCGACGTTGGGCGAGAGCATCGGCATGGTCGCCGAGGTATTCGAAGGCACCTGCACCGACCTGCCACCTCAGAAGAAGAAGTAGTCGTCATTTCCCAATCACGCCCGCCCACCGCAGCTGGCGACAATCACGCCAATCGCGCACGCCAAAATCAGGGCTGGTGGTTGCCGTGCGGTTGCCAGCCACTGGCCAATTTCGGCGGATGGCCAACAAGCGCCGGAAATCATTGGCGCGCCGTACACGATAAAAGTGCGAACACTTATGTGATTGAAATTGCAGTGTGATAATTTGCCCCCTCCCCTCAAGCGAGCTCCAGCCGAAGGGTCTTGCCGAGCGCCCTCGCCGCACGCTTCAAGGTGCCCAATGTGACGCTGTCATTGTTGGGATCCAAGAGACGGTCGAGCTGGGCGCGCGTCGTTTCCATCTCGGCCGCCATGGCTGTCTTGGTAAGCCCCTTGCGCTTCATGGCGTCAGCGATCTGCGCTGCGATCACCTTCTTGGTCGCGGAGAGCGTTGCGTCCTCGAGCAGTCCGTCATCGGAGAGGAATGCCTCGAAACTGGAACCGTGGTGCTTCTTCTTTGTCATGACGTCATCTCCTTCAAGCGTTTCAGCGCTATTTCGATTTCGGCGGCAGGCGTTTTCTGCGTCTTCTTGATGAAGCCGTTGAGCAGCACAATCGTTTCGTCGTCGAAGGTGAAGATGACGCGCGCGATCCGACGGCTCGGCAAAGTAGAGCGCACCTCCCACAATCCATGGCCGAGCGAGCGGCAGAGAGGCAGCCCGAGAGGCCATCCCTGTTGCACGGCGAGGATGTCGGCGCCGATTTCGCGGCGGTCGTCTTTCTCGAGTTCCCTCAGCCACTCGCGCACAGGCTCGCGACCGGAACTGCTCGCGAAGAAGACGACGGACAGTGGTTTGGTTTGATGGGCCATGCACGGGCGTAGTGTATCAAAATTGATACTGCCATGCAAGCCGCACTTACGACTACATCGAATACCGCCGCACATTCCCATTGGCGCTGCTGAAAGTGCACGCTATCAACTTGATATCAAGTAATGGCGCTCCCTACGGGAGTCGAACCCGTCTTTCAAGATTGAAAATCTCGCGTCCTAACCGATAGACGAAGGGAGCGTCGCCAGAGCGTATAGCGAGGTTCGGGGCCCGCTGGCAAGCGATGAGCGCCGCTCAGGTAGCATGGCGGAGGACGCCTTCACAAGCCGGAATTCTAGCGTGGGCGGTCAACCATGACCGTCACGCCGGCACAACTCACACTTGACGGCGGGGATCGGCGGCGTCGTCGATCTGCAGTTCGATGCGGTCACGGCCGCCCCAGGTGTCGCGGCGCACGTGACCCGCGACGTGGATCGGCAGGCCGCCTGAGTTCATGATGAGGTCGCCGAGCGGCTGGCCGGCGGCTCGAAAGGCGATCGCATCGAGACGAGAACCATCGCCAGCCTCAAGCACGCAGCGCACGTGCGCCTCACCTGCGATCTTGGCGAACTTCACGCGGTGGGCGGGAAATGCGAATCGCGGCAGCGGATTGCCCTGGCCGTATGGACCGGCCCTTTCGATCAACGCCATGAGCGTATCATTGACGGCGGCGAGTGTGAGCGCGCCGTCGATTTCAAGCGCTGCGGCATCCCGCGCGGCCGTGCTCGTCGAGGCGAGGGCGGCGATGAGGTATTGCTGCAGGATCGGGAATTTCTCGCGCGTGACCGTCAAGCCCGCGGCCATGGCGTGGCCGCCGCCCTTGACCAAATGGCCAGCCGCAACGGCTCTGCGCACCGCACCGCCGATGTCGACCCCGGCAACCGAGCGCAGCGACCCCGTGCCTTCGTTCTTGGCCTCCCAAGAGATCACGCAGCTCGGCCGGTGAAACCGCTCGGTCAAGCGGCTGGCCACGAGCCCCACGACACCCTTGTGCCAGGCTTCCGAGCCCGCGATCACGATCGGGAGCGTGGGATTTGCATCAATCTGCCGGTCGGCCTCGGCCATCGCCTCCTCGAGCATCTGGGTCTCGATGATCTTGCGCTCCTTATTGAGCTTGTCGAGCAGCACGGCGATGCGCTGAGCCTCCGTCTCGTCGGACGTGGACAAGAGCCGCGCGCCGAGCGCGGCCTCGCCGATGCGGCCACCGGCATTGATGCGCGGGCCCAGGATGAAGCCGAGGTGATAAGGCGTGGGGGCCTGATTGAGACCCGCGGCGTCGCCCAGCGCGCGCAAACCGGTGTTCTTGCGCTGGTGCATCACCTGGAGGCCCTTGGTCACGTAGGCGCGATTGAGGCCGGTGAGCGGCACCACGTCGGCAACAGTCGCCAATGCCACGAGGTCAAGGCAGTCAAGCAGGTTCGGCTCGGCCATGCCCCCCCTGTAGGCCCCGCGCCGACGCAACTCTCGCTGGGTTGCGACCAGCGTCAGGAACACGACGCCCGCGGCACACAGGTGCCCCAGGCCCGAGATATCGTCCTGGCGGTTGGGGTTAACGACCGCGTGCACGTCGGGCAGCCGCTCGTCGGCCTGATGGTGGTCGATGACGAGCACATCGGTGTCGAGGGTGCGTGCGATTGCCAGCGGCGCGAAGCTGGTGGTGCCGCAATCGACGGTGACGATCAGCTTGGCACCTTCCCTCGAAAGCAGGGCAATGGCATCGGCATTGGGGCCATAACCCTCGAAGATGCGGTCTGGAATGTAGATCCGCGACGGAGTCTCGTGATGATCGAAAAAGCGCGCCATCAGGGCCGAAGACGTCGCGCCATCGACATCATAGTCGCCAAAGATCGCCACCCGCTCGCGCCGTTCGATCGCATCGGCCAGGCGAGCGGCGGCCGGCTCCATGTCCTTCAACACGGCCGGATCCGGCATCATGCCCTTAATGGTCGGGTCGAGGAAGCCCGCGACGTCGTCGAGGCCGATGCCGCGGGCAGCCAAAACCCGGCCCAGCAACTCTGGCAAGTCGTAACGCTGGCTGATGGCGGTGGCGAGCGCGTGCAACTGAAACGGCAGGCGTTCACGCCAGACATAGCCACGCGCCGAGACGGTGACACCGAGGAAAGCGCGCGGCTCATCGGGAGCAAACTCGATCCTGCCCTTTTTGAGCGCGGCCATGCGTACCCCCCGCCGGATTCTGAACCGATTCGTACTCGCGTCGAAGTCGAGCACAGCAGCACGCGGCAGGCGACCGGAAGCCGGGTCTTATCCCCAACTCCTTGTCCTTCACAGCAGGCACCGACGGCCGGGTTCAACCTTTTCGCGGAATGTAGCGGCGGAAGAGCGCGATCGATGCCGGAAGAATGACCAACTGGCCGATCAGCGACGCAAACAGACAGACCGACGTCAGTCGCCCGAACAACCTGAGCGACGGGAGGTGGGAGAGGATCGTTACCCCGAGCCCAAGCGCCAGCACGATCGTCGTCAGAACGACGGCTGGGCCGATGTGGTGTGCCGTCGCCATCAGGGCGAGAGGCGCAGTGCCCGGACCGCCGCCAATGCGATCCTCCTCGATCCGGAAGCGATTGAGGAAGTGGATGGTCGAGTCTATCGCCAACGCAAAGGCGACGGTAATGGCGATGATCGATGCGAACTGCAGCCCTTCCCCCGTCGCCCACAACAGCGCGCCGGTGGCGAAGATGGGAAACACGGATGGCAGAATGCTGGTCACGCCCGCGAGCAACGACCGCAGGGCCAGGCCGAGAAAGATGAAGATTACGAACATGTCGCCAACGAGGCCCCAGTTGAGCTCGCCGATCAGTTTTGCGGAATTGCGCGCAGCGATCGCCGGCAGTCCGGTGACCGCGATCTCGAAGCCCGGATGTGCCATCCGCACCGGGTCCAGAGCCCGGTCGAGCGTTTCGACCACCGGCAGGATTTCGCTCGAGTCGATATCGGGCAGCCGCGCGGTCACGAGAACCGCGGTCTCTTCCTTGGCAATGAACCGCCGTGTCAGATGCTCTGGCAACACGCCGAGGTAACGCTTCAGGGTCTCGATGTTGGTATCACCCGCCGCGGCGAGCCAGCGGCGCAAACTATCGAGCGACCACACGTTGCCAAGGCCAGCCTGGATCTCGAGAACATTGTGCGTCCTGGCGATAACCTCGAGCGTAGCCGGATCGAACAGCGACTGACCGTCCTTCCACTGGATCATGGCGTGCACCGGATTGGCACCGGTCAATTTCTGGTCGAGCCGGCCCGTCGCCGCCAGCGCCTGCTCTCTATCGGGCACTTGATCGGCAAGGCGGTAGTGCGGTTCGAGGCGCCCATAGGCGAGCCCGGTCAGCGCAACGGCGAGAACGCCAAGCAGGGTGAAAAAGGCCGGCCGCTGGATGACGCGCCCGATAATACCGTCGGTCAGCTTCTGCAGGAACCCCACCCCGCCCGTTTCATCGGTGCCGGGTGCGCGTACCGGACCGGTCTCCGGACGGATCAACAGCACAGCCAGCGTCGGCACGACAACCGCGACCGCAATATAGGAAATGGCGACCGCCAACAACGCCGCCTGCCCGAATGTCCGGATCAACGCGCTCTCGGCGAAGGCGAACGAGACGAGCGCAAGCCCCGCGTTCATCGCGGTCAGCAAACAAGCGGGCGCCACGTCGAGCACGGCATTGCGGGCGGCCTGGACGCGGTCGACGCCAGCCAGGATGTCGCGCCTGATCGCAAATACGAGATGCATCGAGTCGGAGAACCCTGACACCAGGATCAAGGGCGTGATGACGTTGATGAACAGGTTCAACCGGTAGTCAAGCCCGCCGATGACGCCCAACGTCCAAAGAATGGCGATGGCCGGACCAAGCACCACGATCAGCGTCAACGAGATGCGGCGGAAGAACAGGTAGGCGACGAGCATGCCAACGACGAATCCAAGTCCGTTGTAGACTAGCCGGTCACGCTCGACCGCATTGCGGATTTCGAGCTGCATGACCGGCGCACCGGTCAGCTTGAAGGTCAGCCCTGATCCTTGCAGCGCGTCTTTTACAGCGGTATCGATGCCGCCGATCACGACCGCGGCCGTCCGTTCCTCGACCATTTTTCGGTCGAGCGCGAGCACGACCAATGCCAACTCCCCGTCATCTGACAGGAACTTGCCCTTGACGACGTCGTTGTCACGCACGCGTTTGATGATCTGATCGTAGGCGGTACCTTCAGGCAATTCGTCGGGAACCAGGGGCGGCGCGTAACCCGAAGCGTCGGGCTTGTCGCGGGCCGACAACATTGAAACGAGACCACTGACGCCGTCCGCCAATTGCAGTTCCACCGCCATCCGGCTGAACGCGTTGATCTGCTGCCGCTCCAGAAGGTCTTTGCCTTCCACGACCACCAGCACGTCGTACTCGCTCGACGGGAAGCGCCGGTCGATCTCCTCGTACTGGCGGAATTCGCGCGTGTTGGTGCGGAAAAGTTCAGACAGGCTGTCGTCGACCTTGAGCCGCATCACGCCCACAACGGCGAGCGCCGTCAGCAGCGCGATCAGCAGCGCGGACAAATACGGAGCGGCAAGCGCGACGAGCCCCAGCCTGTCTATTCCGAACGAAAATCGGAACGATCGGCTTGGCGGTTCCTTCACGTCCATACAATCCCTCCCCCGACGCCGCAGCGCGCCCTCAACCCCCGCATGTCCAGCCAAAGGCACGCACACAGCCGTACTTGGAATCCGCAGGGACACACTTTCACGATGTGGCCACGGGCAAATCTCGAAACACTGCGGAATCAGACACGTGAGGCGAATGGTTGCATCGGCTCCGGCGGAAGTGCAAGGCCTGAGATTGCCGTTCAGTCTTGCCCACGGTTATAGTTTCGTCCGACCGCGAGCGGCTTATGAATGCCATGCGACCCCGAACGGTATCCAATGCCGTTTGACCATTGAGCCGCGCCACGAGATCGCATAAACGATGGCTTCGCGTGGCGGTTGCACACCCCGCTCCATGGAGACCGTCGCAAATGGCCGATAAAATACTCGACACCAAAGGGCAGGCCTGCCCGCTGCCCATATTGATGGCCAAAAAGGCCATGAAGGACGTACCAAAAGGCGGCACGCTCGAGGTGCTGGCAACCGATCCTGGCTCGGTCGCGGACTTTGCCGCCTTTTGCAAGGCCACCGGCAACGCACTCATTGAGAGTGAGAACAACGGCGGCGTCTATCGCTTTCTGATCAAGCACACCGCATGATCCGACACGCCGGCCTAGAAAGGCAACTTCGCTATGACATCCGCGTCCAGTCGGGCTGCGTCCGCTGCCAAGACATTAAACTTGGCCACCTTGACATGGACCAGTCCAGCCTCGCATAACGAGCACCCGTTGAGACACGGGCGGTTAGCTCAGCGGTAGAGCACACGCTTCACACGCGTGGGGTCGCAGGTTCAATCCCTGCACCGCCCACCATTCAATCGACATTTGCCCGAGTCCCGAGCCGCGCACTTTCGAACGCACGCTTCAAGGCACCAAGCTCATCCTCGGCCTGATCGAGCAGCGTCTCGGCGGACTGCTGGCCGACTTGGACCTTGCGCACCGCACCGATATGACCTGCGATGAACGCCTTCACGCGATCGAAGGCGGAAAAATCGGGTTCGGCCACGCCATCCGCCGTGTCCCGGGCAACGACTTCGATTGCATCATTTGCAGCCATCTCGACACCCATCTGTCTGCCGACCGAATCGTCGACGAGAGAGGGAATGTCGCGCCCGATTGTGGTGAGATGGTGAGCGCGGCCGGGCTCTGTGGCGTGTGACCGAAAGTCACGAATCAGTTCGTGAAATCGAACCCGCCAGAGCATAGTTCATCATTTTGTAGGCGAGATGCGCGGCCGTGTAGTCGAAGGCATGCAACCCGGCGATGGGCGCGAACTCGACCAGGTCGGCGCCGACGATTGTCGAAACCTCCGAGGCCCGCCGCAGGATCGCAAGTGCAGTGAGATAGGGAATGCCGCCCGGTGTTGGCGTGCCGGTAGCGGGCATGATGGCGCTGTCGAGGCCGTCGATATCGAATGTAACATAAACCGGTCGACCGCGGAGCGGCCCTACGATCTCCTCGATATCCCAGTGCGCCTGATCCTTGCTCCAGTGAATGGCGATACGGTCGCGATTGGATTCGTAAAACGCAATCTCTTCCGATGACACCGCACGGATGCCCACCGACACCAGCGACACATTGGTGTTGTCGAGCACACGGCGCATGGCGGAGGCGTGCGAGAAATGCTCGCCGAGGTAGCCGTCGCGCAAATCGGCATGGGCGTCAAACTGCAGCACCACCAGATCGTTGTAACGCCTGGCGAACGGCCTGATGGCGCCAGCGGTCAGCGAATGTTCACCACCCAGCACGAACGGGAAGCGCCCGGCGGCCAGCACGCTTTCCACAGTGCCTTCGAGCTGGTCGAGCGCGTCGGCCACTTTGGGTGCCACCGGTTGCGCACGCAGGGCGGCGATACCGTAACGCCCGTAGGGCTCGGCCCAGAATTCCTCGTCGAACAACTCGAGCTGATGGCTGGCATCGATGATGGCCTGCGGACCTGCCGCGGTGCCGCCGCCATAGCTGACCGACTGCTCAAGCCCGAACGGGATAACAACGCAGCGGGCCTTATCGGGCTCATGGGCGTCGGTGCGTAAGGGATCGAGGAAGCTGTCGTCGCCCACCAGGTAGTCGAATGCAGGCTGGGTTTTGCTGGCCATGGCGCAAACAATCCTTGGTCTTGGTTCCTGTTGGCGGCATCGCGCCAGTACCGCGCCACTTGAGGCCAGTTCGGGTTGCTCGTGTCGCGCCGCGCCGAGGTTGACCTATGGTGCGGCACGGCTCACGTCAATTTTGGCGCGACAAACGAAACACTAAGCCAATCATGTTGCTCGTGCCCCAAATGTCGCGCCAGCTTTCTCTGCCTCGCCGTCGCCATGCGGTGGATGCGGCGCATGTCGAACCAGCCTAGTGGCCTGTCTCGCCTAAATCGCTGTGCCAGCCGCACGCGTCGACGATTTAGGCCCGACATGAAGGCCACTAGCTATATCATTGGGTTAGTGGGGCGTTCATC
>PERT01000029.1 GCA_002928955.1 Hyphomicrobium sp. | reverse complement strand
ACTAGAATCATAGGTTTGCTAGTGTTCCTTAGGCGCCGACATTTGATCTGGAGCGCGTTGCAACGGGAATCAAATGTCGGCGCCGGAACACTAGGTTGACGTCTGAACTCCCCGTGCCGGGGACAACATGACCCGCATTGCGGAGGCGCCACGAGATGCAAGACAAGCCCGAGACCTACGCGCACCCCGCGCGGGGCGCTGCCCCTGGCGCGTCGCCGAATGGGGCGAAGGCTGACGGACCACCTGTCGTGGTCACCCGGCCCGAGCCTGGCGTCGCGGTCGTCACGCTCGACCGGCCGGCTGCACGAAACGCACTCTCGCTTGCGATGCTGGAAGCGCTGGGTGCGGCCATGCGAGACCTCAGCCAGGACACCGACGTTCGAGCTATCGTTCTCGCCGCCAACGGTCCCGCTTTCTGCGCCGGCCACGATCTCAAGGAGCTGACGGCGCGCCGCGTCGACGCCGACGGTGGCCGCGCGTTCTATGCGCTCACCATGCGGCTCTGCGCCGACGTCATGCAAGGCATCGTCAAATGTCCGAAGCCGGTGATCGCGGCGGTGCACGCGACGGCGACGGCGGCCGGCTGTCAGCTGGTCGCGACCTGCGATCTCGCGGTCGCGTCCGTGGACGCGAAGTTCTGTACGCCGGGGGTCAATATCGGGCTCTTCTGTTCGACGCCAATGGTGGCGCTGTCGCGCAACGTGCCGCGGAAGCGCGCCATGGAGATGCTGCTGCTCGGCGAATTGCTGAGCGCTGACGCCGCCGCCGATTACGGCCTCGTCAATCGCGTGATGGCCGACGGCACCGCCGTGGACGGCGCGCTCGCCTTCGCGCGACAGATCGCGGCGAAGTCACCGGCCGCGGTCGCGGTCGGCAAGGAAGCATTCTACCACCAGATCGAAACGACGCTGGCGGACGCCTACGACTATGCCGCCGAAGTGATGGTGCAGAATATGATGTTCGAAGACGCCAGGGAGGGCATCGGCGCCTTTATCGAGAAGCGCAAGCCGGACTGGAAGGGCTGTTGAACCAGCTCGCTTGCGTCGTGCTGGATGCAGGAAGCGCAACTCCGACAGGTATCGGGACGCGCGCCACCGGCGAGGTGTGGACGTTGACGCGCGCTTCGGCGAGAGAGTTCAAAGCCAGAGGAGACGGCGCATGCAACCCCGCATCACGTTCGTCACGCTCGGGGTGGCCGATATGGTCCGCGCCCGCGCCTTTTATGAACGGCTCGGGTTCAAGGCGTCGTCCAAGTCGACGGAGAGCGTGACGTTCTTCGATGCGGGCGGCATCGTGCTCGGTCTCTATGGTCGCGCCGCGCTCGCCGAGGACGCGCAGGTGAGCGATGGCGCGGCAGGATTTTCCGGCATCGCACTGGCGCATAATGTTGGAAGCGACCCGGAGGTCGACTCCGTGCTTGCCGAAGCCGTCGCCGCCGGGGCCAAGCTTTTGAAGCCCGGACAGAAGGTATTCTGGGGCGGTTATTCGGGATACTTCGCCGACCCCGATGGCCACATTTGGGAAGTCGCGCATAATCCGTTTCTGCCGCTTTGTGCCGACGGGCGGCCGCAGTTGCCGGAGTAGATTGTGGCCAGTATTGGTTGCAGGCGTTGCGGCCGATGACGACCGGGTCCGGCCCGCGCCCCCCTGCGGACACCTCTGCAGTTGATTGCAATCGCCCCCGTCGACAGTCAGTGATCGTCGCGGACCGCCATGCAACGGCGTGGGGCGCGGCTGTCGTGGTGTGTTGGCATCCCGATGATATTCGGGGCCAACCCACCCTGCAGCACGCTCGACGGATCACGGGCGCCACCAGCCATGGCCGTTCACTCGCCACTGACGTGGATGATGCGCGTGATCACGTGTGGCAGCATGATCGTCGTGCTTGCCGCGCTGCTCACTCTCGCCGCTCTGGCCAAGGGCTCTCACCGACGCGGCACCTGCGGCGATAGCGTCAAGCCGAAGCGCTGACCGCGACGTTATCGCCACAGCAAATGTCGGTGATGCACTGTGCCGTCGGGCCACGCGCGGCATGCCTGCGGTCTGTTCCCCAGCACGCGCATGCGACAGCCCCGTCTCAAACCTGATTGGACGGCCTGTGACAGCGGCCGGGATCTGTTTTGGGGCTGGCGGCGGCGCGGCGGGGCGACTACAAAACCGGGACAGGGCGGAGAACGTGGAGCACAGCATGATGAACCACGACACCTATTCGGACGACTACATTGCGTCGATCCTGCAGGAAGCGCGCGTGTTCGCGTTCGTCGGCGCGTCGTCGAACACGTCGCGGCCAAGCTACTTCGCGATGAAGTACCTGCTTGCAAAGGGCTACAAAGTGATCCCGGTCAATCCGGGGCTGGCGGGTCAGGAGATCCTCGGCCAGCGAGTGGAAGAGCGGGTCAGCGGTCTGAAAGGCCCGGTCGACGTGATCGACGTGTTCCGCAACTCCGAGGCTGCATTCGATGTGACGCGGGATGCAGTGGCGATGAAGGACACGCTTGAGCTCAAAGTCGTCTGGATGCAGCTCGGCGTGCGCAACGACGCAGCCGCCAAGCTGGCAGAGGCTGCAGGGCTTCGCGTGGTCATGAACCGCTGCCCGAAGATCGAGTACGGACGGCTCTCTGGCGAAATCGGCTGGTCGGGGATCAATACCGGGCGGATCACCAGCCTCCGGCCGAAGCTCGCGCCCTTCGGCGTGCAGAACCAGGTCATCGGCAAGGCCACGGGGCGCGGGTGACGCGGATGAACAGGACGGGTGGCAGGCGCATTCCGATCGTCGCGCACGTGGAAGGTTTGGCGCGGTCCTCCGATCTCTGGCTCACCGACATCTGGGGCGTGATGCACAACGGCGTCGCGCCGTTCGCCGGTGCCGTGGATGCGTGTGAGCGATTTCGCGCAATGGGCGGAACCGTTCTATTGCTGTCGAACGCACCGCGGCCGGCGGCCAGCGTTGCGAGCCAACTCGATCGCATCGGGGTCAGCCGTGCGGCGTTTGACGCGATCGTGTCGTCGGGTGACGCGGCGCGCGGGCTCATTGCGGATGCAGTGGCGCGGCACCAGTTGATTTCCCATCTCGGCCCGGAACGGGACACGCCGATATTCGACGGCCTTGGGCATATGGGGGCGTCGATCGACGTCGCGGGGGTCGTCGTTTGCACGGGATTGTTCGACGACGAGACCGACACGCCTGACGACTACGCAGACCTGCTCGCCGACTTCAAGGTGTGCGACGTCGAGATGATCTGCGCCAACCCTGATCTCACCGTCGAGCGCGGTGGCAAAATCGTTTATTGCGCGGGTGCAATCGCGGCGGCGTATGAGCAGATCGGCGGCAAGGTCGCCTATGCGGGCAAGCCGCACCTGCCGATCTACGACATGGCGTTGAAAAAGGCGGCGGAGTTGCGGGGCGGCCCAGTGGCGCGCGATCGCGTGCTGGCCATCGGCGATGGCATTCGCACGGATATCGCGGGCGCGGCTGCGGCTGGCGTGCGTTCGGTGTTCGTGGCCAGTGGCATCCACCTTGCAGGCGGGACGTCGCTCGATGACGCGGTGCTGGCCGAACTGTTTCCGGAAGGCGCCGCACAGCCAGTGGCGGCGATGACGGGCTTGAGCTGGTAGAACGACGATGGGTGGCGCCCCCTGAATTGTGAGGCGTGTCGCGCAGGCTTGCGTTGCAATATAGGTGTAATATTATCCGATCCGTGCGACCGCGCTATTCCGTCGATCCCCCCGATCCCTTTCCAGAATGGCGGCAGGCGGCGGCGTAACGCGCTGTTATGCCCTGAGCACGATCTTGCCGATGTGCTGGCTCGTTTCCATGCGGATGTGCGCCTGGGCCGCGTCGGCAAGCGCGAAGGTCTGATCCATGACCACCTTCACGCGGCCGTCGGCGAGCATCGGCAACACGTTGGTTTCGACGCCGCGGGCGATGCGGCCTTTGACCTCGATGGGGCGGATGCGGAGTGTGGACCCCGTAAGCGTCAGCCGCTTGAGCATGACGCGCATCATGTCGGCTTCGACCTTCGAACCCTTCTGGTAAGCGATGTTCACCAGCCGACCTTCGTCCGCCAGCGAACGGATGTTGCGGTCCACGTAATCGCCGCCGACCATGTCGAGGATCAGGTCGACGCCACGGCCCTGGGTCGCGGCCTTGACGGCATCAACAAAATCCTCGGTCGAGTAGTCGACGGCGATGTCGGCGCCGAGGTCGCGGCAGGCCGCGCATTTGACAGCCGAGCCTGCCGTGGCGATGACCTTGGCGCCGTTGGCCTTCGCGAGCTGAATAGCGGTGACGCCGATGCCGCTGGTGCCGCCATGGACCATGAACCACTCGCCCGCCCTGAGCCCGCCGCGCTCGAAGACGTTGTGCCAGACGGTGAAGAAGGTCTCGGGGATGGCCGCGGCTTCGGCCAGAGAAACTCCGGCGGGAATGGGAAGAGTGGCGGGCTCGTCGGCGAGGCAGTACCCGGCGTAGCCACCGCCGTTGACCAGAGCCATCACTTGGTCGCCCGCCTTGAAGCGCGCGCAGCCTTGTCCGACCGCTGCGACCCCGCCTGAGACTTCCAGGCCCGGGATCTCGGAGTGGCCCTTGGGAGCGGGATATAGCCCCTTGCGCTGGAGCACGTCCGGGCGGTTGACTCCAGCGAAGGCGATCTTGATCAGCAGCTGTCCTGGACCCGGGCGCGGCACCGCGATGCGGCATTCGACGAGAACCTCGGGTCCGCCTTTGCCCTTGAACTCAACGGCGGTCATGGTCTCGGGCAGCGCGGTCATCGGGGCATCCTGTCGTTGCGGGTTTTTCGTCGCTTGGTCTCGTGTCTCGGTCCCGACATTTGCGTCTTGCCGCAGTGCCGTGCGGAATAAATATCGGAACCACAAGGAATACGAGCGTGGCTAAAGTTCTCGCATGGCTTTTGCCTCTGACGTTTGGTTTTTCGGACCAGCCGCGAGTGGCTACGAAACGTTAGCGGCGCGACACTAGCCCGGCGCGCGAACGCGATACAAGCGATTGAGACACCGGCCGCGCCGTGGCACGCTCGGTGGCCGGGATAACAGGCATCGCGACGGAGCAAGAGATGAATTGGGATGACGAACGCCCAAGGCCGGCAAGGACGATCACGGTGGGTGAGCCGATCGATACGCACGGACTGGCCGAGCTGCGCGAACGGGTCGCGGCGCTCGAAGCAGAGATCACGCGGACCAAAGCCGAGATCGAGCGGAAGCGGTCGATCGAGATCGCCGCAGCGTCGCTGTTCAAGAGTTGAGATCGCGGACGCAGAATATGAACGGGGCGACTGTGCGCTCGGTCCGGCGCTTCATAATTACTTAACCACGGCGGGCTAAGGTCACGCCTGTCCAATCTTTGGATCGTGAGTGGCCACTGTCCACTCTGTTTGACGCCTCCCTTAAGACTTCTGAGCCGCTCCTCGAGAGCGGCTCTTTTTTTGCTATGAAAGGTTTGGCACTTAGTTCGGTCGAACCCCTGCCTCTTTTTGGGACGCATTGTTAACTATGGCCGTCTATGGTGTTTCGATGTTAGGGTTCATGAAGTTCTAGTCAGTGTGTCACGGTGAACATGAGCAGTACACGCGTAATCGGTGCCTCGGGTGACGGCAACGTAACGGTTTCATTCGGCGCCCACTTCCAGTCGTCCGATGGTTTCGAGCTTGTGTTCAGAGAGGGGATGGCGCTGGTCGAGCGATCGGCGGCCTATCTCGATGGGCCGGGCCGCAAGGAAGCCAAGGCGCTCAAGGGCGCATCCACGGTTCTCTACGCCACCGAAAGCATGCGGTTGACGACCCGGCTCCTCGACCTTGCGTCGTGGCTTCTGATCCGGCGCGCGCTGAAGGAAGGCGAGATCACCGAGGACGAAGCCAAGCGGAAGCGCCAACGCGTGAAGCTACAGAGTTTCGGCCGGCCGTCGCACATCAAGGGCTTCGCCGAATTGCCCGAGGGGTTGCGGCTGCTGATCGAGGAAAGCTTCAAGCTGCATGACCGCATCGTTCAGATCGACCGCGCCATGGCGGTTGGGTCGGAACCGGCGGCGGCAGACACGACAGCGCCAAACCCAGTTGGCCATCAGATGTCACTTCTGAAGCAGGCGTTCGCCGGCAAGGCATGAGAGGGGACGTGATCGGTGCATTCGAAAAGTTTCGAGTGCGACCGTCGGCCAGTCTTTGTGCACAGCGATGGCAAGGATGCTCCAGGGCAGAAATACGATATTCTTGAGCCGTGGTTTGGCGATGGTGCCAGATGGTGCCAGTAGCCGGAGGCCGGTTGTCGGTCCGCGCCGGCGGGAGCGGGGACCTGTCACTCAGAGGACGTCCCATGGCTGCCTCGCACATGCACGCAGGAAAAGCCGACTTCCCCGCGCATTCGATTGCGCGGATTTCGTTTAACACGTGCTCGCCAGCCCCGCGGTCCGAAGGGCTTCGCACGTTGCGAACCGCCGGTGACCCTGCGGGCACTGAGCTCCTGGTGATGTGGGTGGCGGTGGTCGTGAAGCTGGCTCAAGCTTGATTTCGGTCGTTGCGCCGCCGGGGCACGACGGCTAAATCACTTGCGTGGGGAGGTTAGCTCAGCGGTAGAGCGCTTCGTTTACACCGAAGATGTCGGGGGTTCGATCCCCTCACCTCCCACCATCTTTTCATTCAGACTTTTTCCAGTTGGTGGGACTTCACCACAACCTTTGCTGGTTGAGCGCAACCAGTAAGGTCATCACTCTCCATGCCTGCCGCGTGTGCCGACTGTACAACATCGCAGATTGAGGATAAGTTCCGAATGTCCGGAATTAAAAACTAGGAGTGCACCGCCTTGTCCATCACGATGTATGACGCATCAATTCCCGTGTTCGTGCAGACGCTCACCTCTATTTCGAACATTCTTGGGCGGATGGCAGAGCACTGTGCAGCTCGCAAGATCGAGCCATCCGTAATGCTCGGCATGCGACTGTTCCCGGACATGTTCCCGCTCACCCGGCAAGTTCAACTCACATGCGATTTCGCCAAGGGGGCGGGTGCCCGGCTCGCTGGTGTCGACGTGCCAAGCTTCCCCGATACCGAAACCACCATCGACGAGCTCAAGGCGCGGATAGACAGAACGGTGACCTTTCTCAGGTCCTTGCCGTCCTCGGCGATTGCTGGCTCCGAACAGCGGGAAGTCAAACTCAAGGTCGCCGGCGAAGAGATGGTCTTCAAAGGTCAGGACTACCTGCTCCACTTCGTGCTGCCGAACTTCTTCTTCCACGCCACCACGGCCTACGCGATCCTGCGCGCTTCCGGCCTCGACATCGGCAAGATGGAGTTCATGGGCCGCCGCAAGTAGCCGACGCCGTCTCGACGAGGCCTGCTGGTTGCGCGGGGCGTGGATTGATCTGGACACGCCTTCGTGCGCAGGATCAAATGTTCTATGCTCGCCGGTGGAGACGTGAAAGGTCCTGCGGCGCCATTGCCCAGCGGGCTAATCTTGGAGGCAGGATTGAGCAGCAGGGCTAAGGCCGCCATTGCGGGAGCCATTTTGGTCCTGGCCTCAGGCTCAACGGGTCTCAGTCAGGTTCAATTGGCCCAGTATGCGACCGCGCCGCAGCCTGCCGAAGTTGACACTGCGCTGGTCGTGTCCGTCGATGTTTCGAACTCGGTGGACGAGCACCGCTACACGCTGCAGATGGAAGGGATCGCCAAAGCGCTTGAGGACCCGAAGGTACTCGACGCAATCCTGACCGGGCCACGGGGCGGCATCCTGTTCATGATGGTGACGTGGTCGGATCGGCCGCAGATCGCCGTCCCTTGGATCAAGATCAAGTCGAAGGCAGACGCGGCGGCCGCCGCCGCGAAGGTGCGTAAGGTCCCGCGGCAAGGCGGTGAGTTCACCTGCCTCGCCAAGATGCTTCGCTTCGTATCCGACAAGATCGTGACGCAGGTGCCCGTCAAGGCTGCGCGGCTGGTGGTAGACGTGTCCGGAGACGGGAGCGACAACTGCAATCCGGAGGAACCCGCCCGCGTCGTGCGCGATGAACTGGTCGAGGCGAACACCGTCGTCAATGGGCTGCCCATTCTGGAAGGCCGCGAGGCCGCGACGCTGGCGCCGTGGTTCGTCGAGAATGTCATGGGCGGGCCTGGGTCATTCGTTCTGCCCGCCGAGGGTTACGGCGACTTCGGTCGCGCGATCAAGCAGAAATTTGTGACCGAAATCAGCTGGTTATCATACCAGCCCAGCAGGTACGCTCTGCAACCCGGCCCTCGGACGAAATCCCAACCCTGAACGTGGCCGGGGGTCGTCGCGAGGTTCGAGCTGCAGGTCGTCACGTCTGTCCAGAACCCGTCGCGATGCTCAGATATCGTTGACGTTGCCAGATGCACAACGCCATTTGACGATCTTCCAGCCTGGATGCTCGTCGGCCCATTTGCCGAAGTGCGGGGGCGCGAAATACGAGCACTTCGTCTCGTCGATGTCGGCGTCAAGCGGAATCTTATAGTCTTTGCAAGTTGTTGGCTCAGAAATCAGGCAAGCCGATATGACGATTGTGATCATGTTACTGGCTCCTTGAGATAGCCTCGAGTGTTTTTGTCCGGAAAATCAATTTCCCCCCAGTGGAGCGCTTCAGAACCCAAGCCTAGTGTTCCGGCGCCGACATTTGCTTCCCATTGCAACGCGCTCCAGATCAAATGTCGGCGCCTAAGGAACACTAGCAAGCCTATGATTCTAGTCTAGCTTTTGCATCTGGCGTTTGGTTTTGAGTCCAGCCCCGCGTGGGGACCAAACGTCAGCTGGGCGACCCGACACACGTGTAAACTGGGTTCCCAGCAACAGGGTTCCCAGCAACTGTGCCGGGGCCGGTACACGCGGAGCTTACGCCGATCTGGCCGCCGCGGATCAGATCGACGACCGGACCAAGTGACAACAATGGGCATGATTGGTTGACGTGGCGGCAACCCAACCCCGCCGCGTGACTGCTCAGAGGTGCGATCACCCTGTCAGCAGCAACTCGCCTTTGCCGATGGTCGCGAGATCGCCCGCAAACCGGCGGACCTTGAGCGGCAAGGGTTTTGGCGTCAGATCTCCCAGATCCCCGAGAGTCGAGGCGAGGTGGCGGTTGATCAGCCGCAGAACGACCGGATCATGGTGCCCGCAGTCGGCAAAGGTGGACAGCAACCGTTCCGCCGAGGGGCCGATCAGCGTCCCACGTCGCAATAAGGGCCCTGGTCCATCGCCGAAACCACCCTCGGCGAGTATCGTGCCGCCCATCATGCGTGCGCCGGTTGCTTCGCCGCATCGCCCGCGCACCACGATCGTGCCGCGCCGCATCCGGTCGCCTGCGCGGTCGCCCGCATCGCCGCCGATGACGACGGTGCCGCCGGCCATCCCGAAGCGTTCTCCGGCTCGCGCGGCGCCGACCAGCCCGCCGGCCGACCCTTTGACGACCACGATGCCACCCCGCATGCCAGAGGCGAGATGACTGGCGGTGTTACCGGAAATATCGAGGCGGCCGCCGCGCATTCCGCATGCGGCCAATGACCCCGCATCGCCCTCGACGATGATCGTGCCTGCCTTGAGCCCAGAACCAATACCGTCGATGGCGCTGGTGCCGCCTTCGATAACGAGGCGCTCGCCCGGCGAGCCACTGACGAAAAAAAGTTCGCCAATGTCGGCCTCGCTGCGTCCGGTTCCAACGCTCAGCCGCTGCACGTCATGGAGCGAAAGTCCGGCAAGTGTATTCGGCACGATGTCTTTGAGATCAATGCGCTCCGTGAGCACCGCGCGCAGCTTGAAAACGAGGCCGCTCATGCCAGAAGGTCCTTCAGGTGGTAGTGATGCTGCCCGAGCTTGCCGCCGTAATTGCCAGCGCTGATCCGGGTAAGCCCCTTGGCTGTGCCTATCCCGGTCGCGGTCGCCAGGCCCGCGCGCATGGCGTCCGCCACCGCCTTCGACGTCAAGCCGTCGATGACGATCTCGAGCACGGCGATGGTGCCCGGCGACAACTCGCTGTTCACCGCTCCCCGCAGGGTCGGGCAGAACGCCTGATTGGTGGAAGCGACGGCGCCCTTGTATTTCGAACCCACCTTGCTGCCCGAACGTACGATACCGCCTGGGAACGGTGTGATGACGTCCGGAACCCTGGCGATTGCTGCGACGGCGGCTTCTGTGGTCTCAAGCAAACCGGCGCGATCTGATCCGATGAGCAGCAAGTTCCCGCCGCCGACGCCATCGGTGGTGAGGCCGCACTTGTCCTCGATCACGAACTCGCCGTCCATCACCGGCACTCTCCAATAGCGCCGGCTGCCGAGGCGTTTTGAGGTCTGCCAGCCGTCGCCGAAGAACCGCGGTCCGGCCGAGAGGGCGAGCTGTTGGGGGGCGTCGAGGCCATTGAAACACGCGGAGCCAGGGCTGGTCAGTACGCATTGGCCGACTCGATTGCGCAGTTGGGGCAGAAGGCTGTCGGGCGAGAAGCCGAACAACAGGACGCGAAAACCGGGCCGGCCGTCTGGTGTTTCGTCGGGTGCCAGTTCGCGGTCGATGCCGCACTCGGCGCCGCAGCCGATGACCGATGTGCCGAAACCGCACATCGTATCGGCGGCAATGCGCGCCCATTTGCTGCTATCAGCGGTGATGACGAGGCCCGTTCCGCTCATGCCGAAAGCTTCGGCGAAAGTGTCGTCGATCGCGACGCCGTTGACCTTCATGGGAGTGCCTGCCGTAGTGCTGCCAAGATAAATGGCGAACGGCTGTCCCCGTCCGTTCCAAGATGCCAAAAAGCACGGACATAGAGGCAACACAACTCTGTTCGACTCACGGCGCCAAGGCGTCGCAGAGCTTCCGGCGGTCCTCGCGATTGCACGGCCTGCCGCGGGTCGCTAGTGTGGCGGATCTGACGTTTGGTCCCCGGTGGGGCGCGGCTCAAGACCAAACGTCAGATGCAAAAGCTGCACTAAAATCATAGAGTTGCTGGTGTCCCTCGCGCGCGACGTTTCGATAGAAAAACGCCGCGGTATCTGGGATTGCAGGAGAAAGCGTGATGTCGAGACGTGGTCTGGTCTGGATGATGATGGTGTTATTGTTGTCTCAGGTTGCCGTTGGGCCGCTTGATGCGCACGGTCCGACACGCCAAAAGGTGACGGAGAAGGTTGAGATCAACGCACCGGCTGAGAAAGTCTGGGCGGTGATCGGAAGTTTCCAGGACATGAGTTGGCATCCGGCGGTCGCCAACACGGAGGGCAACGGTGGTAACACCAAGGGCGCGACGCGCGTGCTCACGTTGAGGCCGGCCGGCCGAATCATCGAGGCTCTGAGCAACTACGACGCCGGCAAGAGCTTGTCTTATGAGATCACGGCAGTCGACGTGAAAGTGCTGCCGGTCAGCAACTACACATCCACTCTCTCTGTTGAAGCCAGCGGCGGCAAATCCGTGGTCGAATGGAAGGCGGCGTTCTATCGCGGTTTCCTTAACAACGATCCGCCGCCAGAATTGTCCGACGAGGCCGCCGTCAGGGCGATCAAGGGGGTTTTCCGGGCAGGGCTCGATGCTTTGAAGGCCAAGGTCGAGGCTGGCGGTTGATGACGGCGCGCGGAATGCGCGCCAGCCGGCGTGGGCTTGGATCAGGTTTAGCGCTTCTCGTGATCTGGGCAACGGCCATGGCGACGGCAATGGCCGAGACAGCGCCCCTCCCGGTCGCGCCCAAGCTCGCCGAGGCTGGCGAGGCGCTGATCACCAACCAGACCGGTGACAGCCTCTCGGTCGTGCGGCTTTCTGATTTCAGGGTGGTGGCTGAACTGGCCATCGACGGCAAGCCGGCGGGTATCGCACTTTCGCCCAACCGGCGGACCGCATACGTCACTTCGCCCGATGGCAAGGTGGTGACCATCGTCGACGCGGTAAGCCGCAGGCTCATGGGGCGGTTCTCATCCGGCAATGGACCTCTTGGCATCGCGGTCAATCCTGTCAGTGGCCGGGTCTACGTCGCGGACTGGTATCAGCACAAGATCATGGCGCATGAGCCGGTTACGGGTCTGTTGGTGGGAGAAAAGAGTGTCGGGAAATCACCGTCGGGGCTGGCGGTGACGCCCGACGGCAAGCACTTGCTGAGCGCAGACCGGGACAGCAATCAAGTGACGATCCTCGATGCGGATACCCTCGACCTGATCGGCACTGTGGCGGTCGGGGAACGCCCGTTCGGCGTGACCGTTTCAGCGGATGGCCGGCGCGCCTATTCGGCCAATGTGGGCAGCAACGACGTCAGCGTGATCGATGTTCCGGCCCGGTCGCGCATCGGCACCGTCCCCGTCGGGCGCAGGCCCTACGCGGTGGCCATCGCCCAGGGACGCGCGTTTGTCTCGGATCAATACGACGCAACGGTCACCGTGTTCGATGTTGCCACGCTCGCCGTCGTGAAGGTCATCCCGGTCGGCGACTATCCCGAGGGCATTGCCGCCGATACCGCTGGCCGCAACATCTACGTGGCGTGCTGGTCGGCCAATACCCTTGAGCGGATCGATACGGCGACGCTGGAAGTCACCGGCAAGGTTGCCGTCGGCGACGGCCCGCGGGCGTTCGGTGATTTCATTCGATAGGCCGTGCTGGACCTTATTCGTCCGGGAACGGCGAGCAGGCTGATCTGCCGCCTGCTCAAAGTGGCCGCGCAAAATAGACTTGGTTCATGAAGACCACGATCCGGTCGCAGGCGTATGTTAAAGATTGAAACCCTTGGTTCGTCGATCAATGGGCGCTAGAACCTAGCTCAAAGCGCCCCAGTCGGCACCCCATAGACTTCGGAGGACCCGAGAGAATGTTCGTCAAGACTTTGCGTGGCCTAATGTTCGCCGCCGCGGTGACGCTTGCTGCAGGCACCAACTTGGCTCCTGCCATGGCCGACGCCGGCAAGCAGAGCGCCGTGGACCTGCTGTTTGAAAGCAAGCATCTCGAACTGATGAGCAATGGTACAGAGGCAACCTACCGCATTCAACGCACGGTCTCCGATGCCAAGATGCTGGGCGAGCCGTTCTCAGACGACATCAAGATCGGCGTGAACGCCGTCGATGTCGAGGGCAAGCGCGATGTGGTCATCAAGATCTTTACGGGCGAACGCGCGCGCGATCCACGGGTTGAAACCGGCATGACAGGTAACCCGATCCTGGTCTTCTTCCTCGATCGCGCGGTGTCGAACTTCGCTCTCGTTGGAGGCGGCAATCGCAACTACCTCAAACAGCAGTTCCGCGACGCGCTACGTGATAAGGCCGACATCCAGAAGACAACCGTAGAGTTTGGCGGCAAATCGGTGGCCGCCTACCGAGTTTCGGTCGCGCCATACGTCGAGGACAAGAACGCCAAGCGGATGCTCGGCTATGAAACCTCGAAATTTTCGTTCGTCGTGAGTGAGGCGATCCCCGGCTATTTCGTCGACTTGGTCTCGACATTCGTCAGTACCTTGCCCGACACGCCGACGTTCGAGGAGCGGATCACGCTGGTTGGGGTAGGAGCGATTAAATGATCGATCTCTGTGTGAAGCTTTACAAGTCGTTCACGGGGGCGGCGTTGGTTCTCTCGTTGTGCGCAGCATCGGCTGTAGCGGTCGAGGCGCCCGTCAACGACTATCCAACATCGATACGCGCGGATTATGTGTTCGCCTGCATGCAGGTCAATGGACAGACACGCGAGTCGCTCAACAAATGCTCCTGTTCGATCGACATCGTTGCATCGTTGATGCCGTTCAACGATTACGAAGAAGTCGAAACCATCCTTTCGGTGCGTCAAAAGGGCGGCGAGGCGACGGACATGTTCTTCTCCTATGCTCCCCTTCGCGAGAAGGTGAACGTGCTGCGACGCGCGCAGGTGGAATCAGAGCTGCGCTGCTTCTAAAAGGCGGGTGTTGAAGGCCGCTGCGACAACTCCTTGGCAGCGTGTTTCCCGTGGCCGCGAATGTTGGAGCAATGCGCGGGTCAAAAAAAGACGCGCAGCAAGTGACCCGCCGTTCTCATTCAACGACTGTCGGTCCGTCGGTCTGTCGGTGCGGCGGTCTAAGAGCCGCTGGGTGCTACGCGCGCCTTGAACACGCTTCCATCTGTATCTTTGGCGGTCACCTCCAGCACCCCAGTTCCACCATCACCATAGGTGAAGCGGATGTTGGGATCTTCCGAGAGTGAGATGCCGCCTTCAAGCTGGAACACGATTTCCCCATCCCGCGTCACGTCCAGCTGCTGGACGTACTTCGCCGGTATATAGAGGCCGGTGAGCTGGTTCATCTGCATCCCGGAATAATTGGGGTGCTTGATCATGACTTGGCCTTCGCGCATCGCCGCCGACTGGTTCGGCGCCGCGCGCGTCTTCAACTGCATCTTGCCGAGCGCGGCCAGGGCCTCATCTGCATCCTTGAGCGCGGGCGCCGAGCAGCCGCCAGCCGCCTTCACGTACTTTGTCACCATGTGCAGCTTGCCGTCGCTGGTCTCCATGATGGCGCGAATATTGGTGTACATATCGACGCGGACGCGGGTCGAAATCACCCGGTCGCCGAGGCCCGCGCCGGCGCCAAAGGTGAACACTCCGGCGATGGGTGCCGGGTTCTTATCGATCACGAGCGTGAGCTTTTTCACGTCGCCTGCGATGGCCTTGGGGATGCGGATGGTCAGCGGCACGATCGCGGCGTCCTCGGCCCGCACCGGAGCTTCGAGAGAAAGCGTCGTTGCCTCATCGGTGATGTCGCGCGAGGCGAAAAGATCTTTGCGGATGCCCGGCCAGGGATCGAAATCGAGAGCTGCGTTTCCTTCCGGAGCAGCCACCGTCATCTTCGCCTGGGCGAATGCGGCCGGCATGCCCGGTAGAGCAAGCGCCGCAATGGTTGTGATTGCGCTTGCGACCAATCCTGAAAGTCCGATGGGTGAGGCGCCGCGCTGAGATCTGGTCGACATCGTCGCTCCTTCCGAATGTGTCACAGCCTCGTGTCCGTTTATGACTCGGATGCCCTGACGCCGAACAGTCGTCGAAATCCGCTACTCCCATTCGAGTTCGGCAAATGCCGCAGACACATTTCTGCGATGATACTCTTCAAACAGCATCCACGCATCTTTTTCGTCGAGTCCTACCGTTTCCGCATCCTCACTCAGGGTTTGGCCTGACTTTATGGCAGCTGCAACTCCGGCCGAGACGGCGGTCAGGTAGCGCGTCAACGGCGTAATCGCATCGGGCCAAGGCATCGCCGGCGGACCATGACCCGGCACCACCTGGGCGGCTTTCTCCTCACGCAGGCGAGCAACCAGTGCAAGCCATCCGCGGATCGAACCGTCGATTGTCGGAATATGCCCGGAGAACAGGAGATCACCCATGAATACTGTCCCCGTCGCAGTGTCGCGAACGGTCAAGTCATTGTCGGTGTGCGCGGTCTTGTGGGCCTCCAAAACGATTGATCGCTCACCGAGTTCGATTGTCTGCGTCCCTATCACGGGCACCTGCGGCATGACGATACGAGTTCCGGAAAAAGCTTTCTCCCCCAACAGTCGGGAGTTGATCGCCTGATAGCGCTCGGCGCGAGCGCCCAAGCCGCGGGCCATCTTGTGGTGGGCGACGAATGCCGTGTTGCCGTCATCGAAGGCGGCATTGCCGAACACGTGGTCCGGGTGCATGTGCGTATTGATGACGTGCCCAATCGGCCGGTCGGTGACTTGGCGGATGGCCGCCTTCAATCCCATGCCGATCATCGCGCTGCCGCCCGTGTCGATCACTGCGACGGCATTGCGGCCGACAATAAAGCCGCAATTGGAGATATCGCCGGCGTTCTCTGGTGAGAACAGCCCGTGCCGGCCCTGATGGATATAGATGCCGGGGGCGACGGCGACGACGGACAGCGGTGCGCCGAGTGGTGCGCCGGCCGCGAGTGCCGTTGATGACGACCTGAGCGCCGAGTAGCCGAGGACGAGCGGCGACGCAGCAAGCGCAAGAGTGCCGCGCACGAACGCATGGCGGGTTATCATGAGACCGCGTCTCGATCGGCGATGCGACATCTCTGACATATTTGGCATGTTCCGATGTCGTTGCGTCTGGACGGGTGTCCGATCACACCCAGCGATGCGAGAGCGTCGTGTGATGGACGCGCGCCCGCCATTATAACATTAATCCGCTTCGGTCGTTGCCGTTCAGTCATGTGAGGGCATGAAATGGATCGAAAAACAACGTCAGGACACGTCTCAAGACGCGAATTCCCCGGTCGGTACTGCGTTTCCGGGCAATGGTGAATTCTGCGGCTCGATCGCGCAAACCCCCGGCTCTGCGGTCAATAATTCGGTCAACGATATTGACCTATGTGAGCCACCAAAAATACAGCTGACAGATAGGCTTGCAACCCGCGACAAAAAGTGTCTAGATGCCTTCACGGTAGCTGCGCCTTCTGGGGCCCCTTTTTAGGGGATCTGTTCGTAAGTCGAAGGGAAATGAGGGGTAAACCCCGTTCCCAGGTTTCGACTGTGACACGCTGACGACAGCTGCCGCTTGCAAGCGTGGCAAGACATCTCAAAGGAGGAAGCGCAATGCGCAAAAGTGCACTCACAGGTGCATTGTTAGCGTCTGTGGCCGTCTCGATTCCCGCAATGGCGAACGAGAGCGTCACGAAGCTGACAGCTGACCCGAATCAGTGGGCGATGCAGTCTGGTGACTACTTCAACCAGCGCTACACGAAGCTCGACCAGATCAACAAAGACAACGTCAAGAACCTGAAGGTTGCTTGGACCTTCTCGACGGGCGTGCTTCGTGGTCACGAGGGCGGTCCGCTCGTTATTGGCAATGTGATGTACGTTCATACGCCTTTCCCGAACATCGTTTTCGCACTCGACCTCGACCAGGAAGCGAAGATCATCTGGAAGTATGAACCGAAGCAGGACCCGTCGGTTATCCCCGTCATGTGCTGCGATACCGTCAACCGCGGTCTCGCCTATGCTGACGGCATCATCATCCTGAATCAGGCCGATACCAACGTCGTTGCACTCGACGCGAAGTCGGGCAAGGAACTCTGGAAGGCAACCAACGCCGATCCGAAGAAGGGTGAGACCCACACGGGTACCACGCTGATCGTGAACGACAAGGTGCTCGTCGGCGTATCGGGCGCTGAGTTCGGCGTTCGCTGCCACGTGACGGCCTATGACCTCAAGTCGGGCAAGCGCGTCTGGCGCGCCTACTCGATGGGTCCGGATGCCGACCTGCTGATCGACCCGGTCAAGACGACGAACCTCGGTAAGCCGGTTGGCACCGACTCGTCGCTCAAGACCTGGAACGGCGATCAGTGGAAGATCGGTGGCGGTTCGACCTGGGGCTGGTTCTCCTACGACAAGGAAGCCAACCTGTTCTACTACGGAACCGGCAACCCCTCGACCTGGAACCCGGCACAGCGCGCGGGACCGGATGGCAAGGCGATCGATCAGCTCTATTCGATGACGATCTTCGCCCGCAACCCGGACACCGGCATGGCCGCATGGGTCTATCAGATGACCCCGTTCGACGAGTGGGACTATGACGGCATCAACGAGATGATTCTCGCTGACATCGACGTCAAGGGCAAGAAGACGCCTGCTCTCGTGCACTTCGACCGCAACGGCCTCGGCTATACGCTGAACCGCAAGACGGGCGAGCTGCTTGTGGCAGAGAAGTATGATCCGGCCGTCAACTGGACGTCGGGCGTCGACATGGATCCGAAGAGCGCCCGTTACGGTCGCCCGACGGTTCTCCCGGCCGCCTCGACCTTCAAAGAGGGCAAGGGCCAGGACGTCAACGCGAAGGGCATCTGCCCGGCAGCTCTTGGTTCTAAGGACCAGCAGCCGGCCGCCTTCTCGCCGCGCACGAACCTGTTCTACGTGCCGACCAACCACGTCTGCATGGACTACGAGCCCTTCAAGGTCTCGTACACCGCTGGTCAGCCGTACGTCGGCGCCACGCTGTCCATGTACCCGGCTCCGAACAGCCACGGCGGTATGGGCAACTTCATCGCTTGGGATGCAGGCACGGGCAAGATCGTCTGGTCTAAGCCGGAGCCGTTCTCGGTCTGGTCGGGTGCACTCGCCACTGGTGGTGGCGTCGTGTTCTACGGCACGCTCGAGGGCTACTTCAAGGCAGTCGACGAGAAGGACGGCAAAGAACTGTACAAGTTCAAGACCCCGTCTGGCATCATCGGCAACGCCATGAGCTACACCCATAAGGGCAAGCAGTACGTCGCCGTCCTTTCGGGCGTCGGTGGCTGGGCTGGCATCGGTCTCGCAGCCGGTCTCACCAACCCGAACGATGGCCTCGGCGCCGTCGGTGGCTACGCCGGTCTGAGGAACTACACGAACCTCGGCGGTACGCTGACCGTCTTCACGCTGCCCTGATCGGCTTCGCGTATAACATGGACCGGCGCAGGGAAACCTGCGCCGGTCTCTCTATATAAGGTGTCGGGTTCGTCTACCTCACGAACTTCTCGGCTGCCTCGCCGGTTGGCCATGGCCTTCAAATCCGGCCTGACATCGAATGCCCGCCGGGCTTGTGGTCCATCGCGACATAATCCGGACATCGAAGTCCGACGTAATCAATGACAGCAGCCGGCAGCGGCTAAGCTTGGAATGAACAGGGGAAACGCGTGAAGAAATTTGGCACCGCACTCATCGCAACTCTGCTGCTCGGTTCATCGTTGAGCTTTGGCGCAGTCGCACAGACCGTCGCCGTCGGTACAGATAAAGACGACAAGAGCAAGTACATCGACGCCAAGGGCGAGCCGATCTACAAGAAGTTCGATGATGGCTCGTTCGACTGGTACACGTTCAATGGATTCCGCAGATATCACGCCGAGTGCCACGTCTGTCATGGCCCTGAGGGTAAGGGGTCGACTTATGCTCCGGCGCTCGCCGACTCGCTCAAGACGATGGGCTATGGCGACTTCGTCGGTGTCGTCGCGAGTGGCCGGATCGTTGAGCTTTCGGGCGGCGCCAAGAGCGTGATGCCCGCCCTCGGCGATAACAAGAACGTCATGTGTTACGTCGACGACATCTTCGTCTATCTCAAGGCTCGCGCTGAGGGCGCTTTGCCGGGCGGCCGGCCGAAGCGCGAAGTCGAGCGTTCGCAGGCCTCTCAGGATTACGAGAACTCTTGCCTCAAGGGCTGATACCGTGTTGCCAGACCGATCGAAGATTTCTGTCGCGGCGGGGCTCTTCGGAGCCCTGTTTGCGTTGGTTTGCCTATTGATGGCCGCTGAAAAGGCAGATGCGGCGGACGGCCAGCGGCCTGACCTTGTCAACCGCAAGGTGTTGCGCGTCTGCTCCGATCCGTCGAACATGCCCTTCTCCAATGAGAAGGCGGAGGGTTTTGAAAATAGGATCGCAGATATCGTCGCAGACGAGCTCAAGGTGCCGGTTGAATACACCTTGTTCCCGCAGGCCGTGGGTTTTATCCGCAGGACGTTGTTCGCCAAGGCCTGCGATGTTGTCATCGGCTACGCGCAGGGTGACGAACTGGTGCTGAACACCAACCACTACTACAAGTCTGTGTATGCGATCGTGTACAAGCCGGGCAAGGGACTGGACGGCGTAGAAACGATTGCCGATCCACGGTTGAAAGACAAAGTGGTTGGCATCATTGCCGGAACACCGCCGTCCGACAACATGAACCAGGCTGGGTTGATGGGTAAGGCGCGCCCCTACCGCCTGATCGTGGATCGGCGCTACGAGAGCCCTGCCGAGCAGATGATGGAAGACATCCGCAAGGGCGAGGTGGATGCTGGAATACTGTGGGGGCCGATTGCTGGTTATTTCGCCGCGCGCGGTGGGGAGAAGCTGACAGTGGCGCCGCTCCTGAAAGAGTCGAGCGGACCGAGGATGGCCTATCGGATCACGTTCGGCGTGCGCAATGGAGAGGATGACTGGAAGCGCCGGTTGAACGAGATCATCAAGAAGCGTCAGGGTGACATCGACGCGGTGCTCCTCAAGTACGGTGTGCCACTCGTCGACGAACAGAACGCCTTGATCACGGCGGCACGGAAGTAGCCGAACACGGGCGTCGACCAGAAGCTGGGCCATACGACAGTCATGCGAAAGATGTGGGCCATCGACATGCCCAGCCCACACCTGGCCAGCCGGTCGACTCGGGAAGGCACGCGTCGGCGGTGGTTGCTGATGGTAGCGGTCGCCGCGGCCACGGCGGCGCCCTCCGTGGTGGTTGCGGATCAGCCGCCCGCCGAGCCCACCGAATACAAGACGGCGGACTATCGCTCGCGAGTTCCGGCAACTCTCGCTGGCGCCCGTGTTTTAAGCGCCGACGAGGCCAAGGCATTGTGGGACGTCAAGTCGGCCGTCTTCATCGATGTCTATCCGCGGCCGCCGAAACCTCCCAACCTCCCGCAGGCAACGGTCTGGCGCGACCCGCGCCATTCCAGCATCGAGGGCGCGCACTGGCTGCCCAACGTCGGCTATGGCGT
Source organism: Hyphomicrobium sp. (assembly GCA_002928955.1). Taxonomy (GTDB): domain Bacteria; phylum Pseudomonadota; class Alphaproteobacteria; order Rhizobiales; family Hyphomicrobiaceae; genus JAKAML01. The sequence continues at coordinate 21,802 of PERT01000029.1, read as the reverse complement.
GTTGTCACCCGAGGCGCAGGCCTACTTCTCGAGCCGCCTCGCGCAGCTCACGGGCCATGACACCGCGCGTAAGCTCGTTTTTTTCTGCCTCAGGGATTGTTGGATGTCATGGAATGCCGCCAAGCGCGCCATGGCGATGGGGTATTCAGCGGTCGCGTGGTTCCCGGACGGGACCGACGGCTGGATGGATATCGGGCTCAATCTGGTCGACGCCACTGCCGTACCCTGACCGGATGCGGCCGTCCTTGCGGCGCAGCACTATTTCGACATGTAGGTCCGGATTTCGCGGCCGAGTTCGAACGCCCGCTGCTCGATCAGCGTTGGAATCTCGCACGCCAGGGGAATATTCTGCTGACGCTCCTGGAATACCCGCGTGTCCCACTTGTACTTTTCCTCGGCTTCATCGAGCTTCTTCCGAGAGGTGTCGTCCTTGGCCAATTCCTTGAGCTTGACGATCTCGGAACTTTGCCGTTCGAGTTCATCCGCCCGCGTTTTCTGCCGCCTTTGGAAACGCTCCACGCCGGAGATGACGCTCGTCCGCTCGTCGTTGATGCGCGACAGCACGCCTGCAAAAAGCCGCTTCATTGTTTCGTCGCGTGACGCCTGTGGCAGTTTTTCGACCAGCGCCTTGATCGATGCCTTGGCTTCGTCGAGCGGCACGCGCCGGCTGATGAGTCCAGGCACCAGCTTTGCGAGTTCGGCGTCGTTCGACCAATCCTTGATGTCATCGGTCGGTGGACCGTCCCAGATCTGGGTGGACGTCAATGTCACGACCTTGCGCTGAACGCAGGGCCAATCGGGGTGATCTTTCTCGCCGACCGCTGCGAACGCCACCGGGGCGGACCCGATGGCCGTCACCAAGACGAGTGTGAGAAAGGCACGAGCTTCAAACCGAGACATGCGAGTTATGCTCCTCCGCCCGGGCCGCCGCGGCGACCGATCAGGCCCTTGGATGGGTTGTAGGCGTAGATGGCGGCACTGAGGAAGAGAACAGAGCAGCCGATCACGACGGCCAGAGAAAACCAATCGATCTGTCCGTAGAACCCGAACCTTATCAACTCCACCACATAGGTGAACGGGTTCAACCGGCAAATCTCGTACAGCAGCGGGCTCGATTCCTTGATCCGCCACAGCGGATAGAGCGCCGACGATGCAAAGAACATCGGAAAGATCACGAAGTTCATCACGCCGGCAAAGTTCTCGAGCTGCTTGATCACCGAAGACATGAAGAGGGCGAGCGCGCCCAGCATCACGCCAGAGACGAACAGTGCAGGAGCCACGGTAAGGTAGCCCGCGAAAGGGTGCGGAATTGCAATCCCGAACGGCAGCGCGATGGCCGGCGCGCCCGGTTCTATCTCCCAGAAATAGGCGACGAACAGGAATACGTAGGCCTGCAACATGGCGACCGCGACGCCACCGATGATTTTCGAGAGCAAAAGGAAAGATCGTGGAAACGGACTGACCAGAAGCGTCCGCATGGCGCCGGTTTCACGGTCATAGACCATCGACAGCGACGACTGCATGGCGTTGAACAGCAGGATCATCCCGACGAGACCCGGAGTGACGAACGTCTCGTAGAGCACGTAGGACTGATAGGGCGGGATGATCGAGACGCCGAGCACCTGGCGGAAGCCCGCCGCAAAGATGAAGAGCCACACCAGCGGACGCACGAGCGCGGACAAAAAGCGCTCCCGCTGATGCAGGAAGCGCAGCACTTCGCGCCAGACGATTCCGCGGAAGCAGGCGAGGTAACCTGAGAACCCGATATCAGCTGGAGGCGGTTCGGCCTTCAGAAGAACGTCGGATGCTGTGGCGGTCGACGTCATTTCGGTGCTCATTCCATGTCACCGTTCAAGGCTGCACCCGGTGACCCGGTCATTTTTCGGAATGCGGTCCGAACGTTGTCGGTGGCGGCTGCGGCGATAAAGCCAGGCACCGATCCGCTGTAAAGCACAACGCCCTGGTGCAACAACACGATGCGGTCCGTGGCGGTGATCTCGTCGATCAGATGTGTGGCCCACAAGACGCCCATGCCCTCGCGCTCGACCAACGATCGCACAATGGTCATGACGCCCTCGCGCGAACCGATGTCGAGGCCGACGGTCGGTTCGTCGAGCAGCAATAAGGTTGGCCGGTGGAGAAGCGAGCGTGCAATCTCAACGCGGCGGGCCTGGCCGCCCGAGAGAGTACGCACTTTAGCGTCCCCGCGATCGAGCAAACCCACGCGCTCCAGCGCATTCCGGCAGCGGGCGCGCGCATCGCGGCCGCTCAGGCCATGCAGAGCCGCGTGGTACTCGAGGTTCTGCATCAGCGAGAGGTCGGAATCGAGCGTACGGCTCTGGAAGACGACGCCCAGCCGCTGCAGCGCGGCCGTCGGCCGCCGTCGCACGTCGTGCCCAAGGATGCTGATCTCGCCGGAAACGTTGTCGTAGAGGCGCGTGATCAGGGAGAACAGCGTCGACTTCCCCGCGCCGTTGAGCCCCAACAAGATCACGAACGATCCGCGCGCCACCTCGAGTGACACGTCCTTGAGCGCCGCCCGCTCGCCAAACGAATGGCTCACGCCCTTGACGACCAGAGCATCCGTTTGGAGAGTCGGGGTTTTCAACTGCATGGCCGCAAGGTTCATTTCACGACGATATTACCGGTCAGGCCCTTGGCTTCAAGTCCCTTGCAAACCCAAGTGTAGTCCCCTGGCTTGATCGGCGTGAAGAACAGCTCGACTTCCCCTTCCTGCTCGAATTCGAGCTGATGCAGGGTCGCCAGTTTGACCTCGACCTTGTTGATCTCGATCTTGCGGAACCAGAGGTGCTGGAAGAACTCCTTGGCCTCGAAGGAACATTCCTTCTTGCCGGTGGCCTTGATCCACATCCGGTAGCCTTTGCCCGTCTCGAATGTGAAAGCCTCCTGTTTCCATTCATAGCCGGCATCGCCAAGGCCGATGACGAGATCAGGAGCGCGCGCAGCCCGCCCGACGAGAAAACCTTCGGCGGCAGCTGTAACGGGAATTGCGATGGCAAATACTGCAAGAGTGAGTTCTCTGAGCATCGAGCGGTTCCTGTTGCTAGCGCGTGTCGATCGTTCTGTTGATGTTTGCGGGCGGCGATTGGGTCCGCGCGGCGTTATCACTCCGGCAGAGCCACGACCCCCCACGGGTAGCGGCCGACTTTCACGGATTTGAGCACCTTGTCGGTCGCCACATCGATAATCGAAACGTCGTTCGACGATCCATTGGTGGTGTAGACCTGTTTGTCATCTGGCGTGAAAGCGAGGTTCCAGACCCGTTGTCCGACGAGGATGTACTTCTCGACCTTGTAGGTCTTGGGATCGACCAAGGCGACGCGATTGGCCGGACCGAGCGCAACATAGGCCTTCTTGCCGTCCTTTGAAAACTTTACGCCGACCGGTTGGATTGCGTCCTTGTTCACGCCCTGGATTTCGAACGAGAACTTCGATTTCACTTTCTTGGTCGCGGCATCGATGACCGTGATGGTGCCGCCGATCTCGGCCGAGACCCAGACCTCGCCTCCATCGGGGGTGAACTCGGCGACACGAGGGCGGTTGTCGACCAGTATGTTCTCGACCGTCTCATAGGTCTTGGTGTCGATGAAATGGGCCATGTTGGTGGTCTCGGACGTGTTGACCACGAACTTGCCATCTGGGCTCACGCCCATGCCTTCGGGTTCGACGCCGACAGGAACCTCGGAAAGGATCTTGCCAGTGAATATATCGACGACGGTGACGATGTTGTCGTCCTCGTTGGCAATGAACAGCGGGTTGCCCGACGGATGCAGCGTGAACAGTTCCGGGTCGGGTCCTGACGGCAGGATTTTGACCAGTTCGAACGTTTTTGTGTCGTAGACCTCGACCCGGTTGTCGTCGCTGGCGCAGACCAGAAGCCACTTGTTACTATTGGCCAGAATGATGCCGCGCGGGCGGTTCCCGGTCTTGATCGTGTGGATCACTTCGAGCTTGACGCTATCGATGACGCTGATCGTCTGCTCCTTCTCGTTCGACACGAACACCTTGAAGGCGTTTGCGCTGGTCACGGTCATCAACAGCGCGGCAAAGGCCGCCGCCGGAGCAATGAGACGGGTTCTGGCATATTTCACGGACGGAACTCCTGGGGTGGGATCAAGTTCTTGATCGGACGCTGAGTGCGGCTCACCGCTTGATCACTTGCCGAAGGCCTTGCATTTTGTTTCTGGCTTGTCGACTCCGAGCGTGTCGAGTTCGGTCAAATGGTGCAGGAAGCCGGGTTGCGGCGAGACCGTGACGTGCATCTTTCCGGTCACCAGCAGAATCGGCTGGCGCAACTGGCCGTTCCAGCTGCGGTAGGTGAGCTTCTGGCCCTTGAAGGCCGCGAGTTCGAACTCGGGCGAACTCATGTATTCGATCAGCTTGGCGGCATTGCCGGATTTCTGCCGTGTCGCGGCTTCGCCAACCGAGCGAACGGCCATCCAGACATTGTAGTCGAGTTCCCGGAAATTGCGGTTGTTCATGCGCTTGAAACGGTTCTGGAATTGCGTGCCGCCCCAAAGCTCGATCGCCGGGTGCCACGTTGCGGTGTAAAGGCCGGCCGTGCCGACCACGGGCTTTGCATCCCAGGTTCGGTAGGGTACGTACTCGCCGAACAGGCCGCCTTCGTCTGCAACTACGACGACGTCATACTCTTTCACATTCTGAGTGAACGACGGCATCTGCTGCTGGATCTGTTCGAAACCGCCGTCCGACCGCCGACTGCCCGGCTCGTAGGTGTAGGTCCGCTCCTCGATGATCTTGGCACCGAAGCGCTTTGCCGTGCGGCGGTACGCCTCCGCCAGCATTTTGTCTTCAGGGGTGGGGCCGACGATCATGAACCAGCGGTTCCAGCGCTTCCAGGCCATGAACTGACCGAGTGCATCGGCGAACATGGAGCGCGTGGGAATGGTGTGCTTGACGTTGACGCGACAATCTTCCTCGCGAAGTCGGTCGTCCGGACTGCCTGCATTGAAGATAATCGCACTCTTGTCCTTCAGCGCGTCGGCGAGAGCAAGGACGGTTTTCGGTGCCGCATCCACAACCACGAAAGCGCTCCCGGCATCGACCATTTTGGCGACGTCGGCGACCAGGGCGTCAGGCTTTTCGTTTTCGACGACATCGAGGATGAATTCCTGCTTGATAAACTTGCCGGTCGTATTGTTGTCGGCAGTGGCAAGCTTTGCGCCACCGAGGCCGTCATCGGGAGGAGGTATGTCGAGCAGCGACAGCGGAGGCGGCAGATCCCTGAGTTCGCGCGCCATCAAGATCTTGATTTTCGTGATCTCCGGCGCGGCTGCGGGCGCTGTTCCTCTGGCTTCGGCGGCCGCAGGAGGTTGAGCCGCTGATTGATCGAGGGCTCTCGCCGCAGGTGCCGCGTCCTGTGCGATCGCAGTGCCGGTCATGCCCAAGGGTACGACGGGGATCGTGCTGACAGCCAAGGCCAGCGCGCAAGCCCTTATGAGGACATGGCCAGCCGACCACGATATCGCGCGCGCAGATCGCATAGGTCCTCCCCCAGGTGGAAGTTCAACAAGTGTAACATAGTTACGTTTGCTCCTCACAAATCAGATGTGCGGGAAGCAAAGTCAAGCGGCACACGCTCACGGAAACGTGAATATGCGATAAGGGTGTGTGGCGTCGCGACACTTGCGGACAACTGGTCACCGATCGCACCTAGCTCGTAACCCGGCCATCGTGGATCGGTCTCACCACCCCGTTCCCGTGGACAGGTTGAATATGGGAGGATGTCTTTGGGTAAACGTTATGCCGTTGCGGCTGCAACGATGGCCTTGGCCTTCATTGCCTGTGTCCATAAGGCCCAATCTGCAGAGAAAATCGCTATTTTTCCGTTCGAGATCATTGTCGAGGACACCCTCGAAGGGATCCCGATCGCCAAGCCGGCCGAGAAGAAGCGACTTATGCTGATGACCGAGGAGGTCGTTAAACTGTTGTCGGCTTCGGGGCGTTATGTGATCACCGACAATGGGTCCGTAGCGGCCGAAATCGACAAGCAAAGTCCGTTCTTCAAGTGCAATGGATGCGAGGTCGATGTGGCCAAGAAGGTGGATGCAACGTTGGTCCTTACCGGTCTCGTGCAGAAGGGTTCTGAATCGGCGGCCAATATCTCGGTCGCCGTCCGCAGCGTTGCGACCGGCGAACTGGTCAAGACCGCCGGTATCACCGTTCTCGAGAACACCGACGACGGCTGGATTCGTGGCATACGTCGGCTCATCAAAAACAGGATGATCGAGGAAGGCTCCCAAAAATGATCACCCGCCGGACATGGCTCGCCGGGACGACGGCGACGCTCGGAGCCGCGGCTCTACCGCAACCGGTCAACGCTCAGCCCGGTGCGCTTAGGGTTGCGTCGCTCAAATTCGGCTCGGTGAGCTGGCTTCTTGCCACCATCAAGGCGGAAGGGTTGGAAGCGGCGAATGGCTTCAAACTGGATACTCTCGAGATTGCCACCAACCAGGCAGGCCCCGTCGCATTGCTCGCGGGGGAAGTGGACATGATCGTCAGCGATTGGACCTGGGCGCTGCGCCAGCGATCGTTGGGCGACAAGCTCAAGTTCGCGCCATATTCGTCAGCGCTCGGTTCGCTGATGGTGCCCAACGACAGCCCCATCAGGTCACTCGCAGACCTCAAGGGCAAAAGGCTCGGCATTGCCGGCACCGCCATCGACAAGAGCTGGGTGCTGCTCGGAGCTTATGCCAAGAAGGCGATCGGGGTTGATCTCGCGACCTATGTGACGCCGGTTTTCGGCGCCGCTCCGCTGCTGACCGAGGAAATCAAGAACGGACGCCTCGACGCGGTCCTGAACTTTTGGACCTTCGCCGCGCGACTGTCGGGTGCAGGCTTCCGGCAAGTTCTGACCATGGCGGACGTATTGAAGGGTCTTGGCGTCGAGCCAGCGCCCGCACTCGTGGGATATATCTGGAAGGAGGAGCTTGCGGCCAAAAAGGGTGCGGAACTCGCGGGCTTCCTGAAGGCCGCAGCCGGTGCCAACGTCGTTCTCCGGAAAGATGATGCGGCGTGGGTTAGGATACGCGATCTGGTCAAACCGCAGAGCGATGCTGAGTTTACCGCCATTCGCGATTACTATAGGGCTGGGATTCCCGGGGCTTGGACAGCGGCAGAAACGTCCGCCGCCGGAAAGTTGACCGAACTCCTGATCGGGCTCGGTTCGAAAGACGTGATCGGCAGTGGCACAAAATTCGATGGCGAGCTCTTCCACATCGCAGGAACATAGTGCCTCACGGCTCGGTCGGTTCCGCTCGGGCCGCCTGATCTGGCCGGTCTTGTCGCTTGCGGCGCTCGTGCTGCTATGGGAAGTCGCGGCGCTCGTCGCGGCTTACGCCGGCAAGGCACGCACGTTCCCAGGCCCGAGTGAAGTCGCGGCGACGATGGTCCGCGAGTTCCGTTCGGGTGCGCTGCAGACGCACGTGCTGGCGACACTCGGTCGCGTGGCCGTCAGCTTCCCGATCGCAATGTTCCTGGGCTCGGTGATCGGCATCGCACTCGGCCGTATGAAAGGTGCCGACCGCTTCTTCGACAGCTGGCTGATCTTCTTTTTGAACCTGCCGGCGCTGGTGGTGATCATCCTGTGCTACGTCTGGCTCGGCCTCACGGAGACCGCCGCGATCATGGCAGTGGCGATCAACAAGATCCCCAACGTGGCGGTGACCGTCCGCGAAGGCGCGCGAAGTCTAAGCCGGGATCTCGCTGAAATGGCCGAGGTCTACAACTTCGGTCGCTGGAAGACGTTGCGGCATGTGACGCTGCCGCAATTGGCGCCATTTCTTATCGCCGCTGCGCGCGGTGGGCTCGCCATCGTCTGGAAAATCGTGTTGGTGGTCGAATTGCTTGGCCGTTCCAACGGTGTCGGCTATCAGCTCGGCATCGGCTTCCAGCTGTTCGACGTCGCGATGATTCTGGCCTACGCCATTGCCTTCATCATTGTCGTCCAGCTCATTGAAATCGGTATCCTCCAGCCGCTCGAGACGAGGTTGAACCGATGGAGGAGGTGAGCGACCGACTGCGGATCCGGATAGCGCGAAAAGAGTTCCCTGCCGTCGGCGCGCAGGGCGCTAATCTGGTGATCGAGGATCTTGACGTTTCGATCGAGCCGCGATCGTTCGTGGTTCTCACCGGGCCATCAGGTTGCGGGAAGTCGACGCTGCTCAACATCGTCGCCGGCCTCGACACTGATTTCGAAGGCGCCATCGATCTCGGCAACTGGGTCAGGCGTAAGACGTTCGTGTTCCAGACCCCGCGGCTGTTGCCGTGGCGGACGGTCTACGACAACATCGCACTGTCGCTGCCCGAGGGCGATCCGCGCCGTGCCAACATCGCCGGGCTCGTCGAGCGCGTCGGGTTGACTGACAAGGTCAATGCCTATCCCGAGCGGTTGTCGCTCGGCATGCAGCGGCGCGTGGCGCTGGTGCGCGGGTTCGTTCAGGAGCCCGATCTCCTGTTGATGGACGAGCCGTTCGTGTCGTTGGACGATCCGACAGCCCAAGAGCTGCGGCAGCTGCTCATCGACCTCTGGCATCGCGTCCGCACTACCGTTCTGTTCGTCACGCACGATCGTACCGAGGCGGTGATGCTGGCCACGCGAATTCTGCGCCTCGGGGGCGGTGCCGCCACCCGCCTCGATGATTTCGATGTTGGCCTCACACGCCAGCAGCGCCGCGACAGCGAGGCTGTTCGCCTCGAACAGAACCGCATTTTTGGCGCCTCGTGATGGATCGGCAACGGGTGACGCCGCAATTCCTGGCCAGCGTGACCAGCGTCGATGAGGCCAACATCGCGGTGTCAGGCGGCGCCGGCATCATCGACTGCAAGGATCCCGGGCTGGGAGCGCTTGGCGCTCTGGGCGTCGCCGTCGTGCGCGACATTCGCGCAGCCGTCCCGCGCGACATTCCGGTCAGCGCCACGATCGGCGACCTGCCTGCCGAGGCCGCAGCCTGGTCAGGCCCGGTCTTGGAGATGGCCGAAACCGGAGTTGAATACATCAAGATCGGTATCTTCCCAGGCCTCGATGCGCGGGCCGCCATCGTGGCGGTCGGACGCCTATCACTCGGCCGCGCGCGACTCGTAGGTGTGCTCCTTGCCGACCGCGATCCCGACTTCGCGCTGGTCGATGCGCTGGCGGACGCGGGGTTCGCAGGCGTCATGGTCGACACCGCCCGGAAGTCCGGTCAATCACTGTTGGATGTGGCAGGCGTCGGCACACTTGGCGAATTTGTCGCGAACGCACGGCTGCAAGGCTTGTTCGCCGGTCTGGCCGGTTCGCTCCGGGTCGAACATATTCAAGCCCTGGCCGAGCTCGATCCCGATATTTTGGGCTTTCGCGGCGCCCTTTGCGGGGGCCACGATCGTCGCGGCAGGCTGGACGCCGCACGTCTGGTCGCGGTAAGAGACGCGCTTTTCGCCGCGCGCGTTGCAAAGCGGCCGGTGGCCCCGAACTTGGACCCGACATCCGCATGAATGCATCGCAAACGCACAACGAGCCAATGCGGACAGCGGCCGCGACATGCGACGGCGGTCGCGACTTCATTTTCGTCCGCGACTTCGTCGTCGATTGCCATATCGGTGTCTACGCCGAGGAAAAAGGTGTCACGCAAAAGATCAGCTTCACGGTAGAAGCCTACCTTTCGCCAGACGTGAAAAGCCTGGTCGATGACATTGCCGAGGTGCCCTCCTACGCCGATATCATCGATGGCATTGTTGCGATCTCCCGCCAAGGCCACATCGAGCTCGTCGAAACGTTCGCCGAACGTCTCGCCGTCCACTGCCTGAAAGAGCAACGCATCGTGTCTGTCCGGATCCGGCTCGAAAAGCTCGAGCGCGGGCCGAAGCGCGGCGTCGAGATCTATCGGGAGCGTTGACGCGTGGTGTCCGAAGCGGCAAGGCATGGGGGGGGCGGCAACGTTTCGGGCCCGATCGTGGTCAAGTTGGGCGGTAGCCTTTTCCAATGGGCGGGAACGGATGCCCGTCTGCGGTGCGGTGCGCTGTTGGAGATCCTAGCCCGTGCCGGCCGACCAGTGGTCATCGTGCCGGGCGGCGGCGTGTTCGCCGACAGTGTACGCTCCGCGCAAATACGTCTCGGCCTATCGGACCCGGCCGCCCACCGCATGGCACTCCTGGCCATGCACCAGATGGCCTCGGTGATCGTCGATCTCCAGCCAGGACCCAGCCGCATGATCCTGGCTTGGAGCCTGGACGATCTGGCGCGTAGCATCGACAATGGAATGATCCCGGTCTGGCAGCCGCTGCCGATGCTGGACGCCGCGCCGGATCTGCCCCAAGACTGGACGATCACGTCGGACGGGCTCGCCGCCTGGCTCGGCGCTAAAATCGGCGCCGGGCGTGTCGTGCTGGTCAAGTCCGTCGGCATGACGGCGGGTGCCGGCGCTGAGCAACTGATGCGCGACGAGGTGGTGGACCCGATGTTTGGGCCGATCGTCGCTAGCGCGGGGCTGGCTTGGAGTATCATAGGCCGGGGCGACGAAGAGCGGCTGGCCGCACTGGTCGAAGCGGACATGCAACCTCGTGCGGCGTGTTGACGTCGAGATGCTTTCGCCAAAGAACGTCGACGCTGGCGCATCGCCGTGCTATCGCGCCGACATGACCAAAGTAGATTTCGAAAAACCGCGCTTCGGTTGGGCGCTGACAGGCTCGGGGCACTTCTTCAAGGAGAGCATTGAGATCATGCGCCGATTACCGGCTCTCGACGTGTTCGTGTCGAAGGCCGCCGCCGAGGTCCTGCGGATGTACAAGCAGGAGATGGATCTGCCGCCGACGACCCGCGTCTTCAAGGACACGACGGCGAGTGCCGCCCCGGTCGGCGGGTTTTACTACGGCGTGTATCATACGCTGATTGTCGCGCCGGCAACGTCCAACACCGTCGCGAAATGCGTCTACGGGATTTCCGATAATCTGGCGACGAACGTTTTCGCGCAGGCGGGCAAGTGTCGCGTGCCGACCATCGTGTTTGCCTGCGATACCGCGCCCGAGATGGACACCGAAGCGCCGAAAGGAATGGTCAAGGTCTATCCGCGGCGCATTGATCTCGACAACACCGAGAAGCTCAAACTCTTCGAGGACACGCGTGTGGTCGAGACCATCGCCGACCTCGAAGCCGCGGTCGAGGCGCGGCTCCAATGGCTCAGAAGCTCCTCTTCCTGACAGGGCGGCTTGCCGAAGCGCGCCTCATCAAGACGATCGGCAGCCTCGACCTCGCCGAGGGCTCCTGGCGCGTGGCCAACATCGGCATCAAGGTCGCAGCGCTGATGACCGAGGGAATCGTCAAGAACCGTCTGAAGGGTCCGATCGCCGCGGACAAGGTCATTGTTCCCGGCCGCTCGCGGATGGACCTGGAAAAGTTGTCCGTTCATTTCGGCGTTCCTTTCGAACGCGGGCCGGACGAGCTGATCGACCTGCCTCAGTTTCTCGGCAAGGGCGGCTCGCCACCTGACTTGTCGCGGCACGATCTCCGCATCTTCGCCGAGATCATTGAGGCGCCGACACTCACCGTCGACGAGCTCGTGCAGCGCGCCGCTAAACTCGCGGCCTCTGGCGGCGATGTCATAGACGTCGGCTGCCAGCCCGACACGCCGTTCCCGCATCTCGATGAGACGGTCAAGGCGCTGAAGGCCGCGGGCCATCGCGTCAGCGTCGACAGCGGCGATATCGCGGAGTTGCGCCGGGGTGCGCTGGCCGGCGCCGACTACGTGCTGAGCCTGGATGAAACCACCCTGGACGCCGTGGCGGGAACCGCGTGCGTGCCGATCCTGGTGCCGAAACCCCATGGCGATCTCGCTTCGCTCGTGCGCGCCATCGACAAGGCCAAGGCTATGGGGCTAGCCCACATTGCCGACCCCATTCTCGATCCCATTCATTTTGGTTTTTCGGTTTCGCTGGAGCGTTATGCCGAGCTGCGCCGGTTGCGTCCCGATGTCGAAATTCTGATGGGCACGGGCAATTTGACCGAGTTGACGGATGTGGACAGCCAGGGCCTCACCGCCATGCTGCTCGGCATCTGCTCCGAGCTTCGAATACAGAACGTGCTCGTCGTTCAGGTCTCGCCGCATACCCGCCGCACCGTCGAGGAGCACGATGCGGCCCGTCGCGTGATGTTCCGCGCCCGTGAAGACCAGAGCCTGCCAAAAGGGTACGACGGAGGGTTGCTTTCGCTGCACGATTTGCGGCCTTTCCCGGCGTCGGCGGCCGAGGTGCGCGAACACGCCGCTGGATTGCGCGATCTCAATTTCCGCATCGAGGTGACGGCGGACGGCATCCACATCTACAACCGTGACGGCCACCAGCTTGCGACGGATCCTTTCGAACTCTACGCCAAGCTCGGCGTCGATCACGATGGCCCGCACGCATTCTACCTGGGCTACGAACTGGCCAAGGCGGAGACTGCGTGGCAGCTCGGCAAGCGCTATGCACAAGACAACCCGCTCCACTGGGGTGTCGCCGCCGAAAGACGCAGCGAGAACCTGACGCGGCACGCGCCGGAAGCTGCGACCCTCAAGGCCAAGAAGGATGCGCGCGACACCGCCCGTGGGAGAGCCGCCGCCGCTGACGAAAGGGAGGACCGGGATGCCGCTGATCGTCGAGACGATCGTAACGACACTTGACGCGTTGGGCGCGCCTCACATTGCGCCCCTCGGCCTCATCGCCGAGGGTGAGCATTGGGTCATTGCGCCGTTCAAGCCCTCGAAGACACTCGACAATCTGCGCGGGCATCCGTTCGCTGTGGCGAGCCATACATCCGACGTTCGCGTATTCGCCGGTTGCGTGACGGGACGCAAATCTTGGCCGGTGGTTGGTGCCGAGACAATCAAGGGTGTCAGACTTGCGGCCGCCGTTTCGCATTGGGAATTGCACGTCGAGCGTGTGGTTGAGGAAGTCCAACGGCCACGGTTCTTCTGCCGGCGCGTACACGTGGCGAGCCACCAGCCGTGGGCCGGGTTCAACCGGGCACAGGCCGCCGTGCTCGAACTTGCGGTTCTGGTGACGCGGCTCGACAGGCTTCCGCCAGAGAAAGTCGAGAATGAGATTGCATACCTCGACATCGCCATCGCCAAGACTGCAGGATCGGCCGAACTGGAGGCCTGGAGCTGGCTGTTGGACAAGGTCGAGGCGTGGCGATCCGAGCCGCGCGCAAAGGGTTGATCCGCAGGCTCAGGCTATTTGGCCACGCTCGCCAGCAGCACCGCAAGCGCCGCGGCCGGCGCGCTCCATGTGGCTTTGCGCGCGACGTCGGGTTGCGCCCCGATGAGGCCGCCGAACGCCAGGCACGGCCGGCCAAGGGCACGGGCGATCAAGTCGATCGCTTCTGCCCCGATCCCAGCCGCGACAATCGGCGCGTCGGTGGGCATGTGGTGGGCGGAGAGCACCAGCCGCACACCGTCCTCGATCGATCGCATCTGTTCTTGCTGCACGAAATTCGCGGCGATCAGCCATGCAGACGTCGGCGCATCGCTCGCGTCCCGGCCCAGCATTCGGGCGAACCGCGTCAGGCTTTCCGGCTGCGTCTTGCCTTTCCCGTCGGCGGTCGCATGCTGATCGACTTCAGCGAGGTCCGCACCGAGGATGCGGCGGACGTCTGCCATCGTCGCCAGATACTCGCGCGCGAGGGTAACCCACTGTCCATCCATCGGCGCGCGCTGGGCAATACCCATCACAGCGGTGCGCGTGTAGCCGGTGTAGACCAGTTCTCCGGTGGCTTGCCGCTTCGCATCCGTCAACCCGCGCGGGGATGGGGCGCCCCCCAAAACGGGGACAATGTCGGTCGTCGTTGAGCCGAAATCGACAACCAGGGCGTCGGAAATCTGCTGGCCGACCAGTGCCGCAGTCGCGAGGAAGTTGGTCGAGCCGACAAGCGCGTGGTTTGCGACGGCGTCCGTTGCGGAGCCGAAACCATTCGGCCCAATCCAGAACCGGGTGCCGGTGCCGAACTCTTCGGAAAGACGCCCGACCAGCGTCTCCACCCCCTGACGGCGGTTTTCGAAAACGTCGGAGAGCTCGCCGGTCATCGTGATACCGACGAGCTGTGCCTTGGTCGTCAAGGGTCGCGCGGCGGCAAGCGCGGCATCGAGCCTGTCGAGCCCCTGCCACAGCGGGCACACGAACTGTTCAGCGGCGACGACCCGGCCGCCTTGAGCCAGCGCCACCTTGAGGTGTGCGCCGCCGATATCGAGCCCGGACGTGATGTTTTCGGTTTTGATGGACATGCCCGCCTCCCGGCCAAGCTCCCGATTTTATCGACCCCGTGTTACATGACTGGACGCAGGAGACAAACCGATGCTTGTGATCCCGGTCCTCGACTTCAAGGGCGGTGTCGTTGTCCACGCGACCGGCGGCGACCGCTCGCATTATCTGCCGATCGAGACCGCGCTATCGCCCGGACGCTGCGATCCTGTCAGTGTCGCGCTGGGCTATCGGGCCTTGCACGCCTTCCCGGCCATGTACGTGGCTGATCTTGACGCAATCGCCGGCGGCGCGCCCAATCGCGAGGCCGTCAGCGCCACCTCAAGCGCCCTGCCGGACATCGAACTCTGGGTCGACGACGGGCGGCCACCAAGTGCCGCTCATGCCGCGTTATCGGATCGACGGCTCCGTTACGTCATCGGCAGCGAATCGCTCGGGGCCATATCGAGCCTTGAAGCCATGCCGCCCGGCAGCCCCCATGCAGCGGCCAAACCCGGCATTCTATCCCTTGATTTCAGGGGCAACGACTTCCTCGGTCCACCTGACCTGCTGGTGCGTCCGGATTTGTGGCCTGAGACCATGATCGTGATGACGCTGGGGCGGGTCGGCTCGGGTGCCGGGCCGGACTTCGAGCGCCTGTGGGGCATCATCGCCCGCGCCGAGGGGCGGCAGGTGATAGCGGCAGGCGGCGTTCGTCACGTGGCTGATCTCGAAGCTTTGGCGGCGATTGGGGTGGCCGGCGCCCTGGTCGCAACGGCACTGCACTCCGGACAGATAAAAGCCGGCGACCTTGAACGGGTCGCCGGCCTTTGAGATGTCTTTCTGAGGGTGTCGACCAAGCTGCGTCCGGCTTGCACCGATCGCCGGTCGATCCGTCAGCCGCTCGTTACGACTTGGCAGCGAACGGATGGCTGGCCGAGTTGCGCTGAGCGGTTGCTTCGGCGGCCGTCGGCTTGCCCGAGACGGCGCGTGCGATGGCTTCCTTGGTGGCGCGATAGTTGAAGTCCTGGATCTTGGCGTCGTCAGCGGCTTCCCAGTGGATGAATACGCCAACGGCGACGTAGACGTCGTCGGCTTCAGCGGCTGGGATCACGCCCTCGGCGACCGAATCCTGAACGGCCTTGGCGACAGCGTACTGGGCCGGTCCGAACATTTGGACGGCCTGGCGGGCGTCTTTGATCGTCACCTTGTTGTAGAGAATGGTGTTCGGCTTGCAGGCGAGGTTCGGCGCGATCACGGCAAGCAGTGTCGTGAAGCCGTCCTTGTTGTTCGTCAGCGCGTTGCAGAACGCGGTCTCCGCGGCCGAACCCCGCGGCCCGATGATGAGATCGATGTGAGCGATTTCGTTGCCGTCGCCAACAAGCGACTCGCCAACCATAACTTTATTGATTTTGGCCATGTGGGGTGATCCTCCCAGATTGAACATAAGGACAGCGTGTGAAGCGGGGGACAAGGTCCGGCCGCCAGCTGGTCTCGGTGGTTCCGAGCTATCCCTGTTAGCAGCGCCCGAAGACATACGATGTCGACGGACCGGTTGGCCAGATAGCGGTGCCCGGAGCACCGCGGCCTAATAACGCCAGTATCCTACTTTCGACAAGGGGGGTCAGCTTGCAATATGTGCGTCGATCCGCGCCATGAGTTCATCGGCAAAGAGTGTTGCAACGACGAAATCCGCCGTGGTGCCTGGGTTAATGCCTCGATTTTTGAGATATTGGTCAAATTCGAGGAGATCCGGGACCGATTTTGGTCCCGCTACCGGGAACCATGCGGCACGGCGCGCCTCGGCCGCGGCCATCACGGCGGATGCGGTCTGTAAGCCGTGCTTCCGGGCGATATGGCTATCGGGAAACGTCGCGAGCAACGCCATGTGCAGCGTGGTGACGTCGAACCCCACCGTGGCCCCCAGAGCTCTCGCCTCGGCCAGGATCGGCAAGGCTGTGCCGAATACGTCCTCCAAATCCGTGACATAGGCGCGAGAAATTCGGTCCCGCCCGGCCGCGAGCCGCATGGCTTCCAACAAACTGACGCTCGGCGGGTGGCTGACGTCCTCTGCGTCAACTGCACCGAGCCCGCCCGGGTTGGCCAACGCAATGGCCTTGAACGCATGTCGCGCGTCGTCGAGGTCGAGCCCTGCGAGCACGCAACGCAAACGTGCGCGCAAGTCGACCCCCTCGATGCAGCCATCCGCGGCCCGTGCCAACGGTGCCGCGAGCAGCAGGATGCCGAGGTTGGTATTGCAGCCTGCAACCGCGAAACTCGCTTCCATCCCACCCAGGATCCGTGAGCCGACCCCGAGCTTGGGATCGGCGATCCACGGGGCCGACGCCTCCGCACTCTTCTCGAAATGCCAGACTTGCATTTTATGGCCCGGCGCGAACGTATGGACATTACCGGGCTTGAGCGCGGTCAGTTCAGCCCGTGTGGCGGCAAGGTAGGCGGCTTCGATCGCCCGCGGAGAGAGGAGCGCCGTCATCGGACCAGAGAGCCCTCGACATCGGCCAGGAAGTCAGCCGAAAGCGTATCGGCGATGTCGATCGTGCTTACGCTCTGCAGCCCTTTCCAGGCTGGATTTGAGTTGATTTCGAGAACAAGCAAGCGCCCACCGGCATCGCGAATGAGATCGACGCCGGCATAGTCGGCACCCACGGCTTGCGCGGCTCTCATCGCCAGAGAACACATCTCCGCGTCGGGGTCATGGCAGCGCGGTTCGGCGCCCTGGTGGACATTGGTGATCCAAGACTTTCCCCGCCTGACCATCGCCGACAGTATCCGGCCACGGGAAACGAACACCCGCCAATCTTCGAACGTCGCGTCGGTCGGGCCGCGAAGATACTCCTGCAGGTAGTAGACGTTGCCGACGTCCTCGGGCGGCGGAAGATCGTCACTCTCCCCCACCCGCCGGACGCCGTTGCCTTGCGAACCGAACAGCGGCTTGAGGACGAGCGTTCCGCGCCCTTGCCGATGGGCCTTGGCGGCATCGCGACCTTCCACGGTCCGCGTCGCGGGGGTTGGCAATCCAGCCCGCTGAAATCGCCACGTCGCGGTCGATTTATCGACGCAGCGTTCGATGGCGCGGGCATTGTTCCAGACCCGCACGCCACTCGCCTCCAGCGCATGAAGAATGCCGAGGCGGAGCGTAATCTGCTCCAGGCTGCCCGCCGACACGGACCGGACGAACGCGCCGTCCGGCAACGTGCCGGCCAGTCCGGGAATGTCCAGACCGGACGGCATCTTGGTGTCGAAGGCGCATCTGTTGAGGCTCGTCACGAAGACGACCGCACCGCGCGTTTCCAGGGCGCGTCCGAGCCGGCGCGCATGCCAGTCGCCGCCGCCTTCCTCGACGAACAGTGCGATGCGTCGAGGGGCGGATCTCGCGCCGCCACCGTCAGCTGAAGCTGGCATCGACAATCTCCGGCGCCCGGTGCCCGGCATGGAACGATCGGCCGGTATCCAAATTCGAAACAGTCACCAGGGCCGGGCTGAAGAGCATCGGGTCGATCTTGTAGAAGTCGCCATTGACCTCGGCAAATGTCTCCGCGAACGGCTTGCCGTAGGCTGACGACGTGCTCGACGGAAGGTTGTCCGCGAGCTTCTTGGCCTCGTCGTCGGAACCGTTCACGAACAGCTGGATGCGTCCGCCGTAGATGATCGCGTCATTGGTGCGACCCATGGCCTTGACGAAATCCGGGACCGGAGGGGCGAGCGGCGCCACGCCATAGCCGTCGACGATGTTGTGCAACGGGAAGTGCAGGGCGTGCGCCTTGTGAAGCGCGACTTCGAGCACGCGTGCCGCGATCTGCACGGTGCCTGCGAGGCTTCCGGTCGGCGCATAGAGAATGGTCAGGTCGGATGGCCGGATGCCGCAGGCGCTCGCCACGTTGGTCGCGACTGACGCCGGTGGTGCCTTGTCGCCCTCGATCACCAGGGCGCCGCTGCCGTGATGATCGACGTAGCCGAGTTCCTGGTAGAGTGTCTCGACACGGGAAAGCGCTCGCGCCGGGCCTGACCCAAGTGCGAAAAAGCCGCTTGCCTCTTCGGTGATGGTCCAGCCCGCGTACTGGCTGGCCAGACACGCAACAACGGGGTTCGAGGAATGCACGGCGACGCCCAGTGGCCAGCGATCCAGACCCGACGCGGTCGTGAGCGCAACGGTGCCGAACCCGCCCATGCACACTTCTCCGAGCAGCCGCCCTGCCTCGAGCCCGCCATGCACGTTGGCGCCCAGATCTATGCGTCGCTCACCGGCCTCGCCCGTGCTGACAGCGCAACGCAACGCTTTGGCGTTGGCAACGATACCGTCAACAATCTTTGCGGCCCGCGCGTTGACACTCGGCACTGACAAATTTTGTATTTTCATGAGTATGGTGTCTCCCCTGGCGAGCCTTCATACAGCATCTTCTCAAGGCTGCCCAAGCGCTCACGGCACAGCTGTTCGGCGGCATCGGCGTTCGCGGCTTCTACCCGCACGGTGGCGATGGGTTGGCCTTCGGCGATCAGCGATCCCACCGACGGCTGGTCCACAGCCCAGGCGGGCCAGTCTATCGCAGGGACCGTCAGCGGGCCGCGGTCGGCATAGAGATATGCGCTGGCTGCCGCCTCGGGCGGATGCCAGCCGGCTTGCAAGAGATCGGCCGGGTTCTCGTTGCCCATGAAGGCCGACACATGTGCGCGAAACAAGTTGCCGGCGCTGTCGTCGAGCACGTCGAGCGACGCGCCAGGGCGCGCGTTGACCTCGATCAGGCTGGGTTCGCCGCCGTCGATCATGAAATCTAATGATATCAGACCATTAAGTCCGAATTCTCGTTCCACCGCAAGAGCGCAGTCGATCAACCGCGCTTCGAGGTCTTCATCGAGCGTCAATGGCCCGGCCGCGCCGCCATACCTGTAGGGGTGCCGTCCGCGAGGGTTGACCCATTGGCGGCTCATGCCGAACGCCGTGCCGCGCGGGCTCGCGACACCAAGGACCGATATCGCGTCTCCCCCGATACGGCGCTGGAAGTATCGCCGCGCGTCCGGAACGACCGATGCGGGACAATCCTGGATGTGGATGCCGCCGCTGCCTCCGATGCGCTTCGTCAGCCAGCCCTCGGCCCGTGACGGTGGGGTCAGCTGCGTCTCCGGATGCCGGATACCGAGCCGCACGAGCGCGCTGAAAAAATCGGTTGGGCTCTTCACGCGGCGCACCACGTCTGCTGAATTGCCGAGCAGCGTGAAATTTTGGCCGAGCGCTGCGATGAGCTGCGGATTGCTTTCGAACCCGGCCCCCAGCACCAGCCCGATCGGGGGTGAGGGCGCATCGGCGGCGAGCCGTTCCAGCGCCCGGATCAGCGGCGTGCGGCTGAAGCCGACCCCCACTCGCGCTGGCAGGCACGCGCTGGACGTGGCGGCGGCGCGCATGTCGAGATCGCCGAAACAGTCGACGACGATGGGATCGTAGCCGGCGCGCCGGGCGGACTGCGCAAGTGCCCGCCCGGAAAATCCGGCGATGAGAACGCTGCCACGGCTCACGATCTCAAGCCAGACCGGTCAGCTGTTTTGCCAGTGCGTACGCGTGGCGAAAGTCAAGCGCGAGCGGCTCGTCGGAGGCCAGCATTTGCTTGAACAGGCCGCTTTCGCACTTGTACTTGATATCGCCGATGGCCAGAGGGCCGACGCCAAGGGCGTTGCAACCGGGCAGCGGTGCGCCGTCCATGAACAGGTCCATGCCGTCGACGCCAGGGGGGGGCACCGCGTTGACGTCGGCAATCACCAGGAGCTTGCCGGCGATGGCCTTATCCTCCTTCGACACCACCTGCACGCCTGCTGCGGCTGCGGCGAAGATCACTTCGGCATTGGCGATGACTTCGCGCTTTTGGTCAGCCGTCTCACCGTTGACGGCTTCGAGGTCGACGCCGAACCGCTGCTTGGAAATCGCCGCGCTCTTGATCACGCGATCCACGCCGCGGTGGGCCACAAGCTGCACGTCCGCGCCTTCGAGCGCAGCGATGATCGACGACGCAAAACCCACCACACCTGTCGCGCCGAACACAGCGACCTTGGTGCCTTTCCAGCTGCGCCCGAATTTGAACTTCAAGACGCGTTCGACGCACGCGACCATCGCGGCGGCCGTGGTGAACGAACCTGCTGGATCGGCGAACACCGAGCATTGGAACGGCGGGACCATGGCCTTCTTGGCCGCTTCCATCATGTCGAGGGCGAGGATGGCGTCCTTGCCGCCCATGAAGAAACCGGTCCGAACCCCGTCATTCGGCGGCCTCGAGAATATGGCGTCCTGAACGAGTCCCGCGACTTCCGTCAGCTCGACGTTGACGTAGGGAATGATGACTTTGTAGCCGGCATCCGCCGCCATGTTCACATCGAACGGGCTCATGTGCTTCTGGGGTGCGAGCATATGCAGAATCGGTGTGGCGTTGTTCATTGGCGTGTCCTTCCCATCAGACCTGAGCGGTATCTGGCGTCCGCTCTTCGATCTCGGCGCCGACATTGCGTCCGCGCACCACCAGAATCTCGAGCCCCTTGGCTTTAGCGTCTTGGTCGAAAGTACGATAGAGGCGCTCAGCCGCAGCTTCGGTCGGAACGAACGCGAAACCGGTCGGCCCCCAGGAACTCTGACCGATTCCGACCGCCCCTTCGGCGGCCATGGCATTGACGAGCGCTTCGACAGCAGGGCAAGTCCACAGCCGGCCCCCTTGAGCCACCGCGAAATGCCGCCCTACGATTTCCTGGATCTCGGTGACGGCCGCACCGAAGCCTTCGATGTCGTGCTCGATCAACGCCGGGGCGAGCCGCATCAGCAGGAGGCGACAAAGGTGACCCGCCTTGGCCTCCGGAAAGGGCGCCAGATTGGCGAACGCCTTGGCTTCCTTGTCGCCGTGCACACCTTCGCCGTTGCGGTCGAGCACCAGCAGCGCGCGCCATTCTTCCGGGAATTGGTGCCGCATAATGGCCGGCGGGGGGCGGTCGGCGCCGCCGCGACCGCCGTCGACAACATAACCGCCGTGTTCGAAGGCCGCCATGCCGATGGCCGAGCGGGCGCCGCGGTCCAGTGCCGCCCCGATGACATGGGCTGGGCTCGAACGGCCCTCGAGCCGCAGCATGGCCGAGCCAATCGCGATCGCGAGTTGCGTACCCGAGCCCAAACCCGCGTGCGCCGGAATAGCCTCGACAACCTCGATGCGATGATTGAGGGCCAGGTCGAAGGCTTGAGCGATACGGCGGGCTGCCCGCTCTGTTCGCTTCTGCTCCAGGCCCGTCACGACAAGGCCCTCGCCGCGGCTGACCGTCAATTCGGTAACGGGGGCCTCGATGGCGAGACCGAGCGAACCAAAGCGGCGGCCGAGGCCGCCATTGAGATCAAGGAAGCCGAGATGCAGCCGGCCTGGCGCTCTTACTCGAACACGCAGGTTATCCAGCCGGGATGGCATTCGGTCGATCATTCCTTTTTCGGTCCGCATCCGGATCTGCTAGTGTAGCGCATCTGACGTTTGGTCCCCACTCGGGACTAGACTCGAAACCAAACGCCAGATGCAAAAGCTACACTAGAATCATAGGTTTG
>PERT01000028.1 GCA_002928955.1 Hyphomicrobium sp. | reverse complement strand
CGGGCAAGTCCGTGCCCGCATAGCCTGCGTTCTCTTGCGCGATGCGATTCACGCCCTCGCTGGAAGGCGCTCGGACGACCGCATCGACGGGCAGCCAGATGTACTCCTTGGCGACAATCCCCGTAGTCCCGTCGGCCTCGGCAATCACGTTACCCGCGCGGTCCTGCGTCGTGTGCACGGTGCCGTCGTGCCGAAGGCGCGCGTCAAAAAAGACGCGCCCGCGTTGGTGACCACGCGGGACGCCAGCTGTTGATTTTTGTTGGCGCCGCCGATTCACGCCCTCGCTGGAAGGCGCTCGGACGATCGGGGCGCGGGCTGTTGTAGGTGTACGTGCCCTTGAGATTGCCGTCCTGGCTCACGGTGGCGAGACGGCCGCGCGCGTCGTGCCGGAGGCGCGCCAGCAAGAGTGTAGGAGTAGGTGAATGCTGAGCCGGACCGCGTATCGGTGATGATGTTGCCCGCCGCATCATGCACGAACGTGCGCGTGGTCGTGACGCCGGTGACGACAGTCGAGACGCGGTTCGACGCGGCGGGATAGCTCAGCGGCTTAGGCACATCTTTCTTATGTTAATTTCCCGCCCAGGCGGGTGTCCGTGCGATGCTGACGGACACGTGGGATCACATTGATAGAGAACGGCCCGTGATGATCACGGGCCGTCCATGCATCAGTTAACAATTCGCTCACCGCAGATTGTTGCGCGAGGGGCTCGTCTGGATCGGCTGCGGCTTAGACTTGGGCGCCGTAAGGATTGAGAGCGGTCGGCAATTCGGCGGCCGGCCGACCGAGCCCTTCGGGCAGGTCCGGACACTCGGCACTTTGCGGCAGTTCGGATAGCTGCCCACCATGCCTTCCGGGCAAACCTTCGGACGCTCGGGCTTGTCTGGTTTCCGGCAGTTGGGGAAGGTTCCGACCGTGCCCTCGGGGCAGAACTTCTGACGCTCGGGCTGGTCGGGTGTGCGGTCGGGCGAACGATCAGGGGTTCTGGGTGGCGGCACGACAATGGGGGGTAAGCCGCCACTCTGCCTCTTGGTGCAATCGCCATCCTTCATCTGGTAGCCGGCCGGACATTGTGCCGGAGCCGCCGGTGGCTGACAAAACAGACCTGGGATGGTTGCCGTTGCGCCATCAGCGTCGTCACCCGGGTTGGTGTTCTGGGGCGTGCCGCCGGCAGCCGCGAGAATGCGGGCCTTGTTCTCGATCTTGCACGCGTTGAGAGGAGCTTGTGCCGCCGGTACGATCACCAGCATCCACAGGTTGGCGATCTGGCCCGGATTGAGCAGGGCCGCTGGCCTCGTGCAATTGTAGCCGCCGCCCGCTGCGGCACATGCCCAGCCGGCGCCGAACAGTGCAGCCGTGCCAGCAGGCGGCTCATCGCGCACCACGATGTTGCCATTGTAGACGCCCGGTCCGGTATTCGTGACGGTCACTCGATAACGGCAGAGGAAATTGGCGCCATCCTTCACGCACGTGTCAGGCTCGGCCGTCTTCTGCAGGCGGAGATTGGTGTTGCCGGCCGGCGGAGGGCAGTGCGGGGCCGGGATCATGGCCGTCGCGTCGTCGATGTCATCGAGCAGATTGGTGTTCCAGACGGAGCCTCCCGGAGCCCACTTGATTTCCGCAATGTTGGTCAGATGGCAGAGTGGATAAGTTGCGGGAACCCAGGCGAACGACGTCAACCAGATACTCGCACCGGGGGCGAGGAAGGTATTGGAACGCCAGCAGCCGTAGGTCGCAACACCCGCGTTCCAGCATGCCCACGGCGGCGAGGGGCCAAAGCCCATCAATGCGCCAGCCGGAGCGGCAGGCAGGTGATCGGCGACCACGATCGGCGCAAAGTAGGCATCGGGACCGGTGTTGCGGATACGGATATCATAGCGGCAGGCCCAGCCACCGGCCCAGGCAAAGCATGGACCTGTCGCATCCTTCGTCAGCTCAAGATTCGTATTGAAGGGGTATGACGGGTCGGGAAAATCAGGGGGTGGCTGGCCGCCTGGTGGCAGATAACCCGGCGGCAACTGGCTAGGGCCCAACTCTGCAAAGTCCGGTCCGCCACAGGGCTGCCAAATCTCAACATCGCCGACATGGCCAGCCTTCTCGGCATCACCGAACATCTGATCATAGTCGACGAAATAGCTCCGCGTGGGCGGGGCATGGTCGGGTCGCGTCGCATCGATTTCGTTCCCTTGCAGGCCATGCACATCATGGAGACCCGCCACCGGACTGCTCGCTCGCAGCCGGTCGCCGGTGGACCACAGCATGCTGCCGCACGTTCCCGCGCGCAGGGTACCCTGCTCGTCGTGACGATAGCCGAGGGCGATGCCGCCACTGGCCCAACGGTGCTCGGGTTTCATGCCCACGGCATACTCTGCCCGATCGGGCGACCAGAGGCTGGCGGTGGCCGGATCATCCGGGCTCTCCTTGCGATAGCGCACCACGGTTGATTTGCCGGGCTCGGCGAACAGCGAGAAATCGTAAGCGTTACGGGGCTCACCGCGCTGTGCCAGGACCATCCGGCCTTCGGCGTCGAACAGCATGTCGGTGATGGGTCCGGGGCCAGCCAGGCCTGAGACGTCGAGCTCCCAACGGGCATCGTTCGCGAAACCGCCGCTGGCGGCGATGCCAACCGACCAGATCTGCTGGCCGCCGACGACCGCATAGAAGAGCCGGCCTTGGTGCATCGCCATGCCGGCAACGCGGCGCTCGGTTTGTGTGAGCCCCCATGTAGAAGGGTTCGTCGTGTCGAATGCAGGATCGGTAATGTCGGTACGGCGGCCGTCGTCGATGACGGGGGCAAGGCCCTTGCCCGGCCGGCCAGCGAGACCATGGTCGTAGCTATCGAGTAGAGTTCCGTCATCCCTCAAACGATAGATGAGTCCATTGTCGAGGTCGGACGCAAAGACCTGCCCGTTCGGGGCATCGAAAACGATGTCACCGATCCCGGGTCCGCTATTTGCCGGCAGAATTGCGAACAGGCTCGTGGCGCCGGTCAGGCCATCGACGCGCCAGATTGCGCCCGGACCTCCTCCCGCCCCGATCCCGAACATGCCTGCCATCCATTGCGCGCTCGGACCGCCGTTTTTGAGGCGCTTCGGTATGCCAGGGCCTGCGCCGTGGGGCGCGGCGATATGCAGGCCATAGGCCGAGGTCGCTCCGAGGAAAACGCTAGGTGCTGCGCGGCCCCGGCCATCGTCAAGCGCGATCGCAAACACCTGCCCCACGTCCGCAGCCTTCACCCGCAATTTTGCGGCCGCAGCCGTGTGCTGACCCAGCGGGGGCGCGCCAAAGGCACGAAGGGACAGGATTTGCGCTACCGGACCTTCCGGATCAATGAAGAAATGATCGAGCGGGTTTTCACCGGGTGCCAGAGGCTTTTTCGAGGGCACTATACCGGCAAAGCCACTCACGACCGCGTCGCCACGGTCAAGAACCTGAGATTGAGAACTGACCGCCTGAGCGAAGGCAGGACCGGCCATAGCCGTGATCGCCAACACGGCTGCGGTGAGCATCAGAGAGCTTCGGCGGGGGGCGGCTCGTCTCATGGCATCGGACTCCTCGAAATGGCTTCGACCTGAATTGGTCTCACTCCTGTCGGCTTGGTCGATGCGTCCGCGGCAAAGGTTCAATCGACCAGCGAGGCCGCCAGCGTGAACGGGTGCACTCAAAGCAAACCCTGGCTCGATCAAAATCGCGAAACGACACTTAATAAATTGATTTTATTGGCTATAATTTGACATGGTGACACCACGCTCGGGGTCGATGAACAGCAATCGCTGACTGAGGAACATTCTTTCGCAGGCACGCCCCGCCTAGAGATCTTGACGGGCGGAGGGACCGGGTATGGTGCACCCTGCTGGTGCGCTTCGACCTCCTGCCCTATCGTCGCGAACTCCCAAGACGGGTACTTTACACAGATGCACCCAATTCTTGCCTTGAACCTTTCCGGAAGTCGAGACGTCAGATGCCGTATCACCGGTCCAACCGAAACGGTGTGCTATGACGGATGCGAGTGACGATATCGCTCTGCTCACGCGCATCGCCCGAAAGGACGAGGTGGCGATGCGGCTTTTATTCGGGCGGCACCATTTGCCGGTGTTCAGGTTTCTGGTGCGGATGGTGCGTAGCGAGGCCATCGCCGAAGAACTTGCCAACGAGGTGTTTCTGGAGGTCTGGCGACATGCTGGCGCATTCGAACAAAGATCGGCTGTTACGACCTGGATGCTCACGATCGCCCGAAACCGCGCGGCGACTATGCTGCGCAAGCGCCGCGACGAGCCGATGGATGACGATGCAGCCACCAAATTCGCCGACGACGCCGACGATCCCGAGGTTGCGGCACAGAAGGGTGACAAAGCTGCCGCGATCCGCCGCTGCATGGAGAAGTTATCGGCCGAGCACCGCGAGATCGTCGACCTTGTCTACTACCACGAGCTGTCGGTTGCCGAGGTCAGCACCGTCGTCGGCATTCCGGAGGCCACCGTGAAAACTCGAATGTTTTATGCCCGCAAGAAGTTGTCGGAACTCCTGGCGGCGGCCGGGGTGGATCGAGGTTGGCCGTGATGGACGAGAACCGAGCCTTGAGCGAGCGGGAGGAGTGCGAGGCACTGCTGGCCTGGTACGTGACCGGTCGGCTGAGTGCGGCAGATATTGCGCGCGTGGATGCCTGTCTTGCCCGGCATCCCGACATGCGGCGCCAGCTCGGGCTTATCGGTGAGGATCGCGAGGCGGTGGTCCGGGCCCACAACGCAATTGTCGCGCCCCGGCGGCTAGCCGCTGACCAACTTGTCGCACGGCTGCCGAAGAGTCGCGTCAGCCGCCTCGCGGCGCTTGCTTCCACGCCGTTCGATCTCATGCGCAATTTTCTGACCGCTCCATCACCAGGCGCCGTCCGTTGGGTGGCCTTGGCGGCGCTCGCCATCGTGCTGGGGCAAGCCGCAGTGATCGGCACGCTGATGAGATCAGGCAGCGAACTGGGCTACCAAACCGCGTCAGGCGGCGCGGTCAATAAGGCTGGCACCAACGTGCTTGTTCGATTCCATGCCTCCGCCGGTATGGATCTCATCTCGGCGGAGCTTTCAAAGCGCGGCATGCGCATAGTCGACGGCCCGAAGCCCGGCCAACTTTATGTCGTCGAGATCGGACCACCCACTATGAGCGATACAGAACGCCTTGCCCGTGAAGCGGACTTGCGCGGCCTGACGGGCCTGATCTCGAGTGTTCTGTCGACGAGTGCATAGCCCATGGGTCGAAAGCATCCCTCGCCTCACGCGCGCTGCGGATTTTGCGCCTGCGCGTTGATACTTGTGTCGTGCTTGCTGGCTGCGGCAATCCCGGCCGCACACGCGCAACGGGCTGCACCGGGGGCGGATCACTCGACCGGATCGAAACAGGTTTTACAGCCGATTCCGCGCGCGGCCATCTGCATCGGTGGGCGCACCAGCGGGTCTGGGTGTATCTGTCCTCAGGGTGCAGTTCCTCGGCGAACAGGGCCGAATGCCGTCGTCTGTCGAAGAACCTCTCATGCGACGCCTAACTGCAGCGGGGGCCGAGTGTTGCGCGGTGCCTGCGTGTGTCCACCGGGCGCCACCTTGCGCGCCGGCGTCTGTCGGTCACAAGATGATGCCGCACCGCGGACGCCACCAACGGGTGGCAGCAAGCGACCCAGCCAGACTACTGGAAATGATGACCGCGACGATCAAAATCCCCGCCGGCCAAACGTCGGCGGCGGCACGGCGCGCCACCCCGCTTTGCGACCGCCATCCGGGCCCGTGAAGATTGCTCCCGCACCGCCGCTACGTCCACCTGGACAGACGGTGACCGCCGCCGACGTCTTTGTATCAGACGAAGTCGTTGGGACCTTGGGTCGCACGACGCCAACCGGCCTCGATGAGGACGTTGCTGCCGCGTTCAACCTGGTTCTCTTCGAGCGCGCCGTACTGGCGCTGACCGGCGAACGCCTCGTGCGTTATCGGATACCCGACGGTCGGGACGTCCAGGACGTCGTCGCAGCTCTGGCCATTGATGGGCGCGTCACCGCTCCGCAGCCAAACTACGTTTATGTGCGCCAGGGTAGCTTAGCCTCGGGCATTCCCAACGACCTGCAGTATGCACCTGCCAAAATCGAGTTGGCTGCAGCTCACGAAGTCGCGCGTGGTGCTGGCGTCCTGGTCGGCGTGCTTGATACGGGTGTTGACGCGCGCCATCCCGAACTCGCCGGCGTGATTGCTGAGGAGATCGAGGTCACTGGCCCGGCGCCCAGAGGCGCCATGACGGACTTCGACCCGCATGGCACCGCAATTGCCGGCATCATTGCCGCGCATGGGGTCGTCAAAGGTATCGCGCCGCACGCACGGATCCTAAGCGTACGCACGTTCCGGCCCGGGGTGGGCGGCGGGCGAGCGATCAGCACAACCGCGCTCGTGTGCATGGGTATCGACCAAGCCATTGCGCGCGGCGCAACTATTCTGAACTTTTCTTTCGCCGGCGCCCGAGATCCGCTTATGCATCGACTGGCTGGAGCGGCTGTGGCGCGAAACGTGCTTCTGGTTGCTGCAGCGGGCAACAATGGTCCTGATGCCCAGCCGGCCTACCCGGCCAGCTATCCCGAGGTCATCGCCGTCACTGCGACCGACCAGTACGACAAACTCTATGCCAAGGCCAACCACGGCCACTACATTGCCGTCGCGGCGCCAGGCGTTGATGTGTTGACGCTAGGCGCTGCCCGCTCCCACCAGTTGCAGTCAGGGACTTCATTCGCCGCCGCCCATGTCAGCGGCATCTTGGCGCTCATGTTAGAACTCGCACCTGGACTGAGCGTGGACCGCGCGCGCGCGGCACTTGCCGCTGCTGCAGTCGATCTTGGACCGCCGGGGCACGATGCTCAATTCGGTGCTGGACGGATCAGCGCGTCAGAGGCGCTGCGGGGCCTGTCGGGGTCGCGCGTACCAAACTGAATATCGAACGTGGTTCGTACCAAACAACCGCCATGTGTTGAACCTTTCGACGACTGGCCGCAATTGACTGAGTATGAGCGGGCTTCATCCGAGCCGACCTGAAGCGCCTTGCCCGATGCGTCGGCAAGTGCAGCGACGCCACTCTACGGGCGCTGGAAGCGCAGACACCATGGGCGCTGGACCGTGACGGGACGATCCGCCCGGCGCTATCGAGCGGCATGCTCGCCGGCTACATCGCCGAGGTTCAGAGCGTGATGCAGCGCCCGAACGAAGGGCCGCCCGCACCATTGCGCCACCGGGAAGCCGTCGCCGTCCTCCGCGAGCTGTGACCCGGCAAGAAGGCGCGTGGGCGTGACATGCCATTCAACGCGATGGTGCAGTGGATGGGCCGTCAGCTACAGAAGCTGGACCCGAAGCTGAAAGGCGACGAACACATCGGCCGGGCTCAGCGGGATGCGTGGAATGCGCTCGGTGGGTGAGCCCCGCGCTGTGTCGGCGTTACATGCCCGCCAAAATGGCTCAAAATGTCACGTCCGTCACGCCGAGACACTGCGCGCTGCCGAAGCTCGTCCGAACCCCATGTCAACGGACGGGAGGTGCAGTCGACGCGAATGACCCGTTGCTGACGTCGAACCACTCGACGACTAGGACTGCAAACTAGCTAGAAGCCGACTTCGTCCCAAGTGGGGGGCCCCAATCGTTACCTAGTGCTGTTTTCAGCTTCGCGAGACTGCTTGCGCCGATGCGGTTTGTCAGTGCCGCTTCGATCTCATCCAGACAAGCTCTAGCATCCATCACGACTTTCTGACCGTGCTTGGTCATGCGGATGATCTTCTGGGTTTTACGCGCAGTATCCGTCTCCAAACTCAAGATCTTCAATCGTTGAAGCTCACGTGTGCTTCGATAAACGGCCTGCCTTGAGACACCCATTCGTCGAGCAACCTCGGATGCATAGGTGTCACCGCAGTCAAGATTGCTGAGAAACATCAGATGTGCGGCGGTCAGTTCCCCATGACCGCATTCAGCCATCAGATGCAAGAGACTGGATGTCAGCCAATGCTGACCGTTGATGAGCAGCAGGCCAAGTTGAGGTCGCACGACGGATTGTGATTTTCGAGCCATTGTAAACTAAGTTGACAAGTTTTCGACGGGGTTTACTATCTATGTAAGCGTAGTTTACAATATGCAGGCCGCTTCATGAAGCCACTTCGTACTGTCCTCCGCCTCAACGCCGCATCCTGCATCGGGTTCGGTTTGCTTTTTGTCTTCCAGGCAGGGCCGGTGAGCAGGTATCTCGGAGCAATGCCGACTGGGTTGTTACAAGGCATTGGCGTGCTGCTAATGCTGAATGGTTTGCACTTGGTTGCCGGTTCCTGGAGAACAGCCATTCGATCACGGGAAGTGATGTACTTCTCGGGCGGAGACATCGCTTGGTTCATCGCGTCGATCGCACTCGTCGGCGCTAATCTGCTCATCACCAATCCCGCCGGCCAGCTGGCGACCGTTCTCGTGGCTCTTGGAGTTCTTTGGCTTGGACTTGTTCAATTGTGGATGCTCGCCGAAGCCCTAGGCAGCGGCATACCCGGCAGCGGTGGACAATGCCAAACGAGTGACGCTGATCTCTTGCCGCCCGGCTTGCACCGGGCCCAGGCGATCGGTGCCTCATGGCTCGCCATGAAAACTTGGGTCAAAGTCTGGCTACTCGCGTTGAATGGACTCTTTCTCGCGTCCATTCTATTTCTGCCCGAACCAGCTGCGCGCATCACTCTGGCCGCCTACGTCGCATCGGGGCCATTGCTCGCAGCCATGATGATCTGGCAACGCGGCCTCACGCGACTATTGGGTCTTGCACATTTAGTTCCTTGGCTACCTTTGGTGGTCTATCTCGCGCTCCGCCTGGTGTCGGACCTCGCCGGACCGCGACTGGCAGCGGCGACGTCGCCAGAAATGTTCGCCTATGTGCTCGTCCTGCTAATTGCAGTGACGAGCTGCCTGTTGCTCGATGTCTTTGACTGCTGGCGATGGTTCAAAGGCGAAAACTTCAGGCTTGGGGCACCAGAAGCGGTTGCCGCAGGCTCATCGACGGGCACTCAACGAAAGTAGGCCAGTCTGATTTGCCATCGCCGTTGTTCTGATACCGGATACGGTCCTCGATCATTCGGGTGTCCCTTCTTGTGTCCCTTCTTGTGTCCCTTCTTGTGTCCCTTCTTGTGTCCCTTCTTGTGTCTCTTCTTGGCCCTCAGCGTCGGCTACCCGTGCCGGCACCAAGGCGGCGAGACTGGCACTCGGCTCGCCATTTGGGCCACCGCGGGCTAAGCGCAGCCATCACCTTGCTTAGCAAGATCTATCTAGCAAGGTGTGGCGCGCCAAGCGCTTGATCTGATTGGTGGAGCCGAGGGGAATCGAACCCCTGACCTCTGCAGTGCGATTGCAGCGCTCTCCCATCTGAGCTACGGCCCCCGCTAAGGGCTACAATATTGTGGTTTCCACCAACACCATTGTCAAGGAACCGGGCATTTCGCGTGCGCAGCTCCGGGATGGCCGGCGCGTGGGCGCGCGATCGAGCAAGCTCATCTGACCCGACCACGGTCTTGCCGCCAGCGGTCGGTGCAGCTAAACGTCAGTCGCAGCGCCAGTTCCGGAGCATCCCCCTCGATGATCGAGCTTCTTGGATTCATCAGCTACTTGATCACGCTCTATACCTACGTCGTGATCGCCGGCGTCATCCTCAGCTGGCTGATGGGCTTCGGCGTGGTCAATCCGCACAATCCCTTCGTCCGCACGTTGTGGGAGGCGTTGAACGCGGTCACTGAGCCTCTGCTGGGCCCCATCCGCCGCGCCATGCCGAACCTAGGCGCGGTCGATATCTCGCCGGTCATTCTCCTCCTCAGCTGCTTCTTCGTGCAGAGCGTCGTGTTGCCGAACATCGCCAAACTTGTCTGATGTCGGGTCCGGAGGGTACCCACGTGTCGACCGAGCCCCGCCCGTGGCGACCAAGTCTAGGGAGCGTCATCGTGCGGGTGCGGCTCACTCCTAAATCCTCCAAGTGCACCGTCGATGGGATCGGCGATACACCCGGCGGTCCGGCCGTGCTCGTGCGCGTCGCCGCGAGGCCGGAGGATGGGGCCGCCAATGCCGCACTCGAACAGCTGATCGCCCGCTGGCTGGATGTGCCGAGGCGTTCGGTTTCTCTTGCGCACGGCAGGAAATCGCGCGTGAAGTCCATTTCGATTTCGGGGGACGTGCCCGCGATCGAGGCGCTGCTTGCGGCCAAGGTGGCCGCACTTGGCGGCATGGTTTGACGCGCCCGGTTCCGAGCGCAGACGGATTTGTATTTGACAGCCACGAGCTCCGCGCCTGCAACGGCGGGGCAAGAGACAACTCGAAAGCCAGGGACGGAGGAAACACGGAATGCAGAATCATCGAGTGATAGACGGCAAGGCCATCGCAGCGCAGGTTCGTGACGGCGTGACCAAGGATGTAGAGCGCTTGAAAAGCGCGCACGGCATCGTGCCCGGTCTCGTCGTCGTGCTGGTCGGCGAGGATCCGGCGAGCAAGGTCTACGTCAAGAACAAGGGCGAGCAGACCAAAGCCACGGGCATGAACTCGTGGGAACATCGGCTTTCGGCTGAAACCACCGAAGCCGATCTACTGGCGCTGGTCGGCAAGCTAAATGCCGATCCGGCGGTCAACGGTATTCTCGTGCAGTTGCCGCTGCCCAAGCACATCAACGCCGAGCGCGTGCTGAACACGATTGACCCGAACAAGGACGTCGACGGCTTCCATCCTGTCAACGTGGGACGGTTATGGGTCGGCGAGCGCACACTCGTGCCTTGCACCCCGACCGGCTCGGTTATACTTGCCAAATCGGTCCAGCCCAACCTGAGCGGTATGAACGCGGTGGTCATCGGCCGCTCGAATATCGTTGGCAAGCCGGTCTCTGCGCTGCTGCTCCGGGAGAACTGCACGGTAACCATCGCGCATTCACGGACGCGCAACATCCAGAGCGTGGTGAAAGGCGCAGATCTGCTGATTGCCGCGGTTGGCATTCCCGAAATGGTGCGCGGCGATTGGATCAAGCCCGGTGCTATCGTGATCGACGTCGGCATCAATCGCGTGCCGGGCGAGAACGGCAAGACCAAGCTGGTCGGCGACGTCAACTACGAGGAGTGCGCGCGGGTTGCGAGCGCGATCACACCGGTGCCCGGCGGCGTCGGGCCGATGACGATCGCTTGCCTTTTGCAGAACACGGTCGAAGCCGCCAAAATGCAGCATGCGATCAAGGACTGAGCGCGATCGCCGACCGAAGGCGCAGGCCGTGACCACACGTTTCTTCGAGGAACCGCCCGCGGCACGCGGGCGGCCGTCCTCCCGGTCAGCCGCGCGATGTTTGAGGTGGTCGAGTTTCGAGTTCACGCCACACACCTTATGCAGCACGCGCCTGGTTGAGGACTTCGCGCCGATAACTCAGCGCCTCCGCGATGTGCTGCCGGCCGACCTTGTCGGAACGGTCGAGATCAGCGAGTGTGCGGGCGACCTTCAGCGTGCGATGGAAACCGCGTGCGGAGAGCCTCAGTTGCTCCGACGCCTGACGTAGCAGCGCGAGTCCCGCGGCATCGGGTTCGGCGATTTCCTCGAGCAACTGGCCGTTGCAATCGGCGTTGGTGCGCACACCGCGCGCGTTGAGCGCGCTGAAGCGTTGACGCTGGAGCGAGCGGGCGGCCATGACGCGGGCGCGCACCTCACCGCTGCCTTCTGCCGGGGCCGGCAGACAGAGATCGGCGGCGGAGACCGCGGGTACCTCAATTTGCAGATCGATCCGATCGAGGAGTGGACCAGAGACGCGAGATTGGTAGTCGTCGGCGCAGCGCGGGCCGCGCTTACAGGCAAGGCCCGGTCCGCCGCCCCCGCACTTGCAAGGGTTCATCGCTGCGATCAGCTGGATGCGCGAGGGATAGGCGATACGGTGATTGGCGCGCGCGATGACCATCTCGCCGGCCTCCAGCGGCTGGCGGAGCGCGTCGAGCACATTCGGCTGGAACTCAGGCAGCTCGTCGAGGAACAGCACGCCCAGGTGTGCAAGGGACACTTCGCCCGGACGTGGCCGTGAACCGCCGCCGACGAGGGCCGCCATGCTGGCCGAGTGATGTGGTGCGCGAAACGGCCGCTCGGTCGCGAGCTTGCCGCCCATTAATTCTCCGGCCAGAGAATGCACCATTGAAACTTCGAGCATTTCTTCCGGCGTCAACGGCGGCAGTATCGACGGCAGCCGCGCGGCGAGCATCGATTTGCCCGAGCCCGGCGGGCCGATCATCATCAGATTGTGGCCGCCTGCGGCAGCGATTTCGAGCACGCGCTTTGCGGTTTCCTGGCCCTTGACGTCGCGAAGATCGAGCAGGCTCGCAATGGTCCGCTCCAGATTGGGTTCCGGCCGTCTGAGGGTTTGCAGGCCCTTGAAGTGGTTGACCAACGACAAGAGGTGCGGGGCTGCGAGGATTGGCATGGTCTCGCTCGCCCAGGCGGCCTCCGCGCCGCCCGCCGCGGGGCAGATCAGCCCCTTGCCGAGCGCATTGGCGCCGATAGCCGCGGGCAGGCAACCCGGCACCGCACGGATCGAGCCATCGAGCGCCAGTTCACCGATCGCCGCATAGTCCGCAATGGCATCGGGCGAAATTGCCTCCATCGCCGCCATCAGCGCCAGTGCGATAGCGAGGTCGAAGTGACTGCCTTCCTTTGGGAGATCAGCGGGCGCGAGGTTTACGGTCAGATGTTTATAGGGCAGTCCCAGTCCCACGGCGTGCAGCGCGTTTCGCACTCGCTCTCGGCTCTCGGCCACGGCCTTGTCCGGCAGCCCGACGATCGCGAACGCCTGGGCACCGGGCGTGATACGGACCTGCACTTCGATCGGGCGCGCCTCGATGCCGACGAAGGCGAGCGTTGACATTTGCGCGTACATGGCACTCCGTCCCCTGCCCTATGTCACCCTGAAATCATCGATTGAGCGACCGCGTCAGACTAAGCCCGTCGCTGGAAGATCGTCAAGAACAAAAAAAGAACATTTGCGGCGCCTACCGATCGAGCACCCGATTTTCGATCGCGTCCCAGATCATCGCCGCGATGTCGTTGCCACCGAACGCTTTGACTTGGCGGATGCCCGTTGGTGACGTGACGTTGATCTCGGTGAGGTATGGCCCGATCACGTCGATGCCGGTAAAGATGAGCCCACGGCGTTTCAACTCCGGCCCGAGTCGATCGCAGATCTCTCGCTCGCGGGCGGTGAGTTCGGTTTTGGCCGCCGTACCCCCGACGTGAAGGTTCGAGCGGGTCTCGCCTTCCGCGGGCACGCGGTTGATGGCGCCCGCCACCACGCCGTCAACCAGAATGATCCGCTTGTCGCCGGCCCGCACTTCGGGGCGG
Source organism: Hyphomicrobium sp. (assembly GCA_002928955.1). Taxonomy (GTDB): domain Bacteria; phylum Pseudomonadota; class Alphaproteobacteria; order Rhizobiales; family Hyphomicrobiaceae; genus JAKAML01. The sequence continues at coordinate 29,165 of PERT01000028.1, read as the reverse complement.
TACTCCTGCACCATGAACGGCTCGCGGAACACGGTCTGGAACAACTCGACGAGGGAGGCCAAGTTGGTGTCGTCCGGGCGGATGCGGAACACGCCTGAACCGCCGTTGCCGTAGAGCGGCTTCAAGATGATGTCCTTGTAACGCGCGCGAAACCCCAGCACGTCGTCGAGCTGCCGCGTGACGAGCGTCGGCGGCATCAGGTCGAGGAAGTCGAGCACCCAGATCTTCTCGGGCGCGTTGCGGACGTGGGCCGGGTCGTTGACCACCAGCGTCTTGGGGTGGATGCGTTCGAGCAGATGCGTCGAGGTGATATAGGCCATGTCGAACGGCGGGTCCTGGCGCAGCAGCACCACGTCCCATTCGGCGAGATCTACGACGCGCGGATGGGCGGTCGCGTAGTGATCGCCGAACTGGTCCTTGACGGTCAGCGATTGCCCGCGTGCCTTCAGCCGGCCGCCGTCCAGCGCAAGGTTCTGCGGCGTGTAATAGAACAGCTCATGCCTACGGGCCTGGGCTTCGAGCAGCAGCGCGAACGTCGAGTCGCCGCGAATATCGATGCGATCGATGGGGTCCATCTGGCAGGCGATTTTCAAAGGCATTCGGCTCTCCGTGATCGGGCTGGAGGCGGCATAGCACGGCGCCCCTGGCACGGCATTATAACCCGTTCGTGATATGGCGAGGCAGCCGCCGCGGCACGATGAATACCAGGTCGTAGCCCTGTTCGTGGGCCTGATAGCGCGGATTGCGGCCGAGCCACAGCACAGCCGCCCGGCGCACCCGCATGCTCAGCGTCGGCGTGATCGCGGCCTCGCAATCAGGAAAGGTCCGGCGCGCCTTGACCTCGACGAAGACGACACGACGGCCGCGCACGGCCACGATGTCGACCTCGCCCAAGGGCGTCGAAAGCCGGCGTGCGAGGATGCGATAGCCCTTGGCCATCAGCCACGCTGCGGCGATATACTCGGCGGTGTGCCCGCGTGCGTGATTGCGCTGGCGTTCGGGCGATGGAGTGTGTCGGCTCAGTTCTCTGGGCATGGTACAAGAACAGCGCGGCCCGGGGATAAGGTGGAGATGCGTACGCCTTTGCATAGCCCGACATGAAGGAGTGCGGAGAGCACGTTTGTGTGCAATGCGCAGCGAAACCGGCGGGTGTCGCGGCCCGTCCGTCATCACCGAGACTAAGCCGCGTCGCGCACCTCCGTCCACGGTGCGTTGTCGTTGGCCACGCCACCCATGGCGGTGTTCGACGCATAGCTGAACAGCGCGCCGCCGAAGTTGGTGGTGTCGATGCCGAGTTCTTCGGTCAACTCCGCGGTCAGGAATGCCGATATGGCGCCGATGCCGGCTGAGCGGATCTGGCTACCGAGCCCTGCGGAGAAATTGTGGAAGGCGCTGTTGGCGGCATCGACAAGGGTGGTGCCATTGGCGACGACGTCGCCGAACGTTTCACCCACATTGTCGAGCAGGGTGCCGAGCACCGACGACGTGGCGATGCGTGCGAACGGGTTCGAGCCGCCGAGCGATTGGCCGAGCGACGAGCCGAAGATCGAGCCGATCTCACCGCCGAGCAAGGGCCCGGAATTGTAATCGACCGTTGTCGTCCACGAGCCGGCGGCATCCGGGTCCGACCGCGGATCGCGCGAGCGGGAGACCGTGGCGCCGGAGTCGAGGCGAGTACCTTCCGCGACAAGGTTGCCGGCAGCATCCTTTTCGAGCACGATAACCTCACCGGCTCGATCACCATTCAACATGGTCACCTGTTGCGATGTGCCGTCATTGCGCACGGTCGTGGCAGTCGACGAATCGTCATTGCTGGCCAAACTGATCGACGAAATGCTCGACGAGAACAATCCGTCGATTGAGCCCCCGTATTGGACGGTCACTTGCGGGCCATAGTACTGGTCCTCTGGTTCGATAATCTCCGCCGCATAAACTAGGGCACCGTCAGAGACGCGGTAGACACTGACATTGCGTGCCTCTTCGCCATCGATTAGCGTGATAGGCTCTGAAACCGTCGTGCTGAACTTTAGCGTGCTGTTGAGAATATCTTGTGCACGCGCCGTGAATGCTTCAGGTGTCATCCCCGCAGTGGCCGCGGTGTTTCCATTGGCACTATTCCGGAAAACGGCAGAAGCAATGCCACCCGAGTATTCGGTAGCGAGCGATGCAAGGGCCAGCGTTTTCCAAATGTCACCATTTGCCGCGAACGCCCCGGCGACAAGTGCAGGAACGCCTACGAACGATTCTGCTGCCCAGCGGACATAAGGGCTGTAGGCGCCGGCGATGTCGTTGGGATTACGCTCGACCGCCTCAGTTGCCTCTGCCGTAGATGCGACGAAGGAGTAAGCGATATCGATGGCGCCGAAGAGCGCCAGGCTCCTCACGATTCCACGAGTACCCGATGGGATTCCCGATAGAGAGCCAAGTAGGTTATCGGAACGTACCTGGCGGTACTGCTCCAAGGATGGAAAGCCTTGAGACGCCTGAAATCCAGGAACGTTTGCGTAGGATCGAGATGAAACGGTCTGAAACTCGTCAAGGCTTAATAGATTGTCGCGTACTCGGTCCAACATCTCTGCTTCAAGTGTGGTTGGCTTGAAATTGACATTGACAATGGGTTGGCCGAGGTGCTGGTTTGACAGAAGCCCCACATCTTCGGACACGATCTCAAATCGTAGACCAGCAGGCGAAAGATCCATGTACTTGCGGACGGAGATATCGAATTGCTCGCCGCCTATCGAATTGTTCTTGCCGGACGGATTGTATAGCAAGCGGTCGTCAGCCGTGATTGGATCGACAGTGACTGTGCGCCCGGCGCTGAACAATCGATCCAGCCAACCTTCGATGGCCGTAAACGTTGTTGTGCCACCGACGGCTTGTCTGAGCTCAGCCCTTAACTCTGTGCTCACGAATACCGCCGCGGATCGGCTAGCATAAACGTCCAAACCCTTGATGCCTAAGTCCGCATACGTGTTGAGCAGAACCTGCTTGTCGATGAAGATGACATCACTTGGAAACCCCATTGCAGTCGACTCCTTTTGCACAAGCTGTTCTGTTTCGACTTAGCGATCGAAGTCGATGTGAATTTTCGCCGTTCGTCGAAGATAAGTCTCTGCCTCGGAGCTTCGAATATCCGGGATCTCGCAATTGAGGATCTGCACCGCAATATCGAGTCCCGTGAAGAAGGGACTCGAGCGCGGCCCAGCCCCGGTCTTCAGCATGTACCAGTGCAAAAACTCTGTTTGCAAATTTGCTGCGTTGTGGGGAAATGTCGGATCATTGTCGGGATCGGGGTTGGTCTCGGGCGGATTGGCCTTGTGCCACCTATTGAGGTCTAGCAACGCCTTGCGCGTCTCCTCGTGTGCGAGAAGAGTTTCGACAAAGTCCAGAATGACAGACTTCGGAATTAGCGGGTCGCCTTTCGGATTCCAAATTTTCTGCTTGTACAGCGTTTTATACGCAGGGCCGTTGCGAAGTTGCTCCAGCTCCTCCCGCCACCCGCCAATGTCCTTGAATACGGTCACTTCGCACCTCTCTCGCATTCAGCGCGCATCTGGTAGTGGGTGGTGATGAGGGGTGTCGATCGTTGTTTCTTCCGGCAACGACCGGACCTGGCTCCGGGAAAATGAAACGAGCGACACATGATGGAGTAATCCGTCTTTAGAGTGGCGGTTACCCGACCCTCACTTCCGGCTTCCCGTCCGCGTCCAAGGCGAGATACTTGATCTCGCGGGTGGGGAAGACCTTGGCTTTCAGGTCAGCCACCATTTCCGGCGCGCCGCCGAAGGGTGAGATGACTTCCACCACCCACAGCTTCTCGCCCGATTTCCAATCCTGGGGGCGCAGCTTGGTGGTGCCGCGCGACAGCATGGCCTCCACGTCGTCAGACACCTCGCCCCAGAACACCACGCCCAGCGGCCGTGCTCCTGGCCCGCCTTCGGCAGGACCTGCGTAATAGATGCGGAACTGCTTCAACAGCACCGGCGTCATCACGAACCACTCGAGGTCCTGGATGAAGAACTGCTTGTGCAGGGGCGACTGGCTCATCAGCCAGACAATCTCGCCCAGCACCGCGCTCATGGTCTTGGCGTGGCCATCCGGTGGCGCGTGCTCGAACAGATTGGCCGAATCTGGACCGCCGGGCGCGGCGCCTTGCCGGGCTTCTTCGACTTGTCCTTGAGCAGGCCCTCGACGCCAGCCTCAAGGAACCGCTTGGGCCAGTTCCACACCGATGTCTTGCCGGCGCCGGTTTCGCGCATGATGGCGTTAACCGACAGTCCATCCGCCGCGAGCAGCACGATCCGTGCCCGCCTCGCGATTTTCTGCGGCGTATTCCCGTTCGCGGCCAGCGCCACGAGCGCAGCCCGCTCCTTGCGCGTCAGCCTCAGTTGGTGTGTTGTGCGTGCCATGAGAACGTTGGATCATATTCGCGATCCAAATGGATTCAAATGTTTGCGACGGAACACTAGACTTGCTAAGTCGTTGATTTAAATGGCGCACCCGGCAGGAGTCGAACCTGCGACCTTTGCCTTCGGAGGGCAACGCTCTATCCAGCTGAGCTACGGGTGCCTGGGCCTAGCATTGCAGCCTCGGCGGCATGCGTTAGATAGCGCATTCTCCGAACTGCTGCAAATCTTCGGTACGGCGCGTGAGCGGTGCCGGTAAAGCGCATACGACGTTTGCCCCGAACGGCGCTGCGACGGGAAGCACGTATCGGAACCGTAACACTACTCTGCTGCTTCCAGATGGATAGACCTTGTGCCCGCGAGCCCGAGCTGGCGCTTGGCTTCCTCGCGCAGCCTGTCGATCGGCTTGAACTTGCCCTTGGCCTCGAAGTGCCAGAACGTCCAGCCGTTGCAGGCCGACTTTCCCTGTACCAGGGCACCCAGCCGGTGGATCGACGCCTGTGATTCCTGCCACCTCAGCGTGCCGTCGGCCTTCACCTCAGCCTGGATTTTCCTGCGCGGGTCGTAGAGAGAAGCGCCCGGCACCAGAATGCCGAGCTCGATGATGGTGCCAAACGGGATGCGTGGCTCGCTGCGTTTCGGAGGGATCGTCTCAAGTGCGCCCTGAGAGACGGGCACCACGCGCGCGATGCGCTCTTTCGCGGCTCTGGCATAGTCGGGATCACGTTCGATGCCGATGAACTTCCTGCCAAGCCGCTTGGCTACCGCGCCCGTCGTGCCGGTACCGAAGAACGGGTCGAGGACCACGTCGCCCGGATTGGTTGTCGCCAGAATGATGCGATGCAGTAAAGCTTCCGGCTTCTGCGTCGGATGTGCCTTGCGGCCGCCTTGGTCCTTCAGACGTTCCGGCCCCGAGCAGATCGGAAACAGCCAGTCGGACCGCATTTGCAGATCGTCGTTCGACCCCTTCAGGCTCTCGTAGTTGAAGGTCGCGCGCGATTTCTGGTCGCGGCTGGCCCAGATCAGCGTCTCGTGCGCATTGGTGAAGCGCTTTCCCCGGAAGTTCGGCATGGGGTTCACCTTGCGCCAGACCACGTCGTTCTGGATCCAGAATCCGAGATCCTGCATCGCGACGCCGAGGCGGAAGATGTTGTGATACGAGCCGATGACCCAAATGGCGCCATCGGGCTTCAACACACGGCGGCACGCGGCCAACCACGCGCGCGCGAAATTGTCGTACTCAGCGAAGCTTGCGAACTTATCCCAGGCATCATCGACACCGTCGACCCGAGTGTCGTTCGGGCGCACGAGGTCACCAGCCAGTTGCAAATTGTAAGGCGGGTCGGCAAAAACGAGGTCTACACTTCCCGCGGGAAGTCGACGCAACTCGTCGATACAGTCTCCAAGTAGAATTCGATTTTCGACAGCATGCGATTGAACCTGACTCTCACCCAGACTCCGGCGACGACGCTCGACCATTTGACGCTACTCTCAACAACTTCTCGGACGTGGGTCCAGTCCATCACGCACCCCGACACAACAAACAGACAACACCTGTGAGCGAGTTGTCTACGGGGATGGTTAAGGCGGGATTAACGCGGGGCCAAACAGCCACCGTGTCAGAGGGCCAGGTCATTAAGGCGAACGAATGACGAACATTGCCGCAAAATCGACGCTGCGGGTAAATCCGCAAGGGGCGGTTCGGACGCGACGCCGATCTGACACACGAAACGAGCGTAGCGCATCTGACGTTTGGTCCCCCAGGGGGCTGGACTTGAACCCAAATGTCGGTTGAAAAAGCTATACTAAAATCATATGGTTGCTCGTTTTTCTTATGGCGCCGGCATTTGATCTGGAGCGCGGCTGAGTGGGAATCAACTGCTGGCGCCGGAACACCAGCCAATATATTTCTCAGACCCAGACTTCAGTTATAATCCAGTCCTTTTACGAACAATTCGCTTATTTGTAGAACTCATTGCTAAAAAAGGAAAATCAAGTTACATCCTAATGTCAGTGCGACGAGTCGCGCCCAACGAGATCGCGCACGTCCAACTGCTGCTGCATCAGGATATTCCTGAGGCGGCTCAATTCTCGGGAGGTTCTCTATGAATATTCGCATGACATTCGCGGTCATCGCCGCAGCACTGACGTTCACGCTCGTCGCCGCTCCGGCTGAAGCCGGCGGCACCAAGCGCGCCGCCAAGGCACCGGCTGCCAAAGCCGCCGCCGCCCCGGCCGCTCACGCTTGCGCGCTGCGCCAAATGATCACCCGTATGCATACCCGCGTTCACGCTGCCCGACCGGCACGCGTCGCCAAGGCCGCGCCGGCACCCAAGGCCAAGGCCGTGAAGGTCGCCAAGGCCGAGAAGGCCGCGCCGAAGAAGTAATCGACAGCCTCAAGACTTGGACGTTTCGAGCGGCGCCCGCCAAGTGCGGGCGCCGTTCTCGTTCGGGCAAGCGCGCGGGTGCTTGTCGGCACCTGAAGCGCCTTTTTTAAAAAACCGCCAACCCAAGCGCGAGTTGAACCGGCCTGAACGACCGGCGATGTTGCGGCGTTACGCCAAGTCGATGGAGCGCATCCTTGTGCTCTGGCGTGCCGTAGCCCTTGTGCCGCTCGAAGCCATAGCCTGGGTATTCAAGTGCAAGTGCCGACATGATCCGGTCGCGCGTCACCTTGGCGACAATCGATGCGGCGGCGATCGACAGGCACTTGGCGTCACCCTTGACGATGGTGCGGCCGGTGCAAGGTAGTCGCGGAGCCCGGTTGCCATCGATCAACGCCAGTCGTGGTTGAAGCGAAAGGCCAGAGACCGCCTCCGCCATGGCCCAAAGCGTCGCGTTCAGAATGTTGTCGCGGTCAATTCGTGTCGCATCCGCGATGCCCACCGCACATATCGCGCTGGCTATTATCCGCTGGTAGACAATCTCACGAGCATTCTCGTCGAGCGCCTTGCTGTCATCGATGCCGGCCGGCAGTTGCGCGGGATCGAGTATGACAGCCGCCGCTACGACTGGGCCGGCCCACGGCCCGCGGCCCGCTTCGTCGATGCCAGCAATAGGGCCTGACCCAAGCTCGATTTCAACGCTTTCAAGATCGAACGAGGGCGTGCGCCGCGAATCTCTGATCCTCATCCTGAGAAGTTCACGGGCCTCGTGGCAAATGTCAAAAGCTCACGCGTGGGCGGCCCCGCAGGCATGCTCGGTTCCAGCGCTGCTCGTGTAGCGCATCTGACGTTTGGTCCCCACTCGGGGCTGGACGAAAGACCAAACGTCAGATGCAAAAGCTACACTAGAATCATGGAGTTGCCATTGTTCCTTACGGCGCCGATATTTGATCTGGAGCGCGTTGCAATGGGAAACAAATGTCGGCGCCGGAACGCTAGACTTGAGTAGCGTATGCGAAAGGATGACAGTCCGACTGGAGGGGCCTAAAAAAGAGGCGATCAATCGAACCCGCCGAACAATCAAGCGGGGACTGGGGGGGCGACGTGGCGAAGCTTGAAATCCATCAGTTTCCGTGTCTCGCTGACAACTACGGTGTGTTGTTGCATGATGCGGACGCAGGTCTCACCGCGTCGATCGATGCGCCCGATGCGGACGCGGTGCACCGTGCGCTCTCCGAAAAGGGATGGACGCTCACGCACATCCTTACGACCCATCATCACGCCGATCACACCGGTGGCAACGAGGCTCTGAAGGCCAGCACGGGCTGCACGATCATTGGCCCCATGGCTGAAGCGGAACGGATTCCCGCAATGGATCGCGGGGTGGGCGAAGGCGAAAGCTTTCAATTCGGCTCGGCACAGGTCCACGTGCTCGATACGCCCGGCCACACCGCCGGCCATATCGCCTACTGGATACCGGCCCATGCCACGGCCTTTGTCGGTGACACGCTATTCGCCATGGGCTGTGGCCGCGTGCTGGAGGGGAATTACCAGACGATGTGGGCCTCACTCGCCAAGCTGGTCCGCCTACCCGCCGCCACGCGCCTCTATTGCGGGCACGAGTACACGGTTGCGAACGGCCAGTTCGGGTTGCGCGTCGAGCCCGGCAACACGGCATTGAAAGCGCGCTTGGATGAGGTGGAAGCCCTTCGTGCCGCCGGCAAACCGACGCTGCCGACGCGGCTCGACCGGGAACTCGAGACAAACGTCTTCCTGCGCACTCGATCACCGGAAATCCGGCGACGACTGGGGCTTGCTACGGCCGAGGATTGGCAGGTGTTCGGTGCCGTGCGCGATCTCAAGAACAAAGGTTGATGTCATGGCTCCTTGGGCTGCCTTGACCGCCGAGGATGTGGTGAACCTGCTTGGCCTCAGCCCGCATCCGGAGGGCGGGTTCTATCGCGAGACATTCCGAGACACCGCGTCCGCGAAAGCCGACGTTTTCCACTTCGCGTCACCTGAAGCGCGACGCTCCGCGTCACCTGAAGCGCGACGCTCCGCGTCACCTGAAGCGCGACGCTCCGCGTCGATTGAAGCGCGACGCTCCGCGTCGACCGCCATCTACTTCCTGCTGCCCGCCGGCGTGGTGTCGCGCTGGCACCGGGTGGATGCCGCCGAAGTCTGGCACTGGTATGCGGGCGCGTCTCTGCGTCTTTCCGTTGTCGATGATGGCACAGAAGAGGGGAGCTCGATTGTGCTTGGCTGCAATCTTGTTTCCGGCGAGCGCCCGCAGGCGGTCGTCAGAGTTGGTCAGTGGCAACAAGCACAAAGCCTCGGAGACTGGACACTCGTCGGTTGTACCGTTGCGCCAGGATTTGAGTTCGCGGGTTTCGAGATTGCGGCCAGCGGATGGTCGCCACGGCGGTCATGATTCGGCTCGCGCAACTCAAATTCGCGCGATAGCACTATTTTTCCCCAACTTAGCGGACGTCGCGGTGAGGCTGGCGCTGTAGAATAGACCGGAAAACTCCCCGAATCTTGGCGATTGCAGCCCTCCTGCGCTTGCTACCCCGCTGCGACTCACTTGAATGTCGTCTCTAAATTCGAGGTTTCGGCCAACGGGGGTTGCCGGTCATGAGGCGAGAGTCTTCTGGTCCAATTTTGACGACGATTTTCGTCGATTACGACAACATCTATCTGTCGCTTCGAAGGAAAAGCGAGGAAGCCGCAAAGCGTTTTGCCAAGGACGCAGGGCTGTGGCTGAGGGAACTCGAGACAGGACGGTTGATCACGCCGACCAATGGCGTGTCGCCGACAATGCCGCGGCGCATCGTCATGAACCGCTGCTACGGCAATCCCGTTCCCCGCCGAAACAACAATGACAATTCGACGGACATGAACTCGTTTCCGTTCGTGCGCCATCACTTCCTGAGGTCGGGGTTCGAGGTCATCGACTGCCCGCCATTGACGGCTCAGCTCAAGAATTCGTCCGACATCCGCATGGTCATGGACGTTCGCGATCTTCTCGGCCACGACACCTACTTCGACGAGTTCATCATCCTTTCGGGTGACGCCGACTTCACGCCGGTTCTTCACCGGCTCAGGGCACATGCCCGGCGCACCGTGATCTTCGCCAACGATCACACGGCTGCCCCCTATACCTCGATCAGCGATGGCGAGGTGCGCGAAGCGGATTTGATTTCGTTGCTGCTTGATGGCACGACCGCCGCCGAACCCGAGCCCAACAACGTCGCCACCCAGGATCGCGTGCCGAGCATCACCCAGATGGAGGTGCTGCGCCGAGAGCTGATCAACGAGGTTGCCACGCTTGTGCGTCAGGCTGGTCAGCCTGTGCCGCTTGAAGCGCTGGCCGATCGTCTGGTTCGCACTCTGGGGCACGACAAGACAGTCGGCAGTGGGTGGGGTGGAGCGGGAGGCTTCCGGGAGCTGCTGGCGCGGGCGCTGCCCGGCGAGCTGCGGCTATCAGGTGAGCCGCCCTACTATGTGTTCGATGCGAGCCTCAGGGCTGCATCCGAGCCTATTGCGCTGCCCCCCGCTGCACCATCGCAGTTTGCCGCCCATGCGCCGGCAACAGCACAAATCCACAATGCCGATTCCCGCGGCGATATCACGTCGTCGCAGCAGCCGCGGTCCCCGGTTTCGGCGCCGGCGGCTCAACAATCCGCCGGACCGGATCGCCAGCAGGCCACTCAACCGTTGGTGCATCAACCGGCCGCGAGCCGCTTTGTCCCACAGCCGCATCCGGCTCTATCCGGGCTGGCGAGGGATGCGGGTGTGACGCCGACAGCCTCGCTGGTGCCCGCTTCTGCGCAGCCCATTTTGCCCCGGCAATCCAACACCGGCGGAGTTTTGGACGGACTGTATTCGCCGGCAATCCAGCAGGCCAGTCTCGAACGCCAAGCCCAACCGCAACTGCAACAGCCGCAGCAGCAGCAACCCCAACAGGTCCAGCCAATCGCGCCGCCGGCTGCTCGGGCGTCCGATAGTGCGAATGCCATCCAGCAATCGATCGCGCGCATCCATGAGGCGTGCCAGGCCCCGCCGCTGTCGCCGCCAGAGTACCGCGCATTGTTCGATGCGATGGCCAAGGAAATCAACGCCAATGGCCTGACTGGCGCACAGACGCTGGCAAACATCTCTGGCCGAGCGCAGGAACTGGGTCTCGATATTCGCCGAGACGACGTCCGCTTCGTTCTGGAGGTCGTCAGCGAGTCCGATCCGTGGTTCGAGCAAGGTGCATCAGCGGTGCTGTTCTCGAGCCGATTCCGAAACTTCGTCGTTGCGCGCTGCCGCAGCCAGGGTCTCAACCTTTCGTCCGACGAACTCGACCTGATCGAAGCGTGGTTTGCGGGTGCCACAGGGTCTGATCGTCGTCAATCGACAGGCGTGGCACCGGCTCAGCCAGCCGCTCAGCCCTTGACGCAACCGATGCCGGCCGCTCCTCGGCTTCAGCCCGATCAGGCGCAGGCCCGGCCGGCGGCTGCCGCTGGCGGCGGAGGAGGGGATCGTTGGTGGAGCCTGGACGCGAGCCGCCAGCAGTCTGGCGACGTTCGCTCCGAGCGGCTGGGCCAGGCAACTGACACCGGAGACGAGTTCCCGCGCTTCGTCCGCAAGGGGCTACGCAGCTGAAGGGGTCGTTTTTCGAAATCACGAATTGGACAGTCAGGGCGTCGCAGTTTGGTCTGCGGCGCCTATCCATTTTTTGTCACGCGCGAATGTACCGCGGTCAATGCCGGCTCAACCCGTGGACATCACTGGAGGCAGGCCGCCGATTCAGGCGACGGCCTGGTTCCATTTGAAGCATCGGGCGATCTCCATCAATTCTTCGATGGGAGCCGAATTCGTCCGGCCGTCGGCAGTTATGAGCGAAACATCCCGGTGGGTGGACGGATTGACGAGTGGCCGAGTTTGGATCTGCGGCAAGAGCGGGTGATGCTTCGGTACGATTGCGCAGCCAAGACCCGCCACAATCATTGCCTGAATCCAGTCCTCGCGTTCGCTCGCAAACCTTAGATTGAGCTCTATCGGCCATTCACCGTGTTGTGCGGCAAAGTGTTCGTCAAATTCGCAATGCAGGCGGTCGATGTAGTTCTCGCCTTCGAGATCCTGGACGTTGACCACGTCGCGTGAAAGCAGCGGATGTCCTGGCGGCAGAGCGACAACGAACATTTCGCGATAAAGGGGCAATTTGTTGAACCCTTCAGGATAGGTCGGCAGGCAAGCGACCAAAGCATCGACTTCGTCCGCCACGAGCATCTGCGCGACGGCCTTGGCCGTCCCTTCCTGTATCGCGATTTCGAGGTTGGGGATCTTGGCGTTGAGTTCCTCGATCAACGTGATCAACCCGGTCGGCCCGATGGTGCAGGTCAAGCCGAGGCGTATCCGCCGCTTTTTGGTTGCCAGCAGGGACTTGGCATCGCTGCGAGCTTCGCGTACTTCGTTAAGCGCAGACTCAAGCCGCGGCCACAGCGTCCGGCCAAGCTCGGTGAGTTCGATCTTTCCAGGCCGACGGTCGAACAGAAGCCCGCCCATCTCCTCTTCGAGCTTCTGGATGGCCCGCGTCAGTGCGGGCTGCGTGACATTGCAGGCGGCGGCAGCACGACTGAAATGCTTCTCTCGCGCGACCGCGAGGAAGTATCGAATCTGATGAATTTCCATCGGCACCTAGTCGCGTTTTCGTGGCAGCGGATGCTGTAGTCTAGTGTTCCGGAGCCGGCATTTGATTCCCGTTGCAACGCGCTCCAGATCAAATGCCGACGCCTAAGGAACACTAGAAAACCTATGATTCTAGTGTAGCTTTTGCATCTGGCGTTTGGTTTCGAGGCAGCCCCGAGTGGGGACCAAACGTCAGATGCGCTACACTAGCGAAGCATCTTCATGCTGTCATGCCAGACAGTTTATTTTTTATCGGTTCCGGGATTCGCGCGCCGAGACGGCCGCCACGCTCAACGACGCGGCCGCAACGCCAAGTCTGGCCCAATAGGACGGCGCAATGTTCAGCGCGGGGCGCCAAGAGACTCCCTGAGCTGCTTCATCAGCAGGTCGCGCGTCTGTTCCGCGCTGCCCGTGTTGCCGGCTGCGCAGGCATCGTAAGTCGACATGGCCATACGCAGCATGGCGGCCTTTTTCTCCGGCGCCATCGTCAAGTGTCCGGCAATGGCTTTGGTGATCTCATCCAGTACGACACCGCAATTCATGGCATTTGCTGGTGCAGCGGCAAGAATGATAGCCGCGGTCGCGAGCGAAATCACGGATCGGCGCATTTTCATGGCGGTTTTCCTTGGTCAAGTTCCAGCTTTCAGTCCCAGCTGAGCATATTAGGAGCCTGGCATAGAGGGCGTGAAATGCCTTTGAACGTTGATTTCAATGCGTATCCGACATTGGATGGCGTCGCGGTCGATAAAGCAGCAACGTCGATCGGGCTCGCGGTTTGCGACGACCGGTTCGACCGTCAGCTCTTGTCATGCTTGGTCATGAAGTCGCCGCCGCAGAATGCGGCACCCGCCGCCACGAGAACGGCCGCTAACCATAACAAGGGCGAGGCCTCGACGAGGCCGCATACGACCAACAGCAGTGTCGACAGCAACGGAGTCGCATACGATGCGATTCCAATGAATTGCAGGTGTCCCCGCTTCATGGCGCTGTCCCAGAGATAAAAGGCGAGGCCAACGGGACCCAGCCCTTGGAACAGGATCGCCAGCCATTGCGCCGCGCCCGATGGCCAGACCCAGGTCTCGCTCGCCAGGCTCACGGCGAGTGCCAACATGGCGGTCGCGGCCGAGGTCCCCATCACCGCGACGCTCGGCACCTCAGCAAAGAGCCGCGACGCCACCGAATAGCTGGCCCAGATGATCGCGGCGGCAAGAGCAGCCAGATAACCGGCCACATGGCTCCCGGCCTCCGATGGCATCGGCGACTTGCCGGCGAGAAGAGCCACGGAACCTGAAAACCCGAGCGCCGCACCCGCGATATGCCACCATCGCAACGGCCGGCCGCCGGACGATATCGGCAGAAGTGGGGAGAACGCCACGATCAGCAGCGGCCAGAGATAGTTGATCAAGTTTGCTTCGGCGGGCGGCGCGTTCTGTAACGCAAAAAAGTATGCCGCGTGATAGCCGAACAGGCCGTAAAGGCCGAGCATCCAATAGCCCAGCGGTACGACGCGAAGTTCTTCGAGCCGCTCACCGGTCACCTGAGCCCAGCCCAACCCGGCCGCGGTCGCGAGAGCAAAAGACATCGCAACCAGTTGGAACGGTGGGATGGCCGCGACAGATGCCGTTACGGTGGCGAGCGAGGACCAAAGCAAAACCGCGACGAGGCCAGAGCCCGTCGCGGTCAACTGGTGGTTCGGCCATGGGGCCAGCCTCGTCATCGGCGGCATTCTCGACGATACGTGAAGCCGTACATGTCAGCCCGCGAAGTACTGGCCGCCGTTGGCTGTCAGCGTCGAGCCAGTGATAAAGCCGGCGTCGTCGGAGGCGAGAAACACGACGCAGCGCGCAATTTCCTCGGGCTCGCCCAGCCGGCCGACGGGGATTTGCGGCAAGATGCTCTTCTCGAGAACGGCCGGATCAATCGCCTTGACCATTTCAGTGGCGATGTAGCCCGGGCAGATGACGTTGACTGTAATGCCAGCGCGTGCTCCTTCCTGTGCGAGCGCCTTGGTGAAACCGACGTCGCCGGCCTTGGCGGCGGAGTAGTTCACTTGGCCCATCTGCCCCTTCTGGCCGTTAATCGATGAGATGTTGATGACGCGGCCAAACTTGCGGGCGCGCATCCCATCCCAGACATGGCGGGTGACATTGAACAGGCCATTGAGGTTGGTGCCGATCACGTCATCCCACTGCTGCTTGGTCATCTTGTGGAACATGCCGTCGCGGGTGATGCCGGCATTGTTCACCAGCACGTCGACGGGCCCGACGTCCTTTGTGATCTGCGCGATCGCCACTTCCGAGGCCTCGTAGCTTCCCACGTCGAATCTGTAGACCGGGATGCCGGTCTCGGCCTGGAACTTTTGTGCTGCGGCGTCATTGCCGGCGTAACTCGCCGCGACGCGATAGCCGTTGTTCTTGAGTGCGACGGAGATCGCGTGGCCTATGCCGCGCGTGCCTCCAGTGACAAGGGCAACTCGTGCCATGGTAGTCCTCCCAGAACTTAGATTGTTGTTTCGATTTGTGAGGTGAGCATCGTCTTCGCGAGCCCGGCCGGGCGTCGTTGCGCCATGCGGCCGGGCCCAAGATCTCAAGCCCGTCAGTCGCGGGCAACGCAGAGAGCGACACCCATGCCCCCGCCGATGCACAGCGTAGCCAGGCCCTTCTTGGCGTCACGGCGCTTCATCTCGAATAGCAGCGTGTTGAGGACGCGCGCGCCCGACGCGCCAATCGGATGGCCGATGGCGATGGCGCCGCCGTTCACGTTCACCTTCGAGGTGTCCCAGCCGAGGCCCTTGTTCACCGCGCAGGCTTGTGCCGCAAAAGCTTCGTTGGCTTCGATGAGATCGAGATCACCGATCTTCCAGCCCGCCTTCTCAAGCGCCTTTTTGGAGGCGGGAATAGGCCCCGTACCCATAATCGATGGATCGACGCCGGCATGCGCCCACGACACGATCCGCGCCAACGGCTCAAGTCCACGGCGCTTGGCTTCTGCCGCTGTCATCATCAGTACGACTGCCGCGCCGTCGTTGATCCCGGATGCGTTTGCAGCCGTCACCGTGCCGTCCTTCGGGTCGAACGCCGGCCGCAGTTTGGCGATCCCGTCCAGCGTCACGCCTTCCTTGATATACTCATCATGATCAAAGACGGTATCGCCCTTGCGTCCCTTGATGGTGACGGCAATGATCTCGTCCTTGAACTTGCCGGCCTTTTTGGCCGCCTCGGCCTTGTTCTGCGAGGCCACTGCGAAGCGGTCCTGCTCATCGCGTGTGATCTGCCACTGGCGCGCGACGTTCTCAGCCGTGGTGCCCATGTGGTAGTTGTTGAAGGCGTCCCACAGACCATCTTTGATCATCGTGTCGACGATTTTGACGTCGCCCATCTTGGTGCCGTCGCGCATGTGCGAGGCGTGCATCGAGAGGCTCATGCTCTCCTGGCCGCCGGCGATCACGATTGACGACGAGCCGGTCTGGATCTGCTGCATGCCGAGGGCGACGGCGCGAAGGCCCGAGCCGCAAATCTGGTTCATGCCCCAGGCTGGTGTGTCGACCGGGAGGCCTGCCGCGATCGACGCCTGACGTGCCGGATTCTGGCCTTGGCCGGCTGTCAGAATCTGGCCGAGGATGACCTCGGACACGTCACCCGGTTGAACTTTTGCGCGCTCCATCGCCGCCTTGATCGCCGCCTTGCCCAATTCGTGCGCCGGCACGGTGGCGAGACCTCCGTTGAATGAACCGACTGGCGTGCGTGCGGCACTGGCGATGACGATCGTCGTGTTGTCGAGGCTCATTCGTTGCGCTCCTTCGCGGGTTTCAAGTCTGGTTGCTTGGATGAGGGGGAGAAAATCACATTGATCTGGATTAAGGACTTATCGTCGTCGGCACAACGATAGTCGTGCGATCCCTGAGCGGCAATTCGACGGACGTCGCTTGGCTGCGATAACGATGGAATCGAACAAGTCTGCGAAACGGCTGGCTTAACCGGCATGTGCCATGCTAACATGTCGCACTGCAACACGACTGGAAGCGAGCGGTTCTCGAAATGCTGAAACACACCGATGTTCCCGCTGAGAAAAAAGAAGCGGTTGTCGTCAAGAAGTACGCCAATCGCAGACTCTACAACACGGAAACGAGCACCTACGTCACGCTTGAGGATCTCGCGGTGATGGTGCGCTCAGATCGGGATTTCGTGGTCTACGACGCCAAGACCGGCGATGACCTCACGCATGCGGTTCTCACCCAGATAATCGTCGAGCAAGAGAACCGCCAGGGCGGCCAGACCATGTTGCCGATCCCGTTTTTGCGCCAGCTCATTCGATTCTACGACGATCAGATCGGCCGCGTCGTTCCGGGATATCTTCAGTTCAGTCTCGAGAACCTCGTCAAGGAGCAGGAGAAATTCCGCACCCATTTCTCCCAGGCGATCATCAATCCGGGTTCTGCTTTCGAGTTCTACCAAGAGCAGGCGCGCAAGAACATGACCATGTTCGAGCAGGCCATGGCGATGTGGAGCCCCTTCTCGGCCGTGCAAGCGAGCATGAAGCGAGCGGCCGACTCAGTGAACGCCGCCAACGCTGCAGCATCCAGCGACGCGATTGGAATGGCTCCAGACGTTCAAGCGGTCCGGATCGCCGCAGCGAAACAGGTCGTGCAGGCCCGCGCTTCCAATGAGCCGGTGCGGGATGATTTGGCAGAACTCAAGTCGCAGCTGGCGACGATGCAGCAGAAGATCGAAAAGCTTGCCCGCGATCGCAATTGACGGCTTTCAGCCGTAGCTGGTCGTTCCGAGCGCGCTCACCTCGAACGGCATACCGAAATGAAATCCTTGCAGATAGGTTATTCCGGCCTTCGTCAGGAGGTCGGCGGTTTCTGCGTCGCCGACCCACTCCGCCACGGTCTCCAACCCGAACGAAGCCGCTAGCTCGACCATGGTCTTGATGAACACCTGATCGCTGGTGTCGCGGCAGATGTCCTTCACGAACGCGCCGTCGATCTTGACCATATCGACATTGAGCAACTTCAAGTTCCTGAACGACGTGTAACCGGCACCGAAGTCGTCTATGGCGACGCGGCAGCCGAGTTCCTTCAGCAGATCGACAAAGGCGATCGACTGATCAAGATCGTGAATAGCCGCGGTCTCGGTAATCTCGATCGTGAGCCGTTCGGTCAAGCGCCGGTCGCCGCCCGTCAGACGGTGTAACGCGACCATCCATTGATGATCTGACGAGGTCAGACTCGAAATGTTGAGAGACAGATTGATGCTTGGGTTCGCGCGCAGCAGGCCGATGGCTAGCTCGAGCGTCCGGCGGTCGATGAGCCGCGACAGTCCCAATTGCTCGGCGACCGCGATGAAGTCTCCGGCCGAGACCAGATTTCCATCGGGCTGCTCCATGCGCAGCAGGCATTCGAAGATCGCAGGTGTATGGTCGTGGGCGCGCACCATCGGCTGCAATACCAACCGCATCCGATTGTCGTCCAGCGCCGAGATCACGTCGTCTGCAATCGAGATGTTGCGCTGTCGCGCCGTCTCACGCAGCGGGCTCGGCTCGTAGGCCATGAAGCAATCGAAGCGCTTGTACTTGGCTTTGTCGAGCGCCTGGAGTGCATGCCCAACCACCTGATGAATGGTCCCGGCCTGCTCTGGTATCACAACGCCACCGATCGAGAGAGTGGCGGAGAGCTGGCAAGCTGAAGAACGAATGGAGGTGTCGCGAACGGCTTTCATGAAGCGCTCTGCTGCGATCCGCATTGCGCCCGGACCGCATTCGTTCAGTATAATCCCGAACTTGTTCGACGAGTAGCGGCCCACCGTGTCGCCGCCCCGAAGTTTCTCCTTGATGACGCGCGCCGTCGCCGAGATCACCTCGTCGCCGACATCGAATCCAAACGATTCGTTGATGACGGCGAGGTTGTTGACGGCCGCGATCAGGAACGCAGACGGTTGTTGCGTTCTTTCCGCCCGGACCAGCACCGCGCCCAGGGCTTCATTCAGTCGGATCCGATTGAGTTGTCCGGTCAGTTCATCATGGTCGTTGCGATAGAGAAGCCGTTGTTCCTCCCAATAGCGTTCGTTGATGATCCGGATGACGCCGCGAGCACGTGCGGGCCGTCCCTGTTGATCAGACCACCACCGGCCGTGGTCCTCGATCCAGACGCTCTTGTTGCTGCGCCGGCCAAGCGGCATGAACTGATACTGGACGCGATAGGGTATGCCGCGCTGGGCGTCCACTGCCGCACCCTGCCCGAACATCGCGAACGTGCGCCGCGAAAGATGTTCCGCTGCAATGTGCAGCTGGAAGCCGGCACCCATTGAAATCTGGTCGATCGCCGGAACGGCCAGCACCTGCAGCGCGTTGCTCTCCCAATCGATGCGATCGGACACGATATCCCAGATGTAGGCTGTCTCCTCGATCGCCGACAAGATGCCGATCAGATCGAGGCTGTTGGATTCGGTCAGCGGATCGATGGTCGACCGTGGCGCGACCGGAACGGATTGAGCACCGCCGGGAGCATAAAATCCGTCCAGCGGGCCTGCCACATCTGCGGGCGTCCCCAATCGGGCCCCAATAGGTCGCTGCGTACCGGTGGTCACGAGATCGCTGCCTGCTCTTCGAATGAGCGCGCACTCCCCGCGCAACGCCCTGATCGTCGTCCAGCTTCCCAACCTAGATCGGATGTCCTAACAAGCGCTGAATGCCACGATGATTTTGAGCCAGACGGCGGGGATGCGAACTTTTCGGATTGGCTCGCTCGGACGGCAAACGAGAATGGCCGACGCCATGGGCTGGCTGCCGGCCATTTCGGCTTTCGCACGTGGGGTGGGCTCTGGTGCCCGTTATTGGCCTCGGTAGCGTAACGCGATCAGTGGTCGTTCGAGCCAAAACCGATGTCGCGCTTGGCAACCCGAATGCCGATCGTATAACCCGCAATCACGTCGATCAGCGTCGCCGCGGTGATGATGAAGAAGGTCGAGGTGGCCATTTGCGGCACGAGCAGAAACGCCAGCAGACATGCGACGAAGACCAGCATCGACAGGCCGTGATCGATCAGTGAGGCCGACGAGGTGAATGTTGCTTTCACGATCTCGATGAACAGCAACACCAGCGTAACCAGGATGAGCAGATCGCTCCATGTCATCGTCCAGGATTTACCGCTCGGCATTGGAACCGCCGGCAGAACTGATTTTGAAAGCACGCCGTCACCGCCCAAGAGCGTGACCACGCTGTACAGGATCAACGCAATCGCAATCAGCGGAATGGACCTCAGAGACATCGTGCTACTCCCCATTGTGCGCACACGTGCGCTCCCACCAGTTTCGCCGGCCTTGGTTCAAGGCCGCGCGCGAGTGCTCGGTCGAAGCCGAACGTCATGCGTCCGCCTTGGGCGGAAGGATCTGGCGGCCACGATACTTGCCCGTCTTGAGGTCGATATGGTGAGGGCGCCGGCGCTCTCCCGACTCCTTGTCCTCGACATAGGTCGGGGCAGTGAGTGCATCGTGCGACTGGCGGTTGCCCTTTTTCATGGGCGAGACTTTACTGCGTGGGACGGCCATGGCTCACTCCGGTCGATTTCTTGCGGCTTGGTCGCAGTGCCATGGAGGTCCAGGCACAAACGCAAGCGGCGACTGTTGGTTTCGCAGCCTTCGGGCAGATTGAAGCAACACGCTGATGCAGGGGGCATCTGGGCATGCAACCTGTTGCGGTCTCCAGCCCGGAGCCACGTTCGCGCGCTTATAGCCAGTAACTCCTCGGATGGCCAGCCCCAAGCGATACCCCGCAGCAGCACCGACGTCGCGCTGAGCACAATCGTCGCCAGGGCGACATCGCGGTAACTCGCCGCTCAAGACTTTCGTCTTTAAGTTGCAGGAGCACGCGGCTTGCGCTCGACGCAAGAAGCCGCCCGGCTCAAGGCCCGCATGCGTGATTGTATCGCGTTCGCCAACCGCTCCGTTCCAGGCCCAGGATCACCCGCGTCCCGCGTCACCGGATTGGGCAGCGCAACGGCCAGGAGCGCCGCTTCCCGTTCACTCACCCGGCTAGCCGATTTCCCGAAGTGGTATCCCGCCGCTGCCTCGGCACCGAAGACGCCGGGGCCCCATTCTGCAATGTTCACGTATACCTCGAAGATTCGTCGCTTCGTCCACAACGCTTCAATCACCAACGTAAGCGGCAATTCGATTGCTTTGCGGACGTAACTTTTCGCCGGCCACAGGAAGAGATTCTTGGTTACCTGCATCGAAATGGTACTGGCGCCGCGCGGCGTGCCGTCTTTCGCGCGTTCGATCGCGTCCTCGATCTCCTTGAAATCGATGCCGCGATGCGAGCAGAAGCGGCCGTCCTCGGAGACCACGATGGCGCGGATCAACTGTGCCGGGACTTGCTCGATCGGGAGCCATTTTTGCACCACGACGTCACCAGAAATCCGATTGAACAGCATCAGATTCGAGAACGGCGGATCCACGGTCCGGTAGAGGACGATCAGCCCGATCACGACCATCAGCCAGCCCGCGACCGCGAGGACCGAGTAGTACGCGATCGACTTTGCCCACCTCCAGACAGCACTGAGGAGTGGGCGCCCAGAACCGGGTGCCGGCGGGAATCGACCCACTTCGGCGATGCGATCTGAGACGGCGAAAGGAAGTGAAGGCGGTTTCAGCTCCCGTGCACCACTCTGCCCAGCATCGGCGCTGGCAGATGGCGCCACGAGTGATCGCGTCGACGGCGGTCGG
Organism: Hyphomicrobium sp.; assembly: GCA_002928955.1. Taxonomy (GTDB): domain Bacteria; phylum Pseudomonadota; class Alphaproteobacteria; order Rhizobiales; family Hyphomicrobiaceae; genus JAKAML01. The sequence goes on along the minus strand of PERT01000028.1, from coordinate 7,976 downwards.
GCCGCCGCAGACCCCTTCGTTGCGGCCGCCGCAACGGCAAGCGGCGCCTCGGGTGGTGGGGCGGAGGCGCTCTCGGTGGTAACCCACTCGGAAAGCGCGGTGGCGACCCGCGGGGAATTGGGCTGTCGGCCATCGGTTCGATCGGGCGAAGCGCGCTCTACAACAGGAATCTGACATCCATCGGCCGCAGAAACCACTGCCCTTTTTGCCTGAATGTCTAAGTCAAGGGCCGCTTCTTCGGCCAATTCCCGACCCAAATCCCCTGTCGATTGATCGGTTGTGTCGCGGGACAAATCCTGATCGACGGTCGCTGTCGTAACGATTTGGTAGGCTGCAGGAACACGATTCTCGCCAATCGGACCCAAGGACAAGTGTCCAGCTTCGGTAACCGGTTGCACAATCGCCCTGGCTATTCCATCCACGGGCTGATCCTCCGCCACGGCCTGTTGCCCAAGGGGCGCTGGAACTGCCTCGGACGACGGGATTTGGGAGAACGGCCCAGAATCCGCAATTCCTTCGGCCATCCAGGTCACGGCCGCATCAGCTGCGACTGGCTCAGCTGCGACTGGCAAAGGCAATGGCTTATCGGCCGTCGCCGGCAGCCCCGGTGGGGCGCCAAGCGGAGCCAGACTTCCGAACGTGGCCTCCTGCGGCTGGATGGCCGGCCGCGACGCTTCCTCGTCCTCCATGCTTCCCTTCATGCTTTCAGTGTTGTAACCCGCACGCGGATTGCCGCGGTCCCCAGGGGCGAGATCAAGTTTTGGTATTGCCGTTCTTTATCGTGGCAGCGGGTCACAAGGTATGGGCAGGATGTCGTTCACGCAAAGCCTCAGACGTTCCGCGGTCGATATCGAGGCGCGGCTCGATTTCCTGATCGGGCAGGAAAGCGGCGGGCGCGTTCCTCTCCGGCTGCGCGGCGCCATGCGATACGCTGTCCTCGGTGGTGGTAAACGCATACGGCCTTTTCTGGTGATTGAGACGGCAAAAATGTTTGGAGTGCCGGCGTTGGGGTCGATTGATGCCGCCTGCACACTGGAATGTATCCACTGCTACTCCCTGGTCCATGACGACCTGCCGTCGATGGACAACGATGAGGTGCGCCGCGGCCGTCCGACACTTTGGAAGGCTTACGACGAATGGACGGCAATCTTGGCCGGAGATGCGCTTTTAACGCTCGCATTCGAGATCCTCGCGCGGCCGGAAACACACTCCGACCCCTCTGTCCGTGCCGAGCTTGTGCTGCTGGTCGCACGCGCGTCCGGCGCTGCCGGCATGGTTGGCGGACAGGTCGTGGACCTCGAGGCCGACAAGCTTGGGGTGCCGGCCGCGCCGAGCCTTGCACACATTCGCGATCTGCAGGCCATGAAAACGGGTGCGCTGATCCGCGTGGCTTGCGAAGCGGGTGCGGCGCTCGGCCGGGCCACCACCAGCGAGCGCGACGCCCTCCAACGCTATGGCGACGCTCTGGGTTTTGCATTTCAGATCGCCGATGATCTCCTCGATGCGGACGGTGATGCCGCAACCGTCGGCAAGGCCGTAGGCAAGGATGCGTCGGCGGGGAAGGCGACGTTGGTGTCGCTCATGGGCATCGACGCCGCCCGCGCCAAACTCAAAGAGGTCGAGACTGAAGCCATCTCCAGTCTCGCGCCGTTCGGCTCAAGGGCCGCAACCCTGATCGACGCTGCCCGCTTTGTCGCGCAACGGACGAGCTGAGATCGCTTCACGTCGCAGTCGCCGCAATGGCCGACGCTGCATCCGAATATGATCGCCTCTGACCTGACCTGACCTGACCTGAGCGGGGCGCCACGCGATCGCCCGTCTATTCCGCCACCTCTGCGTGTGCCGCACGCTTGACGCGTTCACCCGCAACGGCACCTCGGGCATAACGGGCGTCGATGTATTCCTCGACGATGGCCCTGAACTCCGTCGCAATATTGGCGCCGCGCAGCGTCATAGCCTTCTTGCCGTCGATGAAAATGGGCGCGGCCGGCATTTCGCCGGTGCCGGGCAGCGAAATACCGATGTCGGCGTGCTTGCTCTCACCCGGACCGTTGACGATGCAGCCCATCACAGCAAGATTGAGGCCCTCGACGCCCGGATAGCGGTTTTTCCATTCGGGCATCTGCTCGCGGATCATGGTCTGCACGTCGCGCGCCAGTTCCTGGAACACCGTCGAAGTGGTACGCCCGCATCCGGGGCACGCCGCCACGATCGGCATGAAGGTGCGCAAGCCCATGGTCTGGAGCAATTCCTGCGCGGCGCGAACCTCGACTGTGCGGTCACCTCCGGGCTCGGGCGTAAGCGAGAAGCGGATGGTATCGCCGATCCCCTGCTGCAGCAGGATACCCATCGCGGCCGACGAGGCAACAATGCCCTTCGACCCCATTCCGGCTTCCGTGAGCCCCAGATGCAGCGCATAGCTGCAGCGGCGGGCAAGCATCGTGTAAACCGAGACCAGATCCTGTACCGACGAGACCTTGGCAGAGATGATGATTTTATCGGCGCCAAGTCCCAGCTGCTCGGCGCGCTCAGCCGACAGCAAGGCAGATTGCACGATCGCCTCGTGCATCACCGCGCGGGCGTCCTTGGGCGCGGCCGTCTTCGCGTTCTCGTCCATCAGGTGGGTCAACAGTTCCTGATCGAGCGAGCCCCAGTTGACACCGATCCTGACCGGCTTGCCGTAACGCAGGGCGAGGTCGATGATGGATGAGAATTGCTTGTCCTTCTTGGCCTTGAAGCCGACATTGCCGGGGTTGATGCGATACTTGTCGAGGGCTTCCGCGCAGGCCGGGTTCTCGGCGAGCAGGGTATGGCCGATGTAGTGGAAATCGCCGACCAGCGGGACGGTCACACCGCGTGCCCTGAGCGTGTCGCGAATATAGGGGACGGCCTTCGCCGCTTCGTCACGATCAACGGTAATGCGCACGAGTTCGGAGCCCGCGCGTGCCAAGTCGGAGACCTGTTTGATGGTCTGCTCCGGATCAGCCGTATCCGTGTTGGTCATCGACTGCACCACCACAGGCGCGCCGTTGCCAACGGTCACACCGCCGACTTTGACGGCAACGGTCGGCCGCCGGGGCGAGATCCGAAGCGTCCTGCCATCGCCAACACAGCCAGTCACGGTGCCGCCGTCGTTCATGCGGTGATCCTCTTCGCTTATGCCGTCTTCACAACCCGAGTGTTAGCTTTTCATGCGATTGTACACCAGTCCTGAACCGCGTTCCGCTGCAAGGCTTGGCCGGTTGCCGACTAGCGTGGCGTCGCGCCTTAATTGACCTGTGCGAGCGGCAAGCTGGTCGTCAATCAAGGCGCGTTGAACGCCACACTAAAACATTGTTTTTGCTAGTGGCCTTCATGTCTCGCCTAAATCGTCAGCGGTTGCCGCCAGTACAGCGATTTAGGCGCGACAGACCACTAGCACCGGCCGCCGTTCTACAATTCTAAATCAGCACCATCTGGCCACCTTGGGCCGCCGGCCTGCGAAAGAGGTCAGTTCTCAGTATTTGCCTCCGCTGGTTGAAATCAAACCGTTTCAGTGCGAGCCGGAAGCGAGTCCCGATCTGCTCGGCGTAAGGGCCAGCCCCCCGCTGCCGCTCGCCGAACTCGGCCACATAATCTCGCCCCCCGTGCATCGTGCGCAGCAACTTGATCACCCGGTCCGCGCGATTGGGATATTCAGTCGCCAGCCACTCGCGAAACAACTCTTTGAGCTCGCTCGGCAACCTCAGAAGCACGTACCCGGCTTCGGTGGCCCCCGCGTCGCGGGCAGCTTTAAGAATGGTCTCGATTTCATGGTCGTTGAGCCCGGGAATGATCGGGGCCGTCATCACCGCAACCGGAATACCGGCCTTGCTCAATGCCTGAACGGCATCGAGCCGCTTGGCCGCCGTCGACGCGCGGGGCTCCATCGCGCGGGCCAGCCGCCGGTCGAGCGTCGTAATCGATAGCGCGACTTTCACCAGCCCTTGGCGCGCCATCGGCGCCAGAATGTCGATGTCGCGTGTTACCAGCGCCGACTTGGTCACGATGCCGACCGGATGCCGTGCCTCCGCCAGGACTTCGAGGACCTGCCGCGTAATCCTGCGCTGGCGCTCAATCGGTTGATAGGGGTCCGTATTCGAGCCGAGCGCGATCGTTTTCGGCACGTATCGCGGGCTTGAAAGCTCGGCCGCCAGAAGCTCTGCCGCGTTGGTCTTGGCGTAGAGCTTGGTTTCGAAGTCGAGGCCGGGCGAGTGCCCCAGGTAGGCGTGCGAAGGCCGAGCGTAGCAATAGTTGCAACCGTGCTCGCAGCCGCGATAGGGGTTGATCGATTGGTCGAATGAGATGTCCGGGCTATCGTTGCGGGTAATGATCGATCGCGCCGGCTCCTCCATTACCTCGGTCCTGGCAGACACGTGGTCGTCGTCCCGACCCCATCCGTCGTCGAAACCGGATCGTTGCTCGCGCTCGAACCTCCCCGACCGATTGGAGCGTGCCCCCCGCCCCCGCCTTTGGCATTCCTGGACCAGTTGCCCTGAAACCCTCATGCGCTCCGAAATTTGTCCCGCCACCACGCGCCTCGCCCGATCCGCCTAGGGGACCGAGGTTACATGGCGACAAAGAACATAGCAAGAACATATTGCTCAGCCAGCTCCCGGGACATGCCAAATGGCGCACTTGTTGCCGAGCGCCTGAACATGCGAGAACGCGTTATGATCACGGTCGTCATTCCAACGCTCAATGCTGAAACAGGACTTTCTGCGACGCTGACGGCGCTGGTGCCCGCGGTCGTCGAGGGCCTTGTGCGCGAGGTTATCGTCGTCGACGGCGGGTCGTCGGACCGTACGCTGAGTATCGCGGAGCAGGCTGGCGTCGAGGTTGTCGCGTCGCCAGCGGGCCGTGGCGGACAGCTCCGGGCGGGAGCCGCGCGCGCCAAGTTTCCATGGCTCCTCTTTCTCCATGCCGACACTGTGCTCGAACCAGGCTGGGAGCGCGAGGCCGCGGCATTCATGGAGCGGGTCAACGCGGGCGCCCGCGAACCGGCAGCGGCGGCCTTTGATTTCGCGTTGGACGACATGGGGTTCGCGCCGCGCTGTGTGGAATTCTTCGTCCGCCTCAGGTGCATACTGCTGCGGCTGCCCTATGGCGATCAAGGGCTGCTGATTTCCAGCCAACTCTACAGCAAGATCGGCGGCTACCGCGTGATGCCGCTGATGGAGGATGTCGACATCGTGCAGCGACTGAAGCGGCGGCAGATTATCCTTTTGCGGCCGCGCGCAGTGACGAGCGCGCTCCGATACCGTCGTGACGGCTACCTGAGGCGCGTCATGAAGAACCAGTTCTGCCTGTTGCTTTACATGCTACGCGTGCCGGTAGGCCGTATTGCTCAAGTTTATGGAGCGTCGGCCAGAGGGGCCACGAACCGAGGGGCTTAGCGCAATTGGTGACACGCTGGCCTGTTCGCGACGGCGCATGGCAGAAGGTGATCACATCGGCGTGACGAGTTGCGATTGCCGCGGTCGTGACATGCAGGTGCCGTTTTGCTTATCAGGATGGTAAAATCCGAATAGCGCTTTCGAGACTTCGATTAGTGTGGCTCGACCCTCGGCCCCAAGGCGCGCCGCGCAAAGACCTCCGGATCCCTCCAAATCGTCTGTCCATCGAGGAGAATTCAACATGCTCAAACATACGCGTCGCGAGTTCGTGGTATCGGCCGCGGCCACGTCGGCACTACTCGGCCTCAATGGCCAACTCGCGTTCATCCCGCCTGCCAATGCACAGAAAGCCAACGACGCCTTGGCCAAGGGCTTTCACACGTTCAAGAACGGCAGTCTCGAGGTGACCAACATCTCCGACGGCGTCTGGGAAAAGGCCCACGATCCCGCCTTCATCAAGAACGCGTCCGTCGACGATACGAAAGCCGCGTTGAAGGCCGCTGGCATCACCGACGCGCACGTCCCGATCCCGTTCACCGTCACCGTCGTCAAGTCCGGCGGCAAGACGATCATGTTCGACGCGGGCACAGGCGCGCAACTGGCGCCGACCGCCGGCAAGCTCGCGGCGAACATGAAGGCCGCCGGCATAGATCCGAAGTCGATCGACGCCATTCTTGTCACGCACTTCCATCCCGATCACATCTTCGGATTGATGGCCAAGGATACCAACGAGCAGAACTATCCGAACGCCGAGATCGTGCTGCCAAAAGCCGAGTTTGCGTGGTGGACCGATGCGGGCGTGTTCGCCAAGCTGCCGGAAGCGCGCCACGGCCTCGCCAAGCGCATTCAGGCGACGCTGCCCGCGTGGAAAAACGTCAAGCTGGTGGAGGGCGAGGTCGAGGTCGCGCCAGGTATTCGCGCTTTGCCCGCATTCGGCCATACGCCTGGGCATACCGCCTACGTTGTCAACGGTGCGCAGCCGTTCCTGGTGATGGCCGACATCGCCAACGTGCCGGCGCTGTTCGTCAAGAATCCAGGTTGGCATGCCATTTTCGACGGTGACGCCGCGTTGGCGGAATCCAACCGTCGCAAGATGTTCGACCGCGCCATTGCCGACAAGGCGATCGTCACAGGCTATCACTTCGGAATGCCCGGCGCGGGCACAATCCAAAAAGACGGCGCGGGTTACGCGTTCGTGCCGGTTGTCTAGTGTTCCGGCACCGACATTTGTTTCCCATTGCAACGCGCTTCAGATCAAATGTCGGCGCCTAAGGAACACGAGCAAGGGCATGAGGCGAGTGTCGCTTTGCATCTGACGATTGGTTTCAACACCAGCCGCGGGCCAGGATCAAACGTCGGATGCGCGGCACGAGGCCGGCAAACACGCCGGCAAAGGGAATTTGACCTTGATGGAGATAGAGCGTTTGAAGCCTTTGAGTAGCCGTCCCCATCTCGCCTCCGCGCGGCGCCGTCACCGCGTGCTATCTGCATCGGCCAAGCCAGCTTCGCGCGCGTCCGGTCCGGCATTTCGGCCCCATCTCGTTCTATTTGTGAAGGAGCCGCAGGCCGGCCGCGTCAAGACCCGGCTTGGTCGAGGCATTGGCCCAACGCGCGCCACCCAATTCTACCGCCATACGACGGCCTCGGTTCTGGCTCGGCTCGGAGCCGACCCGCGCTGGAACACCATCCTGGCCGTTTCGCCTGACGCGGCGGTCTGGAGTCGCGTTTGGGGGGCGGATCTGGATCGGGTCAGCCAAGGCCGCGGCGATCTTGGCCGCCGTCTCGAACGCGTGATGGAAGGGCTACCGCCGGGCCCGGTCATCGTCATCGGGACCGACATTCCGGAAATCCGGCCTGCACACATTGCCGAAGCGTTGCGGCGGCTCGGATCGGCGGACGTAGTGTTCGGCCCTGCATCCGATGGCGGCTACTGGCTCGTCGGACTGAGGCGGCGTCCGCGCGTCCCCAAAGCTTTTCGCGCGGTGCGCTGGTCGAGTGAGCATACGCTGTCGGACACGCGATCCAACCTCGCCGGACTCGAAGTAGCGATGCTCGGCGAGCTTATTGACGTCGACGAGGCAGCTGATCTCGTGTCGGTACAGCCCGTTGTCGGACGGCGCATTTTGCCGGCGGAGTTCGCCCGTGCCTGTTGATCGCCCATCGGACGTTGACCGCTCGTGTTCCGGTTCAGACATTTGCGTCCCGTCGCAGCGCCTTTCGGAGCAAATGCCGGAACCATGAGGAACACGAGCAACCATATGTTTCGATTGTCTCTTTTGCCTCTCGCGTATGGTTTCGAGACCAGCCGCGGGCAGGCATCAAACCTCAGATGCGCGGCACGCCAGCCCGCTGCGTTTTTGGTGGTCGAGGAACCTCGCGGCCGCTAGAGAGGTGAGTTGCAACTCTAGTGGGGCATCGTGCGCGTCAATTAGGGCGCGATGAACGCCCCACTAACCCAATGATATAGCGAGTGGCCTTCATGTCGGGCCTAAATCGTCGACGCGTGCGGCTGGCACAGCGATTTAGGCGCGACAGGCCACTAGTGTTCCGGCGCCGACATTT
>PERT01000027.1 GCA_002928955.1 Hyphomicrobium sp. | reverse complement strand
CAAACGCCAGATGCAAAAGCTACACTAGAATCATAGGTTTGCTAGTGTTCCTTAGGCGCCGACATTTGATCTGGAGCGCGTTGCAACGGGAATCAAATGTCGGCGCCGGAACACTAGTGTTCCTCGCGGCGCCGACATTTGATCTTGAGCGCGTTGCAATGGGAATCAAATGACGGCGACGCCCCACTAGATTGAGGGCTTCGACTTCTTCCAGAGCACGGCGGCCACGGCCTCGATGTGCGCAGGGTGGGTCAAGCCGTCGGCTTGATGGACATTTACGACCTGGCAGCCGGCAAAGCTGCAGAGAGGCGGAGATCGCAGATTGGCAGCATTAACACCGGCAACGATTGTGCCGGTTCCAAGCAGACATATTGCAGTAAAGAGAGTGAGTTGAGCCATTGCACGCAGGACTACATCAACAGACATCGAACGACCTCTTTGGCAGGGTTCCTCGATTTTTGGCCTCGAAGCGCTTCGCGGGAAATTGGGAGAGCGCGCCTCTGACCACGCGGACAGAATGACGCAGGATTGGTTACCAAGGTGTTAAGGTTAGCGATCCCGTAACATCTATTTTGAAAACCTTTCGCCATGCTGTCCGTAACTGATCTTGGGGCGCTTGTTTGACGTAACCAGACAGGGTGATCGAGGGGACCAGTCTTGCACGTCGCAGTCGTTGGAGCGGGCATTTCCGGCTTGAGTGCGGCTTGGCTCCTGAGCGGGGCGCACAACGTGCGTCTGTTCGAAAAGGAATCCCGGATCGGCGGGCACAGCAACACTGTGAATGCCGCCCTCACAGATGGTCGTGATTGCCCGATCGATACCGGCTTCATCGTCTACAACGCGGGCTGCTACCCCAACCTGATCGCCCTATTTGATCACCTCGCCGTACCCACGGTTCCGTCGAACATGAGTTTCGCCGTCTCGTTTGATGGCGGTCACTACGAGTATTCAGGCAGTGGCGCCCAAGGACTGTTCGGCCAGCCATCAAACCTGCTGAGCATAGCGCATTGGCGGATGTCGGCGGACATCATCCGCTTCTTCCGCGAGGCGCCGGCATTGCTCAAGGCCGGATCGACCGGAAAGCGTTGCGACCTCAGTCTCGGCGACTGGTTGCGCGAGCGGCGTTACAGCGATGCCTTCATCGGGCGGCACATCCTGCCCATGGGGGCCGCGATATGGTCGACGCCATCACGCGACATGCTCGACTTCCCGGCCGAGGCATTCGCTCGGTTTTTCAGCAATCACGGATTGTTGCAGGTCAGCAACCAGCCCGAGTGGCGCACAGTGCAGGGAGGCAGTCGTGAGTACGTGAGGCGGCTTCTGGCTGCGTACAAGGGTGAGGTCGCCAGCGGCACGCGAGTGAGGTCCTTGGTGCGGCTGAAAGATCATGTTGAACTGCACTTCGACAATGGCGCAAGCCAGCGTTTCGATGCCTGCCTCCTGGCCTGCCATGCCGACGAAGCCTTGGCACTTCTGTCTGATCCCGATGCGGATGAGCGGCGGCTGCTCGCGGCTTTCCGCTACGCTCGGAACGAGGCTGTGCTGCACACTGACAATCGCCTGATGCCGCGGCGCCGGCGGCTGTGGTCGAGCTGGAACTATCTCGGTCGCGGGGCCGATGAAACCCGAGGCAGCCGCGTGCCAGCATCACTGTCGGTCAGCTATTGGATGAACCTGTTGCAGCCGCTTGCGACAAGAGAAGATCACTTTGTCACGCTCAACCCGTTCATCGATATTCCTCAGTCGCGGACCCTGGCGCACTTCGTTTATCATCATCCCATGTTCGACCGTCACGCTCTCGCGGCCCAATCCGAGCTCTGGACCCTCCAAGGCAAGCGCTACACCTGGTTTGCCGGAAGCTACTTCGGCTGGGGTTTCCACGAGGATGGCTTGCAAGCGGGTCTCGCGGCGGCCGAAGATCTGGGCGGCGTTCGTCGGCCATGGACAGTGGCCGGGGAATCCAATCGCCTCACCCAGCCGGCATTCCGCCCATACCGTCGGCGCCCCGAGGCTGCGGCATGACGCTCCATAGCGCAGTCTACGTCGGCACTGTCGTTCATAAGCGGCTGAGACCGCGCGAACATGCGCTGTCCTACCGCGTTTTCGCGCTTTTGCTCGATCTCGACGAAATCCCGGCCTTGGCCGCGCGGCTTCGCCTTTTCTCTTCCAACAGTTGGAATGTCCTGAGCTTCCACGATGCCGACCATGGGCCAGGCGACGGGACACCGATCGATCAGCATATCCGGGGCGTGCTGGCACGCGGCGGATACGATATCGACGGCGGGCGCGTCTCGATCCTGTGTTATCCGCGAGTATTCGGCTATGTCTTCAATCCGCTGAGCGTGTTCTATGCCTTTGATCGCCAGGGCGCACTGATGGCCATCGTTTACGAGGTCAACAATACATTCCGCGAGCGCACGAGCTACGTGATTGGCATTGATGATCCCGAGGCAGGTGTGCATGCGCAGTCGTGTTCCAAGGACATGGACGTCTCGCCCTTTGCCAGCCGCGGGGGGAACTACAGCTTTCGGATCACCCGGCCAGACGAGGAGTTGCTTTTGGCTGTGCAGTTGCGCGACGATGCCGGACCGCTGATCAAGACCTTGTTCCGCGGGCGCAGGGAAAAGCTCGACGATGCCAATCTGCTCGGGCTCTCGCTTCGATTCCCACTTCTGACACTCAAGGTCATTGGCGCGATTCATTTGGAGGCGGCCAAGCTTTGGCTCAAGGGCATACCCTTGGTCCAGCGCCACCGCTCGCCCCGCTACTCCGTCACCAACGTGCTTTCAAAGCGATAGGTTGCCAAGCGATGCGAAACGAACGTGCTCTGGTCTCTCGTCCAGATCCTGGGTCCCGCAGCCTGCGGGGCGCGCGCGATGAACTGGTGCTGAGAGCCTTGGGCAGCTTGATGAGACGGGTTGGAAACGGTCGCATCAAGGTGACGATGCCGAGCGGACGGTCGACCATCATCGGCAACGTAGGCGGCGTCGAAGCGGCAGTCGACATCAGGTCATTCTCGGCGTTCTCGCGGACGGTTCGGCGGGCCACGGTCGGTGTCGGTGAAAGCTACATAAACGGCGAGTGGGACACACCCGATCTCGGCAATTTTTTCCGTTTCTTTCTCGACAACCAGCCAGATCTCGACCGTGCCGGGCGGGGTGTCTTCGGCAGTCGCTTCACAGAAAGGCTCGCCCACAGCAGGCGATCGAACACCCGGTCCGGGAGCCGCCGCAACATCGCCGCGCATTACGACCTCGGCAATGCGTTCTACGAGCATTGGCTCGACCCGAGCATGACCTATTCGAGTGGCCTGTTCAGCGATCCGGCAATGTCGCTCGAGGCCGCGCAAGCTGCCAAGAATACGGCAATCCTCGATGCTCTCCGGGTGAAGCCAGGCGATCGCATTCTGGAAGTCGGTTGCGGCTGGGGCGGTTTCGCAGAGGCGGCAGCCAAGCGAGGCGCCCTCGTGACGGGTATCACGATCTCGAATGCTCAACTGGAGTATGCCCGCGATAGAATATCGCGTCAGGGACTGTCTGGCTCTGTCGATCTTCGCTTCGAGGATTACCGCGACGTAACGGGGGATTTCGACCACTTGGTCTCGATCGAAATGATCGAAGCGGTCGGCGAGGAGCACTGGCCGTCGTATTTCGCGATGGTCCGCGATCGGTTGCTTCCAGGTGGACAGGCTGTGATCCAGGCTATCACCATAGGCGACCAGGATTTCGATCTTTATCGCAGTAGACCGGACTTCATCCAGGCATTCATTTTTCCTGGCGGCATGCTGCCCACGGTGACCCGGATACGCGAGCAGGCCGCGGCGGTCGGGCTCGGTTTTGAATCGATCGAGCACTTCGGTGCGTCGGGCTATGTGCCGACATTGCGGATGTGGCGAGAACGTTTCGAGCGCGCCTGGCCGCAGATCGCCCTACTCGGTTTCGATGAACGCTTCCGCCGCATGTGGCGCTACTACCTCACTTATTGCGAAGTGGCGTTCGAGCGCGGGGCTGTCGACGTCGGGATATACCGGTTTCAGAAGGCCGATGGCCGAGCGGGGTGATTTTGTTATGGAGCGCTCGGCCAGGAATGCAAATGTCCGAACCGGAGCACTAATTTTTTCGTTTTGGCGACAGAAAAGTCGAGGCAAACCAGAAGTAGAGCGGGTAAGGAAGGACGCGGGCGATTTTCAGCAATACGACCATCTGCCAAGGAAACGCTATTTCGAACTTTTTCCGCCGCAGTCCGTCAATAATGGCTTGGGTCGCGCCTGCGGTGGTCATCAGGAACGGCATTGGGAAATCGTTGACCTTTGTCATTGGCGTGTCAACGAAGCCCGGGTTGATCACGGTGACAGTGATGCCTTTTTTCTTCAGTTCTGGCGCCAGGGTTTCCGCGAGACTTATCACGGCAGCCTTGCTCGGTGCATACGCCGCAGCTTGTGGCAGACCCCGATAGCCTGCCACCGATGATGTCATCGCGATGTGGCCGCGACCGCGCGCGATCATGGCCCGCATGACCAACTCGAGCGCATTTGCGATGCCCTGGTAGTTGACGGCCATGGAGTTGGCAGACTTTTGCGCGTCAAAGCTCGCAGCGCCCATGGGATGCCAAACGCCGGCATTCAGGATGACGAGGTCAAGCGGGCCGATATTGGCCTCGATCTTTGCGAAGGCCAGGGCAGTCGCAGCCTGATCTGTGACGTCGAGGGGAACCACAAGGACTCCGGGGGCCAGTCCCGCGATTTCATCGAGCTTCTCGCGTGAGCGGGCGGAAACCGCGACCTTTGCGCCGGCCCGCGCCAAAGTCAGTGCCAATTCGCGGCCGATCCCCGTGCTTGCACCTGTGATCCATATTGACGTCCAGGGTACCGACTGTGTCATCGGTCGTCGCCTCAGAAGCCGGTCAGGGGTTGGACGAGACGCGCCATCAGGCCGCGGAAGCGGGCCTTCTCCTCGCTGGCGATCAGGCAGATGCAGCCCTCGTCCAGACTGGCAACCGGGCGATGTTCGACGTCTTCGTCGAGATCCGCCACGTCTCCGCGCCGAAATGTGCCAACCTCGTCGCGATAGGAGCCGCGCAGCAAGAGTGTCAGCTCCGCACCACCATGGCCATGTTCCGGCATGGCCTGACCGGGCGCGACCTTCAATAGACGCAGGTCGCCTTTCACCCCTGGAGACAGCGGCAGCGGATAGTGCCAGACCCCGATGCCCAGACGCTTCCATGGGATTTGGTCTAGATCCGCCCCCACAAAACGGGTCAGTGGGCCGGGTACAATGCCGCCGGCGACTTCGGTTTCGGTGCGCTCAGCTTTCACGGACACGTCATGCCGCAGCAGGCTCGCCACCGTGAGGCTCGACATGCCTGTCGGCTTCAAACCGTCGAACAGGGCGGCCCCGACGTGTTCCATCTGGCGCACTTCAGCAGCGCAACGCGGGCACAAGTCGATGTGCGACGCGATCACGGCCGACAGCGCTTCGCCGAGGCTGCCTGCTGCGAAGCTCATGAGCGTCGCGTCGTCGGGATGATGGATGATCGGCATTTTATCTCAAGTCCTCGACGGCCTCGCGCACCTTTTGATAGGCAAGGCGCATGCGTGATTTCACGGTGCCGAGCGGAAGTTGCAATCGCTCGGCGATCTCGCTGTGGGATAGGCCCTCGATGTAGGACAACAGCACAACCTCGTGCTGGTCTGCGGGGAGTTCCGCGAGGGCCGATTTAACGCGTGCACTCCGCTGTTTTTGCGACAGCAGTTCTTCCGGTGACGGGTCCGCGGAGGCTTCCTCGTCATGTCCGTCCGGCAACTCCTGCCAAGGTGTCTCCCGGCGCAACCGGTCGATGCGCAGATTGCGCGCAATCGTAAAGATCCAGGTGGTCGCGCTGCCCTTCTCTCCGGAGTAGAGAGCAGCCTTGCGCCACACCGTCATGAGCGTTTCCTGCGCCAGCTCCTCGGCGGTGTTGGCGTCCGCTCCCTGACGGATCATGTAGGACTTGACGCGCGGCGCATACGACTGGAAAAGCTTGAGAAAAGCCTCCGCGTCGCCACTTTCCGCCACTCGCTGCAAAAGATCTGCCATCGATGTGCTACTCGTCATGCCGTGCGCACACGCTGAGACCGGAACGTGCGTATAACTTGCCAGCTGCACCATAGCCCATCCTTGCTCGTTGGACACTCTACGGCGCGAGGATGGGCGTTGGATCTCCGATCATAATTCAGCGACGATATTCCCGTTCCATGGCGTAGACCAGCCGCCAATCGTCCGTACAAAATTCCGCCGGGTCATTTCGACGGGACCACTGGGTGCCGTATTGACATGTTCATTGTAGGGAGGCCGCTGCGTGGTGCCAAACGTTACGCTATCCGACATCACCGCTCTCCTCGCCGCTTTGGCTATAGCCGGCCCACTTGCCCAGTGGCTGGGTATCGGCACCGTTCTCGGGTATCTGACCGCGGGTGTATTGCTGGGACCGTTTGGTCTGCCACGGCTTTTCAGCTCCTATGAAGCCAACGAAATCCTGCACTTCGCGGAATTTGGCGTTGTTCTACTATTGTTCCTCATCGGACTTGAATTGCGACCCAAGCGATTGTGGGCCATGCGCACCGCCATTTTCGGGCTCGGTGGTGCGCAGGTTGGGGTCACCGCTTTGGCGCTTGGGATCGTGGCCATCGCCTTCGGCATGTCGTGGCGCGCGGCGATGTTCACCGGGCTCATCCTCGCGTTGTCTTCGACCGCTTTCGCGCTGCAGGTACTTGAGGAAAAAGGCGAGCTGTCGGCGCGTCACGGCCGGCTCGCCTTCGCAGTCCTTCTGTTCCAGGATCTGGCCGCCATTCCACTGATCGCGCTCGCGCCGCTGTTCGCGGTCAAGGCCGTGGGGACCGGTGGTGCCGGTATGGAGGTCTTTGCCGCAATCAAAGCGCTGCTCGTCATAGGTGCGGTCGTGCTTGTGGGCCATTTTCTGCTCGATCACATGTTCCGCTTGATCGCCCGGACCAGGGTGCGCGATGCGATGACCGCCGCGGCACTGTTGACGGTGGTCGGCGTCAGCCTGGTTATGCAGCAAGCGGGCGTTTCGGCGTCGCTGGGCGCGTTTCTGGCTGGGGCGCTGCTGTCGGAAAGCTCCTACCGGCACCAGCTCGAAGCCGATATCAAGCCTTTCGAGGGCTTGTTGCTGGGCCTTTTCTTTACCGCCATCGGCATGTCGCTCAACCTGTCGTTGCTGGTGCAGAAACCGGCGCTGGTTCTTGCGCTGACGGCGATGCTGATCATCGTCAAGACGGTCGTGCTAATGCGCCTTGGCCAGTCGCATGGGCTTGAGGCCGGTCCCGCGCGGCGGCTCGGACTTGCCTTGAGTCAGGGTGGTGAGTTCGGGTTCCTGCTGCTCTCGGTCGCGGCTGGCGCCGGAATTCTGCTCAGGGGAGAGGCCGATCTCCTTGCGGTCGTCATCACGCTGTCGATGGCCGCGACCCCGCTTTTGCTGACGGCCGAGCAGCGGCTGATGCCAGCAAAGGCGAATGCAATGCCGCTTTACGATCCGATGCCCGTCAACGATGGACATGTGATTATCGCGGGGTTCGGTCGATTCGGACAGATCGTAGCACGCGTGCTGCGCGGCAAAGGGTTGCCGTTCACTGCCCTCGACATCAGTGCTGAACAGGTAGAACTGGTCAAAGGGTTCGGCTCGAAGGCGTTCTTCGGCGATGCCAGCCGGCCCGAGATCCTCGACGCCGCCCAGGCCGAGAAGGCGCGCGCCATCGTCATTGCGATCGACGATATCGAGGCCTCGATGCGGACCGCCGAACTCGTCAAAAGCCGCTATCCCGAACTGCCGATCATGGCGCGGGCGAGGAACCGAAATCATGCGCACCGCCTGCTCGATCTTGGTGTGACAGCCATCGAACGCGAGACGTTTCTGTCGGCGCTCGAGATCACGCGGCGGCTGTTGAAGGCCCTCGGCAGCACGGATAAGGATGTTGAGCGCACGATCCAGACGTTTCGCGCCCACGACGAGCGCCGCCTTGTTGAGGACTACAAGCACTACAGCGATATCGAGAAGCTTCAGGCCAAGGCGCGCACTGATGTCGCCACTCTCAAGAGTCTGTTTGAGGAAGACGCAACGGAGGCTGCCAAGGCGTTGAAGGCCGCAAGGGCAGCAACGGCGGCCGGGGCAGCAACCTCTGCGGCGTCAGCCAAGGAGCCGCGCCGCTCTCAGGCCTAGTCTCGGACCAGGCACCAGTCGGAACACTGGACGGCGCCGGTTACGGTCGCTAAATGTGCCGCTCTCTTTGAGGATACGGCGGCCCGAGCGGCACCGCGAACGTCAGGACGGGATAGGGCGATGGCAGCACCGACGACTGGGACAGCCAGCGTGAGCGAGATGGCGACCGCGATTCGCGCCCTGGCCATGGATGCCGTTGAGAAGGCAAAGTCTGGCCATCCAGGGATGCCAATGGGCATGGCCGATGTGGCGACCGTGCTGTTCCGGGAGCATTTGAAGTTCGATCCTTTGGCGCCAGAGTGGCCCGACCGGGATCGCTTCGTGCTTTCGGCCGGCCACGGCTCCATGCTTCTATATTCGCTGCTGTACCTGACCGGCTATCCGGGCATGACGATCGAGCAGTTGAAGGCTTTCCGTCAGCTCGGTTCCATGACTGCTGGCCACCCGGAGTTCGGCCATGCGCCAGGCATCGAGACCACGACTGGCCCGCTTGGACAGGGCCTAGCCAATGCCGTCGGCATGGCGCTTGCCGAACGATTGCTTAACGCGCGCCTTGGCGACGGTCTGGTCGATCATCATACCTACTGCCTCGCCGGCGACGGCTGCCTGATGGAAGGTATCAGCCACGAGGCCATCTCGATGGCCGGCCACATGAGGCTCGGCAAGCTTGTGGTTCTGTTCGACGACAATTCGATCTCGATCGACGGCGCAACGTCGCTGTCGGTTTCCGATGACCAGTGTGCGCGGTTTGCGGCATCTGGCTGGAACACCATGCGGGTCGACGGCCATGACGCGGATGCTGTTTCTGCCGCCATCCTCAAGGCCAAGTCGGATGCTTCTAAGCCCTGGCTCATTGCTTGCAAGACGGTCATCGGTTTCGGCGCTCCGAACAAGGCCGGAAAGTCCTCGACCCACGGCGAGCCGCTCGGCGCCGAGGAAGTCAAGGGCACCCGCGAAAAGCTCGGCTGGCCGCACGCCGCATTCGAGATCCCGGCGAACGTGCAGGCCGCGTGGCGTGGCACGGCCGCGCGCGGACAGGCCGAGCATAAGGCCTGGACCGCAAGATTTGCCGAGGCTGGCGAAAGCGCGAAGGCGACACTCGCCGCCCATGCGGGCTCAGGCCTGGCTCCGGTTGTTGAGGATGCATTGGTCAAGGCCAAGTTGGCTTTCGCCGCCGACACATCGAAGCGCGCGACTCGCGTTTGGTCGCAGATGGCGCTCGAGCATGTGGTCCCGGTCATGCCCGAGCTGATCGGTGGCTCGGCCGATTTGACGCCATCCAACGGCACGCGTACCAAGCACCACGCAGCGGTGGCTCCTGGAAGCTTCGCCGGCAACTACATCCACTATGGGGTGCGCGAGCACGGTATGGCTGCCGCCATGAACGGGCTCGCCCTCCACGGCGGCATTGTGCCCTATGGCGCGACGTTCCTCGTCTTCACCGACTACTGCAGGCCATCGATCCGCCTTTCGGCGCTGATGAAGCAGCGTGTCGTCTACGTCATGACTCACGACAGCATCGGCCTTGGCGAGGACGGCCCGACGCACCAGCCGGTCGAACATCTGGCGGCACTCCGAGCCATACCGAACCTTCTGGTTCTGCGGCCAGCCGACGCCATCGAGACGGCCGAATGCTGGCATATTGCGCTCGGCGCGTCCGACCGCCCGACGGTGATGGCGCTGACGCGGCAAGCCGTGCCGACAATGCTGCGCGCGGAAGTGTCATCTGCCAACGTCTCGGCCAAAGGCGGTTATGTCGTCAAAGAAGCAGCCGGCAAGCGCGGCGTAACGCTCATTGCCACGGGCTCGGAAGTGGGCCTCGCAGCAGACGCCGCCGCACTTTTGGCCAACGACGGCATAGTAGCCGCGGTGGTGTCGATGCCCAGCTTCGAGTTGTTCCGAGCGCAATCGGCTGACTACCGTGACAGCGTTCTCGGACATCAACCTCGAGTGGCGATCGAGGCGGCAGTCGCCCAAGGCTGGCACGAGTGGATGCGACCGGGTGATGCGTTTGTCGGGCTCTCGGACTTCGGTGCATCCGCGCCGGCGGGTGAACTGTTCAAGCACTTCGGAGTGACGGCTGAGCGGGTCGCGGATGTCGCGCGCGGGCTTTGCGCCAAGCGCGCGTGAGACTCCGGTTGTGGTCGACTTGAAGCTCAATTTTTTAATCGAACAGGGTGAGCATGAATTTCACAAAGCTCAGGACGACGGTCGGCTTGGATGTCCGTGGCAAGCGCGCGATCGTCCGCGTCGATCTCAATGTGCCGATGGCGGATGGGCACGTCACCGATGCGACCCGCCTGGTACGGATCGCGCCATGCCTCAGTGATCTCGCGGCCCGCGGCGCTCGCGTCCTGGTCATCTCACATTACGAGCGGCCCAAGGGTCGCGATCCGAAGTATTCACTTAGGCCCGTCGCAGAGAAGCTGTCGGAGGTGCTCGGCGCTCCCGTCGGCTTCGTCGACGACTGCATCGGGCCGGCCGTCGACGCGGCTGTGGCAGCGCTGGCGCCGGGCCAGATCCTGGTGCTCGAGAATTTGCGGTTCCACGCCGGCGAAGAAAAGAACGACCCCGAGTTTGCGCGCGCGCTCGCCCGCTCCGGCGATTTGTTCGTCGGGGAGGCGTTCTCAAGTTCGCACCGCGCGCACGCCTCCGTCGACGGGATCACGCGACTGCTGCCGTCCTATGCCGGTCCCTTGATGGCTCAGGAGATCAGCGCCTTGCGCGATGCGCTGGAGGAGCCTCGTCGTCCGACCGCAGCCGTTGTCGGCGGTTCCAAGGTTTCGACCAAGATCCCGATACTGACCAATCTGGTCCGGAAGGTGGACCGGTTGATCATCGGCGGCGGGATGGCCAACACATTTTTGCAGGCGCAAGGCTTCAATGTCGGAAAATCGCTATCCGAGCCAGATTTCCATGGCACGGCGCGCGAGATCATAGCGGCGGCAAACGCGAGCGGCTGCGTGATCGTGCTGCCCTCCGACGGCGTCGTGGCCGCTGAGCTCAAAGCCGGCGCATCATCGAAAGTCGTGGCTGTCGATGCCATCCCGCCCGAGAGTATGATGCTCGACGTCGGCCCGCGCTCGATCGCCGAAATGTCCGCCGTGGTCAGAGAGTGCCGCACGCTGTTGTGGAACGGCCCGCTCGGCGCGTTCGAAATTTCGCCGTTTGGTGAGGGCACATTTCTTTTGGCGCGGGAGGCCGCCATGCTCACGCGAGCTGGCCGGTTGGCTTCGGTTGCCGGCGGCGGCGATACCGTGGCCGCGCTCAATGCAGCCGGGGTGACGGGGGACTTCACCTACGTGTCGACCGCGGGCGGCGCGTTCCTCGAATGGCTTGAAGGCCGCGAACTGCCGGGAGTGGCCGCTCTGCTCAGAGAAGCAGCGTGAAGAGTGGACCGCAGTCCGCCAGGGCCGTGGTGTTCGATCTCGATGGGACATTGGCGGATACCGCGCCCGATATCGCCGCGGCGCTGAATGTAGCGTTGACGGACCTGGGTTATCCGCCGCTTCCTTTGAGGGATGTCAAGCGGATGGTCGGCGGCGGCGCTCGGCTGCTGGTGGAGCGGGCAATCGCGGCCTCGGGCGGCGCTTCGGAAAACCAGGCGGTCGATCGCGCTTATCGTGTATTTCTCGACGCCTATGCTGTTACGCCGAGCCGCTACGGCACGCTTTATGCGGGTGCCGCGGAAGAACTTGTGACGCTCAAACGACGTGGATGGCGGATCGGCGTCTGCACCAACAAGCCGCACGATCTTGCCGCGGAACTGATTGCGGCCTTCGGCGTCGCCGGCAGCGTCGACGGGCTGATCGGCGGCAGCTCGCGTCACCGCTTGAAGCCGGCCCCTGACATGCTGTTGGCCCTGATCGACGAGATCGGCGTTGATACAGCCCGAGCCGTCATGGTGGGAGACAGTGCCGCCGACGTCGGGTGTGCTAGGGCCTGCGGTGTCGTGTCGATCGTCTTCGCGCATGGCTATGGCGATCGACCTGCGACCCAACTTGGCGCCGATATGGTGCGGCCGGGTTTTGACGGTCTTGCTGACGTGCTCGAGGGGATCGTCGCGCGGTAAGCGGCCCCTGTGACAGCGAGTTGACTTGCCGCGGAGGGGGCCGCCCCATACGTAATGGATCCGAGGAGGAACTGAGGCAACGGCCTCGGCCAACCTTCCGTGACGAGCCACCCGCCAAAGGCCATGAGATGATAGCCGACATTTCAATCTATGCGGGCGTGGCGCTGGCCGGATTGGTGAGTTTTCTTTCGCCCTGCGTGCTTCCGCTGGTGCCACCCTACCTCGGCTATCTCGGCGGCACGACCATCGATCAGCTGACCGAGGAGAGTGGCATCGAAGACAAGGTCTGGCGCCGTGTGGTCGCCGCTTCCTTGTTCTTCGTGCTCGGGTTCACGACCGTGTTCGTCGGCCTCGGAGCAGGAGCCTCAATGTTCGGCCATTTCATTCAGTCCTGGCGGGCGGAACTTGCGATGGTCGCGGGCGTGGTGATCATTCTGTTCGGGCTTCATTTCCTTGGGCTGATGCGCATCCCGCTGCTCTACACCGACGCGCGCTACCACGGCGAGGTGCCGGCCACGAGCTACATGGGCGCCTACCTGCTGGGGCTCGCCTTCGCCTTCGGGTGGACGCCGTGCGTGGGGCCGATCCTGGCCACCGTGCTCGCTCTCGCCGCCAACGAGGCGAGCCTGACGACGGGCGTCACGCTGCTGCTCGTCTACTCGCTTGGGCTCGGCGTGCCGTTCGTTCTGGCGGCTGTCGCCATCCGCCCGTTCATGTCGTTCATGGGCCGCTTCAAGCGGCACCTTGGCAGGGTGGAGAAAGTCATGGGCGCGGTGCTGGTGGTGACCGGCATCATGTTTCTCACGGGATCCATGAACTGGCTCGGCCAATGGATGATCGAGACGTTCCCTTTCCTCGCCACCATCGAGGAGACCTTCACCTCGAAGTCTCTCCAGACCGAGATTATGAAGCAGGGCATCGGGGGCCGTTGACAAAATGGCGGACGTTCCCGGTAGGCAACCCGTAGCACTGACGATCGCCGGTTCCGACAGCTCGGGCGGCGCCGGCATTCAGGCGGACCTGAAGACGTTCACGGCGTTAGGGGTCTATGGCGCATCGGTCGTGACCGCGCTGACCGCGCAGAACACATGCGGTGTCTCGGGCGTTCTGGGCGTGCCGTCGGCGTTCATCGTGCGTCAGGTGGACGCCGTAGCAGCCGACCTTGATGTGCGCGCGGTAAAGACCGGGATGCTCGGCGACGCGGCGACGGTGGCGGCGGTCGCTGCGATCCTCGCAACGCATTCGCTCGGGCCTCGCGTGGTCGATCCGGTCATGGTGGCCACCAGTGGCGATATCCTGCTGGAACATGACGCGATCGAGGCAGTCCGCCATGTGCTGCTGCCGCTCGCCGATCTGGCAACTCCCAATTTGGATGAAGCGGCAAAGCTGTTGGTTCGTCCTGTGGCTCGGACCATCGCCGAAGTCGAGGCGCAGGCGGTGTCCATACTCGAATTGGGCCCCAGGGCCGTTCTGCTCAAGGGCGGGCATGGTGATGGGGATCAGGCTGTCGACGTGCTGGTCACGGCCGCGGGTCACACGTGGCGCCTCGCCTTGCCTCGGATCGACACCCGGAATACGCATGGAACCGGATGCACGCTCTCAGCGGCGATTACCGCCTTCCTCGCGCTGGGGCTGCCGCTCGACGAGGCGGTTCGGCGTGGCAAGGCGTTCGTCTGGCAGGCATTGACGCATGGCGCATCACTCACGCTGGGCGAAGGTTCGGGGCCGGTCGACCATCTCTTCGCCATCCGCAAGCATCCGGCGCCGCAGTAAGTGCCCGTGGCCGATGCTGGCAAGGCACAGTCCATCAAGCATCCACGGTTTCAGCTGGGCGCACGGGCCAACGTCCTTGTTCCGCCACAGATGAATTCAGCAAGTTGACCGATGACGTCAGCACTTGTGATCAAACGCGGCGTGCGAAACATGAAGGTGCACGTCGTGGCTTCGATGAGGGCACCTGATGATAAAAAGGTTTCGAAAAATCTCGGTCGCCATGGCCCTCGCGCTGGCCGGGGTGGTTCCTTCCTCACCCGCCAGTCCAATGGTTGGCATTGACGGCCGCTGGTCGGGCTGGGGCTCGATCACCATGGAAGACGGATCGTCAGAGCAAGTGAAGTGCGTCGCGACCTATTTTACCAAAGAGCCGAGCGTCACAACGGAAGGCGGCATCTCGAAAGGTGGTAGCGCAGGATTGCAGCAGAATCTGCGCTGCGCCAGCCAGAGCTTCCGCATCGACGCTGTCGCCAACCTCAACGTCTCGGGAGACGCAGTGTCCGGCAACTGGGAAGAGCGCACATACGCGGCGCAAGGGTCTGTCTCCGGACGGTTGACCGGGCCGGGCTTCAATCTTTTGATCCAGGGGAGCAATTTCTCGGCGGCGATGACGGTCGCCATCGCCTCATGCATGCAGGTCATCACCATTGTGCCCCGCGGCCTCCAGGTTTCGCGCATCGCGATCAGCCTGGACAAGTGCTGACGTTGCGGTGTCTGCGCTCGGTGTTGCAACGAAGCCTCGCCGTGTGTGTTTCACCGGTCGGAGGCTTGCCCTGATGCACGGTCTCGGCAAATATCCGGCATCGATTTCTGATGTCGGGACGCGATCTCCCGCATCGGACACGAGCCTCCGGGGGGAGGGCCGGATCAGCGCTCCGTAGCGCGATCAGGCTGGCTGAAGAACCGGTTCGGGTCCGCCCGGACCGGTTTTTTCTTTGCCGCCATAAGGCTA
The DNA here is from genome assembly GCA_002928955.1 of Hyphomicrobium sp. Classification (GTDB taxonomy): domain Bacteria; phylum Pseudomonadota; class Alphaproteobacteria; order Rhizobiales; family Hyphomicrobiaceae; genus JAKAML01. Next base: position 28,308 of record PERT01000027.1, on the reverse strand, counting down.
TCCGGAACATTGCGGATTGGACAAAGCTCTGGCGTCGCGGCCGCGACGCTCGCCTCATTCTGCAGCGGGCGTTGAGCCAACTCCGCGGCCGGAAGGTCACTGGCAAACCATTGATTCCTATCTGATTCAGATCGCGAAGTCGGTCTCCGAACTCGCCGCAAGAATGAAACGGACGTCGCGATCATCACACTCGGCGGCCGAGTGATGCGAAAAACACACAACGGTTAAAATATAGTCAACGCCTACGGAGCAACCCTCGGTTTCCTGTTGAGCCGCAACCAATCGACATTCTAGAGTTTGTCAATCAGATGGCGCGGTCTGGCGCTGGCGGTCAGGGTTGCGTTTCTCGCATGTCAAGGCGACGAAGCTCTGGTTGGGGATCATTGGGGGGACGAACATGCACTTCGGAAAGACCAGCTACAAGGCGGCACTGAAGGTTACGATGGCGTCGGCCGCGCTCGCGGCGACGGCAGGCGCAGCCCTGGCCGGTGGCTTTGAAGTCAGAGAACAGTCGACACACTTCCAGGGCATGTCGTTCGCAGGTGCTGCCGCTGGTGGTCGCAGCCTGTCGAGTATGTTCTGGAACCCGGCGGCCTCGAACTATGTCGGAGCCGGCATCACAGCAGAATCAAACTACGCACTGATTTTGCCGAACTCTGAGACGACGATCACGGGCGGGCCCGTGTCCGGTCTGTGCGGCGTCGGCGACTGCAGCGTCGACATCGGTCGTGATGCCGTCGTGCCGGCGAGCTACATCGCCTATCGCCACAGTCCGTCGACAGTGTTCGCTCTCGGCATCAATTCGCAATACGGCTTGGGAACCCAGCCCGACAACAGGCGGTGGGTAGGATCCATTTATAATACGAGCGCCAAGCTCTTCAGCGTAAACGCGACCCCGACGATTTCGCACGAGATCTTGCCAGGCGTGAGTGTCGGTGCCGGTCTTCAAATCCAGTTCCTCGATTTGCAGAAATTCCAGACGACGACCGCCCCGATCGGTGGGGGATTGCGCGCGAATCTGCAGGGCGACAGCATCGACGTGGGTTGGACACTTGGCGTCAACTGGAAGCCCACGCCCGGCACATCGATTGGCCTGGGTTGGCGTTCGGCGGTCACCCACAGCCTTGAAGGCTTTTTCGAACTTTCGGGCGGAGTCCCTGACACGCCTATCATCGCCGACATCGACACGCCCGATAAGGTCACTCTGAGTTTCACACAAGACGTCGCGGCGCATGCGCGCGTGTCGGGTACCGTGGAATGGACCCAATGGAGCCGGGCCGGAAACCAGCCGGTGTTGCTGGCCGCAACCGGTGCTCCGCTGTTGGCGGCCGGAAGGCCTGTGAGCGTCGACTTGCAGTGGGAGGACGGCTGGTTGTTCTCCCTCGGCGGAGAGTATGACGTCAACCAGAAGCTGACGCTTCGCGCTGGCGGTGCCTATGAGATCTCGCCGATCCAGGAACCTTCGCAACGACTGCTGCAGTTGCCGGATGCCGACCGCATCTGGGCTTCCATCGGCGCCAGCTACAAGTGGAACGAAACCACGGTTCTCGACTTCGCCTATAGCCATGTCTTCGTTGAGGATAGCACGTTCGCCCGTACCACCGCCAACGGCGATCCGGCTACGCTCGGGACAGGAACCGCCGAGTCGAGCGTTGATATTCTGTCGGTCGGTCTCAAGTCGAAGTTCTAAGCCCTGAGGCGCTTGGCCCTAGCCAGTGGCTGGTTGTGAGAAGTTCATGCGGCCGGTGACAGTGTCACCGGCCGTTTCGTTTGGGTCAGAAGCCGAACCTTAACGTCAATTGGATTTAAGAGGGCCACGTGCGACCGCTCACGTGCGATCGTCCTAGTGTGGCGTCACGCCTTAATTGACCTGTGCGAGCGGCAAGCTGGCCGTCAATCAAGGCGCGTTGAACGCCACACTAAACCATTGTTTTTGCTAGTGGCCTTTATGTCTCGCCTAAATCGTCAGCGGTTTCCGCCAGTGCAGCGATTTAGGCGGGACAGACCACTAGTGTGGCGTCGCGCCTTAATTGACCTGTGCGAGCGGCAAGCTGGTCGTCAATCAAGGCGCGTTGAACGCCACACTAAACCATTGTTTTTGCTAGTGGTCTTTATGTCTCGCCTAAATCGACAGCGGTTTCCGGCAGTGCAGCGATTTAGGCGAGACAGACCACTAGCTGCCGATTTCAGCTGTGAGGATGCAACAGGCGGCGGCGCGCGCTGGTACGGAGTGCGCACCACGCACCGGGTGGCTCAATCAGGCCATCGGCTTCAGCGCTGCAATTTCGACAGCGTTGCCGTCATCGACCTGCAACTCGTGCATGATTGTATCACGCAGGGCGGCTAGACGAGTGATGGCCGTATCGAGTGCTTCAGCAAGATCGAGTGCGCGGCGCGACTCCATCGCCTGTTGCTGACTCAAGGCATAAATCAACGCCGCATTGCGCGCGATCGCTTCACAACCTTCGGGGTCGACGTCGCGAGCCTGAAGCGACCATGCAGCCTCGTGCATGGTCTCGGCGGCTATCAGAATTCCCATCGCGGCCGAAGTGCCGGATTGTGCCGGGGGCGTGGCGGAATTGGCGTCTATCCGCGCAACCGGCTTCGAAAGCAAAGCGGCGCGCGTATCTCGAATGAATACCGCCAGGCCGTCTACCTCGGATTTCAACTGCCCGAGCAATGCTGGCGGCTGCCTGATCGATGACTGCAGCCGACCAATGGCTTCTTCGAGTAACGCGCTGTCGAGCCGGCGGGCGCGGCGTCCGTGCTCGGACAGAAACCAGCGGCCGCGCGTCGATTCGAGAAGCGTGCACTCGATGGCGCGGTACTCTTGTTCAGAATCGATGGCGAGGGCAGCGTTGGTCTGGTGCATGGCTCGGATCGGAGTTATCCACAGGTTCTGTCACCAATACGTGATTCGTCCACTTTGGCGTGACAAGTTCTGATGTCGAGGGACGGGGCGTTGACATGGCAGGCGACGGCAGTGGCCGAGAAGCAGCACAGACCGGCATGCCGCCGGGAGAAGCCGGGTCTTTCGCCCTCAGATTGAGCGTTTTTTTTGCCGCGCTGTTTCTGATCTATGGCGTCCATCTGCCTTATCTGCCGGTGTGGCTCGACTGGCGGGGTATCACACCGTCAGAGATTGGCGTCATTACCTCAGCTCCGTTTTTTGTTCGGCTCGTGGTGACGCCGGCCGTCGCGCTTTATGCCGATCAGTGGAATGCCCACCGCGGTTTTATCATCGCGCTGGCCTGGTCGGCGACTGCTGCGGGCGTAATGCTGGCGGTTGCTCCTGGGTTTTGGCCCGTGTTGCTTTCCGCCGTGGTGTTCGCGCTCGCCATTACGTCGATCATGCCGCTGACCGAAACGATCGCGGTCGGCGGCGTTCGCGCGGGAGGGCTCGACTATGGCCGGATGCGGCTGTGGGGTTCGCTGGCGTTCGTCGCAGCCACGTTTCTGGGCGGAGCCGTGATCGAACGTGCGGGCGCGGGTGCTGGCGTCTGGATGATGGTGGCTGCGGCGGTTCTCACCGTCGTGGCGGCCCATGCCCTGCCGCTGCCAGCGTCGGGGGGGGGCGGGCCGCAGGGTTCGAAGCGCTGGCCGGATACGGCGGTTGCCAAGAGGCTGATGCGGTCTTCCGTGTTTTTGGCGTTCCTGGTCGCCGTCGGTGCGATCCAGGGTGCGCACGCGACTTTTTATACGTTCGGAGCCCTGCATTGGCAGAGTCAAGGCATCGCACCTGCGATGGTCGGCGCATTGTGGACGATCGGCGTCGTCGCCGAGATTGCGCTTTTCGCCTATTCGCGGTGGGTGATGCAGCGGATCTGGGCCACGACCCTGCTGATCCTCGGTGCCGTGTCGGCGGTGGTTCGCTGGTCGATCATGGCGTGGGATCCGCCGCTGTCGCTGCTTTTTCCGCTCCAAGTGCTACACGGCGCAACCTACGGCGCGACGCATTTGGGTGCCATCCATTTCATCAATCGCGCGATCCCTGAGAACGCCACGGGTACCGCGCAAGCGATTTATGCGACGGTGGCGGCGGGTATTGCCATGGGCCTTGCCACGCTGATCGCGGGTGCGCTTTTTGCGCGATCTGGCGCTCTGGCCTATGTCGCCATGGCAGCGCTCGCGTTTCTGGGACTGTTGGCGTCTCTTTATGTCCGGCGCTCGTGGGCGGGTTTCCGGTTGTGGGATTAGTTTCCGGGAAACTGGTTTGCAGCATCCGATAAGCACTTTAGGGTTCGCCCCGACACTTCGATATCCTCGCCTCTCGACCACTGGACCGCGCAACTCCCCATGGCCCCTATCGTCCGCTTCGCACCGAGCCCTACGGGTCGGCTTCATATCGGAAACATCCGCACCGCGGTGTTGAATTGGCTGTTCGCGCGAAAGACCGGCGGGACGTTCATACTGCGGCTCGACGATACCGACCAGGAGCGATCGACGGAGGCATTCGCCGACGCCATTCGCCGCGATCTCGCCTGGCTCGGGCTGGAGTGGGCGCGCGAAGAGCGGCAGTCGGCGCGCAGCGATCGCTATGCGGCTGCCGCCGAGCGGCTCAAGGCGTCGGGCCGTCTCTACCCCTGCTATGAGACCGAGGATGAATTGGACCGCCGCCGCAAGCGGCAATTGGCGCTCGGCCGTCCGCCGATCTATGATCGGGCATCGCTCAAACTCAATGACGCAGACCGGGCGAGCATTGTTGCGGAGGGCCGGCGGCCGCACTGGCGGTTCCGGCTTGCCAACGCAGAGCCAGGTACGACCGAGCCTCTGCCGACGATGGTGTCCTGGAACGATTGCATTCGCGGCGACCAGATGGTGGATGCGGGGTCGCTGTCCGACCCGGTTCTGATTCGTGGCGATGGAACCGCACTCTACACCTTCACGAGCGTGGTCGATGATCTCGAATTCGGCATCACCCATGTCATCCGCGGCGAGGACCACGTCACCAACACGGGCGTCCAGATCCAGTTGTTCGAAGCGCTCGGCGGAGAGCCGCCCATGTTCGGACACCACAGCCTGCTCATCGGCCCCGACGGTCAGGCATTGTCGAAGCGCCTCGGTGCGCTCTCGATCGAGGGCTTCCGAGAAGCAGGGCTCGAGCCCTTGGCGGTCGTCGCGCATGCCGCGCTGGTTGGCACGTCGGACGCGGTCCAACCGATGTCGAGCCTCGACGCGCTGGCGGCCATGATGGCCTTCGAGAAAATCTCGATGGCGCCGGGGCGCTTCGATATCGAGGAGCTGCGCGCGCTCAATGCCAGGCACCTGCTGACGTTGCCTTACGCAGCCGTGGCCGATCGGCTTGCCGAACTCGGTGTGGGTGGCAGACCCGGTGACGCAAGGGACGGAACCACTGCGCGACGGTTCTGGGAGGCGGTTCGTGGCAACATCGGGATTCTCGCCGACGTCCGGTCATGGTGGGAAGTGGTGGGGGGCAACGTGGCCCCTATTGTCGAAGAACCCGCTCTGCTAGCGGTCGCGCTGCGCCTGTTACCCCACGAGCCATGGGACGAGGCGACATGGGGTCAATGGACCACGGCCATCAAGGCCGAGACGAGCACCAAGGGGCGAGCACTGTTTCATCCCTTGCGCCTCGTTTTGACCGGACGCGAATCTGGCCCGGACCTCAAGATGCTGCTGCCGCTGATCGGCCGGAAACGCGCCGCTGCGCGGCTGGCCGGACAGTCAGGCTGACGACAACGCCTCGCCCGTTGCGCTGCAGTGCGCAAAAAACCAGGGGCGCGAAACGTCGGGAGCTAAGCACTCCGCAATCACAAGTCCTTGGCCATGAAGACGACGGGGACAGCTACAGGCGAAATCTCGCGCATGCCGCGTGAAAGCAGCCGGTAATCGCGCGCCTCGAAATAGCCGGCGGATACCGGCGGCACGTCGGCCCGCGCGAGCTTGTAACCGCTTTGGGTCGCAGACGCTTCGACGGCCGTCATCAGCCGTTGGCCGATGTCGTTGCCGGCGAACATGGGGTGCACGAACAAGTCGTCGATGCGCGCCGTGGCCGCTGCCGAGGCATGCGGTGTCCAACCGGCAGTGCCGACCAGTTCGCGGCCGACCCAGGCTCCCAACAGGGAGGTCCCAATCAATCGCTCCGTGTAGGCTGGTTGGTAGAATTGCACCAGCCACGCCTCGGTCTCGCGCTCAGTAAGGCTCGGGGCGACGAGAGAGCGGAACGCTGTGATATGAACATAGCGAACCGACGATAAGTCATCGAGCCCGACTGGTGATAGCCGGACGCCCCCCAGCGGGTGGCCACGTGTGACATGAGTGATGGGCAAAGGCCTATTCCTTCGCGGATTACGCCACCGAACCCAGCCGCCGGACCCGATGGAAAATACGCCTCGACGGGAAGTCTGCCATAGGATTGTTTTGCGAATGTGATGGTCCTGATGGCCATCCCGGACTGCCGTCTGGCCTCAGGCGGTCGGCTGAACCGTGGCCAAGATCGCGCAGAAGAAAGCAAATACTCAGCTTTCCGGCAAGTTGACGCGGCAACGTGGAGATGGCGACATGAATTCGGAACCGCGGACGACGGCGAAGATATGGGATCAGCGCTATAGCGAGCCGGTGTTTGCCTTCGGCACCGAACCCAACGGCTTTCTCGCTAGCCAGCAAGCGCGGCTCGCACCTGGCCAGAAGGCCCTGGTGCCGGGTGATGGGGAGGGCCGTAACGGCGTCTGGCTGGCGGGCCTCGGGCTCGACGTGGTGACCGTCGACGCGTCCCAGGTCGGCGTCGAGAAGGCCAGAAAGCTGGCCACCGAGCGCGGAGTGCGGATCGACGCGCGAGCCGCCGATCTCAATGTCTGGCCGTGGCCGCAAGCTCAATTCGACGTCGTGGCCGCGATCTACATCCACTTTCCGCCCGCCGAACGGCCGGCCATGCATCGCCGAATGCTTGCCGCACTCAAACCCGGCGGCATTGTGATCCTGGAATGCTATTCGCCGCGCCAGCTCGAACGCCGCAAAGAAGGCAGCACAGGAGGGCCGCCGCCCGAAATGCTGGTCGTGCCAACCGACCTCGCCAGCGATTTCGCGGAGGCAGAAGTCGAGCTTCTTCAGGAGGTCGAGACGGTGCTGGCCGAGGGCGTCCGTCACGTCGGACCATCGACGGTCGTCAGACTGATCGCGCGCCGCAGGTGAGATGGCAGCAGCTTCATCCGAGGCAGACGGGAACGAACTACGGCGGCAGGACACTCTTCGGCTGGGCCGCCGTTCGTTCGAGCCTGAGACGACTTTGAACCCAAGCCTACTTCGCTTCGATCGCCGTGGTGATGTCCTTGGCGACCGCCGCGGCCTCGGCGAACTGCTTGGCGTCGCAATGACTTTCCATCTTGGTCAACAAGGCTTCGATTTTGTCGAGCTGAGAATCGGCAAGCTTTTTACTTTCAGCAGTCTGGGCCAGTTCGAATGCCGATTTCAAACAGTCCTCTGCGCTCTTAGGGGCCTGCGATGCATCGGATTGTGCAAACACAATGCCGGACGCGCCGGCCAGTGCGACAAAGGCGGCGACGATTCGGGCCGAGGCCTTCATGTGAGAGATCCTTTCGAAATTCGGCGGCTGATGTTCCGCAAATCCTGCTTCACGAAACGGTGAGATTGTGGCCACACAGGGACGCCACTGCGACCCTTCGGCAACCGTGTGCGGGTGGTTTGGTGTCGCATGCGCGCGACCGCAGGCGCGAACGGACGGCAGATCGATTTGCAGGCGATCATCGGCCCGGACGGACCTGCTCAATGGCTTGAACCAACTCGTCGTAATGATCGATGACCATGTTCGGATCGAATTCGCGCACGTGCCTTTCCGTGTAACCGAAGCTGACCGCGACGACCGGTACGCCAGCGGCTTTGGCGGTTGCGATGTCGATTTCGCTGTCGCCGATCATGACAGCCCGGCGCGTGTCACCCTCCGCGAGCGCGATAGCGCCGGTCAGATGCCCGGGCTCGGGCTTGCAAACCGCGAATGTGTCGCGTCCGGCGATCGCCTTGAAACGACCTGTCATGTCCAACTGGTCGAGCAGAAGCCGCGACAAGTATTCCCGTTTGTTCGTGCAGACGGCGAGCGTGGCGCCCAGTTCCGCCAGCTGATCGAGCGCGCGCAGCGTTCCGGGGAACGGCCGGCTCGCGCGCGCGATGTTGGCCGAGTAATGCTCAAGGAACCGCTCGAGCTGACGGTCGATTTCGGCATCTGTTTGCGGCAACTGTCTGATGCCGAGGGCTTCGACGACCATGCGGCGTGCGCCGTGGCTGATCCAGGGGCGGAGGAGGGTATCGGGCAGCGGCTCGGCGCCGAGGTCTGCCAGCACATGATTGGTGGCGCCGACCAGATCGGGCGCGGTATCGACGAGGGTGCCGTCGAGGTCGAAGACGATAGTGAGGCCGTTCATGGGGCTCCGCGGTCGGGAAGGGATGATGCTGAGGCGTTCTATCCGTGCCACGCATAGCTGTCACGCAATCGCAGCGGGGATTGAAGGCAGATCGTTGAACGCGCCTCGAAGTCGCACTAGTGTAGCGCATCTGACGTTTGGTCCCCACTCGGGGCTGCCTCGAAACCAAACGCCAGATGCAAAAGCTACACTAGAATCATAGGGTTGCTCGTGTTCCTTAGGCGCCGACATTTGATCTGGAGCGCGTTGCAACGGGAATCAAATGTCGGCGCCGGAACACAAGAAATGGGCAATGGCTGCGGGCTATGGCGCGCGGCGTCTCCGTTCGAAAGTCGTGTTTCATGGACCAGAAGGTCATCACGCTTCTGAAGTCACAGGCCTATATCGACGGCGCGTGGGTCGGCAAACCTGTGCTGCCGGTGCTCGACAAGGCGACCTTCGAGGAACTGGGCCACGTGCCCGATCTCGGTGTGAAGGAGACGCGGGTGGCGATCGAGGCCGCGCACCGCGCGTTCAGGCCCTGGTCCAGGCTGCTCGCGAAGGAACGGTCGGCGATCCTGCGGCAGTGGTACGAGCTGATCATCGAGCACGCGGACCAGCTCGCACGGCTGTTGACGCAGGAGCAAGGCAAACCGCTGGCCGAGGCGAAGGGCGAGATCCTCTATGCCGCGGGCTTCGTCGAGTTCTTCGCGGAGGAGGCCAAGCGCGTCCACGGCGAGACCATCCCGTCGCCGAAGCGCGACGCGCGCATCGTGGTCATGAAGCAGCCCGTCGGCGTGATCGCCGCCATCACGCCGTGGAACTTCCCCGCGGCCATGATCACCCGCAAGGTTTCGCCGGCCCTCGCCGCCGGTTGCACGGCTGTCGTCAAGCCCGCCGAGGAAACACCATTGTCCGCGCTGGCCCTCGCCGCACTGGCCGACATGGCCGGCATTCCGCCCGGAGTGCTCAATGTGGTCACCTGCCGGGACCCGGTGGCGGTCGGCCGCGAGCTGACGTCGAACCCGCTCGTCCGGATGGTCACGTTCACGGGCTCGACCGAGGTCGGCCGGATTCTGATGGCCCAGGCGGCATCGACGGTGAAAAAGGTCGCGCTCGAACTCGGCGGCAACGCGCCCTTCATCGTGTTCGACGATGCTGACCTCGACAAGGCTGTGGCGGGCGCCATGCAATCGAAATTCCGCAATGCCGGACAAACGTGCGTGTGCGCAAACCGCATTTATGTGCAGGCTGGAATCTATCGCACGTTTGCATCGAAGCTTGCTGCGGAGGTAGCCAAGCTCGCGGTCGGGTCGGGGGTCGAGGACGGCGTGAATATTGGTCCGCTGATCAGCTCGGCGGCCAGGGACAAGGTGGAAGAGCACATCGCCGATGCCGTCGCACGCGGCGCGACGGTAACCACGGGCGGCCAGCGACACGCGAAGGGCGGCAACTTTTTCCAACCGACGATCCTGAGCGACGCGACGTCGGCCATGCTGGTCGCGCGGGAAGAGACATTTGGGCCCGTCGCACCCCTCTTCCGGTTCGACACGGAAGAAGAGGTTGTGGCGATGGCCAACGAAACGCCGTTCGGACTGGCCGCCTATTTCTATGCCCGGGACATCGGCCGTGTATGGCGCGTCGCCGAAGCACTCGAGTTCGGTATGGTCGGCGTCAATGAGGGTGTGATCTCGACCGAGTTGGCGCCGTTCGGTGGCATCAAGCAGTCGGGCCTCGGCCGCGAGGGCTCGCATCACGGGCTCGAAGAATTCCTGGACATGAAGTATACGATGTTTGGCGGGCTTTAATGATACGGCCCGCGCCCGCGGGTACGTCCGACACACGAGCAGAGGGACCTTATGGTTCATGACCTCCAATGCCTTGAAGCGTCTCGCGGCAGAGCACGCGCTGGACTTGATCGAACCCGGAATGCGGTTGGGCCTCGGCACCGGTTCGACGGCTCGGCACCTGGTCGATCTGCTTGGGGCGCGTGTGAAAGCGGGACTTGATGTGCTGTGCGTGCCGACGTCGGAAGCGACACGGATACAGGCCAGGGAACTCGGCATCCCGCTGACCACGCTCGACGATACGCCGATGTTGGATCTCACCATCGATGGCGCCGACGAGCTCGACGCCGATTTGCGCCTGATCAAGGGCGGCGGCGGAGCGCTGCTGCGCGAGAAAATCGTCGCAACCGCATCGGAGCGCATGGTGGTCATCGCCGACAATTCCAAGCGCGTCGATATGCTCGGTGCCTTCCCGCTTCCAGTCGAAGTGGTCCGCTTCGGCTTCGCTGCCACCCGCAATATGATCGAGATGCTGGCCGCCGACGCGGGCTGCCGTGGTGAGATCAAGCTCCGCATGGGACAGGACCGGCAGCCTTTCGTCACCGACGGCGGCAACTACATCTTCGATTGCGCGTTCGGCAGGATCGAGGAGCCCGATGCACTCGACGAGGCCCTGAAGCTGATCCCCGGCGTTGTCGAAAACGGCATGTTCCTCGGCATCGCGGATGCGGCCATCATCGCCGGCCCCGATGGCATCGAGGTCATCGAGGACCAGTTCGACCTCGAAGGGAGCGCGCTGTGATGGCTCACGACTTCGATCTGTTCGTCATCGGTGGTGGCTCGGGTGGGGTGCGCGCGGCGCGCATCGCGGCGGGTCATGGCGCGCGGGTGGCCATCGCGGAAGAGTACCGCTTTGGCGGCACATGTGTCATCCGCGGCTGCGTGCCGAAAAAGCTCTTGGTCTACGCGAGCCGTTTCCGCGACGAGTTCGAGGACGCCCGGGGCTTCGGTTGGACGGTCGGGCCGCACACCTTCGACTGGGCGACGCTGATCGCCAACAAGGATCGCGAAATCGCGCGCCTCGAGAAGATTTATCGCTCGGGGCAAGTGCGCGCGGGCGTCACCGTATTCGACGAACGGGCGGTGCTGGACGGCCCTAATGCCGTTCGCCTCGTGAAGCAAGGCCGTACCGTTACCGCGGCAAAGATCCTCATCGCCACCGGCGGCCGGCCCAACATCGACGTGAACCTTCCCGGTCACGAGCATGTCATCACGTCCGATGATGCGTTCCAACTGCTCCAACTGCCGAAGCGTGTGGTGGTGGCGGGCGGCGGCTATATCGCGGTCGAGTTCGCGTGCATCTTCCACGGCCTCGGGGCCGAGACGACACTCATCTATCGCGGCGAAAAAATCCTGCGCGGTTTCGACGAGGACATGCGAAACGAGCTGACCGAGGAGATGACCAAACGCGGCATCCGGGTCTTGACCCGCGACGTGTTCAGCCGGGTCGAGAAGACATCGCTGGGTCTCAAGGGACACCTCAAGGGTGGTGGTACGCTCGAAGCCGACCAGATTATGTTCGCAATCGGCCGTTCACCCAACTCGGCGGGGCTTGGACTTGATGCGGTGGGCGTGAAGACCGGGCCGGCTGGCGCGATCATCGTCGACGAGCGGTCATGTTCGTCGGTGCCGAGCATCTTCGCTGTCGGCGACGTCACCGATCGGGTCAATCTCACTCCGGTTGCTATTCGCGAAGGCCATTCATTCGCCGATCGCGAGTTCGGCGGCAAGCCCTGGTCTGCCGACTACGCGATGATCCCTACCGCGGTGTTCTCCACGCCAGAGATTGGCACGGTTGGGCTTTCCGAAGCCGATGCCGCCGCGCGCCTTGGCGATCTCGATATCTACAAGTCACGCTTCCGGCCCATGAAGGCCACGCTGTCGGGCCGTGACGAAAAGACGATCTTGAAGCTGGTCGTCGATCGCGCGAGCCAACGCGTGGTCGGCTGTCACGTGCTCGGGCATGAAACCGCCGAAATCGTGCAAATGGCGGCAATCGCCATGCGGATGGGTGCCACAAAAGCCGACTTCGATGCGACAATGGCGTTGCATCCGTCCGTGGCGGAGGAATTGGTGACAATGCACGAGCGCCATGTTCCGCCAGCCGAAGCGGCCGAATAGAATGGCCATTTGACACGTCTGCGCGTCCAACTTGCCGCATGGGAAGGGTGGGTGATCGCATCCGCCGGTCTCGCCACGTACGCGTGGGTCTCATTCAAGAAGGTAATGGCCAACATGCGTCTCGATAACAAGATTGCGCTCGTCACGGGTGCGGGTGCGGGCATCGGCCGGGCCATCGCGGAAGCTCTTGCAAGCGAAGGTGCGCACGTCTTCGTCACCGACCAGAACGGGGAAGCGGCGGCGGTCGTCGCGGCGGCCATCGCGGCCAAGGGACACCGGACAACGGCCGCGACCATGGACGTGACGCGCGGGCAGGACGTGTTTGCAGCGATGCGGCTGGTCGAGGCCGGACCGGGCCGGCTCGATATCCTGGTAAACAATGCGGGTCTCAACGTGCGTGCCGATTTCCGCCACATGACCGACGAGGAGTGGGTGAGGCTGCGCGAGGTCAACCTCGACGGCGTGGTGCGGGTGGCACGCGACGGCTTTGGCATGCTCAGGAAATCAGGCAAGGGCTCGCTGGTCAACATTTCGTCTATCATGGGTCAGCGCGGGCTGAGGCCGCTCGCTGCCTATTCGGCAACCAAAGGCGCGGTGACAGCCTTGACCAAGGGGCTCGCGGTCGAGTACGCGCCGTTTGGCATCCGCGTCAACGCGGTTGCACCCGGCTACGTCGAGACCGCGCTCACCGAGCGAGTGTTACGCAATCCGCTGATGGCAAAGGCGCTGGTCGACCGTACGCTGTTGAAGCGGTTCGGCACGGCAGAAGAGATCGCCCGCGCCGTGCTGTTCTTCGCGTCGGACGAGTCGTCTTACGTCACGGGGGCGGAATTGCTGGTCGACGGAGGCATGGCAGCGGCACTCTGATGCCGGTGCAGCAGTGGTCCGCCTCCGACACTTGGCACCCCGTGGGGTACCCGATCGGCCAAGTGTCGGAGACATGCGGAACACGGGCAACTCTACCATTCGAGTGTTGCTTCAGTCGCGTACGCTTGGCAGACCACCTTGCCGCAACCGGGGACCAAGCGCGGGTGACGCAACACACTGATGCCAGAAATCGTGTTGTCACAATCAGCGGTCTCAATGATCGCCGACATCGCGCCCAAGGAGATTTTTAACGCATGAGATCCCGTATCAGGCAATCTGCCGTTGCAGCTCTGTTCACGCTTCATGGTGTGATGGCTGCGGGCTGGGTTTCGACAAGCCACGCGGGGGACACCTACTCCATCGACAAGGACCACACCGAAGTTCGCTTCACCTGGGATCATCTCGGCGTGTCGCGGCAGGGTGGCCGCTTCAACGATGTGTCGGGTACGCTGGAATTCGACGAGGCCGCGCCCGAGGCGAGCAGGGTCAAGGTATCGATAAGGGTGGGGAGCCTATCGACAGGTGTGGCAGCCCTCGACAACCAGCTGCTGAAAGCGCGTGAATTCTTCGATGCCGCCAAGCACCCGGCCATCACATTCGCGAGCACTGACATCCGCATGACCAGCCCGCGCACCGGTGAGGTAACGGGGGATCTCACAATCAACGGTGTGGCGCGTCCGGTCGTGCTGTCGGTGACTTGGAATTTCGTCGGCCCGCACCCGATGGCGGCAATCAATCCGGCATTTTCCGATCAGATCATCGCAGGCTTTTCCGCAACGACCCAGATCCGCCGGAGCGACTGGGGCATCACGCGCACCGTGCCATTCGTCTCCGACGAGATCCAGATTGGCATCGAGACTGAGCTCAAGCAGATTTCGGCCACGGCAGGCGCACCCGTCCCGCAGTAGAGCAATCCAAGCGCCGTCGTTCTTGCCGCCGCGAATGTCGATCTCGACTGTTTCTCGCCCCGGTCTTGTTAAAGTTACAAGTCATCCATGCAACTCGAAGTGCGGCGTCCGGCTGTTCTGAGCCATCCTTGGTGATTGGCTTTGGCGTCTGCATTGTCCTATACTTTCGTGCAAACGATACGGCGATGGATCAGAGGTCTCCGTTAGGCGTCGGGGGTTTGTCCTCAGCGCTGAGTGGGTGGCCTCTATTCCGCATTTTGCTCGGAGTGATGAAAATGGCGGCCTCATGGAATCCTGACAGCTGGCGGTCGAAGCCGATTCTGCAGGTTCCGGAATACCCTGATGCGACAGTCCTGCGGGATGTCGAGGCGAAGCTTGCAACGTTCCCGCCGCTGGTGTTTGCCGGTGAGGCGCGCGAACTCAAGAGGTCGCTGGCCACCATCGCAAACGGTCACGGCTTCCTGCTGCAGGGCGGCGACTGCGCCGAAAGCTTCGCCGAGCATCGGGCTGACAACATTCGCGATTTCTTTCGCGTTTTCCTCCAGATGGCCGTGGTTCTTACCTATGCCGGCGGCAGTCCGGTGACCAAGGTTGGCCGTATCGCGGGCCAATTCGCGAAGCCGCGCTCGTCACCCAATGAGAAAAAGGGCGACGTCGAGCTGCCGAGCTACCGCGGCGACATCATCAACGGCTCCGAATTCACCAGCGAAGCCCGCATTCCCGATCCGCAGCGGCAGATCGAGGCCTACCGGCAGTCGGCGGCCACGCTCAATCTCATCCGCGCCTTCGCGACCGGCGGCTATGCGGATCTCGAGCGCGTTCATCAGTGGAACATGGGCTTCGTCAAGGACAGCCCGCAGGGGCACCGTTATCAGGTGCTTGCCGATCGCATCGCCGAGACCATGTCGTTCATGCGCGCATGCGGGATCACGTCGGACAACACGCCACAGTTGCGCGCGACCACGTTCTACACCAGCCATGAGGCACTCCTGCTCGGCTTCGAGCAGGCCCTGACGCGGACGGACTCGACCAGCGGCGAGTGGTACGCCACCTCCGGCCACATGATCTGGATCGGCGATCGCACCCGACAGCCGGATCATGCTCATGTCGAGTATTGCCGCGGTATCCGTAATCCGATTGGCCTGAAGTGCGGACCTTCGATCGAGCCCGACGGCCTGCTGAAGCTGCTGGATATTCTTAGCCCGAGAAACGAGCCGGGCCGGATGACGCTGATTTGCCGTTTCGGTCACGACAAGGTCGAGAAGCACTTGCCCAAACTCATCCGTGCCGTCGAGAAGTCGGGACGCTCGGTGGTGTGGTCGTGTGATCCCATGCACGGGAACACGATCAGCGCTGTCTCGGGCTTCAAGACACGGCCCTTCGATCGCATCTTGAAGGAAGTCGAGGCGTTCTTCGACGTGCACCGCGCCGAGGGCACGCATGCGGGCGGCATCCACGTTGAGATGACCGGACAGAATGTCACCGAATGCACGGGCGGGGCGGCCGCGATTTCCGAAATGGAGCTGTCCGACCGCTATCACACGCACTGCGACCCGCGATTGAACGCCGATCAGTCGCTGGAACTCGCGTTCCTGGTGGCCGAGCGCATGAAGCTTGAACGCGACGCGCGGGCGGCACCAAAAGCGGTCGCGGCAACAGCCTGACCGTGAGGTCGAGCGCGTACGGGACCAGATCTGATCTGATCTGAAGGATTTCGTGTGTCATGCCAGACCTCGACTGGCGCGTTCTGGCCGGAGGGAGGCGATTTCAAGAAGTCGCCGGCTTTATAAACGATGTTCAGATGTGCGCGGAATGGTTGCAAATGCGGGGAGTTGGCCTTGCCGACCAAAGTCGGATCGCCCAGTAAAAGGTCTGTGGACCTTGCTTGTCGGCCATATTCGATCTAACGATAATTTGTGGAATGACTTATGGTTCGAGGTCGAGCCGATATTTTGCCTGCGAGTCAGAGCGGAGCTCCAAGTATTCAGATCGAGCAAGGCGCCGCAAGTTGTTATTCGGAGTGGTCTTCCGCTGGTTCTTGGACAAAACATGGGGTGAGCCGGGTTCGGCTCAAGTGTAATGGCAGTCGCAATACCCGCGAAAGACGAGGACATCGCTCCGAAACTCGGAGATCAGCTTGTCTTTGACGAGTTCGCACCCGCTTCGAACGACAACATACTTCATGATCAGCCGCTCGAATCCGGCGATGTTGCCAGCGGCGTCTATTTCACTGTCGGCTATTACACCGACCACAGCGTCGCGGCTGAACTGATTGCCGCACTCGATGCTTCGGAAAGCAATACCTCAGACGATGCGGCCACCTTCAGCCCGTGCGTTGTGTTCGTCGCGGGCGAAGTTGGATCGGACGCGTGACCGCTTGGCGCGGACTTGCTACCTGCATTGCACACCACGACATGAAGCCGTGATCCCATGTGTCTGGGCGCTACTCCAACGGTAGACCAGAAGTCCAGCCGCTGAGACTGGGCTATCATTCCTTCCGCTATGCCGCCGTGCGCAAGCGCGTTAATATCGACCACGACCCGCGGGAAATTCCGCGGCAGCCCCAGCTTGCCAATCTCAGTTTGCCAATCTCAGTTTGCCAATCCCAGTTTGCCAATCCCAGTTTGCCAATCCCAGTTTGAATGAGCCCCCTGATCCGTGCGCATCGCCCTTGCCCAGCTGAACGCCACCGTCGGGGATCTCGACGGCAATGCTGCCAAAATTGTCGTGGCGCGCCGAGAAGCCCACCGCCTCGGCGCTGACCTCGTCGTGTTCCCCGAGCTTTTTCTCGCCGGCTACCCGCCCGAGGATCTGGTACTGAAGCCCGCGTTCCAAAGGGCGGCGCGAGCCAAGATAGAGGCGCTGGCCATCGAGTTCGGCCCGGCGTTTGGACCTGGCCCCGCCGTTCTCGTCGGAACGATTTGGCCGGAGGGCGGCAAGCTCTACAATGCCGTGGTGCTCCTGGACGGCGGCCGCGTCGAAGCTGTCCGCACCAAGGTCGACCTGCCCAACTACGGCGTGTTCGACGAGAAGCGCGTGTTCGAGGCCGGCCCCTTGCCTGGGCCTATCCTGTTCCGTGGCGTCAAGATTGGCGTGCCGATCTGCGAGGACATCTGGAAGGACGAGGTGACGGAGTGCCTCGAGGAGTGCGGCGCCGAGATCCTGATTGTGCCGAATGGCAGCCCGTTCGACTGGAAGAAGTCCAACGTGCGGTTCTGCATCGCCGTCGAGCGCGTGATCGAGACGGGCCTGCCGCTGGCCTACGTCAATCAGGTCGGTGGCCAGGATGAACTCGTGTTCGACGGTGCCTCGTTTGTGCTCAATGCCGATCGCACGCTCGCGCACCACCTGCCGGCATGGCGCGAAGCGATCGTACTGACGGAGTGGACCAAGGCCAATGGCCGCTGGGTCTGCACCCAAGGTGCGCGCGAGATAACCGAGGAGGGCGATGCCGCGGCTTACTCGGCCTGCGTGCTCGGACTTCGAGACTACGTGCGGAAGAACGGCTTCCCCGGCGTTGTGCTTGGCCTCTCTGGCGGCATCGATTCCGCCCTTGTGGCAGCCATTGCCGTCGATGCGCTGGGGCCGGACAAAGTCCACGCCATCATGCTGCCGTCGAAGTTCACCTCCGACGAGAGCCTGATGGACGCGGCCGCCTGCGCCAAAGCGCTCGGCATCCGCTACGACAAGCTGTCCATCGAGCCGGCGGTCGCGGGCCTCACCTGGGGCCTCAAGGATCTGTTCTCGGGCACCGAGCCGGGCGTGGCGGAAGAAAACATCCAGAGCCGGGTGCGCGGCACCGTCCTGATGGCGG
This sequence comes from Hyphomicrobium sp., assembly GCA_002928955.1. Taxonomy (GTDB): domain Bacteria; phylum Pseudomonadota; class Alphaproteobacteria; order Rhizobiales; family Hyphomicrobiaceae; genus JAKAML01. The sequence goes on along the minus strand of PERT01000027.1, from coordinate 10,376 downwards.
TGTCGAACAAGTTCGGCGGCATGGTGGTGACCACCGGCAACAAGAGCGAGATGTCGGTCGGCTACGCCACGCTCTACGGCGACATGAACGGCGGCTTCAATCCGATCAAGGACCTTTACAAAATGGAGGTCTACCGGCTGTCTGAGTGGCGCAACGGGCACGTGCCCGCGGGCGGCCTAGGACCCAGCGGCGTGGTGATCCCCGAACGCATACTGACCAAAGCGCCGACGGCGGAGCTGCGCGCCAATCAGACCGACCAAGACAGCCTGCCGCCCTACGCGGTGCTGGACGACATTCTCGCCTGCCTCGTCGAGGGCGAGATGCCGCTCGGCGAGATCGTGGCGCGCGGGCATCCAGCCGAAACGGTGCTTAAGGTCGACCGGCTCTTGCGGCTCGCCGAATACAAGCGGCGGCAGGCGGCGCCGGGCGTCAAAATCTCCGCGCGCGGCTTCGGCCGCGACAGGCGGTATCCGATCACCAATAAATTTCGCGAGAGCATCGATGGCGGCGCGGCCGGCGCTGCGCCGCCCGCGGCCGCCCCGCGCGTCGGCACGCCGCGTGCGGACGGTGGGGATGGGGCGTGAGGGGGCTTAGGCCGCCGACTTGCCCGCCTGAGCGCGCGACTTGGCCTGATAGTCGATCAAGAACAGATGGTGCGACCGGATCTGCCGGAACGATTCCTTCTTGGTTACGCTCGCGTTGCCCGTGCCAAGGAACTTCTTGGCAATGAGCGCCGCCTCAGGCTGACGGACACGAGGGTCGATCGTCAAGGCGTTGTAGACCTCAGTAAAGGGCACATCTTTGCCAGGCGCCGCGTTGAGGCGTGCGACGAAACCGTCGACGAGAGCAGTATCCATGGGCTTTTTCGTTCGCTTGTTGCTGGCCATCGGAACACCAACTCGATAACTACCACTCACGGAAGCTTAACACGCCAATCGCTCAGCGTCGTTCCTCGCTTTCGACATGGTGACTACTTTGCAAGGCACAAGGCCGCCTTCAGTTTGGCAAAGTCATGGCGACCGTACCGGTGCCTTCGCGCGAACATGATCCACGAGAGGCCGGAACTGCTCACGGATCGCAAGGCCGGCAGCGCAATACGCGCGCACTTGGGCACGAGGGCCGAGAGCGATTTATTGAGCGAGTGAGAACATTCCGGGCGTGCGAGGTCGAGATAGACTGGGGCCGAAGCACTAACTCCACGGAGGCACGCATGACCGGTGAGGCGAACGACGCGAGAGAGGCCGGGAAGGATGCCGAGTACACGTTGATTTTCGGGCTCGGGCCGAAGAACGACGGCACGCCGAATACGGATGTCGACCTGGCCATCGCGCTGGCCGCGATCGAGGATGCATCGTTGAAGTTGTGCGGCGGGTTCACGATCCATCGCGGCAAGGGCGGCTGGATCGACCCGGAGGGAAAGACCATCAAGGAGGAGGTCGCCATCCTCATGATTTCCGGCAGCTACGCGAGTGTGGTTGAGATCGCGGCGATCGGCAAGGGAATGCTCGGACGCACGGCGATCTACGTCAAGAAGCCCGACGGCAGCACGATCCTGCTTTGAGTCCGCAGGCCAGATAGATTTGGCGGGGTGGAACATTGCTTGGGATCAAGGCCCGCGGCGGCGATTGATCCCATGCTGTCTCGGCAACTTGAGGAGATACGTTCCATGCAGCGCACATACTTGGTTTTGGTATTCTCCCTTCTGCTGCCTCTCGCCGCCCACGCCGAGGAGCCGGGCGACAAGCTCGCGGGCCTCGCGTTCGCGCGGAGGAATTGCACGGAATGTCACGCCGTCGTGGCAGGCGCACAGTACTCGCCCAATATCAAGGCACCGACCTTCGAGGCCGTGGCGCGGACGGCGGGCATGACCGGGCGGGCGCTGGCGGTCTGGCTGCAGACGTCGCATCCGTCGATGCCCAACATCATCATCGGCACGGAGGACCGCGACAATGTGATCGCCTACATCCTGAGCCTGCGGTCGCAGCCCGCGAAATAGGGGCACTCAGCGGTTCCCAATTCTGCCCATCTCTGGGCGCGATAAAGCCGCCTTACCGGAGCAAGACATCTCGGGGCAAAACCTGGAGAAGAGCTTGCGCTGGATAGACCTCAAGGCTTTTTTTCTGCGGTACATGGCGCGCTTGCCAGCGGCTTGCAAAAGGGTGGCGGCCGTGGTGAGCGCGGGCGCGGTGGCGCTTCCGCTGGCGGTTCTTGCCGTCGCTGTGATGCCGACCGCAGGTGCGGCGCAGACGAACGCCCTGGATGCGGCAACGTTCAAGTCGCGGCACATCGGCGCCTCGCGCGAGCAGGCCAGCAAAATGCCGCGCGGCGAGGGCGATCAGGCGCGGATCGACGGCTGGCCGCTCTACCGCACGGAGCGGGGCCAGGCTGCGTTCAACGATGCCATGGCGACGCTGAAGGCGACGGACGGCACGGCGCCGTCTCCGCAGGCGTTCAAGGACGTGTCCAGGAACTGTCCGGAGTTGGCTTGCAAGCTGACACTGCCGGTATTGGCCAACGACGGATGGATTCCGGCTGGGCGGATCTGGGTGTCCCCCGCGGAGTATGTTTTGATCGCCCACAGTCCGCGCAATCGCGAGGGCCAGGGCTACCGCCGGCGCATGACGCGCAGTATGCAGTACTTCGTGTTCCACGAGTTCCACAACAGCACGCGAAACACCGATATGTACGACACGGTGTCCTCGCACGGCGGCTCGGTATTCGTGCCGTTCTACCTGGGCAAAGCAGCATTCGACGCCAAGGGCCGCCGCTTTGTCATCGTGCTGCAGGTCGCTCCCTACGACGTATTCAGTGTGCATGCGTCGAATCTCGGCAGCAACGGTCCTGGCGTGGAGGTGGCGCGGAACGTGAGCGATCCGATCGATCCGCTGCAGAACACCGCCGGTGTGTTGCTGGCGACGATCGTCAAGACGGCGGTGCCGCATCTGCGGGTGGTGAACCACCGCGGACGCGAAGGTCTGCCGATGCTCGAGGCCTACGAGCGCAGGTTGGCGGCAAGCCGGGCGCGCGCCGGGGCTGTGGCCATCCGGCTACCGTTCGTGCTGGCGGCGCAGCAGCGGGTGGCAACGGCAGCCGGGCGGCTTGAACAGGTGGTGCTGGCCCGTGGTGCCTCGCCGCCCATTCCGGTGGCCGAGCGCGGGATCGTGCCGCCCGCACCGGTGCCAGCCGTGCGCGCGGCGTCAGCGATGCCGTCGCTGCCGAAGCTGATCGGGTCGATCCGGCTCGCCGTGCGGCCCGCGTCCAGGTCTGGTGACGGATATCGAAGATAGGTTCGACGGTTATCCCCGGCGCTCGGTCATCGCGTATGTTTGCGGTATGACGCGAAATTTGCGAGCGGCGGCTCCGCCGCCGTCCGGCGAGTGGCTGTCTCATGGCAGCAACGCACGAGACCCCGATGATCATACTCAATACCGCCCAATGGGCGGAGGTGCGCCGGCTCTATGAGTCGGGCGAAGGAACCGTGCACGGGATCGCGCAGGCGTTCGGGATCAGCGACCGCAACATCCTCTATCGCGCCAAGCGGGAGTCGTGGTTGAGGCGCGCGGGGGTCCGAGGTTTGCAGGTTGGCGACAAGGGGCCGAACACGCCGGTGCCGCCCGGACACCCGACGCGCGCGGTGCGGCAAGCGCTCATCCGGCGGCTCTACAAGGCGATCGATATGAAACTCAAGCACTGGGAGGACCGGATGGCGCGTGGTGAAGACCTCACGGCCGCCGATAGCGAGCGCATGGCGAAAGAAATCACGACGATGATCAACGGCTTTGAAACAGTGGCGGAGACTGAAGGTGCCATCGAGAAGCGCGACGCCCAATCGGCCGCTGGCGGGACTGCTGCGCATGGACGGCCCGCGAACCGTCGCGGACGCGGAGGAGCCAGTTCCGCCGGAGGCGCACCCGCGACACCGGACGTCTCAGTTGCAGCCGATGCGGAGCGCATGCGCATCGAGATTGCGGAGCGCCTTGAGCGGCTTCGCAACCATTGCGGAAACGCGGGCAGCGCTGAGTGAGTTGAGCGAAGACGAGATTGTGTTCCTCGATGCCGACTGGCAGGTGTGGGCGCGCGACGACCAGCTGCCGCCCGGGGACCTGACATCGGGCGCCCAATGGAAGGTGTGGCTGATCCTCGGCGGTCGCGGTGCGGGGAAGACGCGGGCGGGTGCGGAATGGGTGCGGGCGAAGGCGCTCGGTATCGGGCCCGCGGGTGCGATTCCGGCCCGGCGGATAGCGCTTCTGGGCGAGACGATAGCCGACGTGCGGCGCGTGATGATCGAGGGCCAGTCGGGAATACTGGCTGTGCACGCCGACGGCGAGCGGCCGGATTTCGAACCATCCAAGGGTCAGCTGACCTGGCCGAATGGCGCGATCGCGCAGGTGTTCTCGGCCGAGACGCCGGATGGGCTGCGCGGGCCGCAATTCGATGCCGCGTGGTGCGACGAGCTCGCGAAATGGCGCGAGCCGGAAGCGACGTGGGACATGCTGCAGTTCGGGCTGCGGCTCGGAGCAAAACCCGAGGTGTGCGTAACCACGACGCCGCGGCCGATAGCGCTTTTGAAGGCGATCATGGATGACGAGGCAACAGTCGTGACGCGGGCAAAAACAGCCGACAATGCCCAGAACCTTGCGCCGTCGTTCATAGCCGACATGACACGGCGCTATGCGGGCACGGCCCTCGGGCGGCAGGAGCTCGGCGGCGAGGTGATCGACGAGCGGGCGGGCAGCCTGTGGCGGCGGGACTGGATCGACGGCGCGCGGATTACGGTACCGCCGGAACTCGGCACCATCGTGGTGGCGGTCGACCCGCCGGTGACGGCGACGGCCAACTCGGACGCGTGCGGCATCGTGGTCGCGGGGCGCGGGCTCGACGGCCGCGGCTACGTGCTCGCCGATCGCACGGTGCAAGGCCGCGAGCCGCAGGTGTGGGCGCGGGCGGCGGTCGAGGCGTACAAGGAGTTCCTCGCCGATCGCGTGGTGGCGGAGACCAACCAGGGCGGCGATCTGGTGGCAGCGGTGCTGCGCCAGATCGACGAGGCGGTGGCGGTTAGGCAGGTGCGGGCAACCCGCGGCAAGTGGGTGCGCGCGGAACCCGTCGCCGCGCTCTATGCCGAGGGGCGGGTGATCCACGCCGGACGCTTCGACGCGCTCGAGGACCAGATGTGCGCCTTCGGGGCGGATGGGCTCGCGCGCGGGCGCAGCCCCGACCGGCTCGACGCGCTGGTGTGGGCCATGACCGACCTGATGCTCGGAGCCGTGGGGCGGCCGTCGGTGAGAAGTCTTTAACTTTGGCGCGTTCCGCCTCCCAGCAGGGAGCCAGCTTCTGACCGGACTTGGAACGCGCGGATCCGATCAACGAACGCAACAAATACCCCCTCACCCCAACCCTCTCCCCAAGGGGAGAGGGGGCAGTCGCGGCCGGCAATGCGATCGCTTCGGGGGTCACTCCTCTCGGAAACAAGGACAACGGATGCCGCTTCTTCGAAATGCGCTGGGCTGGCTCAATGCCGGTCACGGCAGCGCTTTGCCTGACCCCATGGCCAGCGCCACGGCATGGCCGGAACAGAAGGCGAGTGCGACTTCCGCGATACTGGCGTGGGAGTCGCCGCGCACGGCTGTGTGGTCTCCGCGCGACTACGCGACCTTCGCCAACGAAGGCTTCATGCAGAACCCGATCGTCTATCGCTCGGTGCGCATGATCGCCGAGGCGGCGGCAACCATCCCGCTCCTGCTCTATGCGGGCCGCGAGGAGATCGAGGATCATCCGCTGCTCGATCTGCTGGCCGAGCCGAGCCTCGACCAGACCGGCACGGACTTTCTCGAAGCCTGGTACGGCTATCTGCTGGTCTCCGGCAACGCCTACGCCGAGGCCGTGGCGGTCGATGGCCGGCTGCGCGAGATCCACGCCCTGCGGCCTGACCGCATGAAGGTGGTGCCGGGCCCCGACGGCTGGCCGGAGGCGTTCGAGTATTCGGCGGGCGGGCGCAGCGTCAGGTTGGCCGGGGAGTCCGTGGGAGGCGTGCGGCGCGTGCTGCACACGCGGCTGTTCCACCCGACCAACGATCACTACGGCATGAGCCCGATCGAGGCGGCCTCCGTTGCGATCGACACGCACAACACGGCGGCGAAGTGGAACAAGGCGCTGCTCGACAATTCCGCGCGGCCGTCGGGAGCGCTGGTCTACGCCAACCGCGACGGGCATCTGACGGAGGAGCAGTTCGCACGGCTGAAGGCGGAACTCGAAGCGGGCTTCCAGGGCGCGCGGCACGCCGGCCGGCCGCTGCTGCTCGAAGGCGGGCTCGACTGGAAGCCGCTCAGCCTCACGCCGAAAGACATGGACTTCGTGGAGGCGAAGAACAGCGCGGCGCGCGAGATCGCGTTGGCGCTGGGCGTGCCCCCGATGCTGCTCGGCATTCCGGGTGACAATACGTATGCCAATTATCAGGAGGCGAGCCGCAGCCTGTGGCGGCAGACCGTGTTGCCTCTGGTCAACCGCACGGCCAAGGCGTTGTCGGGCTGGCTGGCGCCGGGGTTCGGGCCGGACAGGCTAGTGCTCAAGCCCGACCTCGACCAGATCGAGGCGCTGAGCTCGGAGCGGGAAGCGCTGTGGGCAAGATTGGAGAAGGCGAGCTTCCTGACCGACGACGAGAAGCGGGCGAGCATCGGGTTCGGGCCGAAGAGCGCTGGCTCGATTGCACGCGGGTCTGGCAGGGGCGGGGAGCCGCCAATTGACCGAGCTGCGAAGTTCAATCCCTATCACGACGAACTGGGCCGGTTCACGACGGCGGATGGGGCGGCGAGTGGAAGTGGCGGTCAGGAAGCGGGTGACGAGGATGTCGAAAGCGCCGATGACGGTTCGGCGGATGATGACGCCGGTCTGCAACAAGTCAATTCGCGCAGGAACCAGTTAGTCACGGTCGGGGGCCGCACTTACCAAGCTACTCCAGAACAAGCGACTGTTCTATCAACGTCGGCCACGCGCGCTGACGCAGCTTTGCGCCGTGTGAGGGAACTTGATCCCGAATGGCGACCTGCCCCAAGTCTATCGGGTCAAAATTCGGCGGAAGGTGCAATTGCAACCTATCGCGCGCTGGCGCAGCAGGCCGAGGCGCGGCTCACTGTCATCGAGCGTGGGGGCTTGCCCCTCGGCTTCAATTCGCGAGAAGAATATGCAACGTTTGGACGATCGGCACGCACCGCCCTGAATGAGGCGGGTTTCCCTGAGGCGGTGCCTTATCTGCGAGGCAGCGCGGTGACGGGATATAGCTACCGGACGGGTGAGGCCTTCGACGTCGGCCGACGAAGCGACTATGACATCGCCATCGTGAGCCCGAGGCTGTTCGAGCACCTCATAGCGAGGGGAATTGAGACGTCTGGCAGAGGGAGTAGAACTCTTGCCGTAGGGCCGGCGGAACTTCCGGCAGGCCCTCTGCGAAATTGGCTGGAGCAGGTTATACGCAACCGGCCAAGCTCAATTGTCGTTCATCGCGGCCTTGGCGAGTTGGAACGACGTGGCCCGTATGCCGCAATGGATTGAAAAAGTGCGAGGAGTGGAGTAGATGGATCGATTTATTGGAATAAGAGCGGAAAGCTTGGAGCAGGCTCGTGACTGGATCGAAAGAGAAGCTAAAATTACAGGGACACTCAAAGATCATGACGATATGGGAGGCGAGTATTTTGAATTCGCGCTGCCCGACGGGAAAAGATTCGTACTGCTTCGCAACATGGACCTTAAAGAGGCGGTGCCGTTCACGCACCCAAAACACCAGAACTGGGAGTTCGTCGCGCAATTCGCGGAGATGGGCTCTTTAGATCATTGGATCGACGTGTTGACGAGCAACCCTTCGAAATTCAAGGAACTGCACGAGTAAGGAACTGCCAGTGTAGCATCCCAGACATGCGCGGATGCTGGTGGGCATCCGAAGCGCGAAATAGAGAGAGCCGCCAAGTTCAATCCCTATCACGATGAACTGGGACGGTTCACGACGGCGGATGGGGCGGGGGGAGGTGAACCCCCTGTGCCCGACAACTTGTTTGAGGTCGTGGTCGATCAGAGTGAGGCAGACGAGGGCGACGAGGGTTCCGGCGAGACCCCGGCAGATGGTGACGGCCTTCTTCAGCTCGTCAACGCGCGCAGGAACCAAGTCGTCACGGTGGGGGGCCGCACATATCAAACAACCCCAGAACAAGCGACAATTTTGTCAACGTCTGCAACTCGCGCAGATCGTGCTTTGCGACGCGTAAGGGAGCTGGATCCCGCTTGGCGGCCCGCCCCAAGTTTATCGGATCCGAATTCCGCTGAGGGTGCAATCGCCACCTATCGGGCGTTAGCTCAGCAGGCGGAGGCCCGTCTCACAGTCATCGAGCGGGGCGGTCTGCCTCTCGGCTTCAACACGCGTGAAGAATATGCGAACTTTGGACGGTCAGCACGCACGGCTCTCAACGAGGCGGGCTTCCCGGAGGCGGTGCCGTACATGCGGGGGAGCGCAGTTACGGGTTACAGCTACCGGACGGGCGAGGCATTCGACGTGGGCCGGCGCAGTGGCTATGACTTGGCGATCGTCAGTCCGCGATTGTTGGAATACCTTACGGCGAGCGGGGTTAGGACGTCTGGGAGTGGGAGTCGAACTCAAGCGGCCGGGCCGGCTAGACTTCCTGCGGGTCCGCTGCGAACTTGGCTGGAACAGATTGCACGCGACCGGCCAACTTCAATCGTCGTTCATCGCTCCTTGCGAGATCTGGAGCTACGTGGCCCTTATCAACCAATGGATTGAGCATGTTTGAGGAGTAGGACCGATGGACCGATTTATTGGAATACGGGCGGAGGGCCTGGAGCAGGCACGTGAACTTCTTGAAAAGGAAACTAAGATCAAAGGGGTGTTTAAGGATCATGACGATATGGGGGGGGAATATTACGAATTTGAGCTGCCGGACGGGAAGAGTTTCGTATTGCTTCGCAATCTGGATCTTAAAGAAGCAGTGCCATTCACGCATCCAAAACACAGGAAGTGGGAATTCATCGTGCAGTTCGCTGAGATGGGTTTTCTCGACGAGTGGATTGAATTGCTGAAGAGAAACCCGACCAAATTTAAAGAATTGCACGACTGAGGCATTATCAGCATATATTCCCGCGCGTGAGCGGATGCGGGTGGGCATCCGAAGCGCGAAACAGAGACAAACGCGAAGTTCAATCCCTATCACGACGAGCTGGGCCGGTTCACGACGGCGGATGGGGCGGGGGGAGGTGATGGCGCGCAGCCGGCGGCATTCAAGCCGCGCGGAGGCGGGGGGAAGCCACCGAAGTCACCGGGCGAGACAACTCCCCCACTGGTTGGACCAGGTTCCCAACCTCAGTATCGGAAGCCAAAATCAGGTCTAAGTGGAAAAGAAGCGGCATCCGACATACCGTCTTGGGCGCGTGGAGAAAGACCTCTTGTCGGCGAGGACGGCAAGGGATTTGCGAAGCGGGTGTTGGACCAGAAATATGGTGTGCGGGATCACGACACAGGACCGTCATCAGAATTCAATCAACTCAAAAAATTCGCAGATCGAGCATTCGATTGAAAGCCAGCAAGCGCTAGCTATGGAGTGATGCCATGGAAGATCTGTTTATTGTCTACCACACTATTATTCGGGGTGAGGATCACAATACAAAATTTATAGGAATCTACTCAACCCGCGAACTTGCAGAGAGCGCTATTGCGAGGCTCAAGTCAAAGCCGGGCTTTCGGAAGCCGAATGGGGAATTCTACATCGGCGCGTATAGGCTGAACAATGACTATTGGGCGGATGGATTCGGGCTCGATGACGAATAGCGGACTGCACCAAGCGTCTCGGTTATGGGCCGCGAGCGGATGCGAGGGGGGCGTTCAAAGCGACAAGTAGAGAGCGCGCATGCGGGACAAAAGTCCCCCTCACCCCGGCCTCTACCCAAGGAGAGAGGGAGGCCACGTTGCCTGCTGCGAAGTTCAATCCCTATCACGACGAGCTCGGCCGGTTCACGACGGCCGATGGGGCGGGGGGAGGCGACGGCGCGCAGCCTGCCGCGTTCAAGCCGCGCGGCGGGGGAGGGAAGCCCCCGGCGCCGCCACCGCAACCGCCACCGCCGGCGAAGCCCGCCGCCAAACCGGATGAGCCGGGCTCCGCTCCGCCGCCTGCAAAGCCGGCGAAGCCTTCCGAGCAGCGGCTCGAGGATATTCTGAAGCCGGGCGGGAAGGAGTTGGGGGAGCGCAGAGGCGGGGCTGGTGGTAACGTTAGGACCATCGACTCGATTGAGTTTGACGGACTTCGCGCACAACTACTCGATGGCTCAACCGAAGTTCCAGCGCAAAAAGACTACTTTGGAAAGTGGTTTCAAAGGCCGGATGG
>PERT01000026.1 GCA_002928955.1 Hyphomicrobium sp. | reverse complement strand
GCCCACCAGTCAATTAAGGCGCGACGCCCCACTAGTGGCCTGTCGCGCCTAAATCGCTGTGCCAGCCCACGCGTCGACGATTTAGGCCCAACATGAAGGCCACTAGCTATATCATTGGGTTAGTGGGGCGTTCAACGCGCCGTGATTGACGACCAGCTTGCCGCTCGCACAGGTCAATTAAGGCGCGACGCCCCACTAGGAGCCTGGAGGCGGCCCGCGACTGTCAGCTCAATGACCTCTCGATATCCTTGATCGACGCTTTGATCAGTGTCTTGGCATGTTCGGAAATCATCCGGCTCTGTACCTCCTTGTGCAGCGACGGCCGGATCTGGCCAAGCGTCTGCGGATCGGCGATCAGCACCAGCGCCGCGAAGTCGGCGATATGCGCGCGCCGATAGAGTTCGTTGGCCAGTTGCTTGGCGAACGCTGCCTCTTGCGTTTCCTTTGACGGCTCGCCAGGCGGCCGATGGCCGGCGGGGCTATTGCAAGCTCCATGCGCGGGCTGGAAATCGCCTTCTGCTTGCAAGGCCAGCGAGCCGCCCTGGCCAGGGTTGCGAAAGAATTTCGCGCCGCCGCCATCGGCAACCCCGATTAGCGCGGTGTGAGGATAGATGATGGTCATTGCCTCGATCCTGGTAGCGCAACCGGGTTCTGTGTTCGACCCGGTGCGAGGAGCGGACTGTTTCCCAGGCTGGCAGTTCCCGCTCTGACAAATCGCAGTTGGGTGGTGTGAGATGCGATCTTCGCCCGCTGCCGTCCCAATCCGGCCTTCTCACAGGCGCCCTGACCTGCCCTTGGACCGACGACGATCGGCGCGCCGCGTCCGATCCCCCTGACCCTGGCGCCGCGCGGCACGACAGCATGTCCGAGACACCCGCGGCGGCGTGGATGCATGGCGACGACGGTGGCCCTTTGTATCGTAATGGCCACTTGGGCACCGGGTACGATTTTGCACTAAGGGTCTTCCCTTGGGCGCCCAGTATCTGCTACGAGCGTCGCTCTGAGTTGGCCACTTTATTCCGCGGTAGCTCAGCGGTAGAGCATCCGACTGTTAATCGGATGGTCGTAGGTTCGAATCCTACCCGCGGAGCCACCTCTGATCACCAGAAGACAACGCAAAAAATTGGAAACACAGCACATTTTCCGATACTGGCCGTGCGGGCCGGTTCCGCGCACGATTTGTGCCACAGAACGTGCCACGAATCGCGGCACATCGCCGCCGATGCCGCCATCCTGCTCGCCCTGACCACCGCCGCCCGCGACTGTCCGCCCGGCGTCACTATCGTCGACGGCGAGGCGCTGCGCGTTGTGAGTTGTGCGATGATGGCCTGTCGGCCTCAATGGCCGCTGATCCTCATGATCGGGCGGTCGTCGCGCTTGCTGGCGCGGTCCTGGGCGGACTGAACCTTGGTCACGGCGGCCGCCCGCACAACGCGCTTTTTCGCCGTCGCGGGAATTGCTGCCGTGACAGGTTCAGTGGCCAAGGCTGAGGACTCGGCTGAACGCGCGCCCGCGCGGCCGGTTCCGTTCCCGAACGCGCCGCTGTCTGAAACGGCGCCACCAGCAGTATCGACGGCCGGCTTGCCAGAGCCGGAGGGCTGGGCCACGGTTGTATTTCCAGCTGGAGATAGCGCTGCGGCGATCGCGGCTTGGTCGAGCGCGATGGGCTCGCCAGTGGCTATCGGCGTCTCGCCTTCCCGCAGCTCCAACTCGCCCGCGGCCGTGACCAGGAAATGCGTCGCCCCTTCGCCGTGTACCGTGTAGAGGCGCCCGCGACCGATCCTGCTCTCGGACAACTCCTCGACCGTTTTCAAGCCACTGCGCAAACGCCATTCAGCGAACGTCTTCGACTTGTCGCGGAAAATCGACAGGCGGCCAGGAATGGCTGGCGGAGAGGTCAGCCACGCGCCGATAAGCTGCCGGCGGTCAGCCTGAACCTCGGCTTTCAAAAGTTGCTCTTCTTCAAGTCTCAAGCCGCTGATTGCGACCTTGAGTTCCGGTTGGAATGTGGCGACCGCCCAGGGCGTCTGATCGAGCGGCATGCCCGGAAGATGGAACCTGACGACCGTCCGCGGCGCGGAAGCCCGCGCGCGCTTCTGGATATCTTCCGCCAGACGGCGAAGTTCAGGATCGGCGATCCTGCCCGGAAGCCGGACGGCGACCAACCGCCGCTCGGAACTCACATCCTCACTGACGATCTTAAACGGTTCGGCCGGGGCAGCCACGGCGCCAAAACACGCGAAGAGGGTCAGGGCGGCAAAGGCGAATTGCAGCACGGTCGCGGCTCTCCTCGACATATGGTCCGAACGCGCAAAACGGCTATGGTCAGCCCGCATGGCTAGATGGTGAGGGTTAACGAAAGGTTAACGGCGCCGGATCCAAGGTCCAAACAGGATCGAAAAACGGTGGCATGCCACGCGCGTTCCACGGCCGCAACACGGGCGAAGCCATGCACGACTGGGCTTGGGTAAATGGACCGTTCGATCAGACCGGTCCGGCGCGGCGGGGCTCAGGCCAATTCGCGTTGAGCGTGATCAGGGCGCGAGCCCGGGCGCCGGTGGCGCGGCGTCGGCATCGCGTTGACCTTCGCCGTCACCTGTGCCGTCGCGACCATAGATGTCGGGCCGGAACTCGATGCGTCCGTTCGGCTCGGCCCAGGCCGTAATGTAGGTGAAATAGACCGGCAGTGGCCGCGAAAGCGTCAAGTCGACCGCCTGTCCACCGGCCAAGACGTCATCGACCCTGCCCTTCTGATCCCAGCCCGGCTCTTGCCTGGAGATCCACTCGGCGAGCTGAAACACTCCTTGGACGCGTACGCAACCGGCGCTGAATGCCCGGCTCCGCTGGTCGAACAGCGGCTTCAGTGGCGTATCATGCATATAGACGCCATGTTCGTTCGGCATGTCGATGCGAACGAGGCCGAGCGCGTTCTGCGGACCGGGATCCTGCTTGAATTTGATCTTGCTGCCGTCGGCTGTGTTCCAGTCGATGTTGGTAGCGTCGATTTCTGGACCATTGAAGTTTCCGCTGACGACCCGGATTTTTTCGTTGGCGAGATACTCAGGCTCCTTCCTGAGCTTTGGGATCAGGTCGAGGTTGGCGACGCTGTCGGGTACGCGCCAGTAGGGAAAGAAGTTCAACGCCCTGATCGTCGCCTTAAGCGTCGGCGTCTCGCGCGCATCCCGGCCAACGATCACGCGATGGCGCTGCTGCACCTCGAAGCGCTCGACGGCCTCAAGCTGGAACGCCGGCACGTTGACCAGAACGTAGCGGTCTTCGACGCGAGTATTGAGCAGTTCCTGGAGGCGCGAGTAGTTGAGCCGAAGCTGCGCGAGCCGCGCCTCTGCCGACACGTTGAGCACGGCAAACGTCGGACGGTCGACGCGGCCAGTCACGCGGATGCCGTGGCGGCCCTGGAAGCGGCGCACAGCCTGTTCCAGCGTATCGTCGAAGGTCGATCCCTCGTACCCGCTGTCTCGCCCTGTTAAATCGCCGCTGGCACGCAGTCGCCGCCGCAGCGCGGGAACCCTTTCGTCTTCGTCGCCAGGACGGATCATGCGATTGGACGGGATCGCCTTCCAGCCACCCTTGGCGACGATCTGCTGATATTGACCGATCGCACTGTCGAGCGCGCTCAGCATGGCATCGCTGCGCCACGGCGTGGCGTCGACGCGCAAATCGTCGAGCGCTTCGACCTTGCGATCCTTGCGGTCTGGTTTGCGGTCGGCGTGGCCGGAAGGTCCGAACACCGGCATCTGCTCCCACCAATTTGCTTCGGCAGCCTGTGCCATCGCCGGTTGACCGAGCGCGGCTGTGAGCAAAAGGACCCAGGCCAAACCGCGGCCCATTTGCTTCGGGAGCCAGACCGCAGCCACGACTGCATGGCGTTTCGACGCTGATGTTTTGGGAGTTTTTGAAGCGTTCAAGGTTCCGTTGTCCTGATCAGGGATGCGGGATGTCGGGGCGTGGCAAGCCCATCCAACACGCAAGTGTCACGCAAGCGCTCCGAACGCTTAGCTTAGGCTTGAAACAGATGGCGAAACAAAGACCGGTTACCAAGCCCAAATCCCCCATACCAGCATTGAAACTGCATCACAGTGTTGCGAAATTGAGCCATATGGAGCCCCCAGCCGACCATTTCGAGGGAGCTGATCGGCGCGCTGCAACCGTAAAGACTGGATTTTCAGGCGGTGTGGCCTGCATCCCGGCCTCGGAAAAAGGCAGGGCTTAGAAGTGATCCCAGCCGCTTCTCACAAGATCGAGCTGTCGTCCGTCATGATCCTGCACCACGACACGACCGGCTTCCGGGCGACGGGGAGTAGTTTCGCCGATCCGGGCGACTGCGATACCCGCCGCCGCGGCAGCCTGTTCGAAACTCTTGGCGCGGTCGGGCGCCACCGCTGCCAGCACCTCGTAATCGTCGCCCCCGGTCAAAACGTCGATCAGCAACGCAGGTGTGCGGGCCTGGGCCGCCGCGGCAGGCTTGGACAATGGAACTTTCGCGGCATGAACCACCGCCGCCGTTCCGCTGGCTTGCATCATGCGACCGAGATCCTTGACCAGCCCATCCGACAAATCCATCGCCGCACGGGCATGATCACGCAGCACGGGAGCGAGTGCGAGCCGCGGCTCGGGGCGGAGATAGCGCCGCACCAACGCCAAGGCATCATCGGGCGCCAGTTCCCACTGCGCGGCCTGGCTCCCGTCGGATCGGAGCTTAAGGCCGAGCGCGGCATCCCCGAGCGTGCCGGACACATAGAGCAAATCGCCTGCCTCGGCTGCCGCCCGCCGCACCATGCGACCAGCGGGCACCTCGCCGATGGCCGCGATCGTGATGGACAGTGGCCCGTGTCGCCGATCGGTGTCGCCGCCGGCGAGTGTGATTCCGAAGCAGGTCTGCGCCTGTTCCAGCCCTCGGGCAAAGTCCCTGAGCCAATGCAGCGACGGCGGAGCGGGAAAAGCCAGTGCCATGAGATAGACCCGCGGCCGCGCGCCTTTTGCCACCAGATCGGAGACGTTGACCGCCAGCGCCTTCCAACCGATGTCGGACGCGGCATCGTCGGCGAAAAAGTGCACGCCCTCCGCGACGGCGTCGGTCTTGAGCACCAGATCATATCCAGGTGTCGGGACCAGAGCAGCGCAGTCGTCCTTCAACGCGAACGCGCCGGGAAATCGCGCGGTCAAAGGTGCCAGTATGTCGATGATCGCAGCCTCGCCGGTAATCGGCGATGACGTCGGAGGCGATCCGGGCGGGTGTGTCACGGACCGAAATTTATGCCGGAGAACACCGCAATCAGCATGGCCCCGGGAGCCGCCATGATGACCGCGGCGACCTTGCCGGTGTCGCCCGTTCGCCGCTCGGCAATTGTGCGCCGCGCCCAGTAGACAAGCCAGATCGGGTAGGCAAGCACGGCGGCAATTCCGAAAATGACAATTGGCGACTGACTTGGACCCGGTGCACCTAGAAGGGCTGGTGCAAAAGCTGCCGCCAGCAACCACGGCAGCAGGCCGATCAACGCGACAGCGATGCTCAACGCGAAGACGATCCGGCCTTCGGCGTGCCAGATCGAGTGCATTTCGCGCGCAGCCTCGTCCACTATAGTCTCGCTCATGGGTCGTACTCCGCATTGGAAACTGGTTCACGGCACCCGCAACGCCGATCCGGCGCGAGCCTTTGCACCACCGCCACTTCGCGTCAAGGCGCGCGGCCGTCACCCAGGCGCATGAGGACGGGCCTCAGCCGTTCATCAACTCGGCGGCGCGCGGGGCGAAATAGGTGAGCACGCCCGCGCATCCGGCTCGCTTGAACGCCAGCAGGCTCTCGATCACGACCCGGTCGCCGTCAAGATAGCCCTTCTCGGCCGCCGCCATGATCATCGCATACTCGCCCGATACCTGATAGGCGAAGGTCGGCGCCTTGAACGTCTCGGCCACCCGCCGCACGATGTCGAGATAGGGCATGCCGGGCTTAACCATGACCATGTCGGCGCCTTCGGCCAGATCAAGCGCCACTTCGCGGATCGCTTCGTCGGTGTTGGCCGCGTCCATCTGATAGGTGCGCTTGTCACCCTTCAATGTCGACGACGAGCCCACCGCGTCGCGGAACGGACCGTAGAACGCCGACGCGTACTTGGCGGCATAGGCCATGAGCTGTGTCTCAGAGTGCCCGTTGGTTTCGAGGGCAGCCCGGATCGCGCCGATGCGGCCATCCATCATGTCCGATGGCGCCAGAATGTCAGCGCCAGCCTCCGCCTGCACCAGCGATTGCCTGACGAGCGCCGCCAAGGTTGCGTCGTTGACGATCTCGCCGCCTTCGACCAGCCCGTCGTGGCCGTGGCTGGTGTAGGGGTCGAGCGCCACATCAAGGATGACGCCCACGTCGACGCCTGCGGCCTTCACCGCTCGCACCGCACGGCACACGAGGTTGTCCGGGTTGAACGCTTCCGCCGCGTCGTCCGTGCGCTTCTGCGGATCGGTGTAGGGAAACAGCGCGATCGCCGGAATACCGAGCATTTCCGCGCGCTTTGCGGCGTCCACCACCAGATCCACGCTCAGCCGTTCGACGCCGGGCATGGACACGATCGTCTCGCGTTTGCCGCGCCCCTCGAGTACGAACAGCGGCCAGATGAGATCGGCGGACGACAGCGTGTGTTCGGCCACCAGCCGACGCGACCAGCCCGCCCGCCGGTTTCGCCGCATCCGCACGGCCGGGAACGCGCCGGGCGCAGCGGCGGCCCCGCTGTCGCCCATCGCGCGGGCGGGCGTCGCGGCCGGCGACTGGACGGCCGCTGCGCCAAGCGCCGGTTCCGACGGAGACGACGCTGGGACTAAAGCTTCTGGGCCTGAAGGCCTTGGGCTTGAAGGCCTTGGGCCTGAAGGTCTTTGGCCTGAAGGCCTTGGGCGTGAAGGTCCGGGGCTCGGCGGCACTGCAATGGACGATTGTCGGCGTGACATGCGGATGCGGGCTTTCTGCGTTCGGTGATCAGCCTCATACCTTGGCCTGGACGGTTGGACCCGGCAAGTGCTTGCGTTGCCGACACCCGATCCTCTCCCTCGGAGCAGACGGGGAGAGTGCCGCCCCGACACACTCAAGGCTTTTCGCCACGGGCGAGGCGGCCATCGATGGCGTCGAGGATGGCGGGCAGCGAGGCGACGCTGTCGATGACATAGTGCGCGCCGCAGCGATTGAGGCGGCGGGTTGCCTTATCGCGGCGGCGGGCGCGCTCGACCTCGCTCAGTGCGCAGAGTTCCGGGTAGGAGAGGCCGACCGCGTTGCCCGAAAGCGTAACGCCGACGGTCCAGCAGCCAGCGGCGAGCCCCTCGGCGATTCCAGGCTCCGTGTCGTCGACCTTGACCACGCTCGACGCCGGCCAGACGCCGAGATCGAGGAAGCACTTGTACATCATCGTCGGTGTCGGGCGGCCAACGAGGAGATCGCCAGCGCAAACCAGGTTATCGGGCACGAGGCCCTGAGCCGTGGCGATGGGCAACAGCCGCTCCATGATGTCGCGCGTGTAGCCCGTGGTCGAGCCGATCTTCAGGCCACGCGCGCGCAATTCGGCGTGCGTCTCGATCACGCCTGGAATGAGATCGGCATAGTCGACCACCACGGCGGCGTTGAGCGGCACGAACACCTCGAACACGCGATCGACGTCGGCGTTGGTGGGGGCGTGACCGTGAGCCTTGGACCAACGGGCGGCGATCAGAGGATCATCCAAAAGTGCTTTGATGTGATCCCACTTCGGCAGGCCCATGGGCTTCCGCGCCTCGTCGATAGAGATCGGCACCTGGAAATCCGCGAGCACCTTGACGAAGGCGCCCATAGGCGCGCGCGAGCCGTGATCGATCATCGTGCCGGCCCAGTCGAAAACCACGGCTTTGAGTGTCACGGGATGCTCCTTCGAAAAATGGACGGTTGGGTGGTGGTAAATGAGTTGGGATCAGCGCACGGCACCATAAAGCTCGGCGATGACATCTTCGCCGATCGCAAAGCCGGTGGAGGCACCGGTGCCGCTGGTGACGATGACGACGCGGACGCTGTCGCTGGGCCGGTCGACCAACATGAGACGGTCCGGCGCCGAGGCATAGGTGCCGACCCAGCGCTCGGAGACGACGCGGCCAGGAAGATGGAGCACGGAGTCGAGCTCGTCGAGGATTATCCGGTCGACGGCCTCGGGCGCGAACGGATCGAGCGTCTCGCCGTAGTGGTGGCTGTCGCCTACGACGAGTGAGCCGTCGGCCGAGCGCACGACGATCAGATGGACGCCGTGATCGAGCGCCGGTTTCTGTTCGGCGACGAGCCGGGCCTTGAGCGCCTGCGCCTCGGGAAGCTCCGCGTAGCCGAGATAGCGGACAAGTCCGAGATCCGACATGACCGCGGTGCCGAGGCGCGGCGCGCTCGCGGGCGGCACGACACGCATCATGTGCAGCTTGCAGGTGGTGAGGCCATAGGCGGCGATTCGCTCGGGGAAAAGCGTCTGGAACTCGTGCCCGGCGCACACCACGGCACATTCGGCGAATATCGTCCCGGCCGTGGTCTCGATCCTGGGCGGGGCAATGGACGTGGCGAGCGTCGAGCGGAGGACGGTGACGCCATGGACGGCTTCGAGCCAGGCCGCGAGTTTCGGAATAGCCGAGCGGCTTTCGACGCGGACTTCGTGGGGCGACCAGAGGGCGGCGGTCAGCCCCTCTGCGCGCAAGGAGGGGACTTTGGCGCAGGCTTCGGCGGGTGCAAGCAATTGGCAACTGCGGCCCATGCCGGTCTGCGCGAAGGCTTCGAGAACGGCGCGGGATTCGGGCCGGCGGACGGCGACCATGAGCCCTTCATGCTCGATGGCAATGCCCGCCGAGGCAGCCACCTCCACCCAGCGGTCGCGCGACCGCATGGCGCGCTGCCAGCATTCGCCCGCCTGCTGGCCGGTGACGGTGATAAAGCCGAAGTTGCGGATCGATGCGCCGTTGGCCGTGGCATCACGATCGATGACGACGACGCTCTTGCCA
The DNA here is from genome assembly GCA_002928955.1 of Hyphomicrobium sp. Taxonomy (GTDB): domain Bacteria; phylum Pseudomonadota; class Alphaproteobacteria; order Rhizobiales; family Hyphomicrobiaceae; genus JAKAML01. The sequence continues at coordinate 34,805 of PERT01000026.1, read as the reverse complement.
AAGCGTGCTGCGGCGAGCGCGTGGGACAGCCCGAGGATGCCAGCGCCGACGATCGCGAGATCAAAATGTGAGTGACGGAGAGATGGGGACACGGTTCGTCGGGACTTTCACTATTTTGCGATCAATCAAGCCCACGCCGTAGGGTCCTGATCGCGAAATTCGCTTCATTCATTCGAGCACTCACCAACCAACTGCGTGAACTGAAGGACACCGGACAAGCATTTGGTTTTTTGTGTGATCGAGATCGAGGCGTCCGATTGAAATCATGGCTACGACAAAGAAGCGGACGTCGCGATCATAACACTCGTGCAGCTTTTGCATCTGCCGTTTGGTTTCTGGACCAGCCGCGAGCGGGTACCAATCGTCCGACGCGGCTGTCGGCAGCACCAGGCCTGGGTGGTGGTCGGCATGCCGTGCACGAGGAGCGTTTACGTCACCCTGGCGGCCGTGCCGCGAAAAAGATCGTCATGGCCATAGCAGCGGCGGGGTTACGTCACCGGCATCGTCCATGTTGAGAACGGCAATCGACGCCAGCCTCGTCTGCGGCGAGTTGTGGAGCACCTCACTCTTCCGAGCCGGACGCCCCGGAGGTTCGCCGCGGGCGATGGTTTAAAGCCGAGGACTGCGTCAGCTGGTCGACGTAGGCGATACCAATGGCCGAAAGGATAAAGCTGATGTGGATGATGGTCTGCCACATGACGCCCGCCTCGGTGTACTTGGCGTTCGGCATGCCGAGGTTGCCCGCCTCGATGAACGTCTTCAACAGGTGAATGGACGAGATGCCGATGATCGCCATGGCGAGCTTGATCTTGAGCACGCTGGCATTGACGTGATCGAGCCAGTCCGGCTGGTCGGGGTGACCTTGAAGCTTCAACCGCGACACGAACGTCTCGTAGCCGCCGACGATGACCATCACCAGAAGATTGGAGATCATCACGACGTCGATCAGCGCAAGCACGATCAGCATGATCTGCAGCTCGCTGAACGAGGTGGAATGGCTGAGCAGATGCCAAAGCTCTCGCAGGAAAAGGACCACATAGACCGCCTGCGCCACGATGAGCCCGAGATAGAGCGGCACCTGCAGCCAGCGCGAGCCGAAGATGATACTCACCAGTAGTCCCTTGGTGGCCTTTTCGTCTGTCGGAAACTTCGGCAGCATGGAACGTCCTCGTGCGGGGATGGCGAAGGGTAGCGGCATGGTCGGGATCGCGGGCCGATACGGCGCCGGCTTCGACATTTGGCAGTCCGGGTCCGGTTCGTTGATTTGGTCGGTGGCGTCGGTTCAGTGCCCCCCAACCGACCGTCCAAGGGCCGGACCCTGTAATTAGCCGTCTTGAACGCGGTGGCAAGGGCACTGTGACAGCATGGCCTGTGCCCCCTTTTCCAGCCGGGGCGAAAATGTCACAACTCCAAGACCTCCTTGACCGGAACGCTGACGATCCTCGCGCGGTTCGGGTGGTGAGCCCGCCGCGGTACCGCCAAACCAAACTTCCTCGATCTGATCCGGAGCCACCTGCCGATGACAAAGCTCTCACACCTTAACGAACGTGGCGAGGCGCACATGGTGGATGTTTCCGACAAGTCCGTCACCCCCCGCACGGCGATCGCGGAAGGTTTCGTGGCCATGCGGTCCGAGACGCTGGCGCTGATCGAGGCAGGCGAGGCCAAGAAAGGCGACGTGCTGGCGACCGCGCGCATCGCAGGCATCATGGCGGCCAAAAAAACATCCGAGTTGATCCCGCTGTGCCACCCGCTGGCCATTACGAAGGTGACCGTCGATTTCACCGTGCGCCGCGATCCGCCCGGCATCCACGTTACGGCGGCGGTGCGGGTGGCGGGGCAGACCGGCGTCGAGATGGAAGCACTGACTGCGGTGTCGGTCACCTGCCTGACCATCTACGATATGCTGAAAGCCGCCGACAAGGCGATGCGGTTCGACGGCATCAGGCTGATCGAGAAAACCGGCGGGCGCAGCGGGATCTATCGCGCCGACCCGACCGCGCGCGAGGAGCGCTGAAATGGCGCTGCTGCCAGTCAACGAAGCACTGGCCCGCATCCTGGAGGGGGCGGCTCCCCGTGCATCCGAGACCGTCGATCTCCTGGTGGCTGCCGGCCGTGTGCTGGCATCGGAGTTGTCCGCCAAACTGACCCAGCCGCCATTCGATGCGTCCGCGATGGACGGGTATGCAGTGCGCGACGTCGATGTGGCGCGGCTGCCGGTATCGCTCATCGTTGTCGGAGAAGCGGCGGCGGGCCGTGGGTTTGGCGGGCGTGTGGGCGCGGGCGAGGCTGTGCGCATATTCACTGGTGCGCCGCTGCCCTCGGGTGCCAACGCCATTGTCATCCAGGAGAACGTGACGCGGGACGGCGACCGCATCACGGTGACCGACGGTACAACCGACGCGGGTCACGTGCGCGCGAAAGGCGGCGATTTCGCGGATGGCGACGTCCTGCTCGTCAGGGGCCGTCGACTGGACGCGCGCGCACTAACGCTTGCAGCGGCCATGGGCCATGCGCGCCTCGAGGTCTACAGGAAGCCGGTGGTCGCCATTCTGGCCACAGGCGACGAACTGGTGCCGCCTGGAACACCGCCGGGGCCGGATCAGATCGTCTCGTCGAACCCAATCGGGCTGGCGGCGATGGTCTCGGCGGCCGGCGGCGAGCCGCGACTGCTCGGGATTGCAGCCGACCGGCCGGAAGACCTGGCTGCAAAGATCCGGGCCGGCGCCGACGCCGACATACTGGTGACCATCGGCGGGGCATCCATCGGCGATCATGACCTCGTGGCGCCGGCACTCAGGTCCGCGGGCGTGCTGCTCGATTTCTGGAAGATCGCAATGCGGCCGGGCAAGCCGATGATGTTCGGGCGGAAAGGCGGTAATGAAGGCGTGCAGCGCGTGCTCGGACTGCCCGGCAACCCGGTGTCGTCGCTTATCTGCGGACGGGTATTCCTGATGCCGCTGGTCGCGCGGCTGGCAGGTCGGGCGGACGACGTCGCACAGGCAGCGATGCTGCCGCTGGCGGTCGCCATCGAAGCCAACGGACCGCGCCAGCATTACATGCGCGCTCGTCGGGAGATCACCGCTGACGGAGGCTGGTGCGTTCGGCCGGCCGCCTCCCAGGACAGCTCTCTGATGTCGCCGCTGGCCGACGCCGACTGCCTCATCGTGCGCACATCGGGCGCGACGGCAGCAGAGGCAGGAACTCATGTCGCGATCCTCGATCTCGACTTTTGACGCCGGACGATCCCAGTTTTTTCCTGCTTGCGGAACAGCGCAAGAACGCTTAGTGTACGTTCATGATTTGTCCATGCAAGCTTGTGCGATCCAAGGCCTGTCGCCGAGCGGCACCGCGAGTGCAGTCGGGCATGTAAGGCGACCGAAAGACGCGAAGCGGCAGTGATGGGGTGAGCCGAAAATGCCCCCCGTAACAGCCGAACAGACGACTGAAGCAGGAGGGGCGATGCTCACGCAGAAACAGAAAGAGCTTCTACTTTTCATACATGAAAGGATGCAGGAGCAGGGCGTGCCGCCGTCGTTCGACGAGATGAAGGTGGCATTGGAGCTCAAATCGAAATCCGGCATTCACAGGCTGATCACGGCACTGGTCGAGCGCGGTTTCATCCGGCGGCTGCCGCATCGGGCGCGCGCCATAGAGGTCATCAAGCTGCCCGAAAGCAGTGAGAACATTCAGAAGAAGGGCGGGTTTCAACCGAGCGTGATCGAGGGTGGGGCGCCGCGGGGACGTGAGCTGAAGATGCCGCCCTCGACGATCCTCGACAGTCGCACGGTTTCAGTTCCCGTGATGGGCCGCATCGCGGCGGGCACGCCGATCAGCGCGATCCAGCAGCACTCCCATGACATCGCCTGCCCACCCGACCTCTTGACTAACGGCGAGCACTTCGCGCTGGAGGTCAAGGGCGACTCGATGATCGAGGCCGGAATACACGATGGCGATACGGTCATCATCCGCCGTTGTGACAATGCCGAGAACGGCGACATCGTGGTGGCGCTGGTCGAAAAGGAAGAGGCGACACTGAAGCGGCTGCGCAAGAAGGGCACGACCATCGCGCTGGAGGCGGCCAATCCCGAGCACAAGACGCGGATCTTCGGCCCCGATCAGGTTGATATCCAGGGCCGGCTGGTGGGGTTGATCCGGAGGTACTGAGTCAAATCACGGCGGTGCCCCTATCGCGGCCAAGCCGAGACGTTGACGCCGGCTCAGGCCGATACGACGGACGGCGGCCACGGCAACAAACCGGGGCGAAACTCTTTGCCGCGGGGCAGGGCGTCGTCGCTCACCAGGCGTCGTCCAGAATCGCGGGGTCGGCGAGAGGGTCGGCGTCCTCGATATCGGCACGCGGCAGTTGCTGTGACGCCAGAAACTCCGGCGTGGCCGCGAATGCCCAGAGGCGCGAGCGTGGATGACGGATCGCAACGGCCCCGCGCTGACCGGCGTCATGGTTTGCCGCCCCATCGCGCGCGGTTGCCCACCACGGCAGCCGCGACCAAGGGCGGTCGCCGCGGCTGTCGGCCACGGTCTCGATGCGGATGCGCGGCGGCCGGCCCTGGTCGGCGGGCGCGACATAGAGTGCATGTGTGCCACGGGCGCGCACGGCAAAAAAGTCCACGACGGCCTTGGGCGCCGTGCATCCCTTGGGCTGGGGCACTGTCATCAGCACGATGTCGGCGCGGGTACAGTCCTCGGCGATGGCCGATGCATGCCGGGGGTGGGCGACGATAAGCCCGCGCACTTTGGCCGTGCAGCCCGCCGCGTCGCAGCGGAAGCCAGGGGCAGCGACAGCCTCTTTCTGCGAACGCCCATCGCCGTCATGATCGAGCCAGCGCGACAGTTCGAAGCCCGATTGTGGTGCGGCCAGGGCGACAAGCGAGGCGTCCCCGGCGCGGACCGCGATGAGGCGGCCATCGCGGCCGACCAGGATATCGGGCCGTGGCGTGAACGGCGCCAGCGCGATACCGGCCAGCAGGAGGGCGAGGCCGAGGAGCCGCGGCCGTTGATGCCAGAGCAGAAACCATAGCCCCCCCGACACCATCATCAGAAAAGCGTGCGGCGCGATCGCCGCAATGCGGGTGGTCGCGCCAGGGAGGGCTGCGACCCATTCGGCGCAAGCGATCGTCAGATTGACGCCGAAGCCCATGATGGCGAGTGCGAGCCCCTCGAGCCCGAGCGGCATCAGCACCAATGCGCCGAGAGCGGCCGGCATGATGATCAGGTTGCAAATCGGGGTGGCTATGACATTGGCGACAATCGCGAGCTGCTGACCCTTGTGGAAGTAGTATGCGGCGAACGGACCCACAGCGATACTGGCGATGAGTGTCGAGAGCACGATGCCAGCGAAGAACAGGCCAATGTTTGACAGTGCCCCTTCCGGCCATGCATTGCGGACGAGAAGCCGGTGACGCAAGTCCTCGTAGCAGGCGACGAGTGAGACGACGGCCGCAAACGACATCTGGAAACCGACGTCATTGAGGCTCTCGGGCCAGATCATCAGAATGATCAGCGCCGCGAGCGCGACATTGCGCATGGCGATGGCCGGGCGGTCGAGCAGGATCGCCAGGAACATGATGGTAATCGTCAACGCCGAGCGCACGGTGGCGAAGGCCGCGCCGGAAATCATGAGATAGGCGAAAGAGGCGATGATGGCCGCAACAGCCGCCCATTTCTTGATCGGGTAGCGAAGCGCGACGGACGGAACGAGGGCGAACGCGAAACGCAGAGCATAAAAAACCGCCCCGCCCATGATCGCCATGTGCAGCCCGGAGATCGACAGCATGTGGAACAAGCCGGAATCACGGAATGCTTCGTTGGTGGCCGCCGAGATGCCGCCGCGCTCCCCGGTGATCAGCGCATTGGCAATGGCTCCGGTCTGACCGGGCAAGCTGGCGGTGACACGTGCGCCGATTTCCTGGCGGAGCCGGGCCACGGCAGCTTGCCATTGCAGCAACGCGGAAGCCGTTGAACCGGCTTTGGTATCGATTTCCGCGCGGGTCAATGCGTAGCCGATGCCGCCTAGCCCCTGAAAGTACGCGCCGCGCGCGAAGTCGTAACCGCCGGGCAGCACCGGGCCCGATGGCGGCGCGAGCGTCGCCTTGACCTTGACCGCGTCGCCTGGCTTCAGGCCCGCGCTCGCGCTCATGGTTCGAATGCGCACACGACGGGGCAGCTTTTCGGCCGCGAGCCCCTCGATAGACGTGACACGCAGGGTCAGCCGCTCGCCGCGCGTTTGCCTCGGCTCCACGAGTTCGACGAAACCGCGCACCTCGACGAGGCCCATGCGGCGTTCAAGGACTGGTGCCGCCACTCTATCGCTGCGAATCTTAGCGAGTGCGAGGCCAACGCTGGCCGCAACCAGCAATCCCGCCAGCATGGCCAAGATGCTGCCGCGGCGGCAGGAGAGCCACACGACAGTTGCGACCGGCAGGGGGGCGAGCGCGGCCCATAGCCCCGGCTCGCGAGGCAGTGCGAAATAGCCCGCGATGCCGGCGCCGAGGGCGACGGGCAACCAAGAGAACCACGCCGGTCGCTCGCTCTCGAGCCAATCTGAGACGGTTCCGATGCGCAGAGCGAGAAGCGAGCGGCCGCCCGGACTTCGGTCCGCACCACCGCCCCGCCCCTCGTCGACCCCCGCCACCGCCACACTCGTCATGCCCCTTTGTAGCCACCCGCCGCCATGCTACACGCGATCGGGTCCCCCAACCAACCGATCGATCCCAACATGACCGAAAAACCGGCTCAGAGCGGCGGCAAGCCCGTCGTTCGCTTTGCTCCATCGCCGACGGGCTATCTGCACATCGGCGGCGCGCGCACGGCGCTGTTCAACTGGCTCTATGCCAAGAACACTGGTGGTACGTTCCTGCTGCGCATCGAGGATACCGACCGCGAGCGGAACAACGAGGCCGCGGTGACGGCTATCCTAGAAGGGCTTAAGTGGCTGGAACTCGACTGGGACGATGAGCCGGTATCGCAGTTCTCGCGCGCCAGGCGCCACCGCGAAGTGGCCGAGGCGATGCTGGCGCGCGGCCATGCCTATCACTGCTACAGCCAGCCGGCAGAAATCGAGGCAGCGCGCGAGGCCGCCAAAGCCGAAGGCCGGGCGCAGATTTTCGACAGTCCTTGGCGCGATCGCGATACCAAGGACGCGCCGGCGGGCGTGAAGCCGGCCACGCGGCTGAAGGCGCCCCGCAATGGCGAAACCGTGATCAAGGATCTCGTCCAGGGCACGGTGACGGTGCCGAACAAAGACCTCGACGACCTCATCATCCTGCGCTCGGACGGCAACCCGACCTATAATCTTGCGGTCGTCGTCGACGACCATGACATGGGCGTGACACATGTGATCCGCGGCGTCGACCACCTGACGAACGCGGCGCGGCAGACGCAGATCTACCAGGCAATGGACTGGTGCGTGCCGGAGTTCGCGCACGTGCCACTGATCCACGGCGCAGATGGCGCGAAACTATCGAAACGCCACGGCGCACTTGGCGTGGAAGCCTACCGCGCCATGGGCTACCTGCCGGCGGCGCTGCGCAACTATTTGGTGCGGCTCGGGTGGGCACACGGCAACGACGAAGTGATCGCCACGTCGCAGCTGATCGAATGGTTCGGCCTCGACGGGATAGGCAAGAGCCCGGCGCGGTTCGATTATGCCAAGCTTACGGACTTGAACGGCCACTATATTCGGACGACACTCGATGCCGAGCTGGTTGAACGCATCGAGGACATCCTGCCGGAGATCGACGGCGGCCCCGAACTCGCGGCCAAGCTGGCCACCGGCGGACGCGAAAAACTCCTGGCTGCGATGCCCGGCCTCAAGGAGCGCGCGAAGACGCTGCTCGAACTGGTCGACGGCGCGCACTTCGTGTTCGCGTGCCGACCTTTGGCACTCGATGAAAAGGCCAACGCAGTGATGGACGCGAGCGCCAAGGATACGATCGGCAAGCTGGTACGGCGGCTCGAAGTCGTGCCCGATTGGCAAGCGGCCGCGATCGAGGCCGCCGTTCGGAGCTTTGCCGAGGAGACCGGTGCCAAGCTCGGCAAGATCGCGCAACCCCTGCGGGCCGCCCTGACCGGCCGAACCGTTTCGCCGCCGGTGTTCGACGTCATGGCCGTTCTTGGCCGCGATGAAGCACTGGCGCGGCTCAAGGATCAGGCCCGTTGAAAGGTAGTCAGAGCGGCGAGGTGCCGTCTGGCGCCGGAAGCGGCAACCACCGCTCGAACACGTCTTGGTGACCCCCTTCCAAGGCCATATTGCCGCACGCGTGAATGTGAGATACCAAACGTTCAATAGGACGTGGTGCAGCGCAACATTCGCGCTCGGTAATGATCATGCGTCAGGCCGGATACTCGGACACGAAAACGAAACTCAGACAACAAACTCGGACAACAAATTCGTACGACCGCCGACCACAACCCCCGGCACAAGGAACGCGCTCATGAATAGCCATGACCAGAACCAGCCCACAGCGTCAGCGCCGCGCAGGCACGCCACCATGTCGTTCGCCGGCAAGGAAACGCAGATGCCGGTGCGCTCGGGCACGATCGGCCCAGACGTGATCGACGTCGGCAAGCTTTATGCCTCGACCGGTTGCTTCACTTATGATCCCGGCTTCACGTCGACGGCAAACTGCTCATCGAAGATCACCTTTATCGACGGTGACAAGGGCCAGCTGCTCTATCGCGGCTACCCCATCGATCAACTGGCCGAAGGCTCGAACTTCCTCGAGGTCTGTTATCTGCTGCTGAACGGCGGATTGCCGACCAAGGACGAATTCCGGCTGTTCGACCAGACTATCACGCGGCATACGATGGTGCACGAGCAGATGACCCGGTTCTTCACCGGTTTCCGACGCGACGCGCATCCCATGGCGGTGATGGTGGGCGTGGTCGGTGCGCTGTCGGCGTTCTACCATGACTCAACCGACATCAACGATCCCGACCAGAGGCGGATCGCGGCCCACCGAATGATCGCCAAGATGCCGACCATCGCGGCGATGGCCTACAAGTATTCGATCGGCCAGCCGTTCATCTATCCGAGGAACGACCTCGACTACACGTCGAACTTTCTGCAGATGTGCTTCGCCGTACCGTGCGAGCCCTACGTAGTGAACCCGGTGCTGTCGAAGGCTCTCGACCGCATCTTCATCCTGCACGCCGATCACGAGCAGAACGCTTCGACATCGACCGTGCGCCTCGCCGGATCCTCGGGTGCCAACCCGTTCGCCTGCATCGCCGCCGGCATTGCCTGCCTGTGGGGTCCCGCGCACGGCGGAGCGAATGAAGCGGCGCTCACCATGCTCAAGGAGATCGGCACCGTCGACAAGGTGCCGGAGTTTGTGAAGCGCGCCAAGGACAAGACGTCGGGCTTCCGGTTGATGGGCTTCGGCCACCGCGTCTACAAGAATTATGATCCGCGCGCCAAGGTGATGCAGACCACCTGCCACGAGGTGCTGGGTACGCTCGGGCTCAAGGACGATCCGCTGCTCAAGGTTGCGATAGAACTCGAGCGGATCGCGCTGCAGGATGACTACTTCGTCGAGAAGAAGCTCTATCCGAACATCGATTTTTATTCTGGGATCACACTCAGGGCATTGGGCTTCCCGGTGGACATGTTTACGGTTCTGTTTGCGGTAGCCCGGACCGTCGGCTGGATCGCCCAGTGGCGCGAGATGATCGAAGATCCGGAGCAGAGGATCGGCCGCCCGCGCCAGCTCTACATCGGACCGGCAGAGCGGACGTTCGTCCCCATGGGACAGCGCTGAGACGCGCCAGGATCAGACGTTCAATGGACGTGACGGCGCGCAGGCACAACCGTCATTCCCGTTTCAAATCGAGCAGATAGCCAAGCCCGCGGATGGTCCGGATCGTGATCCGCGGGTGCTCGAGCTTGCGTCGCAAGCGGTACACGTAGGTCTCGATGGCCGTCGGATCGGCGTGACTGTCGAGCGACGAAATTTTCGCGGCAATCTGCTCCTTGCTGACGGCCTGCCCTGGCCGGCGTATCAGTGCACTAAGCACGCCGTGCTCGCGGGGCGTAAGGTTGACGAGCCTCTGGTCGAGCCAGACCGAGTTCGTCGATTGGTCGATGCTGACCGGCCCGAAGCTGTAGACGAGCCGCTGCTCGGGATCGCTCTTCTTGGAAATCAGTGGCGATAGGCAGCCAACACGCAATTGCAACTCGGCGGCATCGAACGGCTTCATCAGGAAATCGTCCGCGCCGAGATCGATGGCTGCTTTCACCGCTCCCATGGCGTCGCGGCTGCCGCAGACCATTTTGCGCAAGACAGCGTGTCGCGGCGCCTTGGATTTCATGAACTCGAGAAGCAGGTGCGGGGCGTGATCAAGATCGGCGATCAGCAGGTCATAGTCGTGGACCTCGATCGCCTCCCGCGCATCGGCCGCGTCTGCGATCGTGTCGACAGCGGTATTCACGTGGGCCAACGCAAGACTAACCTGGGCGGCCAACCTCCGGCACTCCGCGATCAAGACCACTCGCATACGGAATCCGCTATTCAAAAATGCCGTCCACGTTCAGACGACTACGATAACTGTCTAGCATTCCGGCTCATCACCACCAGGGGTCTTCAGCTCTTATCGCAATGATGTGAATTGATGTTATCTGCTGGCATTAGGTCGCAATAAATATGCGATTTGGTAAAATCGAGCACTATCGGCAGAGAATTGATTTCATATTCCAGACTTATTCTGATGCAACCCTTTTATGACGCGCTGTTTTCCGTCCGAGCATATCGCCGCTCGGTGCCACTCAGCTCACTCAACTCAACGCGGCGTGCCAGACCGGCAACACCATCGTCAGCCGAATGCGAGGTTCGGAGTCTAAAAATGGTTATGCTTCGGGGTTGTCGCGAATGATCCGCCCCGGCGTTCTGCATGCCGAGTGAACCATCCGGGGGTTACCATGACTTACAAACTGTCCGCCGCGGCTCTGATTGCCGCTGCCGCTTTGATCAGCCAGCCCGCCATGGCTGCCGATCTCGGCGGCGATTGCTGCGCCGATCTGGAAGAGCGCATCGCAGAACTCGAAGCTACGACCGTTCGCAAGGGCAACCGCAAGGTCAAGCTTGAGATTTCAGGTTGGGTTAACACGGCCGTGCTGTTCTGGGATGATGGTGAGGAGCAGAACACCTACGTCGTCGACAATATCGCGGACCGGACGCGCGTGCGGTTCCGTGGATCGGCTAAAGTCAACTCTGATGTCGAAGCGGGCTTCCTGTTGGAGATTGGCGCGCGCAGTGGTCGTAACGACCGCGTTTCGGCTGACGATGACGAGGGCGCTGGCAACGGCATCGACCTTCGTCACAGCGCTTGGTGGCTCGGAAGCAAGACCTTGGGTAGGGTGACCGTCGGCCAGACCTCGCAGGCGTCGGACGGCATCACGCAGATCAGCACCGTCGGCATCAACCATGCCGCGCGCTCGCAGGTCTTCGACTGGAACCAGAACTTCGGTATTCGCCGCTCTGACGGTACGCAATCGGGCGCGACTTGGCGCAACATCGCCTCTCGTGAGAACCCGGGTGAAGGCAACCGCCAGAATGTGGTGCGCTACGATACGCCGACGTTCGCTGGTTTCGCGGCTTCGGCAAGCTGGGGTGAGGACGACGTGTGGGATGTCGCCCTCCGTTACGCTGGCGAGATCCAGGGCTTCAAGCTGGCCGCCGGTATCTCTTACACCCAGTGGACTGATGTGGACACGGGCTCCAACACCGGCAATACGTGCACACGCCAGGGTCCTGCTGCCGGCTCGAATGCGGAGTGCCAGTCGCTCGGTCTCTCGGCCAGCGTACTTCATACTGAGACCGGTCTCTACGGTATCTTCGCCTACGGTTATCACGAAGACGACCGTCGCGCGGGCGGCATCACGAACGTTGCCGCCAACCTGGTCGACGATCGTGACGAGTTCTATTACTTCCAGGGCGGCGTCCAGAGGAAGTGGCTGCCCGTCGGCAAGACGACAGTCTATGGTGAGTATTATCGCGGTAATTTCGGGACTTCGGGTGGTACTGCCGCTGGCGCGACGACTGCCCCGACAATCTCTGCTGGCGCTGGCGCGCTGATCTCGTCGGAAGTCGACATGTGGGGTTTCGGCATCAACCAGTCGATCGACGCAGCCGCCATGGACTTCTACGTCGGCTATCGCAACTATGAGGCCGATCTCACGACTGTGAACGGCGCAGTGGGCGGCGTAGAGGGCTTTCAGGCGGTGCTCACCGGGGCCATCATCCGGTTCTGATCCGCTCGAACCGATGAAGCCTTGCACCTGACATGTTTCTAGGCGGAATTTCCCCCTCCGCAATCAAGACCGCTTAGACAGTGAAGGCCATCCCAAGTTGCGGGATGGCCTTCGCATTTCTGGGTTCGCTTGCCGTTCCCACACCGGCGCGGGACTGAGCTTGAGTACTCTGCTATCGGCGGCACTGTGGCGGCGATGCGGCACTGTGGCGACGATCACAAGCTTTGGCGACCGTCGTGACTTGCGTTGGGACTGGGCTGTGACTACGGCAGTTTCGCGGCCGCGCGGCCGCCAGCGGCGTAGCGCATCACGATGGCGGCAGCCGCCTCGCTCGGCGTGCCAGACGGAAGCTCGAGGCGCCGCGGTAGTCGCGATAGCCCTTCGAGCTGGGTGGATCGGTGCCCGCCGTCCTCCATGATCAGCGACAGGGCTTCGGACAGACGATGGGGAGTGCACGCATCCTGGACGAACTCAGGATAGATGTTCTCGCCCGCGACCAGATTGGCAAGAACGATCGTCGGCACTTTGAGCAGGAAACCGAAACGCCCCGAAAAAGCATCGATGCGATAGGCGACGACCGATGGCGTGCCGCACATGGCAAGCTCAAGTGTGACGGTTCCAGAGGCGGCAAGTGCCGCGCGCGCGAGCTTGAAGGCGCGATATTTGTCGTCTTCGTTCTCGAGAAGATGCGGCTTCACCGGCCAACGAGCGATACCGGCCTCGACGAGATCACGCGACGACGGGACCGTGGGGATGATGACCTGCGGCAGCACCTTGCCCTGCGCTCCGAGCAGCCGAATGGCCTCGCCAAAGGGTTGCAAGAGCCGGCTGACCTCGGAGCGACGGCTACCCGGCAGCACGACCACCACGGGCCGATTAGAATCAAGCCTGAGAAGGGCTGAGAGCGGCGCTGGATCGAGACTATCAAGCCACGCACGGCGCTCGATCAGCGGGTGGCCGACGTAGGTGCAGGGCGGGCCGCCGAGCCGTTCATGCGCTTCGGGCTCGAACGGCAGCAGCGCCATGACGTGATCGACATAGCGGCGCATCTTGCGGGCGCGCCCGGGTCGCCATGCCCACACGGTTGGCGAAACGTAGTTGATGATCGGGATGTCGGGCCGTCGCTTGCGGATACGCTTGGCGATGGGGTGGGTGAACTCCGGGCTGTCGATGATGATCACGGCGCTCGGCTCGGCGGCGATTGCCGCATCCACCGTGCGATAGACGCGGCGCACGATGCGCGGCAATTTCGGAAGGATCGACATCGGTCCCATGACGGCGACGTCCTGCATCGGGAACTGCGAATGGAGACCGCACCTCTCCATGCCCTCGCCGCCCACGCCAAGGTAGTGGATGCGCCCCCGAAACTGGGCGTTCAGGGTAGCCATGAGCTTCGCGCCGAGCGCGTCGCCCGAGTGCTCGCCAGCCACCACGAACAGCCGGTAGTGATCTGGACGATGTCCGATGATGACGGTTCGGGGACCAGCCCCCGGCGCACCATTCAAGGCACCGGGCGGACGATCATTGGTGCGTGCCATTGCCACTCTCATGCTCAACGGTATCGACTTCACTCAATTCGATCGAGGCCAAGAACAGTCCAAGCCGCTTGGCAGCGCCGACAGCTTCGGCATCGGGGACCATAGCGCCGCCAGCGCGCCCTGTGATGACAACGCCTTCGAGCCCGGCTCGGGCCGCGGCTTCGAGGACGCGGGGACCGGATTCCGAGCCCGACTGCAACACCGCGACGCCAAGCCGTTTGCGGCCGGTCGAGCCCCACTGCCTGAGATCTGCGACGCGGCCGAGCAACGCCAGCGTGCCCTCGCACGCTTCGACCGCCAGCACATGGCGGCGGACCACGACCACCGCGAGCGCGACGCCGGACGGCGCCAGTGCCGCAACCACGCGCGCACCCTTGACGGCGCTTTCGAAGGCATCCCGTTGCGGCGTCGAGCCGGCATAGGTTTGGAGTACTCCCGGTTCGATGGCATCCGCTGGGGTTGAGCGGGGCAGCGCCAACCTGTCGGCAACCATTCGTTCGTCGAGCCCCGCGACGAACAGTCTGAGTGCATCCGCGCGCCGGATCAGGTCGTGGCGATCCGCGGCCATGGTCTTGCCGGCGAGCACTGCAACGCCTCGAAGTCCCGCCCCGGCGGCCCGCGAGACCGTTTCAGGTCCAATGGCGGGCAGGTCGATGCGCAGCTCCTGGCCAGGTTTCGGCCGTTTGATCAGCACGCCGCCGGCTTCGCCGATATCCGCGCAGCCGCGGACACGTCTGAGCGCGGCCACGCGATCGAGCATCCGGTCCGTTCCTTCGGCGCCCTCGATGGCCTCAATGCGGCCACTGGCGACCACGACGCCCTGGCCGATGTCGAGCCGGCCGATGCGTTCGACCACATCGAGGCCGACCGCGATGTCGCGCGTGTCCTCGGCGTTAGGCTCAAAAATGCCGAGCGGTCCGCGCCCCACGATGATCTCCGTCGCCACATCGGCGGGCCCAAGGACGCGAAAGCCCTTGCCCTCAAAAAAGCGGATGACTTCGCGCAGCACGGCATCGTCGCCGCCGGCACGAATGATGCGCCAGATCATCGGTAGCGCCATCAAGAGCCCGAAGTCGGGACGCACATTCGCAAGGTTGGGCCGACTGACACGACCGACGATGACGATGTCGGTGGTGCCGCTGTCGCGGAACAACTGGACCATGCGAGCGATCTGGCCCCAGTTGACCACGGCCGAGGGATGCGGGGCGAAGCTGGCGTCCGCCTCGCTTTCCAGTGCCACGATGAATACGGGCACGCGACGGGCGGCGACGCTGTCGGCGATCTCACGCGGGATGCTGCCGCCACCAGCCAGGATTCCGATCCGGCGACCGTTTCCGGCAGAGAGCGGTGCCATATGAGTTCTCTAGTGTCTTGATCGAGAAGTCCGATCGAAATCCATCCCGAGACGTTGACGCGGACTTCTCCATCATCACACTCGCGGGATCAGGCTTCGGCCGTATCGCGGGGCGTACACAACGAGCGCTTGCCGCCCAACCGGATGAACTCGAGGATTTCCATAACGATCGGATGATCGCTGAAGCCCGAGGCAACGTCCTCGGCACGCTCCAGCAGAGTGCCTTCGGCGGCGAACAGCATCCGGTAGGCGCGGCGGAGGCTATGGATGTCCTGGCGCGAAAAGCCTCGCCTCTGAAGGCCGACAATGTTGAGGCCCGACAAATAGGCACGATTGCCGATCGCCATGCCGTAGGGAATGAGATCGTTCTCAAGGCCGGACATGCCGCCGAGGAAGGAGTGCGGCCCGACACGGGCGAACTGAATGACAGCCGCGCCGCCGCCGATGATAGCATAGTCGCCGACCGTGCAATGGCCAGCCAACATGACGTTGTTCGAGAAGATCACGTTGTTGCCGATGCGGCAATCGTGACCGACGTGGCTGTTGGCCAGAAAGGCGCAGGCATTGCCAATGGTGGTGACGAGCCCGCCGCCCTCAGTACCCGGGTTCATCGTCACGCCTTCGCGGATGATGCAGTTGTCGCCTATGGTCAACGTCGACGGCTCGCCCTTGAACTTCAGATCCTGCGGCTGATGACCGATGGAGGCAAACGGGAAGATCCTGGTGCCGGCGCCGACGGTGGTGCGGCCCGCAACCACGGCATGGCTGACGAGTTCCACACCCTCTGCAAGGCTGACCTCGCCGCCGACGATGCAGTACGGCCCGATCTTGACCCCAGCCCCGAGGCGCGCACCCGGTTCGACGATCGCGGACGGGTGGATAATGTGTTCAGTCATTCTTGCTCGCAAAAGCGCGGGCTTCGGCCGTGTCCGCCAGCATGGCACTGATCTCCGCTTCCGCGACGGTGTGGCCGTCCACCTTGGCCTCACCGAAGAAGCGCCACACGCGCCCGCGGTTCCTGATCTTCTTCACATGATAGTGGAGCTGGTCGCCAGGGAGAACCGGTTTCCGGAACTTGGCCCGATCAATACCCATAAAATAAACGAGCTCGGCCCGATAGTCCTCGCCAAGACTGTGCACGCACAGCGCGCCGGCGGTCTGCGCCAGACCCTCGATGATCAGAACGCCGGGCATCACCGGGAATTGCGGAAAGTGGCCTACGAAAAACGGCTCGTTGATGGTGACGTTCTTGACGCCGACGCAGCTCTCGTCGCCGTCCATGTCGTACATGCGGTCCACGAGCAGGAACGGATACCGATGCGGCAGAAGTTTCATCACGCGAATAACGTCGGCGGTGGCCAAACCCGCCTTTACGCGGGAATCCGAGCCTGATTTCAACGTTGTGTCGTCCATATCCTGCATCCCATGCACCTTTCGAGACGACACTGGGCACTCAGATGGCCCGCGTCACTCGTCGTTCGAACTTCCCGGCTTTCCGCCGGATTGCCGAGCCGCCAAACGCTGAATGGCGGCAATTTCCCGGGCCCATTCGCGGAAAGGCCGCGCAGGCGTACCGCCCATGCGGGCACCAGGCGGCACATCGTCCTTGACGTGTGAAGACCCGGCAATCTGGGCACCTGCACCCACCTTGATGTGACCCACCAAGCCGGCCTGCCCACCCATCACGACGAAATCGCCGAGCTGGGCTGAGCCTGAGATCCCGCACTGCGAGACAATCACGCAGTGCCGCCCCATAATGACGTTGTGCCCGATCTGAACCAAATTATCAATTTTCGTGCCCTCACCGATGATCGTATCCTTAAGAGCACCTCGGTCGATGCACGAATTGGCGCCGATCTCGACATCGTCCTGGATGATGACGCGGCCAATCTGCGGCACTTTCAGATGGCCATCGCGGCCCATGGCGAAGCCGAACCCGTCCTGGCCGATGCGCACACCCGCGTGAATAATGACGCGGTCACCGAGCAACGCGTGGATGATGGTGGACTGTGGTCCGATGTAGCTGCCGCGACCGACGGCCACCCGGTAGCCAACGACAGCGCCGGCTGCGATGCGGCTGCCGCGACCAATGCGTGCACCTGGCCCGATAACGGCCCCCGGCTCGATCACGACATCCGGCTCGATCTCTGCGGAGGGATGAACGGGATCGCGAGAATCGCCGGCCACAAGCGGCCATGACGCGGTTGGGTAGAAAAGATGCAAGGCTAGCGCGAAACCACGATAGGGCGCCTTGGTCAGCAGTGCCGCGGTGCCGACCGGTAAAAGATTGGACAACACGGGCTGGATGAGGCAGGCGCCAGCCGTGGTGGCAGCCAACTGGTGCGCATATTTGCGGTTGTCGAGAAATGTCACATGGCCACCGCCTGCCTCGGACAGCGGCCGCACGTCTTCGATCCCGAGTTCTGCGTTGGCTCCGGGAGCGAGTTCAGAGCCTGTCGCGCGGGCCACCTCGGCCAATGAAAAGGGGCCGGCACGCTCAAAGAACCCCGGATGCTCCATCTGTCATTGTCCCGCATGCCAGAGACCGATACCCGCCGCCATTTTGCTGTTCACGAACCTGATCGAAGCCAAGCCCAGTGACAACGCCCCGCGGCACGACGGCACCAACGGAAACGCGCCCGATCAACGGGCGCGTACCAATTATAGTTCAGAAACGACCGGCCACCAAACCGTCCCGACGGAACACACGACATCGTCAGGGGGCAAGTGATCAGAACTTGGTGGAGGCACCAAAGCGGAAGCGCTGCTCCTCGTCGTAGGCCTCTTTGGTCAACGGTATCGCGTAGTCGACGCGCAGCGGCCCAACCGGCGAGTTCCAAAGGATCGACGCACCGACCGCAGAGCGAACCGAGGCGTCGTCGGCCAAATTGGCACCCAGAAGGTCCTGGGCCCGCTTGTTGCCAAACACCGAGCCGGCGTCCGCGAACAAAGCGCCACTCATACCCAGATCGTCCGGGATGAACGGGAAGGGGAAGCGGACTTCAGCTGTGGCTGCCCAGAACGTCTGTCCACCGAGCGAGTCACGATCACCGCCCACGGTGATATCGCGCGGACCAATGCCCGACCGCTCGAAGCCTCGCACCGTTTCACCGCCCTTGAAGAAGAGGTCGAGCAGTCGGACGTCTTCCCCACCCCAGCCTTCGATGTGACCGGCCACGGCGCGGCCGACGAAGGTGATTTTCTCGGTGATCGGGTAATAGGCGCGGCCTTCGCCCTGCACGCGGATGTAATTCACGTCACCACCCAGACCCGCAAAGTCACTCGCCAGTTGGAAATAGGTACCTCTGGTCGGATTGCGCGGATGGTTGCGGGCATCATAGGTCAACGACGTGCCCAGTGCCGACGTCCAGTAGCTGGGGTCAGAGCAAGGCGCAGTCGTGCCCGCCGGAACTGGCGCCGGAATGGTCCGGTCACCGCAGGCGTCGCGGACGGCGATCGATGCGCCCGACTCGACATCAAAGATCTCGTCGCGGGCCAGCGTATAGCTGGTCTGCACCCAGAGGTTTTCAGAAATCGGGAAGCCCAATCGCAGCGATCCACCAGACTTCCGGCTCTTGAAGCCGGATTGCCGAGACTGGTCGGTCTCCTTGTGGAACAAATCGAAGCCCGCAGAAAGATTGCGATCAAGGAAGCGCGGCTCGGTGAAGGACAAGTCGATCTGGTATCGCTCGACCGATCCAGCCAGTTTCAGACGCAGGAACTGGCCGTTACCCAGCAGGTTGCGCTCCGTGATACTGACGTCGCCGATCACACCTTCCGACGTCGAGAAGCCGGCACCGAACGACAACTCGCCAGTCGACTGCTCAACAACTTCAACGTCGAGGGCCACGCGGTCAGCCGAGGAACCTGGGCGGCGCTTGACCTCGGCGGACTGGAACAGACCGAGCGCGGTCAGGCGCTTTTTGGCGCGATCAACCAGCAACGGGTTGTAGGCATCACCCTCAGCCAACCGGAACTCGCGGCGGATCACGTGGTCCTTGGTGCGCACGTTGCCGATGATGTTGATACGCTCGATATAGATCCTCGGGCCTTCGTCTATCGAGTACAGCAGCGAAATCGTCCGCGAAGCTGTATCAGGCGTCGCCCGAGGACGCACACGGGCAAACGCGAAGCCTTGCTCGGCGACGTTGAGGGTTAACTTCTCGACCGTCTTGTCGATGTCGCTACCATTGTAGACCGTGCCGCGCTTGGTCAGAACGTCACCGCCGAGGCGATCAGTCTGGACCGCGGGGAGGGCGCTTTCAATGCGCACGTCACCAAACGTGTAGAGCTCACCTTCCTCGATGCTGAAGGTAATGAAGAAGCCAGATCCGTCGCGATCGAGCTCTGCGCCGGCAGCAACCACGCGCGCATCGGCGTAACCGTTTTTCAGGTAGTACTGGCGCAGCAATTCGCGATCGAGGCCGAGACGGTCCGGATCGTAGATGCTTGTACCCTTTAAGAAATCGAACCAGCCGGTTTGCGTGGTCGAGACGATATCGCGCAACTGGCTGTCCGAAAACGCCCTGTTGCCGATGAAGTTGATCCCCTTGACCTTCGTCGCACCGCCCTCGGCGATCTCGAACACGAGATTCACGCGATTTTGCTCAAGCTCGATGATCTTCGGCTCGACGGTCGCCGCGAAACGCCCCTGACGGCGGTAAACATCGAGAATGCGCTGAACGTCCGCCTGAACGCGCGACCGTGTGAAGACAGCCCGCGGCTTGAGCTGAACTTCTGTTTGAAGCGTCGCCGTGTCGACTTCGCTATTACCCTCGAAGGCCACCTGATTTACGACCGGGTTCTCGACAACCGTAACCACGGCCGCGGCCCCTTCGCGTTCGATCCGCACGTCGGAGAACAGCCCGGTCGCAAACAATGCCTTCAGCGAGCGATCGACCTTGTCGGCGTCGTAGCTGTCACCGACCGAAAACTGTAAGTAAGACCTAACTGTCTCTGGCTCGACCCGGCGGTTGCCGATAACGCGAATATCGCGAACAGGCCCAGCCTGAGCTATGGCCATGGCAGGCGCAACGACAGCTTGAGCGTAAAACGCCAAGGGTGCGAGCATCATCAGCCAAAGGAGCAGGCTCAACCTACTCACCGCATTCATCCGAACTTTCGGCATTCGCGGTTCTGCCCTCGTTTGCCGACCCCCCAAACTCGCGCAGCCTGTCGGCATGAGAACTGCGCGATCTTTATACGTTTTTACAAGTACGCCAACCGTTTGATGGAGGTCCCAACAAGCGATCAACGGCCGACAAGAGCCCGATATCAATCGGAAGGCCGGCGCGATTCCCCCAGAATCGAGCCCTCTCATCGACACTTGGTTTTAACGATTCAAACGCCTCCCGGGAAGTGGCAAGAATACGTCACCGCCCCCGATTCGGCGGGGCTTTTTTCAGCCGAGCCACGACAACCAGCGCTTCAGGATCGGCAAATCGTTAAGCGTGGCGAAGACCATCAGACTGAGCACAACCGCAAGCCCGATGCGGAAGCCAATTTCCTGGCTCCGCTCGCTGAGCGAACGACCGCGAACCGCCTCGATGGCGTAGAACATAAGGTGACCGCCATCAAGCAGCGGGATCGGGAACAGATTGATCAAGCCCACGCTGACCGAGAGCACTGCGACCAAATGGATCAAGGCTTCAATCCCGACTTTGGCCACCTGCCCACTGACTTCCGCGATACGTATCGGGCCACCCAGCTGATCAGCCTTCTGCCGTCCTGCGATCACGTCGCCGAGGTAGCTCAAGGTGCTGGTAATGATGAACTTGGTTTCGGAGACACCAAGCCCAACAGCCTCGATCGGGCCGACACTGCGCGTGCCGACCTCTTGCGGCCTGCGCACGCCTTTGATGCCGATGACCACGCGCCGGCTCATACCCGTGACGTCACCCGGCTCTTCCCGGACCTCGGGTATCGCACTGAGATCCATGAGCTTTCCGTCGCGCTTTACGGTGAACGTCAGCTTCCGGCCAGGGCTCGTGCCAACGACGCGCTGAAGTTCATTGAAGCCACTGATGGCCGAACCGTCGATGGCCACGATGACGTCGCCCGGTTTGAACCCGACCCGGGCAGCCGGAGTATCCGCGATGACCTCGTCGACCCGCGCCTCGGTCAACCGGACGCCGATGACGCTGTAAATGACGGCGAAGATAGCGATCGCCAGCAGGAAGTTGGCAATGGGGCCGGCTGCGACCACCGCCGCACGTTGCCAGAGCGGCTTGGCGTGGAAGGAACCCGCGCGTTGCTCGGGCGACATGTTCGAGATCGCCTCGTGCGACGGCACGCTGGCCGCGTTCTCGTCGTCCATGAACTTGACGTAGCCGCCGAGCGGGATCATCGCCAGCCGCCATCGGGTGCCGTGGCGGTCGTTGAAGCCCCAGATTTCCTTGCCGAACCCGATCGAGAACGCCTGGACCTTGACGCCGCACCAGCGCGCAACCAGGAAGTGCCCCATTTCGTGCACAAAGACCACGATTGTGAGCACGAACAGAAACGCCAGTGGGAACATGAGGTAGCCCCACAATGTCCCCAGCATGGTGTTGGTCAAAATAGCCATGATTCCGACTGTCTCCCCATGCCCGGACCCGATGCCGGTGACCGGGTCGCGATCCGCGCGGTTGCCCGGATGTACTTTTTCAACCACAAGCTACAAGCGAAATGACGCCAGCTTCGCCAGGCCGAACTCAGATTCAGCCAAGCGCCGGGCTTCCGCATCGACCGCCAGAACGTCTTCGAGCGATGCAAGCGGGCGCATTAGACCCGCTCTGTCCGCCTCTTCGATCACACACGATACCAACTTGGCAATATCAAGAAAACCGATTCTCCGCTGCAAGAACGCAGCCACACCGATTTCGTTGGCGGCATTCATTACGGCAGGTGCGGCATCGCCGCGATCAAGTGCCTCGCGGGCGATGCGGAGCGCCGGGAAGCGATCCTCGTCGACGGCCTCGAAGGTGAGCGTGCCGATTTTGGCGAGATCGAGCCGTTCGACGGGTGCGGCCATCCGCGTAGGCCAGGCCAGCGCCAACGCAATCGGTGTCCGCATATCGGGGCAGGACAGCTGGGCAAGCACCGAGCCGTCGCGATAGCTGACCAGGCAGTGGACGATCGACTGCGGGTGGACCACGGCGCCGAGCTGGTGCTTTTCGACCGGGAACAGGTGATAGGCCTCGATCAGCTCAAGCCCCTTGTTCATCATCGTCGCGGAATCGATGGTGATCTTGGCGCCCATCGACCAGTTGGGATGCTTCAACGCCTGCTCGGGCTTCACATCCGCGAGCTGTGCCTTGGTCCACGACCGGAACGGGCCGCCGGATGCCGTCAACACGATGCGCTCGATGGTTTCGGGGGTGGCACCCGCAAGTGCCTGGAACGCGGCCGAATGCTCGCTGTCGACCGGCAGCAGTTCGGCGCCGCGACGAACGACCTCGGCCATGAACACGGCACCGGCCGAGACGAGGCATTCCTTGTTGGCCAGTGCAAGCCGGCGGCCCTGCCGCACAGCCGCGAACGTCGGTCTGAGCCCCGCCGCACCAATAATGGCTGCCATGGTGCAGTCGGCCGGCTCGGTCGCGGCTTCTTCGAGTGCAGATGCACCTGCGCCGATCCGAATGCCCGATCCCGACAACGCGGCTTTGAGGGCGGCGTAGCAGCTCTCGTCCCCGATGGCGGCAAACCGCGCTCGGTGCTTGACGGCAAGGGCGGCCAACTGTTCGGCGTTGGTCTGGGCGGTGAGCGCCACGATCTCGAAGGCATCCGGATCGCGCCCCACCAGATCGAGCGTGCTGGCCCCTATGGAGCCGGTGGCGCCGAGGATCGAGATCGACCGGACGGCATCAACCGGAACCCTGGCCGGATCCGCTGCCGCGGCAACGTCAGAGGCGGCTGTCGGCGGATCCATCGTTTGCTTGACCATCGAAGTTGTCACGAGCCCAGGAGCAAGGCACGTGCAGGGGCCTTGGCGTTGATCAACAGCGACAGAAGTGCCGCGGCGGTGGCAGCAGCGACAAGGCCGTCCATGCGATCCATGAACCCGCCATGCCCGGGGATCAAGCTACTGGTATCCTTGACCTTGAACAGTCGTTTCAGCCCGCTTTCGGCGAGATCGCCGGCCTGCGATACCAAAGCGAGCCCGACGCCCAGCGCAAGCAGGCGTTCCCACGACGCGCCAGTAACGGCCAGCGAAAAAAGCGTCGCAACCAGCGCGCTTGCCGAGACGCCGCCGATCAGGCCGGCCCAAGTCTTGTTCGGCGACACCGCGGGCCACAGCTTGGGACCGCCGAACTGCCGGCCCGCGAAGAACGCCGCCGTGTCCGTCGCAACCACACAGCCAACAACCATCAGCACAGCCCAGAACCCGAGCGGGCCGTCGCCCCTCAGCCAGAGTAGAGCAACGGCCGGTAGCCCAACATAGAACACACCGTGCGCGGACATGGTGGACCGGCGGCCAAACTCGAGCGCGAGAACGACAAGGGCACCAATCCCGAGCACCGCCAGACTGAGAGCTGGCAGCCCGGTGACGGCCAGCAGCACGGCAGTCGCCATCGCTCCGGCATGGACGGCGAACGGAACGTCCCACGTATTGTGGCGGACCATCCGTCCCCATTCCCAGCTCATCAGCAACGCAATGGCGAGTACCAGAAGTGCGAAAGGCCGCTGGCCTGCGACAAGCAGGAGAAACGCGCCCAAGGCGAGAACAGCGCCAGCCATCGCGCGCACCCTGAGATCCCGCCATGGCGTGGGATTGAGTCGCTGCGGAGCCGCGCGGGCCTCGTCATGCATGGCTGCGCCTCATGCCGTGGAGCGCCGATTAAGGCCGCCGAAACGGCGCTCACGTGCCCGGTAGGTCGCGATCGCGTGCTCGAGTTCTGGTCGGCCGAACTCGGGCCAGTAGACGTCGAGGAATACGAACTCGGTGTAGGCTGCCTGCCAGAGCAAGAAGTTCGAAAGCCGCATCTCGCCGCTGGTGCGGACCAAGAGATCCGGGTCGGGAATACCGCCGGTATCAAGCGCGCGCCCCAGCGCCTCGACCGTGATTTCGGCCGGGGCCAGTTTGCCTTCGGCAACCTCAGCGGCGAGCCGGCGGGCAGCCTTGGCGATCTCGGCGCGAGACCCGTAGTTGAATGCGACAACCAGCGTGAGCGTCGTGTTGTTCGCCGTCAATGCCCGCGCCTCGTCGATCAGCAGCATGAGCTCGGGGTCAACCTGCTCGCGCTCCCCGATGACGGCAATCTTGACGCCGGCCTTGTGCAGTTCCGCCATGTCACGCCGGATGAAGCGCTTCATGAGTCCCATCAGATCGTCGATCTCGTCGGCCGGCCGGGTCCAGTTCTCGGAGGAAAAGCTGTAGATCGTGAGGTAGGCGATACCGAGCTCGATCGCTGCCCTCACCGTTTTTCGAACGGCTTCGACGCCCTGCCGGTGGCCGAGGGCACGCGGCATGCCACGGGCTGCGGCCCAGCGCCCGTTGCCGTCCATGATGATGGCGACGTGACGCGGCGGTTCATCGGCCCCATCACACGCGCGGGCGATCCGGACTTGCTGAGGAGAGGTTTCGGTCAAGGCGGCCGGGCTTTCTCTATCGAGGCATTACTTGTATCGGGATCGATGGCAACCGGTCGCGCAAAACTTCAAACTTTTTGGATATCGACTTCCTTCTGCGCCAGAAGCTGGTCGATTTCTTTGATCAGCTTGTCGGTCAGCTCCTGCACCTTAGCCGAATTCTTGTGATGATCATCCTCGCTCATCTTGCCGTCTTTCTCGAGTTTCTTGAGCAGGTCCATACCTTCGCGACGGACATTGCGGACTGACACGCGGGAATGCTCGGCATATTTGTGGGCAAGCTTGACGAACTCGTTGCGGCGATCGGCGGTCAAAGCCGGAATCGGAAGGCGCAGGACCTGGCCGTCCATGATCGGGTTCAACCCAAGATTGGCTTCACGGATGGCCTTGTCGACAGCCATGACGTTGCTGCGATCCCAGACCTGGACGGAAATCATGCGCGCTTCCGGCACTGACACCGAAGCCACCTGGTTGAGCGGCATACGCGAACCGTAGACCATCACTTGCACTGGATCGAGCAGATTGGCGCTGGCGCGGCCCGTCCTGAGACCCGACAACTCGCGCTTCAAGGCCTCGATTGACGCCCGCATGCGCTTTTCAATGTCCGGAAGATTGAATGCTGTTTGCGTCATTGTTCCTCCTCGGCGCCGATCCCAGGCTTGATCCGCACTTTTACGCTTGCCGGCTGCCCATCACGGCGCAACACATGAACAGGTGCCGACGCGGGGCCGGCGTCCTTGGCCAAGAGCAGGGATCGCGACACGATAACCACGGTACTAGCCTTCGATCACCGTCGCGCGAGCCAAACCACGCAATACTTTGAGGAGATTGCCGGGCTCTTCAATCGAAAACACAATTACCGGAAGTCGGTTGTCGCGGGCAAGTGCGATCGCGGCGCCGTCCATGACCTGAAGGTTGCGGGACAAAACCTCGGAGTGCGTAAGCCGGTCGAAGCGGGTGGCGGACGGGTCTTTCTTGGGATCTGCCGAGTAGACGCCGTCGACCTGTGTGGCCTTGGCCACCGCGGCGCAGTCCATCTCGATGCCGCGTAGCGTGGCGGCTGTGTCGGTCGTGAAAAACGGGTTGCCTGTGCCGGCGGCAAAGATGACGACGCGGCCCTTGCGCAAATGATGGAGAGCCTTGGGACGAACGTAGCTCTCGCACACCGTCGGCATTGGGATTGCCGACATCACCCGGGCCGATGTCTTGAGATGTTCGAGCGCATTCTGGAAGGCCAGCGCGTTCATCACGGTCGCCAGCATGCCCATATAGTCGGCGGTGGCGCGGTCCATGCCCTTGGCTGCACCTTGCAGGCCACGGAAGATGTTGCCGCCACCGACGACGACGGCGATCTCCGCGCCGGCGTCCACAGCCTCGGTCACGTCCCGCGCCAGTCTGCCGACCACCGCCATATCGAGACCGTAGCCGCCCTGCCCCATCAGAGCTTCACCCGACAATTTCAGCAATAGCCGCTTGTACTTGAGGCCCGTGCCCAGATCCGCCATCCCAATCTCCCGCGGTTACCCTGCGGCCAAGAAAAACCGGCCCGGGATTGACCCCGCGCCGGCTGGATATTGCATGAGTCTGGAGAATTTCCAGCCCCGAACGGAGAATAACAGTCAGGACGACCTTGAAAGAGTGATCATCACCGGATCAGGACTTCTTGGCCTCGCCAACCACCTTGGCGACTTCGGCAGCGAAGTCCTCTTCCTTTTTCTCGATGCCCTCGCCGAGGGTGTACTTGACGAAACCGGTGAGTTTGATCGGACCCCCGACCTTGCCCTCGGCCTCCTTCAGAACCTGCGTCACCGACTTCGAAGGATCATGGATGAACGCCTGCTCGATCAGGCAGTTGTCCTTGGCGAAGGTCTTGAGGCTGGACTGGAAGATCTTTTCCAGCACCTCAGGCTTCTTGCCCTGGTTCTTGTCGGCGAGAATGGCTTTTTCTCTCTCGACAATGGCCGCCGGCACGCCGCCGATATCGAGCGCAATCGGGTTCGAGGCGGCGACGTGCATGGCGATCATGCGGCCGAGCGCGTTGAGCTCTTCGGTGTTCTTGCCGGAGCTTTCGAGCGCGACGAGTACGCCGATCTTGCCAAGGCCAGGGGCTACTTGGCTATGCATGTAACTCGCAACCACGCCTTGCTTTACCGCGATGGCGGCGGTGCGCCGCACGCTCATGTTCTCGCCGATGGTCGCGACCATCTCCTTGACGTGCTCTTCCACGCTGATTTTCTTGCCGGGGAAAGGCACTGCCAGCAGTTTGGCGTAATCTCCGTCGGCCGTGGTGGCCGCGGCGGCAATGGCCGAAACCATTTCTTGGAACTGCGCGTTGCGAGCGACGAAATCGGTCTCCGAGTTGACCTCGACGAGAGCACCAGACGTACCGGCAATACCAACGCCTATCAGGCCTTCGGCTGCGACGCGATCAGCCTTCTTGGCGGCTTTCGACAAGCCCTTTTTGCGCAGCCAGTCGATGGCCGCCTCGACATCGCCAGCGGTCTCGCTCAGCGCGGTCTTGCAATCCATCATGCCGGCGCCGGTTCGGTCGCGCAGCTCCTTCACCATCGTCGCGGAAATCGTCATGGCATGGCCCATCTGTTGGCAAGCGCATTGGCTACGCCCGCTGCATGTACGAAATGTGACGCCCTCCGGCCGGATGGCGTGGACGACGAAGCAAAACCCGTCATCCCCTCCCCGTCCGGCCTTGGCTCCTCGGTGTCGTTCAGATCAAACGGCGGCGGCTTCGACCAGCTTCTTGGCCTGAGCGACCCAATCTTCCTTGGCGATCTGCCCGCGTAACCTCAGCATACGATCGAGTGCCGCCGAGTGGTCGGCGTCGAGATCGGCCAACTGCCAGAAGTGGAACACGCCGGCATCGTTGAGCCGGAGTTCGGTCTTCGGGTTGATGCCGACGATCCGCTTGAGGTCGTCCGCCTCGCCGCGCGGAGCGTCGATGCCCTTGAACGTGACCTTGACCGGAACAGCCTCACTGGGAGGCGCGTCCATGGCGCCGATATCGACACCCGATGCGACTTGGCTGCGCTCAAGACCGTCGAGGGCGGCCCGTGCGATCAAATCGCAATATAGCGTCAGTGCGCGGCCGGCATCGTCGTTACCGGGCACCGGGAAATCGATTCCGTCGGGATCGCAGTTGGTATCCACGATGGCGACGATCGGGATGCCGAGCTTGCGCGCCTCCTGGATCGCGATCTGCTCCTTGTTGGTGTCGATCACGAACAACAGATCCGGCGTTCCGCCCATGTCCTTGATGCCGCCCAGCGCCTGATTGAGCTTGTCGCGGTCCCGCTGGATGGTGAGCAGTTCTTTCTTGGTGCGGCCCTGCGGGTCGGCGATGATCTCATCCATCTGCCGGAGGCGGCGGATCGACTGCGATACGGTCTTCCAGTTGGTCAACGTGCCGCCCAGCCAGCGGTGGTTCATATAATACTGCGCCGACCGCTTGGCGGCGTCGGCGATCGAATCCGAGGCCTGGCGTTTTGTCGCGACGAACAGCACGCGGCCGCCGCCGGCGACGGTGTCGGAGACCTTGACCAGCGCCTGATGCAACAGCGGAACGGTCTGCGTCAGGTCCAGGATGTGGATGTTGTTGCGCGAGCCGTAGATAAACGGCTGCATCTTCGGGTTCCAGCGGTGCGATTGGTGACCGAAGTGAACGCCAGCTTCCAAAAGCTGACGCATATTGAAGGCGGGAACTGCCATCGTTCGAACGTCCTTGTTTTCCGGTTAAACCTCCGCGGACCTGAGAAGACGGGCGTTTCCCGAGGGAAATCGTCCGTCCACCGGAGCGACCGACCGGGGCTTTTCATCCGGCAAGCGCGTAGTCTACGTGTGGGATGGGCCGGGTTATGGAGGAACTTCGGCCCGCTGGCAAGGCCCGCGTGCCACGCACTGAGCGCCTGACACCGATTTTGACTGCCCGTTTTTGGCCCGACCCACCGGAGGCGAGAGCTGTAACGGCGGCCAGGCCGTGGTAGGACGGGCATAGCACCGCGCGGAAGGCAGGGTTGGCTGCCACGGGTACAGGTTGCAGACACATGGACACACCTTCCCATGGATACCCCCGATCTCACCATCCGCGCGCTGCAGCTTGGCGAGCGCATCGACTTGAAGGGTCTCGAGCGCGAGGATGCGTTCTCGAAGAACCCGCTCGCCTTCCGAACGGTGACCGGTGGAACGGCGGTGTTGTTCAAGTCGGGGGCTGCAGTATTCGCAGGCATGACGCCACCAGAGGAAGAGGCGCTCATCGATAGCCTGCTGCCGCGGGTTTCGGGAGCTTTGTCGGAACGGGAGAATGAAACGGCTTTTGTCGTCGTGCGCCCAGACGCCGAAGACCTGTTGTCGGGCTCTGGTGCGATCCAGCTGCGCGCGGCCGATCAGGACCGCCTCCTGCTGGTGGCAGAAGCGATGGCGATGAGCGTCGCCATGGCCTACGACGAGCGCCGCATCGCCCACGCTTTCGATCGCATCGCGCCGGTAGCCCAGAGCCTGTCACAGCGCAAGCTGCCGCAGGGACCGCAATCGCAGCACCTCGAACAGATCGGCGAAGCGCTGACAATACAGCAGCGGCTCGCGGGCCGCGTCGATCTCGACGACAAGCCGGACGTGCTGTGGGACCACCCCGAGCTCGAACGGCTATGGACCAAGCTCGTCGACGAGTACGATCTGCCGGCACGGGGCCGCGCCATCGGGCGCAAGCTCGACGTGATCCAGGAAACGGCGGACACCATCACCGATCTGATGGCCACGCGCACGTCGCATCGGTTGGAGTGGTACATCATCGTACTGATCGGCATCGAGATCGCGCTCGGGCTCTACGACCGGTTCTGGAAGTAGGCGGCGGGGCGAAACATCCTTTTCGATCAGTTGAATACGAAGTGGATGGTGTAGCGCAGGTCGCGCGGATCGACATCAGGCGGCGCAGCCGGATAAGTGGTCTTGCGGATGGCGTCGATACCGGTCTGGTCCAGCAAGGGATCGCCGCTCGATTGGACGACGCGCACGAACTGAATGGTACCATCCCGGTTCAACTGGAACTGTATATAGACCTCCCCGCGCGTCAGGTAGGATCTCGGCTTGTTCTTGGCGAGCGCGGTGGTCACGCTTTTGGCGTAGGCACTTTGGGTGCCTTGCGGCGCGGCACCTCCGATGCGCTGTTGCTCAGCCGCGCGCTGCTGGGGCGTGCGCCGACGCTGAGCCTCCGCGCGCTCCAGGGCCTCCGTGTAGGCGTTCATTGTCAGATCAAAATCGGCGATCGAGAGTTCGCGCCCTGGATCACGGGGCTCGGGCCGGGCGCGCTCGGGCTTCGGCGGCTTGGGTTCGGGCTTTTCGACCTCGGCCGTCACGGGCTGCGGCTGCCGCTGTTCGGCGGGAGGCGTCTGCTCGGCTGGCGGGGTTTCTTCCGTTGCCGGGGTAGGCCGGGCATCCGTGCCAATTTGCGAATGTTTGGAGCGGGAGGCCGCGTCCGGTTCCTCGACCAGTTCGACGGTCACGACTTCAGAGAATTCGACCTGACCGCGCTTTTCCTTTTCGCGATCGGGCTCAGGGGCAGCGCCGAGCGGAAGCAGGTCGAGCGAACCAAGCACAAAGCTGACATTCAAGAACAGCACGAGGCCGAGTGCAATGAGCAGCGTGACGTCACGCTCGACCTCGGGCGGCAGGATGCGGAAGGAAGCAGTGAGCGCGCCGGGGGCAATCGGGGCCGGATCGACGCTCGCGCCGGGATCGGCATCGGCATCGGCATCGGCAGCCGCTGCGGCTTTGACCGGCGGTGTTTCGATGGGTGCGGCGTCGACGGGAAGTATGCCATCGGGGATTGCCGGCGTGCTCGAGTCGGCATGCGGAAGCCACTTCGCCACAGCGTCATTTGCTCCGGCGTCCTGCAGCTCGCTGGCCACGGCCTGCGCGGCAATGTGTTCGGCACGACCTTGCATTCGCTGCAGTCTATATTGCGCCGCAGCACAATGCGACGGACAATCATCGGATCGTGATGGGGCGAGGTGAATGGGGTGCGCCCGGGTTCGGCAGATCAGGATTGGGTCCATTCCTCTGTGGCTGCGGGCTCACCCGCATTCACAGAACGGGTGCCCGTGGACTGGTTGAGTCGAGAGGCATCAACAAGGGTCTGGAACACCGCCAGCACGGCCACGCTCGATGCGCTGATGCGGCGCGAGCAACGCGTGAACGACGCTGTTTGCCGCGCCATGCGCAATCGAGCGCTTCAAACCTCCATCACCTCGGCGATGCCAGGGAGGGTGGACATGACGCCGGCGTCGGACGGCGAGACATCGTAGCGGCCGGGCAGCGTCAGGATCATTTCTTGGCCGCGGTCGTCGAGCGGCAGACGGAACTCGACATCGCAACCGCGAATGCCCGTCGCCGCCGGCTTCAAGAGGGCCTTGACGCCAGCAAGGCTCACCTTCCGCGATTGGATCGCGCGGCGATCGAGCACGATCCGGAGGCCGCGCGGGATCGCTTGGGCTGCGGCATCGAGCGCTTCCACGCTTTGCACGCGCAATTTGAGCGTCTCGCCGTCGCGCTCGGCCTCGACCGACAACAGAACGGCCGTGCCGGGCTCCAACAAGTCGCGCGCTTTCGCCAGCGTGTCGGAGAAGATCACCGCCTCGAACTGAGCGGTCGCATCCGAGAATATGGCGAAGGCGAACTTGTTGCCCTTCTGCGAGCGCCGCTCCCGCGCCGCGATGACGATGCCGGCAAGCCGTCCGGCTGACGCACCGCGCGCCGCAAGTTGCTCGAACTCGACGAAGCGCTTGACGCCCATCTTCGCAAGCACCGGTCCGTACTGGTCGAGCGGATGACCCGACAGATAGAATCCGATGGCCTTGAACTCCTCGCTGAGACGCTCCATCGGCGTCCAGGCTTGGGCGGGTTTGAGGTCGAGGCGAGCGGGCTGCGAACCGCCACCTCCGAACAGGTCGCTGGTACCGGATGCGGCATTGTCCGCTGTACGGTTGGCCATCGCCATGATGCCGTCGGCGCTGGCGTGGACCGCTGCGCGGTTCAGCTCGAGCCTGTCGAACGCGCCGGCAGCAGCGAGCGTCTCGATACCGCGCTTATTCAACGCCTTCGGGTTCATGCGGCCCGCGAAATCGCCAATCGATTTGAACGCGCCCTTGGTCTTGCGCTCGGCGACGATGGTTTCGACGGCCGAGGCGCCGATGTTCTTGCAGGCAGCAAGCGAGTAGCGGATGGCGCCTCGGTGTTCCCTCTCCCCATTCTTCACGGGGAGAGGGCTAGAGTAAGGGGTAGCCTCTTGTGACGTCACGCGTTGCTGCCCCTCACCCCGCAAGCGGGCAGAGGACGAAGGCGGCGGCTCGGCGAGGAAATCGACTTCGGATGAATTGATGCACGGCGGTTTAAGCTCTATTCCGCTCTTCCGCGCTTCGGCGGCGAACATGGCGAGCTTGTCGGTGTTCGACATATCCAGTGTCATGGAAGCAGCGAGGAACTCCTCGCGGAAGTTCGCCTTCAGATAGGCCGTGTGATAACTGATAACGGCGTAGGCGGCGGCGTGGCTCTTGTTGAAGCCGTAGCCTGCGAACTTATCGACCAACTCGAAGATCTCGGCGGCCTGTGATTTCTTGACGCCGTTGCGGTCGGCGCCGTCGACGAAGCGGGCCTGCTGCTTGGCCATCTCCGCCTTGTCCTTCTTACCCATGGCGCGGCGAAGCAGGTCGGCCTCGCCGAGCGAGTAGCCGGCCATCACCTGGGCGATCTGCATCACCTGCTCCTGGTAGATGATTACGCCATAGGTTTCCCTCAGGATGCCCTCGAGCAGCGGATGCAGGCAATCGACCGGCTCCTCGCCGTGCTTTCTATTGATGTAGGTCGGGATGTTATCCATCGGGCCAGGGCGATAGAGCGCCACCATGGCGATGATGTCCTCGAAGCGGTCCGGCTTCAGGCGTTTCAAACTCTCGCGCATGCCCGTACTTTCGAGCTGGAACACGCCAGCGGTATCAGCCTTGGCGAGCAACTCGTAGCTTTTGCGGTCGTCAAGGGCCAGTGCGGGCAGATCGATCTCGATGCCGCGGCCTCGCTTGATGAGCTCGACCGCCTTTTGCAACACGGTGAGCGTCTTCAAGCCGAGGAAGTCGAATTTCACGAGTCCCGCCGCCTCAACCATTTTCCAGTTGAATTGAGTGATCGGAAACGAAGATTTCGGATCACGGTAGAGCGGCACAAGCTGATCCAACGGCCTGTCGCCAATGACCATGCCAGCGGCGTGCGTGGAGGCGTGCCGGTAGAGACCTTCTAGCTTCTGGGAGATTTCCAGGAGCCGCGCAACGATGGGGTCGCGGTCGCGCTCTTCCTGAAGCCTGGGCTCGCCCTCGATGGCTTGCGGCAGCGTCACCGGATTTGCCGGATTGTTCGGCACCAGCTTGCACAGGCGGTCGACCTGACCATAGGGCATCTGCAGCACGCGGCCGACGTCGCGCAGCACCGCGCGAGCCTGCAGTTTGCCGTGAGTGATGATTTGAGCGACGCGATCTTTGCCGTATTTCTGCTGCACGTAGCGGATGACCTCGTCGCGCCGGTCCTGGCAGAAGTCGATGTCGAAATCCGGCATCGAGACGCGCTCGGGATTGAGGAAGCGCTCAAACAGCAGCCCGAAGCGGAGCGGATCGAGATCGGTGATGGTCAACGCCCAGGCGACGACGGAGCCCGCGCCGGAACCGCGGCCAGGACCGACGGGGATACCGTTGGACTTCGACCACTTGATGAAGTCGGCCACGATGAGGAAGTAGCCGGCGAACTTCATCCGCACGATGATGTCGACCTCGAAGTCCAGGCGCTTCTCGTAGTCCTCGCGCGTGAAACCCTCGGCGCACGGCGCCTCGCCGAACCGCTGCCGGAGCCCCTCTTCGGCCTGCCGCCGCAGTTCCTTGGCCTCTGCCAGCAAGCGATCTTCGGTACTCGCACCTTCGCCCAGCGCCACATAACTCGGGAGGATGGGCTTGCGGCCCTTGGGGCGGAACGCACAACGCTTTGCGATCTCGATCGTGTTGGCGAGTGCCTCGGGCAGATCCTTGAACACAGCGGCCATTTCGGCCGGACTCTTGAAGTAGTGCTCGCGGCTGACGCGGCGGCGGTCGTCTTCGACCACATACCGTCCCTCTGCGATGCACAGCAGCGCATCGTGTGCGTCGTAGTCGTCCGGCGCCGAAAAGTAGCATTCATTGGTGGCGACGATCGGCAACTCGCGGGCGTAGGCGAGTTCGAGAAGCAAGGGCTCGACCAGCGCCTGATGCGGTAGCCCATGGCGCTGGATCTCGACGTAGAGACGATTGCCGAAAATTTTTTCAAGCAACTTCAAGCGGGCCGAGGCGAGATCGTTCTGGCCGTCGCGAAGTGCACGATCGATGGGGCCGTCGGGGCCGCCTGTCAGGGCGATGAGACCGTCACCGTGTTCTTCGAGCTTGGCCACCTTGACGTGCGGCGGCTCGGCTTCGCCGCAGTCGAAGAACAGCACGCGCGAAAGCTTCATGAGTTGCTCGTAGCCGCGCTCGTTCATGGCCAGAAGCGCGATCGAACCAGCGGGCGCCGGGCGCGGCTCGTTGGCGCCGTTGCGTGCATAACCCTGGCCCAGCCCCTGGGCATGCGGCGCGTCGCCGAAATCGATCGCCACGTTGCAACCAACGATGGGCTGGATGCCGGAGCCCGCGAGCTTGTCGGAGAATTCGAGCGCGCCGAAGAGGTTCGAGGTGTCCGTCAGCGCGAGGGCCGGATAGCCATGCTTTTCGGCAAGCTTGGCCAGAGTCGGGATCAGTAGAGCGCCCTCGAGCAGCGAATAGGCGGAATGCACCTTCAGATGGATGAAGGCGGGCACGGCCAGCGCCGTCTGATAGTTTCGAATCGTTTCCATGATTGAGAGCGTACACGAGGCACGCCGGCTCGGGGGCGCCGGCCGGCAAATACCCGTTTTCCACAGGATTCAAGGGCACTCTAGTGTTCCGGCGCCGACATTTGATTCCCGTTGCAACGCGCTCCAGATCAAATGTCGGCGCCTAAGGAACACTAGCAAACCTATGAT
>PERT01000025.1 GCA_002928955.1 Hyphomicrobium sp. | reverse complement strand
ATTTAGGCCCGACATGAAGGCCACTAGCTATATCATTGGGTTAGTGGGGCGTTCATCGCGCCTTAATTGACGCGCACGATGCCCCACCCACCCGTCAATTAAGGCGCGACGCCACACTAGCGGAGAGATTTGGGCAATTGGCTCGCAGCGAAGTCGGCACGTTCGGCCGACGCCCGGCTGCACCCGCCGCATTGCCGTTCGCCCGCACCTCGATTAGATCATACCGCCATGGCCAAACACCCCAAATCCCGACCCCGTCCAGGCTCGGACGTCATGAAAACCATTCACGTGCGTGGTGCCCGCGAGCACAACCTGAAAAACGTGGATATCGAGATCCCGCGCGATGCGCTGGTTGTGTTCACCGGGTTGTCCGGCTCGGGCAAGTCGTCTCTCGCATTCGATACGATCTATGCCGAAGGCCAGCGCCGCTACGTCGAGAGCCTTTCGGCCTACGCCCGTCAATTTCTTGAAATGATGCAGAAGCCGGACGTCGATCACATCGATGGACTATCGCCGGCCATCTCCATCGAGCAGAAGACAACGAGCAAGAACCCGCGCTCTACGGTCGGCACAGTGACCGAGATCTATGACTACCTGCGGCTGCTTTTCGCCCGCGCCGGCGTACCGTACTCGCCGGCCACGGGGCTGCCGATCGAAAGCCAGACTGTGTCACAGATGGTTGATCGCGTGCTGGCGCTGCCCGAGGGCACAAGGCTCTATCTGCTGTCGCCCGTGGTGCGCGCGCGCAAGGGCGAGTTCAAGAAGGAACTTGCCGAGTGGCAAAAGAAGGGCTTCCAGCGCGTCAAGATCAACGGCTCCATCCACGAGATCCCGGAGGCACCGAAGCTCGACAAGAAATTCAAGCACGATATCGACGTGGTGATCGACCGGCTGGTGCTGCCGAAGGCGGAGAACGAGAAGGCGCGCTCCGACCTCAGTACGCGACTTGCCGACAGTTTCGAGCAGGCGCTCAAGCTCTCCGACGGTCTCGCCATCGCCGAGTTCGCGGATAGGCCTCTCATAAAATCCGCGCCGATACGGGCTGGCAAGAAACACCCTCCCCTTGACGGGGAGGGTCGATCCGAAGGCGAGGGGTGGGGTGGAGACGCAGGTTCGATTGCGCTCAACGCCCCCCCACCTCTGACCCCACCCCGCAAGGGGGAGGGGGACGTCGGCGGGGAGCGCGCGGTCCTTCAGAATAAAAACGAGACCCACGAGCGCATCACGTTCTCGGCCCGGTTCGCGTGTCCCGTTTCGGGCTTCACGATCGACGAGATCGAGCCGCGGCTGTTCTCGTTCAATGCGCCAGCCGGCGCCTGCCCGACCTGCGACGGCCTCGGCACCGAGCTCAAGTTCGAGCCCGAGCTCGTCGTGCCCGACGCCGCCCTTTCGCTCGCCCAAGGCGCGATCTACCCGTGGGCCAAGACCGGCGCCACATCGCCCTACTACGAGCAGACGTTGAGCGCTCTCGCACGGCATTATGAGGTGTCGATGCGCACGCCATGGGAGCGGTTGCCAAAGCACGTACAGCTCGCGATCCTCTTCGGCTCGGGCGAGGAAGAGGTGGCGTTCACCTACGAAGATGGCGTCCGCAAGTACCAGACCATGAAGACCTTCGAGGGCGTCATTGGCAACATCGAGCGGCGCTTCCGCGAGACCGACAGTGACTGGGTGCGCGATGAGCTGTCGCGCTTTCAGACGGCGCATCCGTGCGAATCCTGCAACGGTTATCGGCTGAAGCCGCAGGCGCTCTCCGTCAAGGTCGGGGGCAAGCACATCGGCGAGGTCGGCGATTTGTCGATCAAGGCGGCGAATGCGTGGTTCGCAGAGGTGCCCGCGACCTTCACCAAGCAGCAGGCCGAAATCGCCGCCCGCATCTTGAAAGAGATCCGCGACCGGCTCAAATTCCTGAATGACGTCGGCCTCGAATACCTCACACTGTCGCGCGCCGCGGGCACCCTGAGCGGCGGCGAAAGCCAGCGGATCCGGCTCGCCTCGCAGATCGGCTCCGGCCTAACCGGCGTGCTCTACGTGCTTGATGAACCGTCGATTGGCTTGCATCAGCGCGACAACGACCGGCTCTTGGTCACGCTCAAGCATCTTCGCGACATCGGCAACACAGTGATCGTGGTCGAGCACGACGAGGATGCGATTCTTGCTGCCGACCACGTCGTCGACATCGGCCCCGGTGCCGGCATCCACGGCGGCCAAGTGGTCGCGCAAGGCACGCCGGAAGAGATCATGGCCGATCCGGCGAGCCTCACTGGACAATATTTGTCGGGTCTCCGCCAAGTGTCGACACCGAAAGTCCGCCGCAAGCCGGTCAAAGGCAAGTCGCTCAAGGTAATCGGCGCGCGCGCCAACAACCTGCAGAACATTTCGGCGGAGCTCCCGCTCGGGCTGTTCACCTGCGTCACCGGAGTTTCCGGCGGAGGCAAGTCCACACTGCTGATCGACACGCTTTTCAAGGCCGTCGCCCGCCGCCTCAACGGCTCGCGCGAGCACCCGGCCGCGCACGATTCGCTCGAGGGCCTCGAGCATCTCGACAAGGTGATCGACATTGACCAGTCGCCTATCGGCCGCACGCCGCGCTCGAATCCGGCGACGTACACGGGCGCCTTTACGCCGATGCGCGAATGGTTCGCCGGACTGCCAGAGAGCAAGACCCGCGGCTACGAGCCGGGTCGCTTCTCGTTCAACGTCAAGGGCGGCCGCTGCGAGAAATGCCAGGGCGACGGCGTCATCAAGATCGAGATGCACTTTCTGCCCGACGTCTATGTGACGTGCGAGGAATGCAAGGGCAAGCGCTACAACCGGGAAACGCTGGACGTGCGCTTCAAGGACAAGTCCATCGCCGATGTGCTCGACATGACGGTGGAGGAAGGGGCCGATTTCTTCAAGGCTGTGCCGTCGATCCGCGACAAGCTCGAAACGCTGGCGCGCGTCGGCCTTGGCTACATCCACATCGGCCAGCAGGCGACTACACTTTCTGGAGGCGAAGCGCAGCGAATCAAATTGTCGAAAGAGCTGTCGAAGCGCGCGACCGGCCGAACGCTCTACATCCTCGACGAGCCGACCACGGGGCTGCATTTCCACGACGTTGCCAAGCTGTTGGAGGTGCTGCACGAGTTGGCCGACGCCGGCAACACCGTTGTCGTGATCGAGCACAACCTCGAAGTTATCAAGACAGCCGACTGGGTGATCGACATGGGCCCCGAAGGTGGTGACGGTGGCGGCCGTATCGTCGCCGAAGGTACACCCGAAGACGTCGCCAAGGTGAAAGAAAGCTACACGGGACGCTATTTGAAGGAGCTACTCGGCCGCCGCGCCAAATCCGGCAACACCAAGCAGCGGGCGGCAGAGTAGAGTGTGCTTGTTGCAGTCGGTCACTTGGCCCGGGTCGAACCTTCCGGGTTCAACACGCTGTGCGACGAAGATCGTCGTTTCGAGGTCACGCGATAAGCGCAACGATGGTGTCCAGAGTGTCTGCTTCGTCGGCGGGCTTGTCCCAGCGAATGCGATGGACCCGTGGAAAGCGCATCGCTACGCCCGACTTATGCCGCGCCGACGTGTGAACCGCATCGAAAGCCACTTCGAGCACAAGGCCCGGCGCAACCGCGCGCACCGGGCCGAAACGCTCGGTGGTGTAGGCGCGCACCCAGCGGTCGAGGTCTTTCAACTCAGCATCAGTGAAGCCCGAGTAGGCCTTGCCCACCGGAACGAGTTCACGCGTGCGATCCGCTGTCACCCGCCAGACCCCGAACGTATAGTCCGAGTAGAGCGAAGAGCGTTTCCCGGACCCGCGCTGCGCGTACATCAGCACGCAATCCACCGTCAGCGGCGCGCGCTTCCATTTCCACCAATGCCCTTTCGGCCGTCCGGCCAGGTAGTGGCTCGACTTCTGCTTGAGCATGAGGCCTTCGATACCGGCATCGCGGGTTCCGGCCCAGATTCGGCCCAATGAGGTGAAATCCCCAAATGCGACGAGCGAGCTTACGTCGGACAGGTCGGGAGCGGTTCGGACATGCCAAGCAATGAGGCGTGCCCGGCGGACCGAAAGGGGCTGGTTGCGCAAGTCCTCGTCGCCATCGATCAGCATATCGTAGAGGCGCACGTGAGCCGGGTAGTCGCGCTTGAGCTTGGGGCCGACCACCTTCCGGTTCAGCCGCTGCTGGAGATCGTTGAAAGGGGCGATCTGGCCCTTCCGTATGACCAGCAGCTCGCCATCGACGACCGCCTGGTGGCCATGGAACGCCGCGCAGATCTCGGGAAAGGCGACCGAGATGTCGTCACCAGTTCGGCTGAACAACCGCACATCGTCGCCCGCCGCTGACAGCTGCACGCGGATGCCGTCCCACTTCCATTCGGCAAAGATGGCGGTGGGATCGAGCGCTTCAAGGTCCTTCTCCTCGATCGGATGCGACAACATCAGTGGCCGGAACACGGCGACATGCTTGGTGTCCGGCCGGGGCGCGGCGCCGACCAGCCAGGCGAACAAGTTGCCATAGGGCGGGGCGAGCGCGTGCCAAACCTCCTCGATTTCGGCGACGTTGCGATCGAAGGCTTCGGCGATCGCGGTCTTGGCGAGGCGCGACGAGACCCCGACCCGCGGCGCGCCGCCAAGCAGTTTCAAAAGCGCGAAGCGACCCGATACGTCGAGTCGATCGAGGTAGCCCGACAGCAAAGGCCGGAACTTGGCGGACGTCACGCCGCTCACGCCCGCGACCACTTCGTCGAGGTTCGGCGGCGGCGTGTTCAGGCTCGGTTCGGGCCACAACAGCGATACCGTCTCTGCGGTATCGCCGACATAGTCTCGTGACAGCTTGTAGAGCACCGGGTCGATGCGCTCGGCCATAAGCTCGCGCAGTGTGCGGCGCAGCGGTAGGCGCAGGGGTAGTCCTTCGGCGAGGGCCGCGAGCGCCCAACCGCGATCGGGATCACCGGTGGTCCGGAAATACTCGACCAGAAGTGCGATCTTCCGTTTGCGGCTCTGAGTCGTGCCGAGACTGTCGAGGAGGTCCGCGAAGCGCTGCATGGATCAGTCGTCCTCGTCTTCGAAACCAATCAGCGCGAGCGCACGGGCATGCTGCCCACGTTTCCCGAGCTCGTGGACGAGCGCATCGTCGCGGCCATGAGTGACCCAGATCTCGCTGGCGCCTGTGGCGAGGCAGGTATCGACCAGATCCGGCCAATCGGCGTGGTCGGACACCACGAGAGGCAGTTCGACCCCGCGCTGGCGAACGCGGCCGCGAACCTGCATCCAGCCACTGGCGAAGGCGGTGACCGGATCGGCGAACCGTTGCGACCAGCGATCGGCAAGCGCGGACGGCGGGGCCAGCACGAGAGTTCCGGGCAGGGGCTTGCCCTTCGCTTCACTCGCCGGCCGCAGGTCGCCGAGTTCGATCCCAATCCGCTCGTAAAGCTCGCAGAGCGCAACCAGGGCGCCATGCAGATAAATCGGCGCGTCGTAGCCTTCGGCACGGAGCAGCGCGATCATCCGCTGGGCTTTTCCCAGGCCGTAGACGCCGAGCAGGTGCGTGCGGTCGGGTTGGCAGCCCAAGGATGCGATCAGCTTGCGCGCTTCCCTGTCGGCCGGACCATGCCGGAAAACGGGTAGCGCGAAAGTGGCCTCTGTCACGAATACATCGCAGTGAACGAGTTCGAATGGCGCGCACGTAGGGTCCGTCTCGCGCTTGTAGTCGCCCGAGACTACGATCCGCCGACCCTGCCACTCGAGTATCACTTGTGCAGAGCCGAGAATATGGCCGGCGGGCACTAGCCTGACCGCAACGCCGCCGATGTTGGTTGTCACGCCATAGGGCTGTGGCTCGAACCGTCGGGCCGCATTCGCACCGTAGCGAACCTTCATGATCTCTATGGTTTCTGGCGTGGCGAGCACCGCCCCGTGGCCGCTGCGAGCGTGATCGGAGTGGCCATGCGTGATGATCGCCCGCTCGACCGGACTGTGCGGATCGATGTGGAACTTGCCGGGAGCACAGTAGAGGCCGTTCGGCGAGGGATGCAGCCAAGCCTCAGGTGACGTGAGCACAGGCGAAATGGCACCCACATTCTTTCCGGTTGCCTTCTTCTGCATGTTGCTCACTCGACTGGCGATGGCAGCCGCACATAGGCTTCATATCTTGGGTGAAACGGTGAATTTCTCCCGGCAGTTCAGTACGTTTGGCAATGCCTTTTTGACGACCGACCAAGTCTGGCCGCCGGGCGAATCCATTCATCTCAAAAGCGTGTGATGTCGGCATGCAACGATTCCGCGCCGGACCGACCGAGGCTCCCAGATTGTGCGCTATTCGTTGTG
Organism: Hyphomicrobium sp.; assembly: GCA_002928955.1. Lineage (GTDB taxonomy): Bacteria > Pseudomonadota > Alphaproteobacteria > Rhizobiales > Hyphomicrobiaceae > JAKAML01. The sequence continues at coordinate 40,686 of PERT01000025.1, read as the reverse complement.
CAGTCAGGCAATGATATCAGGGAGGAGTTGATCTTCGACGGCCGTGATCTGATCTTTCAACCCAAGCTTGCGCTTCTTTAATCGCTTGATCTGCAATTGGTCGGCGATGCCCGAAGTCTCGAGGGTCACAATTTCCTCGTCGAGCTCACGATGCTCGGCGCGGAGTTTGGTGAGTTGCTCGCGCAACTCCCGTTCGTTTGTCCGCTGCATGCGCTTCCTGGCCCGTTTCCCGCCCGAGTTCGGCTCGATCGCGCGGCACTATCTGTCGGTTTCGGGTATCTTTCAAGTAACGGACGGCGTCAAGCTCGCGAAATTTATGGTTGCCGGGCGAGGTGCGCAAGACATTTCCAATCGGTCTTGCACGAGCGTCAATTCAAAATTCAACAAGCACTTCACAACCATACAGAGGGCATTGGACAACGGCGCGCGCATCTGTCAGATTTTTGAGGTCTGCAACTCTGATAAGGAGGGCAAGGATGGCGCTCAATGCTCATCTTGCGGAACTCGACGAGAAGCATCGGCTGCTCGAGCGTAAAATCCAAGAGGCAACGGCACGGCCAGGGTTCAGCGACGCTGAAGTCCGGCGCCTGAAGCGCGAAAAACTGAAAATTAAAGACGAGATCGCTCGACTTCAGAGCGCAACACGGCACTGATGTTTCGGGGGCGGTCCAAACGGGCCGCCTTTGGCATATCAGGGCTCGGGAACGCTCGTTTTGGTCTGATCGAAGGCTGTGGATTTTGAGGTGTCGGCCGCGCGACAAGTTCGTGCCGCACCTCAGCTCTGTTGCCCATGCGCGCCGATGACCGAGCGGTCTCGCGATCGGCGATCGCGTACTACTTTGCGGGTGACTCGAATTCCGGCGGAAGAGCTAGGCGTCCTCGTCAGGGCTCGAACGCTGGCCGAGTGCTCGGGTGCACTCGACGGCGAAAGCGGTCTGTCCGTCGAGCCGATCGACGACGTGGGGTCGGAACAACAGTCGGCTCAGCAGCGGGCCTTGAGTTCGGTTTTGAGTTCGGATTCGATCCGTGAGCCGAGTTCGCGGGTTCTCGTCATCGTTTCCGGCGCCACACCCTCGACCGGTTTCTGGAAGGTGATGATCATTGCGGCGATTTCATCGGCGGCGATCACCAGTTCCTTGCACGTCAGGCTAGGGCGCAGCCGTTCATAGGCGAACAACCGGACACCGGTCGCGTACTGCGCTGGCGTTGCGGGTGCCGTGATCCAGCTGCGGTCGGGTGAATCGACCAAGAACTGCACAAGTTCACCGCATGCCGACGCTGTCTGACACTCTCCGGTCGCGGCAGCTTTCTTTTCGACGATGGGTTTCGGCACCGCGGACGCAGCCGGTGACGGCTTGGCCGGTGCAGGGGCGGCCGCCACATGTTTTGATTGGGTCACAGCCGCTTTCACGACTTTCGGTGCCGATTGGGCAATCGCGACCGGCCGCTTCGGAGCAGGAGATGGCTGTGGCGCCGATACATGCGGCGTATCCTTCAGCGACATCGGTTGCTCGGCTGGCTCTGGCCGGGTGGCACAACCGCTCACACCGAGAAACAAGATCAGCATGAAAACGTGAAAGGGATCGCGTCTGAACGACGATGAAAAACAATTTGCTGTCACCACACGTGTCCTACCTGACAAAAAACGTGATGGCAGAATATGGGACACGCGTTGTGGAATCGTTAATCGCTCACGTGATCGGTATCCCGCCCGCGCGGCGCTCCTTTACGCGACGCGCTCGCCGGCGGACTGTCGATGATTTCGGAGACAACCGCATCGCGCACTTCCGTCCACGGCCTGTCTTCGTCGGCCACGCCTCCGAAGGCGGCACTCGACGCACAGCTGAATGGCGCGCAGCCGAGGCTGGCGGAGCGGATCTGGCCACCGAGCCCTCGATCATGCCAAAGGGCTATCGGAGCCCGTCACACGTCGAGGTTCGAAACGCTGAGCGCGTTCTCCTGGATGAACTCCCGGCGCGGCTCGACGACATCGCCCATAAGCTTGGAGAAGATCTCGTCGACCTCGGCCACGTCGCCGACCTTGACTTGCAACAGTGTGCGGGCATCGCGATCGAGCGTGGTTTCCCACAGCTGCTCGGGGTTCATCTCGCCGAGGCCCTTGTAGCGCTGCAGCGACAGCCCTTTGCGGCCCGTCTCGTAGATGCCTTCGAGCAGCGTGCGAGGGCCTGCGACCTCCTGAACCTGATCCTTACGACGCAACTTGGCCGGCTTGTCGTATACCTCTAACAGGTGCGCGCGCTTCTCGTTGAGGCGCCGGGCGTCGAGCGAGACAAGCAGCGCGCGGTCGAGCGCATGCACTTCGAGAACGCCGCGCACTTCGCGCTTGAATACGAAACCGTCGTTGCCGAACTGGCCGGACCAGCCGGACTCGGTCTCCTCGGCGATGGCGTCAAGGCGCCGGGCGACGTAGGCTGCCGCAGCGTTGGCCTTGTCAGCCGATTGCAGCAGGGCCGGATCGAAGGCGCCGCCGATGGCCGCTTGCTCGGCGACCATTCGGGAATAGCGCGAGTGCAGATCGTCGAGCGCCTTGGAAACCGCGCGCGCGGTATCGACGATTTCGCGCAGATCGGCGCCGGCACGATCACCACCTGCGGTTTGCAATACGGCCTCTTCCAGGCCCGACATGATGAGATAGTCTTCGAACGCGCGCTGGTCTTTCAAATAGGATTCCGACTTGCCCTTGGTCACTTTGTAGAGCGGCGGCTGGGCGATATAGACGTGTCCCTTCTCCACCAGCTCCGGCATCTGCCGATAGAAGAACGTGAGTAGCAGCGTGCGGATGTGCGAGCCGTCGACGTCGGCGTCGGTCATAATGATGATCTTGTGGTAGCGCAGCTTTTCGAGCTTGAACTCGTCGCGGCCGATGCCGGTGCCCAGGGCGCCGATAATATTGGTCACCTGCTCGGACGACAGCATCTTGTCGAAGCGCGCACGCTCGACGTTGAGGATCTTGCCGCGGATCGGCAACACGGCCTGGTACTCCCGCTTGCGGCCCTGCTTGGCGGAGCCGCCGGCCGAGTCACCCTCGACGATGAACAACTCCGTATTGACGGGATCCCGGTCCTGGCATTCGGCGAGGCCGCCGGGCAAGCGCATGCCGTCGAGCGCGCTCTTGCGGCGCGTGAGGTCGCGGGCCTTGCGCGCGGCCTCGCGGGCGATCGCCGCCTCAACGATCTTGCCGACGATGATCTTGGCTTCCTTGGGGTGCTCCTCGAACCAGGCCGTGAGCGCATCGCCGACCAGCGTCTCGACCACCGGTTTGACTTCGGAGGACACGAGCTTGTCTTTGGTCTGGGACGAGAATTTCGGGTCCGGCACCTTGACCGACAGCACGCAGGTGAGGCCCTCGCGCGCGTCATCTCCGGTGAGCGCGACTTTCTCTCGCTTGGCGATGCCGCTTTCCTCGGCATACTTGTTGACGACCCGTGTGAGCGCGCCGCGGAACCCGGCGAGATGCGTGCCGCCATCACGCTGCGGGATGTTGTTGGTGAAGCACAGGACGTTCTCGTGGTAACTGTCGTTCCACCACAGTGCGACGTCGACGCTCATTCGGTCGCGCTCGGCGCGGATCATCAACGGCTCCGGCAGAAGGTGCTGCTTCGACCGATCGAGGAAGCGAACAAACGCGGCCGTGCCGCCCTCGTAGAAGAACTCCTCGCGCTTGACGTCGGCGTGCCGCGCGTCAGTCAGCACCACGCGCGCGCCCGAGTTGAGGAACGCCAGCTCGCGCAGCCGATGCTCGATGGTCGCGTAGTCGAATTCGATCATGGTGAAGGTTGCGGGCGAAGGTAGAAAGGTGACTTCGGTGCCCCGCGCACCGGCCTCGCTCGGCCCGATGACCTTGAGCGGCGCGACCGGCACGCCGTCACGGAACTCGATGGCATGCTCCTTGCCTTCTCGCCAGACCCGGCACTTCAAGAACGTCGAAAGCGCGTTGACCACGGAGACGCCGACGCCGTGCAGACCGCCCGATACCTTGTAGGAGTTCTGGTCGAACTTGCCGCCGGCATGAAGCTCGGTGAAGACGATTTCGGCGGCGGAGCGCTTCGGAACCTGATCGTCGTCCTTCTTGATGCCGGTGGGGATGCCGCGGCCGTCGTCGCGCACGGTGCAGGAGCCGTCGGGGTTCAGCGTCACATCGCACTTGGAAGCGTGACCGGCCAGCACCTCGTCGATCGCGTTGTCGACAACCTCGTAGATCATATGGTGCAGACCCGACCCGTCATCGGTATCGCCGATGTACATGCCAGGGCGCTTGCGGACAGCATCCAGTCCCTTGAGCATCTTGATCGAATCCTCGCCGTACTCTTCGACGGCGGGTAGCTTCGGGGCTGGACTGGCGGTCATTCGGAGAGATCCTGCTTGAAGCGAAATTTATGTCGGAATTTTATATCACGGATCGATGCTGGCACGCTCAAAAATCATACGCTGCGGCGCCATTGGCCCACATTAAATTCATAATATATTTCATTGACTTACGGTCAGATGACGGCGGCGGCGATCAGGTGCTGCGCGGCATGCCTGCCGAACCGTTCCCTATTTCGAGAAAGAGGGCATGCTCAGACAGCGCGGCGAACGCCACACGGTCATTTCCGGTCATCCACGCCTGAGCGCCGAGCCGAAGGATTTCTGCGAACAATGCTGCGCGCCGTACTTCGTCGAGATGGGCCGTGACCTCGTCGAGCAGCAGGATCGGCGCGGTGCCGTCCTGACGTTCGGCGACCATCTGGGCGTGGGCGAGCACGAGGCCGAGCAGCAGCGCTTTCTGCTCGCCGGTGGAGCACAGCCGCGCGGCGGCGGACTTGGGTCCGTGGCCGACGATGAGATCGGACCGGTGGGGGCCGTCGAGGGTGCGGCCAGCGGCCCGGTCGCGCTCACGCGACAATCGCAATGTGCGGGCGTAGGTGTCCTCGACAACGAGGGCCGGTTGCATTGCGAGGGCGGATTCGGTTGCGCCGTCGATCGCCACCGTGCTCCAGGGGAAGGCGGACGTTGGCTCATGCGCGCGGCGGGCGTGGATGACGGCGGACAACGCCGACACCGCCTCCACCCGCGCGGCGGCGATGGCGACGCCGGTTTCGGCCATTTGAAGCTCGAAGCCTTCCAGCTGCGCATTGTCGCGGATGCCGTCAGCCAGCAGCCGGTTGCGGCTGGTCATGGCGCGTTCGAAACGGCCGGCGATGGTGCGGTAGCTCGGATCGAAACAGAGGATGAGCCGGTCGAGAAAGCGGCGGCGCTCAGAGGCGGGGCCGGAAAAAAGTCCATCCATTGCGGGCGTGAGCCAGACCATCTCGACATAGTCGGCGAGGATGCCGGAACTCGACTGCCCGACACCGTCGATGCGGACGATGCGGCTGGTGCCCGTCTGATCCGGCTTGATGCCGGTGCCGATATCGACCACACCAAGACGGGAATGCACGCGGGCCGCGACCGCCCATCCGCCGTCGCCTTTGCTCGATGCAAGTTCGGAGAACGGCGCACGCCGAAGACCCTGGCCAGGGGCGAGCATCGATAGGGCTTCGAGCAGGTTGGTTTTGCCTGCACCATTGGCGCCGACGAGAACCACGGGGCCCGATCCGGCTTCAAGCGTGATCGAGGCATAGTTTCGGAACCCGGTCAGCGTCAGGCGCTCGACCCAGAGGCGGGGCGGCGATGCCCTCGAAGCCCGTGGTTCGTCGGGTATTTTCACGGCATCAGACGCTTCGATCGACAATGCGCTCACACCCGCATCGGCATCAGGACGTAGAGCGCGCTGTCGTCGCTGGCGTCCTTGACCATGGTCGGCGATCCGGGATCGGCGAGCATGAAGCGGGCTTCCTCACCCTCGAGCTGGCCGGCGATGTCCAGGAGATAACGGGCGTTGAAGCCGATCTCGAGCGGCGACGAGGAGTACTCGACGCCGATTTCCTCTGTTGCGCTGCCGCCTTCCGGGTTGTTGACCGAGAGGATGAGCTTGTCCGTCCCGATGTTGAGCTTGACCGCGCGACCGCGCTCGCTCGCAATGGTCGAGACGCGATCGACCGCACTCATGAACTCGGCGTTGGTCACCTTCATCGACTTGTCGTTGCCTTGCGGGATCACGCGGCCGTAGTCGGGGAAGGTGCCGTCGATGAGTTTCGAAGTCAGCGTCACGGTGCCGATTTCAAAGCGGATCTTGGCCTGGCTAACGCCGACCTTCACTGCCGAAGCGCTATTTTCGATCAAGCGGTGCAATTCATGCACTGTTTTGCGCGGAACGATGACGCCGGGCATTCCTTCCGCGCCGGCCGGCAATGGCAACTCGACCTGCGCGAGGCGGTGGCCGTCAGTCGCGACGGCGCGCAGCACGGCGTGCTTGGCGGGGCCAGTCCCCCCTTGCGCCATGTGCAGGTAGATCCCGTTCAGGTAATAGCGTGTCTCCTCGGTGGAGATGGCGAACCGCGTCTTGTCGATGAGCCGCTTCAGGTCGGCTGCGGTGACCTCGAACTCGTGCGTCATCTCACCGGCTGCGAGGTCGGGGAAGTCTTCGGCAGATAGCGTCTGCAGGCTGAACCGAGCTTGGCCGGCGGTGATTGACAGCCGTTCCTTCTCGGCGTCGCGCTTGATTTCCACCTCGGCGCCATCGGGCAGCTTGCGCACGATATCGTGCAGCATATGGGCTGGAACGGTAACCGCACCCGGCTGGCCGACCTCGGCAGGCACGGCCTCGATGACCTCGCGCTCAAGATCGGTAGCCTTGAATTCGAGCACGTGGCCTGCGGCTTTCAACATCACGTTGGAGAGAATAGGTATGGTGGTCCGACGCTCAACAACGCTGGTCACGTGGCCAAGGGCGCGCAACAATTCTCCGCGTTCGATCACAAGCCGCATGATTTTCCTCAGCGTCTAGTTTGGGTGTGCGGCCACCGTTGCGACCGCGTCGCAGGCAAAAGTCGGGCATCCGGCAGCATGGGGAGCTTTCGCCCCGACTCAGCGGCGCAGAATTCTACCGCAACCGTCACTTGAGCCGACAACGCGTGGATTTTCAAGGGGTGCGCCAGCCTTGCCCCCGAAATGCGCGGCGTGATCAGAGGGAATTCTGAAAAGAACTGGGAGCGGCACCTTTCGGCACCGCCCCCTCCCCGCTTGACCTGCGTCCAGCTTTAGCCCTCCGGACCACAGGCATTCGTTGGTCCCTGGCGCAGCCGCACCAGAGAAATCCTCAATGGTTCAATAGCTTCTTGAGTTCGTCGATCTCGTCGCGAAGCCGCGGATTGCCCGTGATCTCTCCTTCGATCTTACGAATTGCATGCAAAACCGTTGTGTGATCTCGGTTGCCGAAGCGGCGGCCGATTTCCGGCAGCGAACGGGCGGTCAACTGCTTGGCCAGATACATGCCGATCTGACGGGGCCAGACGACCGAACGGTGACGCCGCTGCGACAGCAGATCACCTTTCGACACGCCGAAGTGCCGCGACACGATGCGCAGGATATCCTCGATCTTGGTCTTCCGCGGCTCCATCCCCTGGACGAGGTCGCGGATGACCGTCTCAGCGACATCGAGCGTGATCGCGGTGCGCATATACTGCCAATTGGCGTGCAACCGCGTGAGGGCTCCCTCAAGCTCGCGGCCGTTCTCTGTCAGACGCTCGGCCAGAAGCTCCTGGACGTCGCGGCCGAGTTCGAACGAGGCATCCATCGCCCGTTTGTCATTGAGTCGACGCTCGATCACCTTCAAGCGCAATTCGTAGTCGAGCGGACCGATCTCGGAGACCAGCCCGCGCTGCAAGCGCGACCGCATCCGCTCGTTCAACCGGTCGATGTGGTTAGGCGCGCGCGCCGACGCCACCACGACCTGCCGCCCGCCGTCGAGCAGCGAGTTGATGATATGATCGAATTCCTGCTCCGTGCGCTCGCCCTGCATGAATTCGAGATCATCGATCAGCAGCAGATTGATGGCCCGGAACTTCTCCTTGAACGACATCGGGTCCTGGCTGCGCAGTGCCTCGACGAACTGATAGCGGAAGCGCTCGGCGGTCAGATACAAGACCTGAGCCTGCGGTGCCCGGCGCTTCACCTCCCATGCAATGGCGTGGAGAAGGTGAGTCTTCCCGAGCCCCACTGCCGAATGAATGTAGAGCGGATTGAAGCCCGGCGTTCCATTCAAAACGGTCTCGGCGACTTGCTGGGCGCCCGCATGGGCCATTCTGTTCGACGTTCCAACGACGAAGCTTTCGAACGTGCAGCGCGGATCGAGGGGCGAGCCTTCGAAGCCGCCGACGCCAGTGCGGCCGGCCGGATTGGCGACGGGCGCGGCAAGTGGCATCCGCGTGCCCTGCACCACATCGGGCTGGATCGAATGGACGGGCCCCGGCGGGTGATCGCGCAGGTCAAGTGACGTGCCCTTGACCGCGGCAGGCTGCACGCGCAAAGGCGGCGCTGCCGGTTGACGCCAAACCACGTCGACCCGCTCTGCACCTTTGAATTCTGCCGCGCAGCACGCCAGGAGTTGCTCGGAATAGTGAGACTGGATCCACTTGCGCAGGAACTGAACCGGAACCGACGTCTTGACCGTCTTGCCGTCGAAGCTTTCGAACTCAAGTGCCGCGAACCAGCTCGAGTAAATTTCCTCGCCGAGCGTCGCACGCAGCATGGCGCGCGACTTGGCTCCGCGCCCTTCCATCTTCGGCTCGTCGCCCGCTCCGCTGGCCGGATCACCATTCGACCGGCCGGTGGTTGCCTTCGATAGGATCGGATCCGGTGTCATTTCAACATTCTGCATAACTATACCCCGCATCGTTGAAGTTCAGACTTTGCCCTCAAAAAAACTGACGAACGACGCCACGCGCCGACAACCGCCGACGACGCGCACGCATTGAACATCAGTCAGTTAGTCGGATGCTTTAGCCCTGCACCCATGGGAGGCCGGAGGCTTTCCAGCCCGAAGTCCTGCCTCTATGCCGGTCGGCATCGAGTGGTCCCTCGAAGCCCTCGGCGACGTTGCTGCACCGGGAAAACCCGAGTCCGCTCATGGACTCTGCGGCCAAGCGGCTTCGGCCGCCCGACCGGCAGATGAAGAACAACGCATCGTCCTTGTTCACGCCGGCTGTTTCGAGGAGTGCCTTGAGTCGTTCGCCAAAGCCGGGATCGACCCGGTTGTCAGGAAACGTCTGCCACTCCACCATGACGACGCGCTTGCCAATTTCCGCAAGATCGGCAAGCCCGACGAAGGCCCATTCTGCTCGTGTCCGCACATCGATCAGAACTGCACTTCGATCACTCTTGAGGCGTTCCCACACCGCTTTGACGGGAACATCCTCAACCACATCTCCACTAGACCCCACTGCTACCCTCCAACCAAGCGCACGTCAGACAGAACCTCTGCGATCTCTGGTTGCCCAAAGATCTCCCAACCAACGCACGAAAACGAAAGAAGACTTCGCCAAGACAATGTGGCGAGTTAAGCAACAAACTACATCATCATCCGAAGCGCGGACTTATTTTGAACAGACACCAATTCCGCGATACACTCGTCAATGATCAAAAACACACCGCATTACTGAACGACGCGCCGTGTAGCCCTCGGCGACCGGCAGTTACTAACTACTCGTTAACAGCTTCCGACGCAACCCCATCGCCTGGCCATCGCCACTGCCAATTACCCTTGTAATGCGGGGCCTTTCGACTGCAGATTTGTCCACAACCCGGTGGACAAAGCCCCTGGCATAGAAGTACTTTTCCCCAACCATGAACGGAGTGCAGAAAAAGCAGACGGCGCCCTTTTCAGGACGCCGCCGAGATGCTCATTTTTGATCGGCTCGCGACAGTGAATTCACTTCAGCAATGACCTGCGCCCTTGGCTCATGCACAGATAGCCCGCAGGTTTCCGGGGCTTACAGCTGTTCAGAAATCGGAGGAGAAAATCACTGCCGGGGATTCCCTGTTGCAAATGTGTCACGTTACAAAAGAAGTCGGAAATTTTCACAACGCCTTCTTTGACGGCTCTCATGCTGGCGGTTCGGCCGTTGGCCATTCAACCAATCCGGCTCAAGCCGTGGCCATGGCCTTGACCCGTGCCGTGAGCCTCGCGACCTTCCGGCTTGCCGTCTTCTTCGGCAGAACACCCTTTTGCGCGGTGCGGGCCAATAGCGGCTCTGCCGACTTCATGGCGGCGAGTGCAGCCGTCTGGTTACCGGACGCGATGGCTTCCTCGACCCGGCGAACCTCGGTCTTCAGATGCGAGCGGCGGGACTTGTTGATTTCGGTGCGGCGCACGGCCTGACGGGCCGCCTTCTTCGCCGACTTGGTATTGGCCATTTTCAGTTCCCTCTCTGGTACAAACCTTGCCTATTCATCGGATGAGCGCGCGGCATGGCCGCCGTCTCCGGGATGAAGGCTCAAATGCGGACGCCGCCCGGAACAAGGGTTCCGAGCGGCTGAAGTGGCAGTCGTATAACTGCAACAAGGCTTTGGGTCAACGTTCCTGGGCCGTGGCGCTTGCGATCGGCGCGAGAATTCCAAGCGCGCTCAATCACGTGAGCCACGACCCAACCGCTCTGGAGGTTGAGACCATGACGACTGGAACCCATGAAACACTCGGCAAGGAACAGCCGGACCCGCCGTCGGACCGGTCGACGGGGCTGGTATTCGCTGGCGTATGCATGGTTGTGGCCGCCCTTTTCCGATCCCAGGCAGCAATCGCAAACACCGCGATGATCCTCGCGGCCACGTTCCTCGTGGTCGCCCTCGCTGTGCCGAATTGGCTCGCCCCGCTCAACCACGCCTGGTTCAAGCTGGCGCTGAGCATCAACCGGATCATGAGCCCGATCATCATGTTCATTCTGTTTGCCGGTCTGATCGCGCCCGTCGGATTGCTGATGCAGCGCTTCAGGGACCCCTTGCGGCGCCACAGAGATAAGACGCGCGAAACGTACTGGCTCGCCCGACCGGACAGGCGGCACGATGCCAGCATGCGGGATCAGTTCTAGATCCCAAAGCTGCGATCTGCCCGCTGGCATCAGCCTTGCTTCGTCCGATGCTCAAGCCCGGCCTGGAACCGCAAATGGCCGGGTACGATCATCCCTCAGGAGGCCCGTTATGCTTTCGCTCGTGGCCGAACTCGGTCGCTACATGACTGCCCGCAAGAAGTGGTGGCTGTTCCCGATCATCGCCGTCCTGATGCTCGTCGGCGGCCTTTTGGTGCTGGCCCAGGGCTCGGCGTTGGGCCCCTTCATCTACACGGTGTTTTGAACGTCTCAGGCGGGAACGGACGGATCGCATGCGCATTCTCGGCATCTCGGCCTACTACCACGACAGCGCCGCGGCACTGCTCCTGGACGGAAAGCCTTTCGCCGCCGCCCAGGAAGAACGCTTCACGCGGCGCAAGCACGATCAACGGTTTCCAAAAAACGCGATCGGCTACTGTCTCGACGCGGCCGGCCTCGACCTCGACGACCTCGATGGGATCGCCTTTTTCGAAAAGCCGCTGATCAAGTTCGAACGCCTCATCGAAACTTATCTCGCGAATGCGCCCGCAGGCTTCCAATCGTTCCGCACGGCCATGCCGGTGTGGCTGAAGGATAAACTGTTCCAGAAGCATAGCCTCGTGAAGTCGCTTGCGCCGTTCTCGCGCTCCGGCCAGGGCATCGCCGAGAAGATGTTGTTTGCCGAGCATCACCAGAGCCATGCGGCCTCGGCCTTTTTTCCATCACCGTTTGACGAGGCCGTGGTGCTGACCATGGACGGCGTGGGAGAATGGGCGACCACGTCGGTCGCGATCGGCCGAGGCAACACGCTTGAAACGATGAAGGAGATCCACTGGCCGCACTCGCTCGGACTACTCTACTCGGCGTTCACCTCGTACTGCGGCTTCAAGGTGAATTCTGGCGAGTACAAGCTGATGGGACTCGCACCCTATGGCGAGCCGATCTACGCCGACACGATCCTGAACAACATCATCGACGTGAAGCCGGACGGATCATTCTGGCTCGATCAGCGCTTTTTCGACTACGCCACCGGCCTCACGATGACGAATGCACGGTTCCATGCCCTGTTTGGCGGGCTTCCACGCGATCCCGATAGCCCCCTGTCACAGCACCACATGGATTTGGCGGCGTCCGTCCAGGCCGTCACGGAACTCGTGATGTTGCGTATGACGCGCGATCTCGCCAGGACCTACGGTATCGAGAACCTCTGCCTTGCCGGCGGCGTCGCTCTCAACTGCGTGGCGAACGGCAAGATCTTGAGGGACGGCGCGTTCAAACGCGTATTCGTTCAACCCGCCGCCGGCGACGCAGGTGGCGCACTCGGAGCCGCATACGCGGCACACGCACTGCATGCCCAAGCACCCCGTGAGATGACTGGCGCGATGGATGCGCTTCAAGGCTCTTATCTCGGCCCGTCGTTCGGCCAGAGCGAGATTGAAGCCCGGCTCGGCGCGGCGGGAGCAATATTCGAGGTTGTGTCCGACGACGCGCTTTACGACAGGACGGCGGAACGCCTCGAGGCGGGCGACGCCGTCGGCTGGTTCCAGGGCCGCATGGAGTTCGGCCCGCGCGCGCTCGGCAATCGCTCAATCCTCGGCGATCCGCGCCAGCCAGACATGCAGAAGACGCTGAACCTCAAGATCAAGTTCCGCGAGAGTTTCCGGCCATTTGCCCCTTCGGTGTTGGCGGAAGACACGGCGGACTATTTCGAGATCGACGAGCCGAGCCCCTACATGCTGATGGTCACAGACGTGAAGCGCAACCGCCGCCGACACCGATCGGCGGGCGACGAACACCTGTTCGGCATCGACAAGCTCAATGTGCCACGTTCGGACATTCCGGCGGTGACCCACGTCGACTACTCAGCGCGCATCCAGACGGTTCACCGGGAAACTAATCCGCGCTATCACGCGCTAATCGAACGGTTCAAAAAGCGGACGGGGTGCGCGGTGCTGGTCAACACCAGCTTCAACGTGCGCGGCGAGCCCATCGTATCGGCGCCCGAGGATGCCTTCCGGTGCTTCATGGGCACAGGCATGGAGACGCTGGCGGTCGGTAACTGCCTGCTGCGCAAGGGCGAGCAGACCGCTCTGTCGAACCGCGACTACAGGCACGCATTCGCGGCAGACTGAGCACGATTTCCGATATTCCGCGAGACCATCACAAGGTGTTCAACCCGCGCGCAACGGCTGAGTTGCCGCGGCGCTTTGGCTCGCGTAGCGCATCTGACGTTTGGCGGCCGCCCGCGGCTGACCTCGAAGCCAAACGTCAGATGCAAAAGCTACACGAGAACCTTGGAGTTGCTCGTGTTCCTCATGGTTCCGGCATTTGCTCCGAACCCCGCAGCTGAGGGCGGCAAATGTCGGAACCGGAACACGAGCGCACCTAAACTCTCGTGGGCGCGCTGGTTACGGGTGGCACTCCGGGACGGTCGTTTTCATTTCGGACCAAGACCCTTCGCGGCCGGCGCTATCAAATCTTGGACTTAGGCTGGGCCTTCTGGGCTGCTTCCGTCATCATTCGGCCAAGCTCCTGGGCCTGGTGGGTATAAGCCTGCATCTGGCTTTGCGCATGACGCGTCTGAATATCGAAGAATTCCTTCAGGTCACGCGCTCGCGCAAGTTCGGTCGCCAGCTTGAAGTTTGCCTCAATGTTCTGCTCTGCGAAGCCCATGGCCCGAGCCTGAACCTCGATTGCGCTGGTGGCCATCGCACCCTGCGACTTTGTCATCATTTCCTGAGCCTTGCGGGCCATTTCCATGAATTGACCGTAGGCCGCTCGTGTCTGCGCGACGTTCCTTTCGGCCACATCGCGCACAGCATCGGGTATTTCCATCGACGGTTTCTCGAACATCAGGCTGCTCCTCTGTCTCACGTCACGCCCGTTAGCCCATTCAAGCTGTCAGGGTTAATCCGCGTTTGTGGGCCGGTAGCATCAGAAACGCAAGTCTTTCGCCACACCCGTCGGACAGCGCCGCGCTGTCCGTGTGCATCGGAATCTGCCGCCATGAAGTCGGGCGCCAACGGCTGCTGTCGTCAAACCGTGGATGAAATGAACTTCAAGGCTGGACGGAATTCTTCGTTGTAAAGCACTTCAGGATCGTGATGTTTATGTGATGAACCCACACCCGCCATCGATCAGCACCCCTCTTGGCGAGGCCCTCGAAGCGTCCTTCGGAACGATTGATGCCGTATGCGCGATCGCCCCGGCTGCCGCGCGGCTATTGGCCGCCAACGGCCCGGGAGCCGATTGGCTGGGTGTCAGGTGCCCGCCCGAGGGCGTGTTCATGGACGCCGCCATGCCCGCCATCGCGACGTTGCGCTCACTCATAGCCTCGAACCCAGCCGGCGCGCGAATCCGGATGCGATTGACGTTCTGGTCGGGGTGGGGCGTACGATCTGCGATAAGCGACATCGCGCTTGTCGCCGTTCAAACGGGCGAGGTCGTCGCCGTGGTCTCTATCCGTGGCGCGTCAGCCGCGCAACCCGAGAACCAGGTAGTGGACGGAGCTGGGAATTCGCGCGACACTCGTCTTCCGGTTGAACTGCCCCCCGTCCCGCAGGACGACAGGGCTACGCTTTTAAAAATTGCGCGCCGGATTCGAGAAGGACAAGCCATGCGCGCTCCGAACCCGCCGCCGAACCCGGGTGGATCGGTCACCGGATCCCCGGCTGAAATAAGCCGATCCTCGCCAAAAACCGGGCCAGAGCCGGCGATCCACACCGCCTCGGAGTTTGGCTGGGTCCCGCCGGGAGACGAGGTGCCCGCGAACCACGAAACCCAAGCGCCAGGAGTGCCCGAAGTGTTGGGCCTGACGGCACAGTTCGCCAAGCTCGCTCACGAATTGAAAACGCCTATCAGTGCCATTGTTGCGGCCGCTGAAATCATGCGGGACGAACGGCTCGGCCCCATCGAGAACCCCCGCTACAAGGGCTACGCAGCCGATATTTTTGAAAGCGCGCGGCACGCGCTCTACGTCATCAACAATCTGCTAGAAGTGGAAACACTTGAACAGACGAACCCTGCGGCCGTTGCGCCGCTGCCCATGGTATTCGCTGAACTCGATCTCAATGCCATCATCGAAAGTTGCGTCTCGTCTATGCGCCCCCTGGCCGAACAGGCGGGCCTTGACCTCGCGGCCGAGCCCGAACCGCGATTGCCGCACGTGATCGCCGACGCCACCGCGGTGCGGCAAATCGCTCTCAACCTCATCTCGAACTCTGTCAAGTTCACGCCCCCCGGAGGCAGCATCCGCCTTTCGACATCTTACCGCACGGATGGCCAGGTTGTGGTCGAGGTGCAGGACAACGGCCGGGGCATGACAGCGCAGGAAATTGCGCGCGCGATCCGCTCGGCGACCATGCACGGTCATCTGCCAGGCGTCGCGATCGAGACAGAGACCGCACCTACCCACGGCGGCGCGCGCCGCCCTGGCGGCGGATTGGGCATCGGGCTCCCGCTTGTCGGCGCGCTCGCCCTGGCGAATGGCGCCCGAATAGACATATCGAGCGAACCCATGCACGGCACCACAGTCGCGGTCGTCTTCGGAAAAGACCGAGCCGTTCCAAAATAATCGCAACAGAACCTTATTAGAGCCCGAAATACTTTTTCCTAACTGCTTCTCACCCCCTGAATATTGGAACTGGAATTAGATCAATTCTAATCAGAGAAGTTTTTTGTTTGCGGCTATTGACCGCCCAAAACCTAGATGCTTACGTCGACGGGCTTCTGGAGGTACTCTTCGAAGTACGGCTTCGCGCCGGCAACCGATACCGGGGCCTTGAACCCCGATTATTGGAGATATCCATGTTCGCACACCGTGACTCACGGCGCCGCACAATTGCGGCCATACTCCTGCTTCCCACCATCGCGTTCAGCTCTACACCTCATGCGGCCGATGCCGCCGAAGCGGTCAATATCTACTCTTACCGCGAGCCGCAGCTCATGGAGCCGCTGCTCAAGAGCTTCACCGAGAAAACCGGCATCAAGACCAACGTCGTCTTCGCCAAGGATGGTTTGGTGGAGCGATTGATTTCCGAAGGCCGCAACAGCCCAGCCGACGTGTTGCTGACCAATGAGTCTGGTCTTCTGATGCAGGCGAAGGCGCAGGGGGCTACACAGCCTGTCGCTTCATCCGCATTGGAAAAGGCGATCCCGGCCAACCTTCGCGATCCGGACAACCATTGGTTCGCCCTCACTCAGCGCGCGCGCGTCCTCTACGTCGCCAAAGACCGCGTTTCGGCCACAGCTATGACCCTAGAGGAACTGGCGGAACCCAAGTGGAAAGGCAAGATCTGCATCCGGTCCGGGCAGCACACCTACAACGTCGCCCTTGTCGCATCGATGATCGCCCATCTCGGTGACGAGAAAGCTGAAACGTGGCTCAAGGGTCTGAAAGCCAACCTCGCGCGGAAGCCGGCCGGCGGCGACCGCGAGGCCGTTCGCGACGTTCAGGCTGGGCTGTGCGATATCGCCATTGCAAATACCTATTACATGGCGGCCATGCTCAAAAACCCTGATCAAACGGCGTGGGCCAATGCCGTTCGCATCGTATTTCCGAATGCTGGGGATCGCGGCACGCACGTCAATATTTCGGGAATTGCGATTGCGGCGCATGCGCCCCACAAGGCGAACGCGCAGAAGCTCGTTGAATTCCTCGCGTCGACGGACGCACAGGCGGTCTATGCCGAGGCGAACAGCGAGTACCCGGTAGTGGCCGGCGTCGCCGAAAGCCAGCTGCTGAAGAGCTGGGGACCGCTCAAGGCCGACGCGATCCCGCTTTCCAAACTTGCCGAGTTGCGACGCAAAGCCTCCGAGCTGATCGACAAGGTCAAGTTCGACTCGGGCCCGAGTTCGTGAATCCTGGAACCTGACCAGAAGGTCCACCCGTTCATATGAAATTCCACTGAACCTCGCGGAGGCGTTGGGTCGCCTCCGCAGCGCGACGCGTTTTGCTTTTGTGGAGGTTGAGAATGATCAAGAAGCGTCATGTTCTGTTACCCGGCACCGCCGGAGCGCAAGACCCGCATCCAGGCCAACGCCGGCCAGAGGCGCTGGTCGGCTTCGGATTCCGCTATTGGCTAGCCGGGTTTCGCACCGGTGACGTCGGCTGCTGGGAACTCGCCTGGAACGTCTATGCGACCGAGCTCGGCGTGCACCGCGCAAAACCGGTGATCACCGAGCTTTCGTGCTGGGTTAGATCGATCCACCAGGATGCTGCGCGTGGCATCCAGATCTCGTCAGCCAGTTGTCCGGGCTTCTGCCGCGACGAGTGCCTCGCGATCTCGATGGTGGCCGCTTGCCAGCATTCGGCGTGTCCGGCCATGCGGTCCTGCGCGTTCGCGCTGCTCGGCACGAGCAACGTCGAAGCCGTGGTAGACGGCGCCGAACAGTTGGCACAGCACTTGACCGATGCCGACCAGCTCTTACACGTTCACTCGATCTGCAACGCTGCAGCCGTCGTCGGCAACCGCGAACCTCGACCGCACTGAGACCGAGGCGGGCGGACCGGAGTGCTCACATTCACGTCACCACTGTCTGAGTATCGACCACGAATGGCCAGCCTCGCACCGCCACCAAATCCCGACACGCGACAGGCGAGCGTGACGCGAACCGTGCACTCGATCGCACGCAGGCTTCGCCGCTGGCGGAACAAGCGTCGCGCGTCTCCGGGCTGGACCATCGCGGTCGCCCTCATCCTGGCCGTGATGCTGCTGCCGGTCATCACGATCCTGGTGCTCGCGATTTCGCCGTCAGCCGGTGTCTGGCAACATCTGGTCTCGACGGTGCTGCCTGGCGCGATGTGGACAACCGCGCTCTTGCTCCTGGGTGTCGGCGTGCTGACGCTCGTGGTCGGGACGGGCACGGCCTGGCTCGTCACGATGCACCGCTTCCCGGGCCGCGCCATCGTCGACCGGCTTCTCGTCATGCCACTGGCCATGCCGACCTACATCGTCGCCTACTGCTACGTTGAACTGCTCGACTACGCTGGCCCCGTTCAGGCGGCGGTCCGGTCCTTGAGCGGCGCTACCGGACCACGCGACTACTGGTTCCCCGATGTGCGCTCGCTGCCGGGCGCGATCCTCGTCTTTTCCGCCGTGCTCTACCCTTACGTCTACCTTTCGGCACGGGCCAGCTTCGTGCAGCAGTCGGTTTGCGCTCTCGAGGTCGCCCGCACGCTGGGCCGCACACCGCTCGGCGCGTTCTGGTCGGTGGCGCTGCCGCTCGCCCGGCCGGCGTTGGCGGCCGGTATGGCGCTGGCATTGATGGAAAGCCTCAACGATTTGGGCGCGGTGCAACACCTTGGCGTCGAGACGCTGTCGGCCAGCGTGTACGCCACTTGGCTGCAGCGATCGAGCCTCGCGGGTGCGGCGCAGATCGCCACCGCCATGCTCATGTTCGTGGTGCTGCTGCTTGCGGCGGAACGACTGGCGCGCGGTCAAGCCAGCAGCCAGCACACCACGGGGCGCTACCGGTCGATACCCTTCCAGGATATCGAGGGCTGGCGGGGTTACGCGGCCGCCGGACTCTGCCTGTTGCCGTTTATCGTCGGCTTTGTGGTACCCGCCAGCGTTCTCATGGGTCATGCCATCCGTCATCATCGCGAAGCCATCGCGGGCGGCTTCTGGCTGGCCGCCGCCAACAGCCTGTTCCTGGCCGCGCTGGTCGCCATCGTCGCCGTATTGCTGGCGCTGATCCTGGCCTACGCCACGCGCACTGCGGCCAACAGTTTCACGAGGCCAGCGATCCGGCTGGCCGGCATCGGCTACGCAATTCCCGGCACGGTATTGGCGCTCGGACTACTTGTGCCGCTCGCGGCCCTGGACAATGCCGTCGACGCCGTGCTCCGCAGCTCAATCGGCATGTCGTCCGGGTTGATGCTATCGGGCACGGTATTCGCGCTGACGCTGGCCATGGTCACGCGGTTCATTGCCGTCGCCTTGGGCTCAGTGGAAGCAGGGCTTGAGCGGATCTCGCCCAACCTCGACGCCGCAGCGCGTGCGCTTGGCGAAACGGCCGTCTCGACCCTGGTCCGCGTCCACATCCCGATCCTGCTGCCTGCACTCGGTGCCGCAGCCCTTCTGGTGTTCGTCGACGCCATGAAGGAGTTGCCGGCAACGCTGCTGCTGAGACCGTTCAATTTCGAGACGTTGGCCACCCATATCTATGGCTTTGCCGCACTCGAGCAATTCGAGCAGGCGGCCTTGGGAGCGCTCACCATCGTCGCGGCCGGTCTCGTGCCGGTCTTGCTGCTGCACAAGGCAGTTGCCGGTGGCCGCGCCGGCGGGGGCACGCACTGATCGGCTGCCGTCAGCGTTCATATGATCTCGTCCTCGTCCATCAGAGGTTCGGCTGAAGGCTCTTGCAGAGAGCCGCGCGAGGCGGGCTTGGCGCGATGGATCTCTTCCGACCAGGCCACGTGGAACAGCGCATCCCCCATGTTGACGATCGGCAATGTGGTGCGGCCGATGATCAGGCCGCGGCGCGGCGAGCGGATCTCGACGTCGTTGTCCTCGTAGGGGTTTGAGATGACGCCGATGAGCTCGTCTTCCGAGATCGCGTCGCCGATGCGCTTGGACGTTCGGAGCACGCCGGCTTCAGGCGCGCGGATCCACTTCGACGCATTGGCGAACATCGGTTCACGCCTGAGGGTTTGGCTGGTCGTGATGTCGACACCTTCAGGCAGCTCCAGCATGCCGATTTCGAGCATCACGCCCGCAATACCATCGACCGCCGCCGTGATTGCGAACTCATCGAACCGCAAGCCCTCCCCACCCTCGTAGACCAGGACATCGACGCCCATTTCGCGCGCCGCCTTACGCAACGAACCCGGCCGCTCGGGGCTGTTCAAGATGACTTGCGTGCCGAACGCTTTCGACAATTGTTTGGAACGCGCACGGCGGGAGTACTCACAGCGGATCTGCGGCAGGTTCACGCGGTGGATGGCAGCGGTGTGGAGATCGATGCCGATCTGCGCGCGCTTGACCACTTCCGTCAGCAGAATATGGGCCAAGCGAGCCGCCAGCGAGCCGTTGGGCGAGCCTGGAAACGACCGGTTGAGGTCACGTCTGTCAGGCAGGTAACGCGACCGGCCGATGAAACCGTAGGCGTTGACCACCGGGACGGCAAGAAGCGTGCCCGAGACGTTTCCTGGCTGCAGCGTCCGCAAAACCCGGCGGATGATTTCGACCCCATTGAGCTCATCGCCGTGAACGGCTGCGGTCAGGAACATCGTCGGTCCGGGCCGAGGGCCGTGCAGCACATGAACTGGCAGCGTGACCGGGGTATGATTGGAAAGTTTGGACACCGGCAAATCGACGAGCCGCCGTTCGCCCGCCGCGATGCTGACACCGCCTATGACAAAGGGCTGCCTCACGTTCACTGACTCTTATAACGCACTCGTTTCGCCGGCACCGGTGCGGACCGCGGCCGAGCAGGCCGACAACGTGCCCCAGACGCAGCCTCTCGTGCAAGAGCAGAGGTGGCGGAGTGCTTCGTTCGAGTGACGCATCCGCCTGAACGAAGGCGGCGAACGGAGCCGGCCTTGTTCGCATTGTCGAGCATACCGTCAGGTGCCAATGCGGTAGGGCGAGCGCTAACCCTATTGGCGGCCACCTGCCAAACACAGATTATCCATGAGCCGCTACAGCCGTCCTCGTTCGCGTCGAAGTTGTGTAGAACAGTCGTCAATCAGTCGCTCTCATTTGAACTCTGGACTATAAGTCGGGACGCGCCGTTGCGCAGAACATGACAACCTTACGACTGAAACATCCCTTGCCGCGCACGGAGCCGCTCTTTAAACCAAGTCCATGGCGCGACCGCGACATGAACAGAATACCGCTGTGCCATGGTGGACTTGTGTATTGCGTGTTTGCCTGTCGACGCTCAACGTCGAGATCGAGAACTTGTTGCGGGATCTAGTGACGGGATGACGGATAGAAAACCAAGTCCGCGCGTGGCGATCGTCGCACTAGCCGTGCTGGCCTTCATCATGCTGGGATTGAGCGTTCCGATCCTGGTTGGCGGGCGACCCCAGTCGCTCACCTTGCAGACCGCAAGCGTTCAGGCTGCCTCTCGTGATACGTTTGTCATTGCCTCACCCGTTCGCCTACTTGCTGCCCCTGAACTCACGCTGCAAAGCGGCACGCTGTCGATGGCCGCCGACAAGTTCGGGCGGCCAAGGTCTGGCGAAGCGGCTGCAGCGATTTTGGCGAGCGGGTCCGCACGCATCACGCTTGACGACGCGACGATTTGGCTCGACTTGGATCGCGGCACCGTCGGTAAAGGCTTGCAAGCAGGTGCGGACGCACTGGCTGCGCCGCTGCTTTCGGCGCTCGCCAATTTGAGTTTTGAAAGCGTCAGCCTTCGCAATTGCGTTATCGTTCTCAAGCGTGGTGACCAGACGTCCGACGTGTTGAGCGATGTCCGGCTTGATGTTTCCAACCGGAAAAACGCGTCACTCACCGCGGTGGGCTCGTTCGACCTTGCGGGCCGCCAGCTAGCCCTTGATGCAACGCTTGGGCTCGTCAGCGACAGAAGAGATGTCGTGCAATTGCCGCTCAAGGCGACGCTGAAGGGTGGTTTGGTCGACGCGAATATCTCCGACGCGCGGCTCCTGCTCGGCGACAAGCTCGAGGTGGTTGCGCCTATGGCCGAGGTGCAGTCCGGGCGGCTCGTCCAAGCCGCTGCGTGGCTGGGCTCGGCATGGCCCGTCGGACGTGGATTGGGCCTTTTCAAGGCCAAGGGCCGGATGCATTGGACGGACCGAACGGTGGTCTTCCAAGATGCGTCGTTCCATTTGGATGGGAACGAGGCGACGGGCACGCTCGCGTTTTCTTGGGATATGGACCGGCCAGAAATAGACGGCACGCTGGCACTCAAGCGACTGGATCTCACCCCTTACATGGAACTTGCCAGCGCTGAGAACAGGGGCGTTTTCAGCGGTGGCTGGTTGAGTCTCGGGGGAGGCAGCAGAAGCCTCGCGCTGCCGATGCTGACCAAGATCGATGCCGACGTCCGGATATCTTCAGAGCGCCTGACGGCGGGTCCTTGGTCGTTCGGCAAGAGCGCGGTTTCACTTTCGGTGAAGGGTCACAAGATGCTCGCCGACGTCGGCGAGTTGGAGTTGATGAACGAAGGAAGTGCGCGCGGACAGCTGAGCGTGGACATGACAGCGGCGCAGCCGCGTTATGTGATTCGGGGCAAGATCGAAGGGTTCGACGCGGCCAAAGCAGCCAACAAGGCTTTCGGCCATGCAGCTTTGGCGGGGCGCGCGAACCTGATTTTTGATCTGACGGGTTCCGCGTCGACGGTCGATCAATTGGCTCGCGGCCTTACCGGGCGCGTCGGAATCGAGCTGCCTGACGGCGGATTGCTCGGGATCGACGTGGTGCAGCTTGCCGCGGCAGCCCAGCGATCGAACGATCCCGAAGCAAAAGGTTGGGGATCGCCGGCACGGGGACAGACGCGTGTCGATCAGTTTGCCGCCAAGTTTGGTGTTCAAGGCGGTAAGCTTCTCGTCGAGTCGTTCAAAGCTTCCGATAGCACGAGATTGTTTACGGCCGCGGGCGATGTCGATCTCTCCAGCCGATCGTTCGACGGCGAATTCAGCATCCGGAAACAGCCGGTCACTCTGGTCGTTGTCGCCGACGACCGGCCGTCCCCGCCAACCGAGGTTCTCAAGCTGCGCGGCCCTTGGGCCGAGCCTTACATCCGATATTCAACGCGTCCGAGCAAATCGGCAGCACCAAGCTCCTCGCCACCTGCAGAGGCACCCATCACTCCAACGACAAGCACCCGCCGGCCAGGATGACGGCGATCGTCATCACCATCTGACCTTCGACTTTCGACCTGCGTTCAAGTTGGTCGACGTCAGTCCGAGAGGACACAGCGGGGCTCAAGAGGCACTTACCACGAACGGCGGTCACCGTTGTCGATGTGGAACAGGCCGCCTCCGTAGTGCTTCAACCCGCCGACAGAACCATTGCCCTTCAAGAACGCGTAAGTCGCCGAGACATTGCCATGCACGCGGAAGTCGGCGGCATCTCCGGTCAAATGCTTCGACCTGGGCGCGCCGCCGACGCTGGCGTTGCGCGACTTGCTGCGGCAGGTGGACGAGACGGTGACTGGGCCGAAGTTCGCCGCCACTTGATAGATCACGCTCTTGAGACTGCCGTCGAGGCACCCGCTCGAGGCCACCCATTTCACGCTGCCGCCGGTGATGCTGGGCTTTTTCGGCGTGTAGCCGTAGTCCCCCTTGCCCAGCGCCGCGACCTTGTCACCACCTGACGACTTTTTGGTCCCGCTCGATGTGTATGTCTTCTTTTGCGGATAGATGTTCGAAACTTTGGCTGGTTCAGAGTCGTAACTCGTGTTGCCGGCATAGGTTGGTGTGTACGCGCTCTGGGCGGTGGCGGTCGTGGAGCCGACGATGACGAAACTCATGGCGATAGTTGCGGCGGCCAAAAACCCGCACAGACCGAAACAGCGCTGCATGGCGGCGAATGAGATCTGTTTTACGCGCGTATACATTTGAGAAACTCCCCTGACACTTGGTTCCGTCGCCCCGTGCGATGAATTCGGCAGGACAGTGCAGCGTGTGACTGGACTGCTTCGGCGTGGAACACCCCTGCGGAACGCGGGAGAGCTACATTAAGAAATCGTTAAATCCCCAACTTTTAGGACCTTTGGTTAACCATAAAGCATTCGTTGGTTGCATCGCAGCATGAATACTTGTGCCTGATTTTAATCAACAATCTCGCTCAAGTATCGCGTGCTCTTTCTTAGAATTGCCGATGCGGTGGTTATGTCTAGAGATCTGCCTCGCCTGATTCAAACTCGTTAACTATCTGTTTTAACTATTGTTCCTACATAATCGCTGAGCACGTTCTTGCGATCGAATACATGAACCGGACTGCCTGGTTTCGGACCCGGCTCGCGACTTGGCCCTGGCCACCCCCTGAATTCGCTTGTTGAGCGACTGACGAAGCCCAGACTTGACGACCACTACAGCAGCAATGACATCCGCTCGGCAGCCATTTCGCGCTGCGCCTTGGTCATGTGGAGGCCGGTTCGGGTCCGACGCCAGAGCACGTCGTCAGAATGGCGGGCCCACTCGTTGGCCTTGAGATAGGCGACTTCGCGGGCATAGAGCCCGCCTCCGAAATCAGTGCCCAGGTCGGCCAGGCCCTTGGCGTCGCCCAGGATATCCGCAACCAAAGCCCCATGCCGGCGGACCAGTGTTGCGACCAAAGCGGGTGTTATACCCGGCCAGCGGGCAGCCATTGACCCGGAATATTCTTCGAGCGATGACGCGTCGAAGTTTCCCCCAGGCAGCCGGGTGCCAGCCGTCCAAGCGGGGCGAGCGCCAGGAAAAAATGGGGCGAGCTTCGCCAACGCCGCCTCCGCCAGCTTGCGGTAGGTGGTGATCTTGCCGCCAATGACATGAAGGATTGGCGGCTCCGCTTCCGTAACGCCATCGAAACCACGCGCGTCACCATCGAGTACCAACCGGTAGTCGCGGGTTACCTCAGCGGGATCCAGGTCTTCGTGGGGGTCGTCCAAGGGCCGCACGCCCGCGAAACGCCACACAATGTCGTCCGCGACGAGTGGGTTCTTCAAAAAACGATTTGCGACGTCGAGCAGGTATTGCGCCTCATTATCGCTCGCCGTGACATGAAGGCTTGCGTCCGCGCACGGCACATCCGTGGTGCCGATCATGGTAAACCGCTCCTCGAACGGCAGCGCGAACACCACCCGGCCGTCGGGACTTTGGAACAGGAACGCGTCGCTGGCGCCGGGCAACCGCGGCACGACGATGTGACTCCCCTTGACCAGCCGCACCCGCGGCATCGGCGCGGAGTTGCCACCAGCTCCCGCCAGCCGGCCGACACCCTCGGCCCAAGGGCCGGCGGCGTTGACCACCGCCCGCGCCGCTATTTCGCGTGGACCTGTTTTGCCTCCGAGAGTGACACGCCACAAGCCAGCTTCCCTGCGCAGAGCTGTTACGGGCGTCCGCGGAGAGATGACGGCGCCGCGGTTCGCCGCAACGCGTGCGTTCAGCACCACCAGCCGCGCGTCATCGACCCAGCAATCCCAATAGCTGAACCCGCGGTCGAACTCCGTCCGCAAGGCGCGTGCCGACGGCTCATTGCTCAACCGCACTGACCGGGACCCGCCGATGCGTTGGCGGCGGGCAAGATGGTCGTAAATGAAGAGTCCTGCGCGAACCATCCACGCGGGACGCTGGCCGGAGTCATGGGGAAGCAGAAAACGCAGCGGCCAGACGATGTGCGGCGCCATGGCCAGCAACACCTCGCGCTCCCTGAGAGATTCCCGCACCAGACGGAATTCGTAGTGCTCAAGGTAGCGGAG
Organism: Hyphomicrobium sp.; assembly: GCA_002928955.1. Lineage (GTDB taxonomy): Bacteria > Pseudomonadota > Alphaproteobacteria > Rhizobiales > Hyphomicrobiaceae > JAKAML01. The sequence goes on along the minus strand of PERT01000025.1, from coordinate 15,349 downwards.
GCCGCCGTGAATGAGCTTGGAACTCGCCGACGACGTCGCCCCTGCGAGATCGCCCTGCTCGGCCAGAAACACCGACAGACCGCGACCGGCCGCGTCGGCGGCGATGCCGCAGCCGTTGATGCCACCGCCGATGACGACCAGATCGTAGGGCGATGAGCGAGCCATGACTACTCGGGGCGGCGTGGGGCAAGCGAACCAAGATCGTGCCGCATTCTGCTTTCGAAGCCAGGAAGCTTAAGGCCGAGGCATTGAGACGACGTTTACGAGCCCGGGCCCGTGCAATGCCAACATACGGTCACGCGCCGCGAATCGGCGGGAAAAGCCCGATCAGCACTGAAACCGCGAGCATGCCCGCCGCGAGCACAGCCGAGTGCAGCGCGAAGTAATAGTACGCCTCACGCAGACAGCGTGAGATCATGTCCTGCGCGATGGCGGCGGACGGCCGGTCGGCCTTCGGGATCAGCAGCCACAACTCGGTGCTCTTGTAGGGCTTGCTGTGGGCTTTCCATGCCTTCAACAGCAACACGAGGCAGAGGATCATCGTGAACAGTCCGCCGCTACGCAGCGACAATTCCATGTTATCGGCAAGCCCGACCATGAACGTGACCACGCCTAGTCCGGCGAAGCCGCATCCGCGAGCGACCGACAAATGCGCCAAGTCTTCGATCCTCTCGAACATGCGCTCTCCAAGCGGGGGCTGCACGGCTCAACGCCGCGCGCAACTCTCAAGGACCCGAGATTGGTCCGCCAAACCGCGGCTGGCAAGCGCCCAAGCAACCAGCTCTCGATCTATTGAACTGGCGGCGATCAACCCCTCCGCAACCCACAACGTGTGCGCTGACGACGGCCTCAACCGCTGGCGGCGGCCTTGAGCGCGTAAGCCGAGATCAACAGCGTGGACACGAACCAGATGTAGAGCGAGTTGGCGTTGGTTTCAGTCTGGCCGGTAAAACGCTCATAGAGGGCCGCAGGCACCCCGGCGATAATCAGTGTCATCGCCGAGATGAAGATCGACACGATGTAGAGGAAGACCAGCGGCGTCGAAAACATCGTTCCTGCGATGAATGGCTTCATGAGGATGGCCACCGGATCGAACCATGGTGAGAAGTGCATGCCATTGACCAGCGACAGGCCGGCCGTAGCGACCAGCAGCACGTCGCGCTTCATAGCGAGTTCGCGGCCGTCCAGATCGTGCTGCATGACCTAGCCTCCCGCGCCGATGCGCATGCCAAGAACGACCGCGGTCACGAACCAGAACATGCGGAGCGCGAACAGCCACAACACGGCGAACACGACGACCACGCCCCCCGGGACCACGGCCGGGGTGACCCATCGGACCAGCTTGACGACGGGGTCCGTGATGGACCGGAACACGTTCAGGATCACGGCGTCCTGATTGCCCTTGGCGAAAAAAAGCTCAAGTACATAACGGCCGATCAAACTGTAGATCATCGCCGCCATCAAAAGGTTCGGCAGATGAAACCACCAGTACTCGATGAAGCTGTCGGATGCTGACATGGTCGCCTGTGGTTGCCGGACGGAGGTCGCGCGGGATCTATAAGCCCCCTGTTCTCCATCACGCTTCGCGATGGGGCGCAGGGTCGGGTCAGGGTCGGGGCGAAGGGCAACCTCCGCACTGGAATGAGTGGCTGCCCCTGATGCACTCCCTGCAAGGACTGGGAGAGGGACCGTTCCCCGGAACTGCTTCTCTCATGAAAAGAGGGCGGAGCCTAGGCTCCGCCCTCGCTTATTTTGCACACGGCCAGATGGCGGACTTAGTGGCCGCCGACCATCGCGCCCTTTTCCTGCATGATCAAATCGCCGGACGGCAGCCGCGTCGCGTCGACCATGTCCATGACCGCCTTGCTCGGAGCCGGTGTCAGCAGCGAGACGATGAAGATCGTCAGGAAGCCGACCGGCAGACCGAACAGTGCAGCCGAGATGTTGCGAACACCCCACCAGCTGGCGATGGTCTGGGCATGCTTGTCGAGCGCGAGGAATGCCGCGTCCTTGGCAGCGCCCGGAGCGGCTGCGACCCAGGCCGCCTTGAGCTCGGCGAACTTTGCCGTTGCCGCAGGCGTAGCCGTACCCAGCCAGCTCCACATTTCGTGGAACGAGACCGCGAAGTAGCGGGTTCCCACGAGGTAGTACATGCAGACGCCAAAGCCGAAGATCATGCCGATCAGCGCGCCCGGCGTGTTCGCCCGCTTCCACCAGACACCGAGCACGAGGGCCGGGAATATACCCGCAGCCGCCAGCGAGAACGCCCAGGCCACCATCGACAAGATGTCAGCTGGTTTTGTGGACGCCACGTAGGCCGCCGCGATAGCGACCAAGACGAGCAGGATGCGCGAGACGATGAGACGTGTCGCCGACGGCGCGTTCGGGTTGACCATCTTGAAGTAGATGTCGTGCGAAAGCGCATTGGCGATGGCGAGCAGGAGGCCGTCTGCCGTCGACATGGCGGCAGCAAGACCACCGGCGGCGACCAGACCGGCGATGACGTAGGGCATGCCCGCGATCTCGGGAGTCGAGAGCACGATCACGTCCGTGTTGATGTTCAGATCCTGCCAACGCAGCAGGCCTGGGTGGTTGGCGATCTTGCCGCAAGCTGCGACAATATCCTGAACGACCTTCACGTCGACATTGCACACCTTGACGAGGCCGAGCTTACCGTAGGTGTACATCCAGGCCGGCAAATCTGTCAGCTTGGTGCCCTTTTCGATCAGGGTGAACACCTCGAGCTTCGAGAAGGCGGCATAGGCAGGCGCCGTGAAGTAGAGCAGGAAGATAAAGAACAGCGACCACGCCACCGAACTGCGGGCTTCGCGGATCGTCGGCGTCGTGAAGTAACGCATCAGAATGTGCGGAAGCGACGCCGTGCCGACCATCAAGCAGAAGATCAGCGCGAAGAAGTTCAGCGGGTCGTAGGTTGTGAACGGCTTGATGTGCGGCTTCAAGGTTTTGGCGTCAGCCAATCCCTTGGAGATCATGCTGCTCTCGAGGTTGGTGATCTCGGCGATCGCTTGACCATAGGTGAGCTGCGGGATCGGGATGCCATACTTCTTGGCCGACAGGATGATCACCGGCGTCAGGTAGGCGACGATGAGCACGATATACTGTGCCACCTGCGTCCACGTGACGGCCTTCATGCCGCCGAGCATCGAACACATCAGAATGCCGGCGAGGCCGGCGTAGACCGCAATTGTGAAGTCGATGTCGAGGAAGCGCGAGGCGATCAGACCGCAAGCGTAGATCTGCGCGACGACGTAGGTGAACGAGCACGAGATCAGCACGAGCACGGCAAGGAAGCGCGCAAAGCCACCGCCGTAGCGAGCGGCGAAGAAGTCCGGAACCGTGTAGGCGCCGAACTTGCGCAGGAACGGCGCAATCAGCACCGCCACAAGCACGTAACCGCCGGTCCAACCGAGCACGAACGCGAGCCCGTCGTATCCGAGCAGCATGAGCGTGCCGGCCATGCCGACGAACGAGGCACCCGACATCCAGTCGGCGCCCGTTGCCATGCCGTTGTAGACCGATGGCACCGAGCGGCCGGCGACGTAGTATTCGCCGACGTCAGTGGTGCGCGACAGAATACCGATCACGGCGTAGACGGCGATCGTCAGGAACACGAAGCCGTAGCCGATCCACTTGTTCGGCACGCCCAACTGTTCGAGGATGCCGAGGATGATGACGAATGCAAAGAACCCGCCAGTATAAAGGGCGTAGATCTTGCCGAGGTTATCGAGGAAGCTACCGCCCCCTGCTTTTGTTTCAGTTGCCATGTTTTTCCCCTTATTCCTCAGCCACGCCTTCTTGGCGATCGATGGCCTCTTGCCGTGACGAGAAGGTGAACAGCATCACCACGAACGCTACCAGCGACCCCTGCGAAGCCATGTAGAAGCCAAGCGGGAAGCCCATGATCTTGATTGTATTCAACGTGTCCACGAAGAAGTGGACGAAGAAACTGAAGAATGCCCAGAGGATCATCATGATCCACATGAGCCCACTGGTACGTGACCAGTGTCTCTCGGCGTTAATCTGCATCAGGTCGTCTCTCCCATGCCAATGACGTGCAAACGTGCAGTCGAATGGGGTCCATTGATTGTTGTGCGCGACAGCAAAAAGTCATGCAAGGCACGCATACGAGTCTCCCCAAGCTTGCATGCTAATCAGTCGTTAAGTGCAGCGATAGTCAAACTTTCGACGCAGGCATGGTATTCGCGGCCGCAGTATAAGCCTGCGGGTTTTCTCGGATTTTTTTGCGGCGCAACATTTACTGCTTGCTCCTGCGCCACATACCGTTTGACGCCACGCAAGGTCGGTCGAGCTTGGCCATGTTTCCTATCAGCGAGCGCACGAACTCTAGAGCGACGGGGAGCTCACGATGACCACCGCGATGCATTCGACGCCCCTGGTGGCCCTCGACGCGGTCGTCCTCGATACCGAGACCACCGGGCTCGATGCCCGTTCGGCACGCATCATCCAGATCGGCGCGCTGCGCATCACCGGCAGCCGCATCGAAGGCGCTCAGCGCTTTGAAACTCTCATCGACCCCGGCGTGCCCGTGCCGCCCGCGACCACCGCGATACACGGGCTCGGCGATGCCGAGGTGCGCGGCCAGCCGCGGTTCGATGTCATCTGGCCCGAGCTCGAAGCCTTCATCGGCCGCTCCATCATTGTTGGTCATACAATCGCGTTTGATCAAGCCATGCTCAAGCGGGAGGTGGAGATCGCAGGCGCGGTGTGGCGGCCGCGGCGGACACTCGATATCCGAAGTCTCGCGCGGATCGCGGCGCCAACACTCGCCGATTACGAGCTGTCGCGGCTGGCAAGCTGGCTCGGCATAGAGGTGCGCGGCCGCCACACGGCGATAGGCGACGCCGAGGCGACGGCCCGGATTTTCATCGCACTGCTGCCATTGCTGAGAACAAAGAGCGTGCGCACGCTGGCCGAGGCCGAAGCGGCGACGCGTCAACTCGCCGAACAGGAGGCCCGTTCGGCAGGCGGCATGATGGCCGAGGTTGCCGGTCCGGTCGGCGTCGAGGCGACGCGTCCGCTCGCCCGCATGGACAGCTTTCCATTCCGGCACCGGGTGGAGGACGTCATGACCTCGCCGCCGGTCACTCTCGCAGGCACGTCGATGCTGTCGGAGGCTATTGACCTGCTGGTTACGCGCGGCGTCAGCTCGGTCTACGTTACAGATGGCGCAATCGTCGCTGGCATCGTCACGGAGCGCGACGTGCTCCGCGTCATCCACGGCAAGGGCGCGGCCGGGTTTGACGTTCCTGTCGCCTCGATCATGAGCGCACCGCTGCAGACGGTATCGTCGAAGGCGTTCGTCTACCGCGCCATCGGGCGGATGGACAGACTAGGCCTGCGCCACCTCGGCGTCCGCGACCCGGGCGGCGCCATCGTCGGGGCGATCACCACGCGCAACCTGCTCAGGCATCGCGCAGCCACCGCCATCATGCTGGGCGACGAGATCGACCATGCCCCGGATGTGGCCCGGTTGGGCGCGGCATGGTCACGGCTGCCGGCCATGGCCAAGACGCTGGTCGAGGACAGCATCGACCCGCGCACAGTCGCGGCCATCATCAGCTCCGAGATCCAGGTGTTGACGCGGCGCGCGGCGCAACTCGGCGAAGCACGCATGGCGGAGGCGGGCCGCGGGACGCCACCCGTACCCTATGCGGTGCTCGTGCTCGGCTCGGCAGGGCGCGGCGAGAGCCTGCTGGCCGCCGACCAGGACAACGCGATCGTATTCGAAACAGGCGAGCCTGGAGGAGCAGAAGACCAATGGTTCGAGGAACTCGGCACCCACATCGCCGATATCCTCGATGCGGTCGGCGTGCCGTACTGCAAAGGCGGGATCATGGCCAAGAATGCCAAGTGGCGGATGAACACCGCGCACTGGCGCGAGACCATCCGCGGCTGGGTGCGGCGGCACCGGCCGGAGGACCTGCTCAACGTCGATATCTTCTACGACTGTATTCCTGTGCACGGCGACCTCGCGCTTGGCGAGAGCATCTGGTCCTATGCATTCGAGGTGGGCCACAGGTCGCCTGAATTCATCAACCTGCTGAGCGAAATGGCGCGGCGCTGGCAACCGCCATTCACGCTGTTCGGCGGCTTCAAACTGGACGAAAAAGGGCGCGTGGACCTGAAATTCAACGGCATCATGCCGATCTTCACCGGCGCACGCGTGTTGGCCATCAAGCACGACGTCCGTGCGCGCCAGACGCCGGAGCGCCTCAACGCGGTTCTGGCGAAGGGTGGCGCTTCAGAACGCGACGTCGAGGACGTGCTGAATGCCCACCAACGCATCCTGGGCGCCATGCTCGATCAACAGCTCATCGACGGCGAACAGGGCGTGCCGCTGTCGCCGCGCGTGGCCACCGCTCGCCTCGGCAAATCCGAGAAGGCGGCTCTCAAGGACGCTGTCTCAAAGGTCGCGGCGATCGTCGCGCTCGTCGGCGAGGGGCGGCTGTGAAGAACACCCGCTGGCGGCATCGAGGCATCGGCAGGATGGAGTGGTCAGGCGCCCGGTCACCGTGACGGAGGCCGTGCGCTGCCGAGTTCGGCTGCACGCGGCTGTTGTGTCAGAGTGATGCTGTCCTTTCCGTCCGATAGCTCCACGAGCGTGTGCGCCGCCTGACGCAAAAACGGGATGGTGCTGGCCGCACCATCCCGCCCGTTCCTTCCCCAGACCTGGACCATTTTTCTGGAATGTTTCGGCGTTAAACCGAAGGCCCTTCGTCAAAGTGAGCGGCAAAATGTATGAGTTGTCACAAGGTGTCAAGAATTCGTGAGACGCGTCCAAAAAGTAGGTTCGCAACTGCGAGAAATCTTTTGCGGCACTTGGGGTTTTGCACACCGCCGACGGGACGATCGACGAATCGACTGCATTTTGGGCAATGCTCGTTCGCAAGGTGCATGGGCACCACCGCACCCTCATGGCTCCTTTGGACCTCCCCCGAAAGGATCATGTTCGTGCCCTGGCTGCAGCACGATGGTCACCTGCCCTTTTTTTGCGCCATCGGAGACAGGCCGCTCTTCCACGCTTGGCCGCACGGCCGTCGCACCTGAGTGAGCGGCATCATCACGCGCGTCAAAGCACTGCGGATAAAGAACTCGTCAAGGCTTTTGCGCGTCTAAGGCTTGGCTTTGGAGCCGTGACCGCTGGCGCTACCCTTGGCGTCGTGATCGCCTGCGCTACCCTTGTGCTTGCCGTGGTCCATCTTGGAGTGATCTGAGCCCTCATGGCCAGGCTGATGGTCCAACCCGTGGGGGCCCTTGGCGCCGATCGGCTCAATGGTAGCGTCAACCTCGATCTCGCCCGCCTTCTCGAAGATGAGCGTCAGCTTCAGGAGATCGCCCTCCTTCAGCGGCTGCTTCAGATCCATCAACATGACATGATCGCCCGATGGCCTGAGCACATGCGAGGCGCCCGCCTTGATGTCGACGCCGTCGATGCGGCGCATTTTCATCACGTCACCCTCGTGGATGTGGGTGTGGATCTCGACCTTGCCCGCTACGGCCGATTTAGCGCCAATCAGCCGATCAGAGGTTTTTTCGTCGGTCTTGATTTCAAGGTATGCCGCACCCACCGCTGCACCCTTCGGCGTCGCCCGCGCCCACGGGTGGACCACCGTCACGCCTTTGGAGCTCGCTTCATGGGCAGATACCGGCGGGGCAAGTGCTATTGCCGCGCCAATACCGAGAACTCCAACGAGACCGGCAATCAACGCGGATGGATGACGAAGAAACATCGAGAACCTCAGGAAGTCGTGAAGCGAATTTTTCAAAGTCAGGACGTCACTTTCCGGCATTCCTCGTCGGGCGGCAACGGGTCACAACCGCGCGTCGAGACACAGGTCTCAAGCGCCCTGCGAAGGGATTGGGTGTAAAGGCCGTTCAGATCACCGTTGTAGAGTCCGTTCGCCTGGAGGCCGCACTGATAGAGCTTGATCATGCGCTCCCCGCCAAAGCGCATGGCGAGTTCGTAGTCGGCGATGGCGAGCTGCGTTTCTCCCATCTCTTGCCGGATATGAGCACGGGTATCGAGCGCATGGGGGCTTCCGGGCGACAGTCCGAGCGCTCGCTCGACGTCTGCCAGGCCTTCGCCAGCGCGCCCCGAGCGGAACAGCGCCCAGGCCCGGTTGTTGAGAGCGATCGAGAAATCCGGATTGCGACGAATGGCTTCGTCGTAATCAAGTAACGCCTCAGCGTAGCTTCCCTTCAGTGAATAGGCGAGCGCCCGCATGGCATAGGCGACCGCCGCTTCGTCCGGCGCGAGGTCAGGCGTCGCCAAAACATCGGTGCAGCCGCTGATCCGCCGCTCGCCATCGTCGCTGAAGCAGTTCGCCCGGCTTTCGTTGGACGCCGCCATGACAAGTGGCACCGCCGCTGCAAGCGTGGCAACCGACGCAACCGCAAAGAGGAGCTGAGCTAAGCGATTCACGGTTAATTTTCTCCTTCAGGCTCGTTCCGAGCGGCCCGTGGAACAGTATAGTCGAGCTTATGTGGCACGACTGTGCCGAACCGAGGCCGCCGGTGGCCGTTGCGCCCGACTTCTGGCGGGTTCGGCTTAACCCTATTCGACCAGTATTGGTGGTAATATCCTGGACCGATCTCTTTGAAATGAAGCGGCCGTGAGCAAACGCATCCTCCTCATTATCGGCGGCGGTATCGCTGCCTACAAGTGCCTCGATTTCGTCCGCCGCGCGCGCGAGCGCGGGATCGCTGTCCGCGCGGTGATGACCAGGGCGGCGACCGAGTTCGTTACGCCGTTGTCGTTCGGCGCACTGACCAACGATAATGTCTACTCGGACTTGTTCGATCTGAACGACGAGCGCGAGATCGGACATATCCGGCTTTCGCGCGAAGCCGATCTGATCGTGGTGGCACCGGCGACCGCCGATCTTTTGGCCAAGATGGCTGGCGGACACGCCAACGATCTTGCGACTGCCGTGCTGATGGCCACCGACAAGCCGGTTCTCGTCGCGCCAGCCATGAACCCGCGCATGTGGCTGCATCCGGCGACGAAGAGAAACGTGGCCACACTCGATGCCGACGGAATTCAGTTCATCGGGCCGAGCTCGGGCGAGATGGCGGAGCGCGGCGAGGCGGGACCGGGCCGCATGGCCGAACCGCTGGACATTCTCGCCGCGGCCGAACGGCTGATGGGCGAGGCCGCCGATGGCCGGCAGACCACGCGGGGATTGCGCGTTGTCCCAGACTTTGCTGACGCGCCATTGGCCGGCCGCCACGTAGTGGTCACCAGCGGCCCGACCCATGAGCCGATCGACCCCGTGCGCTACATCGCCAACCGCTCGTCGGGCAAGCAAGGACATGCCATCGCTGCTGCAGCGGCAAAACTCGGTGCGCGGGTGACGCTGATCTCTGGCCCTGTGACGCTGCCTGATCCGGCGGATTGCCGCGTCGTGCATGTCGAAACCGCCGCCGAGATGATGGCGGCCGTGGAAGCCACATTGCCCGTCGACATCGCAATCTTCGCCGCTGCCGTGGCCGATTGGCGGGTCGCGAATGCGGGTAGGGAAAAAATCAAGAAGACAGCGGCGAGCCGGGTTCCTGAACTCGCGCTCGTCGAGAACGCAGACATCCTGCGCACTGTCGCCCACCACCGCAGGGCTCGGCCGTCGCTCGTGATCGGGTTTGCCGCAGAGACCGAGCACGTCATCGAGCACGCCAAAAAGAAGCGCAAGGCAAAGGGCTGCGACTGGATCGTCGCGAATGACGTGTCGCCGGCGACCGAAGTGATGGGGGGCGACCGCAACACCATCCACCTGGTGTCTTCAAAGACCATGGAGAGCTGGCCGGAAATGTCGAAGGCAGACGTGGCGGACGCGCTGATGCGTCGTGTCGCCGAGCATATGGCGCAGATCGGGGCCGCGGCAGAGTGATGACCACGCGTTCCGCAACGCCAAAGGCCTCGAAACGCGCCACCCGCAATCCCATGACCGTGCGCCTGTTGCAGCTTCCCCACGCCAAGGGTCTGCCGCTGCCGGCCTATCAAACCCCGGGCGCGGCCGGAATGGATCTGGTGGCAGCGCTCTTGGAGTCGTCGCCCATGCTGCTGCTGCCGGGAACGCGCGCACTGCTTCCCACCGGCCTAGTGCTGGAGTTGCCTGCGGGCCACGAGGCACAAGTGCGGCCTCGGTCCGGCCTCGCGTTGAAGCACGGCGTGACCGTGCTCAACAGCCCGGGCACCATCGATGCGGACTACCGGGGCGAGGTGCAGGTGATCCTCGTCAATCTGGGCTCGGAACCGGTCGAGATCCGGCGCGGCGAGCGGATCGCGCAGATGGTGATTCAGCCCGTCGTGCAAGCACGACTGAAAGTTGTCCATGCACTGTCGGGGACCGTTCGCGGCGCGGGCGGGTTCGGATCGACCGGCCGCCATGCGGTGTCGGGGAAGTCGGCGCCTGCGACCGCGAAGGCGACGCCAACAGCAAAAAAGAACGCCGTACCTCGAAAAGGCGTGACGGCGAACCCTGTGTCGCGCCCGATAGGCCGCGCAAAGCCGGTCAAATCCGGAGTGCGCTGACCGCGACCAATTTCATTCCGGCAGCGGCGGCCGCGGCCGGTAACAACTTGCTGTAACACGGCCATGTGCGGCATATGTTGGATCGGAAATTGAAGGGCCCGGGAATTGGTCCGTTGCTGGCACCGATCCCGAGAACCGGAAGGACACGCCATGAACAAAGCGCTGGAAATCAAAACACTGAACGCCACCAAGAGTTGGGGCCGTGGCCGGATCTACGAGAACATATCTGAGACCATCGGGCATACGCCGCTTGTCAAACTCGCAAAGGTGAGGGCAGCGGCCAGCGCCAAAGCCGACATCCTGATGAAACTCGAGTTCTTCAATCCGTTGTCGTCGGTCAAAGACCGCATCGGCGTTGCGATGATCGACGTGCTAGAGGCGCAGGGCCGTATCACGCCCGGCAAGACGGTGCTGATAGAGCCGACTTCCGGCAACACCGGTGTCGGCCTCGCGTTCGTGGCGGCATCGCGCGGCTATCGGCTTATCTTGGTCATGCCCGAGACTATGTCGATTGAGCGGCGTAAGATCCTCTCTCACCTCGGTGCGGAATTGGTGTTGACCCCCGGCCCCGGCGGCATGCCGGCCGCGATCGAGAAGGCGAAGGAGCTGGTTGCCGGTACGCCGGATGCGATCGAGCCGGGGCAGTTCGTGAACCCGGCCAATCCCGCAGTCCACGAACGCACGACAGCGGAAGAAATCTGGACCGATACCGCCGGCAAGGTTGATGCGCTGGTTATCGGCGTCGGCACCGGCGGCACGCTGACGGGCGTCGGCCGCGTTTTGAAATCACGCAATTCCAACCTCAAGATTTTCGCCGTGGAGCCATCGACGAGCCCCGTACTCTCCGGAAAGCCGCGCGGCCCGCACAAGATCCAGGGCATCGGCGCCGGCTTCGTTCCGGATATTCTCGATACCAAACTCATCGACGAGGTAATCACCGTGCCGAGCGAAATGGCGTTCGAGGTGTCGCGGATGCTGGCGCGCGTGGAAGGCATTCCGGGCGGCATCTCGACAGGCGCGAACCTCGCCGCCGCCCTCACGGTCGCGGGTCGCGACGAGATGGCGGGCAAAACCATCGTCACCTTCGCGCCGTCGTCGGCCGAACGCTACTTCACGTCCGACCTGTTCCTCGAGCCGGCCGCAAAGCCAGCGTGACGGTGGGGCGGCTGAGATCGGGGCGGGCGGCAGCGCAAGATCATATTGCGCCGGCTTGTGAGCGTGCTTTGATCCGTCAGGTGATGGAATTGCTGGGGCGCGCGCAGCACGGGCTTTCAAGGGTCGGCCTCACGGGGCTTTTGGCAGTCGCCGCAGTGACCGCCGCTCACGCCTGCGAGCAGCCGCCGGCGGCCGTGAAGAACCTCGACCTTTCAAGATACTACAGCGATCGAGACGGCACGATCATCGACCCGGAGTCGCTCGAAAGACATCGCAATGCCGTCGGGCCGCTCGCCGCATTCTTACGGCACGTGACGGCGGACGCCGACAAATCGCTCCGCCGGACGGCCCCGAAAGCTCAGGCCGAGGCCGCCGCGTGCGCGGTCGAGTGGCTGGCGGCATGGGCATCCGAAGACGCTTGGCTTGGAAACGTGACCAGCAAGCAGGCCGAGTATCAGCGCAAATGGGATCTCGCGGGTGTGGCGCTCACCTATCTCAAGGTGCGGAGCTTCGCGAAGGCCGAGCAGCGCGCGGTGATCGAGCCGTGGCTGGAGCGCTTTGCCGACCGCGCCCGAAGCTTCTTCGATGATCCGTCCCGCAAGCGGAACAACCACTGGTATTGGTTGGGGTTAGGGCTGGCGGCCACAGCGCTCGCCACCGACAGCCCGCGCCGCTGGGCCGAGGCACGGAGCATTATGACCGATGCCTCGGCGGACATTCGCGCTGATGGCGCGCTCCCGGCCGAGCTCGACCGGAAATCGCGCGCGCTTCAGTACCACGCGTTCTCGCTCATGCCGTTGATCGCCATGGCCGAACTGGCGTACTCGAAGGGCGAGGACTGGTACGCGCTCGGTGACGGGGCGCTGCACAGGCTTGCGGCCCTGTGCATGCGAGGGCTCGCGGATCCCGATGTGTTCGACAGGCTGGCCATGACACGGCAGGATCGGCCGATCCGACCGGGAGCAGGTTGGTTGCAGCTCTATGCCTCGCGCTTCAAGGATCGCATTCCGGCCGGGATGCCGGACATGGCGCCAGGTCATCGCTGGCTCGGCGGCGACGTACTGGTGCTCGCGGACGTCCTCAAGCTCAAGAAGTGATCATCGCACTTCATGGTGACGGCGAGGTTCGGCCTGACCTCGGCCCCATCCCTCTATACGGAGACGTTGCCGCCGTTCCGCCACCGGCAGAGCGCGCTTCGGCCATGCATCGTCCGACGTCACGCCGCAAAGGCAGCCTAAACGAATACCTATCCTGTTGCACAGAATAGGAGTTTTAGTCATGCGCATGTTATCTTTTCACTCTGCGGCCTTCATCCTCGGTTTGTGGGTGACGTTCGGGATCGGGCATCTGGCCGGCGCCAATGCCGAGACCGCGCCCGATGCCGCCAAGGCCCCGCCCGCCCGCCGCGTCTCTGGCCCGCACGTCCACGACAACCTCGCGGTCTACTTCGTTCACGGTCCGAGCGCGACCGGTGCGGTGCCACTGACACTCGCAGAAGCCATGGCGACAGGCAGCGTGAAAGTGCTCGAAACCGGCACCGTCAACGCGCTCGCGATCGAAAACAGCGGCGACGAGGAGGTGTACATCCAGGCCGGCGACATCGTGAAAGGCGGCAAGCAGGATCGCGTGCTGACAGTCACGCTGCTGCTGCCGCCGAAGTCTGGCCGCGTGCCAATCGCCTCGTTCTGCGTCGAGCAGGGCCGGTGGGCTGCGCGTGGCAAGGAAGACTTGATGGCCTTCGCCAGCGCCACCGAAACAATGCCGTCTCGCGAGGCCAAGCTCGCCATGAGACGGCCTGCCACCAAGGCAGCGGCTGGGGACGGGCCCTCGGCGCGCACGGCCGCCATCCCGAGCTACACAGAGCGGAACACCAGCGGCATCGTCCACCAGCGGCAGACGTCCGGTGACAGCGAACGACGAGATACCGGCTCGCGGCAAACGGAAGTCTGGAACGAGGTCGCAAAGACGCAACGGAAGCTCGCGGCGGGCCTCAACGCGGCGTCTGTTGCAGCGCCCGAGTCGGCGTCCAGTCTGCAATTGTCGCTCGAGAACCAGAAGCTGAAGGACGCGCGCGCGGGCTACGTCAAGGCGCTGCAGGACAAGGCGAGGGATCAAGGCGACGTGGTGGGGTTGGTGTTCGCCGTGAACGGCAAAGTCAACAGTGCCGATATCTACCCGTCGCACGGCTTGTTTCAGAAAATGTGGCCGAAGCTGCTCAATGCGAGCGTCACCGAGGCCATCGGCGAAAAGACGCAGCAAGGTGCCGACGCCGCAGCACCGGGTCCGGTTCTGGTCGAAGAGTTCCTGTCGTCAGCGGAGAAGGGCAAGGCAGACGAACACTTGATCGGCAAGCTCATGCGGCAGGAAACCCGCGACGCTGAAAAATCGCTCTATGTCGAAGCCCGCAAGCTGGGCGGCGGATTCGTGCACCGGAATTATCTGGCGAAGTGAGCGGGATTGACGCTGTTGCTCTCTCCCCGTCACTCATGGGGAGAGAGCTCGTGTTAAGGGGTACCCGTCGACTCGTCCGCTGGATTGACAGCGGCCATGATCGACGGCCGGTGCGGTATGCGCTTGCCGAACCATCGATACCGGCAATAAATGCCAGGATGACAAGCGATCCGATCAGACGACAGGTCTATCGACAGGTCCATACTCGGTCCCCGAGCAGGGAGGGGGGCCGGCCATGGCGCTGACGGCAGAAGAAATCCAGCGTTACAAGCGGCACCTGGTGCTGCGCGAGATCGGCGGGCAGGGCCAACAAAGTCTCAAGGCCGCCCGCGTGCTGGTGGTCGGCGCGGGCGGACTTGGCTCCCCGGTGATCCTTTATCTGGCAGCGGCGGGCGTCGGCACTATCGGTATCATCGACGACGACACCGTCTCGCTCGACAATCTCCAGCGCCAGGTCGCGCATGACACGCCACACGTGGGCGCGTCCAAAGTCGACAGCGCCCGCGAGATGGTGGCGCGGCTCAATCCGCATGTCGTAGTGGAGACGCACGGCACGCGCATCGACGCGAGCAATGCGCTCGATCTGATCTCCCGCTACGATATCGTGACGGACGGCTCGGACAATTTTGCCACGCGCTACCTCGTCTCAGACGCCTGCTATTTCGCGAAGAAAACACTGGTATTCGGCGCGGTAGGACCGTTCGACGGGCATATCACGACCCTGAAGCCGCACGCGCGCAGACCCGACGGCACGCCCTGGCCGAGCTATCGTTGCATCTTTCCCGAGCCGCCGCCGCCGGGCACAGTTCCGAATTGCTCTGAGGTCGGAGTTCTGGGCGCGGTGGTGGGTGTCGTCGGCACGCTGATGGCGACGGAGATCCTGAAAGAGATCACGGGTGCCGGGGAGAGCCTAGCCGGGCGGCTCGTCCTTTACGATGCGCTGGCGACACGCTTCGAGACGGTGCAGATCGGGTGGGACCCAGAAAACGCGCTATCGGGCACCCAGCCGACGGTCGCGGATTTGAGCGAGCACGCGGGTTTCGGCCCGGATGCAATGTGTGCCACCGGGCCACAAACAAACTTCTAGTGTTCCGGCGCCGACATTTGATTCCCGTTGCAACGCGCTCCAGATCAAATGTCGGCGCCTAAGGAACACTAGCAAACCTATGATTC
>PERT01000024.1 GCA_002928955.1 Hyphomicrobium sp. | reverse complement strand
GCGAGTGTAGCGCATCTGACGTTTGGTCCCCACTCGGGGCTGCCTCGAAACCAAACGCCAGATGAAAAAGCTACACTAGAATCATAGGTTTGCTAGTGTTCCTTAGGCGCTGACATTTGATCTGGAGCGCGTTACAACGGGAATCAAATGTCAGCGCCGGAACACTAGTGTAGCGCATCTGACGTTTGGTTTCCCCTCGCAGTTTGCTCCGTTACCAGACGCCAGTCGCAAAAGCTGAAATGCAGTCATGGTGGAGTTCGTGTTCTTGACGGATCAGACTTTTGCTCTGGAGTGTTAGACGAGGAGAAGCGCCTGTCTGAATGGGACACGAGTGTGATGATCGCGAAGCCCGATTCATTCTTGCGGCGCGTTCGGAGACGGACGTCGCGATCTCAATCACACGAGAATCAATGGTTTGCTCGTGTCCTCTCGCCCGCGACGTTCGCTCAGCGCCCGCTGTAGAATGAAGCGAACGTCGCGGCTGGGACACGAGCGTTCGCGTGGATTTGAGCCGAGGGCCGGCAGCCCCGATTCCCGACAGGTTGGGAGGGGCAGGCGTACATGACAGGCCGATACACGCCCTCGCGCACGGCCCTCGGCGTATTGCAAGTCATAAGAAAGGGTTATTGCCACAGCCACCAAAACCAACTTTCCCTGATGGAGAGCCTCCGGTAATGAAGTGATCGCGTGCGCCTGTTGCAACGATGCTCATGAAAGTGCCGCTGAGAGAGCTGCTGAAGATCAGAACAGGTAGGGAGCCAACGTCGGCACGAGGACGTTTTCGGCGCGACAATGATCTTGGACGAATTTAGCGTCCGCCTGGGGTTTGCGCATGCAGGACCCGCGAACATCGGGCCAGCCGCGAGGCCTTCCAACTTAGATCAAGCATCGGCTATTCGCACAAAGTGCATGCCGGACAAGAACGCAGAACACGATCGGAGAACAGCATGGACGGACACGATGGCAACAGTGCAGGCAAGTGCCCGATGTCGGGCGGGGCTCGCAAGCACACATCTGTTGGGTTCCGGTCAAACCGGGACTGGTGGCCGAACCAGCTGAACTTGAGAATTCTGCATCAGAACTCGGCCCTGTCCAATCCACTTGGCAGAAGCTTCGACTATGCGAAGGAAGTCCAGTCGCTCGACTTCGGCTCTCTCAAGAGGGACCTCGTAGCGCTTATCACCACGTCACAGGATTGGTGGCCCGCCGATTACGGCAACTATGGTCCGTTGTTCGTGCGCATGGCTTGGCACAGCGCTGGTACCTATCGCACAGGCGATGGCCGTGGCGGAGCCGGGTCTGGCTCACAGCGCTTCGCGCCTCTCAACAGTTGGCCTGACAACGGCAACCTCGATAAGGCACGGCGCTTGCTGTGGCCAATCAAGCAGAAGTACGGCAACAAGATTTCTTGGGCCGATCTGATGATTTATGCCGCCGACGTCGGCATGGAGACGATGGGCTTCAAAAAATTCGGCTTCGGTTTCGGCCGCGCGGACATCTGGGAGCCGGAGGAAGACATCTACTGGGGCGCAGAAGACACTTGGCTCGGCGACCAGCGCTACACCGGCGACCGGTTGCTTGAAAACCCGCTGGCCGCCGTACAGATGGGCCTCATCTACGTCAACCCGGAAGGCCCCAACGGCCAACCCGACCCTGTCGCCTCCGGCCGCGACATTCGCGAGACGTTCAAGCGCATGGCGATGAATGACGAGGAGACGGTCGCGCTTGTCGCTGGCGGCCATACGTTTGGCAAGGCTCACGGCGCAGCCGAGCCCTCGACGTTCGTCGGTCATGAACCCGAGCGAGCCGCCATCGAAGAGCAGGGGCTTGGCTGGAAGAACAGCTACGGCAGTGGTCGCGGCGTGCACACTATAACCAGCGGCCTAGAGGGGGCATGGAAGCCCAATCCGAGCACCTGGGACAACGGCTACTTCGACACCTTGTTCGGTTACGAGTGGGAATTGACCAGAAGCCCGGCCGGTGCGCACCAGTGGCGTCCGAAAAACGGCGCCGGCGCAGGTACGGTGCAAGATGCGCACGACCCCTCGATCCGACATGCACCAATGATGTCGACCGCGGACCTCGCACTTCGAATGGATCCGATCTACGAGCCGATCTCTCGCCACTATCACAAGAATCCAGACCACTTCAAAAAGGCATTCGGGGAGGCTTGGTTCAAGCTGACGCACCGCGATATGGGGCCAAAGTCGCGCTACCGGGGCCCGCTGGTTCCCGCCGACGATAGGCTGTGGCAGGATCCGGTGCCGGTCGTTGATCACGGCTTGATCGAAGCCGCCGACGTGCTCGATCTCAAGGCCAAGATTCTGACCTCTGGCCTCTCCGTCTCGCAGTTGATTTCGACGGCATGGGCATCCGCGTCGACGTTCCGCGGGTCGGACAAGCGTGGGGGGGCCAATGGTGCGCGCATCCGGCTGGCGCCGCAAAAGGATTGGGCAGCGAACCAACCGGCCGAGCTTGCCAAGGTGCTAGGCGTTCTCGAAAGCATCCAGAAGGTTTTCAATGCAGCGCAGGCGGGAGCGAAGAAGGTGTCGCTTGCCGACCTTATTGTACTCGGCGGTTGTGCCGCCGTAGAACATGCCGCGAAGCAGGCTGGCCACGAAATAGAGGTGCCATTCACTCCTGGCCGCACGGATGCGACCCAGGAACACACCGATGTGGAAAGTTTCGCTGTGCTCGAGCCAGTCGCAGACGGGTTCCGAAATTACCTCAAGTCCAAGTACTCTGTTTCTGCCGAAGAGTTGCTGGTCGACAAGGCACAGTTGCTGACTTTGACCGCTCCCGAGATGACACTCCTCGTCGGTGGGCTGCGCGTGTTGAATGCCAACGCCGCACAGTCGAAGCACGGCGTGTTCACTAAGCGTCCCGAGACGCTCACCAACGATTTCTTCGTCAACTTGCTGGACATGGGCACGACGTGGACGGCGACCACCGAAGCAGGCGATGAGTTCGAGGGGCGCGATCGCGCAACGGGCGAGCTGAAGTGGACGGGCACCCGCGTCGACCTCGTCTTTGGATCGAACTCGCAGCTCCGCGCCCTGGCCGAGGTCTACGCTCAAGGCGACGCCCAGGAAGTGTTCGTGCGCGGCTTCGTGGCGGCCTGGACCAAGGTGATGAACCTCGATCGATTTGACGTCGCATGATCCCGACGGGGACGGCCATTTGGCGAACTCGGACCAGCCGGCCGGGATAGCGGACAGTGCGACCGCTGAGCGAAGCACGCGATGTTTGCGTGGGGGATCGAACGGAAATCGCTCAGCGGCTGAATGTGGCAGCGGACGCGCCACCGCATGAAGTCGCGCGTGCGAGCCCCGGAGCGGGTCTGAATGTCTCAGACCCGGCTGTCCGGATCACCCTCCAGAGGGTGCATTCATCGCTCGCATGCCGAGTGTTCCGTCTCCGACACCTGATCCCCTTTGCAGCACCTGGTCGACCAAGTTTCGGAGACGTGCATCCCGTTTTGAGCTTCTCAAAACTGCCCAAAACCGATGAGTGCCGGAGTATTTTCGGCGATGTAGGCGACTGAGCCCGCAAGCCCCCCAAATAGAAAGCTGAGCTGCAGGCTTCGCATCAAATGAGAATTCTCAGGCGCCGACGTCGGCTAAAGCGGTCCCGTTCACCCGTCGCCGAAGATGTTCTGCTTCCTGCCGAGGTTGCGGAATAGCTGTTTCAGCAATCCTTCCTCTTGAGTACCGGGAGCGGGCGTCGTGCGCTTGATAAGGTCGAACACCTTGCCATCCTTCAGACCGTAGTTCGCAACCCGCTCGACCGAGCCAACCGGCGAAAAATAAACCGCCACCACCTGCCTGTCAGTTTCGACGGGCGTAAAGAAAGATGATTGTTTCATGGTGCTGGAAATGTAGTAAAACGCGTTGCCTGACGCGACCGTTGCGGTTGTCGCCGGTGAGCCCAAGCTCATCCTCACCTGCTCCTGGCTCATGCCGGGCTGCACGGACTGCAAGTCGTTCTCGTTGAAGTGATGGCCGTGCTTCGTAATCTGCTCGGCACAGCCTGAAATCAGAAGCCCGCCTGCGATGACGGCAACCGCGGCCCAAGCCGCCGAAACACAGCCGGACCTCGCATGAGCCACCCGGCTCTGGCGTGTTGGATCTGCTCGGCGCATAGTATTGAAGCTCCCGAGAATCGCTCGCATTTGTCCTCAAAATCGAATAGCCCGGCGCCAGTCACAATGCAACCGCCCCCCGGATTTCTCCTGATGATGCAGTACGGCCGCTGCAGGCAGCCATCTCGCTGCAACACCGTAACGAACCGGGCTGACTGGCCATGCTGACGTGGTTCAAGGAACGCGCCGCCCACCGGGAGACGGCATCGGAACTTTATGGCGTCGTCGTGGCACGGGCACGCGAGCCCTTGTTTTATAAAGATTGGGGCGTGCCAGACACGCCAGAAGGTCGCTACGAGATGGTCGCACTCCACCTGGTGCTCGTGCTCGAGCGGTTGCGTGTCGAAGGCGCGGCGGGGCAGCGTCTGTCACGTGAGACAATTGAGGCTTTTGTTGCAGATATGGACGATTCCATGCGCGAGATGGGGGTCGGAGACCTGACTGTGCCAAAGAAGGTAAAAAGCGCGGCGGCTGGGGTCTATGCCCGTGCAGAAGCTTTCCGGGCAGCCTTGGCCGCCGACGCCGCGCCTGAGGCGCTCGCGGCCGCCATTCAGCGCCTGACCTTCGGCACATCCAATGACAACACCGAGGCCACGTCAGCGGAACTCGACGCCCGGCGGGCCCAGACAGTGGCGCGCTACGTCCGCACCACCTCGCGCGAGCTGGCCGGTATCGCGTCAGAAGTCGTATTGGCCGGTCGCATCACATTCCAGAAGGTTTCCGCATGACGAAGGTGGGAGCAGACACGACCGTTCTCGACTGGGTCCATATCAAAACCGATATACCCGAAGGCGGGCGCAACTTTGTGCGCGCTGCCACGCTCGATGAGTGCGCGTCCCTGGCCGCCGCGCTCGGCATCCTCGGCTGCTCGCGGCTCGATGTCCGCTACGAGGTAAAGCCATTGAGCGGCGGACGCTACCGGTGCCATGGCAAAATTAGAGCGGACATGGCACAGGCCTGCGTGGTGACGATCGAGCCGGTGGCGGCGACGCTCGACGAGGCGCTAGATGTATCATTCTGGCCGGTTGCTGAGATGCCGGCCGAGACCGACAGCGAGCGTGAGATTCTGTCGGAGCCGGATATTGAGCCTTTGGTCGACGGACGCATTGAAATCGGACGGGTAGTCTACGAAATCGTCGCGGCGTCGATTGATCCCTATCCGCGAAAGGACGGCGCGGACTTCGTTTGGTCCAACGATAGGCCCGAGGACAAGGAGCCGAGCCCATTTGCGGTTTTGTCGAAGCTCAAGGACAAGCTGTGATCGGGGTACCGTTCGTCACATAGCGGCGCGCCAGCCTGTGCCGTTCCTGTTTGTGGTCGGGTCGCGCGTTGTGCGCACAGGTTGCCGGGCAATGCCTGCTACGAGAATCCGTTTGTCAGAGGGTGCCAAATCGCTATGTTTCGCAGCGCGCTGCAGGCCCAACGCATCGAATCTCGGGCCAGACAGGTGTTTGAGTTCCAGGCGGGTCCAAAAGACAAGAGCAAGGGGCGAAGCGAGCCATGCCAGCGCCGCGAACAATAGCGCTCGATTCCATGGGCGGCGATCACGGGCCCGAGGTCGTGGTTGCGGGCGCGGCCATCTCCCTGGTCCGCTATCCAAACCTGAGTTTCATTCTCACCGGCGACGAGACCCGGATCAAGGCAGAACTCGCCAAGCACGGCAACCTCGCGTCGCGGTCGCAAATCATCCATACGGACACCGTCATCGCGATGGATGAGAAGCCGAGCCAGGCGCTCAGGCGCGGCAAAGGCACCAGCATGTGGCTGGCGCTGGAGGCCGTGCGGGATGGTCACGCAAACGCTGCAGTATCAGCCGGAAATACAGGCGCTCTGATGGCGATGGCCAAGCTTGTGCTGCGGCCGATGGTGGGCATCGAACGGCCGGCGATCGCAGCCCTTTGGCCAACCGTTCGCAGCGAATGCATCGTCCTCGATGTTGGTGCCAACATCGGTGCGAGTGCCCGCCAGTTGACAGACTTTGCCCTGATGGGCGCGGCCATGGCGCGCGCGTTGTTCCACGTCGAGCGCCCGACTGTCGGGCTGCTCAACGTCGGTGTCGAGGAGATCAAGGGTGCGGACGAGGTCAAGGAGGCGCATGCGCTGCTCAAGGGTTCCGCGCTGGGCAGCAAGTCAGCGCTTCCGCTGGATTATCGCGGGTTCGTCGAGGGGCACGAGATTGGCCAGGGCGTTGTCGATGTGGTGGTGGTCGAGGGGTTTGCCGGCAACATCGCCCTGAAGACGGCCGAAGGCACGGCCCGGCAAATCGGCCTGTACCTCAAGGATGCCATGACCCAGACTTGGATGACGAAGCTCGGTGCCGTGCTCGCTAGAGGCGGATTCAAAACGCTCAAGGAAAAAATGGACCCAAGGCGAGTTAACGGAGGCACTTTTCTGGGGCTCAACGGTATCGCCGTCAAAAGTCACGGCAGCACGGATCCACTTGGCTTCGCGAGTGCGATTGATCTCGCCTATGACATGGCCGAGAGCAATCTCGTCGAACGGCTCAGCGGTGATCTGGGTGTCTTCCAGGACGTGCTGAGGCTTGCAGCCATTGCTAACACAGAGGCGCACGTGGCCAAGAGTTGATCGCCAGAATAAGAGTGGTCTCGGCTAGTATAGCGCAACTGACGTTTGGCTCCCACTGCGGCTGGACTCAAAACCAAACGTCAGATGCAAAAGCTACACTAGAATCTTAGAGTTGCTCGAGTTCCTCATGTCTCCGGCACTTGGTCGATCGGGCGCTGCAAGGGGGACCAAGTGTCGGAGACGGAACACGAGTGGGCGTGATCCGCACGGCGAGCGTCCGAATGCCCAGTATCAATTGTACTTGAAAATCAGGTCGAAATTGCGCAACGAGCGCGATCTTCACAGAACGATACCACCAACACTTCCGTGAGAGGGGGACGCGTGGCAGTCAACAGATCCGTCATCCGGGGCGTCGGCGCCTACCTGCCGAAGCGCGTGATGACCAACGACGACATGGCCAAGATCGTCGACACGACCAACGACTGGATCGTCGAGCGCACCGGCATCACGCAGCGGCACATCGCCGGCGACGATGAGTTGACCTCCGATCTCGGGATTGCTGCGGCTCGGCAGGCGTTGATACGGGCCGGCATCGATCCCGTCGACATCGATCTCGTGATCTGCGCGACAGCGACACCGGATCGCACGTTTCCAGCGACCGCCGTGAAGATCCAGCACGGGCTCGGAATCACCAAGGGCGCGGCGTTCGACGTCCAGGCTGTCTGCTCGGGGTTCGTCTACGCGCTGACGATTGCCGACAGCTTTCTCAAGTCCGGCCAGTTCAAGCGTGCCATCGTGGTCGGCGCTGAAACGTTCTCGCGCATTCTGGACTGGACCGACCGCGGTACGTGCGTGCTGTTCGGCGATGGTGCGGGCGCGGTTGTCCTGGAAGCCCAGCCGCAGCACGGAACGCGCGAGGATCGCGGCATTCTCTCGACTGCGATCCGCTCCGATGGCCGCTACGAGGAACTCCTCTATGTCGATGGCGGTCCGGGATCGACCAAGACCGTCGGTCATCTCCGTATGAACGGGCGCGAAGTGTTCCGACACGCAGTACAAAAGATCTACGGCGTCATCGAAGAGACCTTGGTGACAACCGGCTACGCACCGGACGAGATCGATCTCTATGTGCCGCATCAGGCCAACAAGCGTATCCTTGACGGTATCGCGAAGAAGCTCGGAGTGGGTCCGGAGAAGATCATGGTTACGCTGGATCGCCACGGCAACACTTCAGCCGCATCGATCCCGCTGGCGCTCAATCAGGCTTTCGAGGCACACCGTGTGAAGGAAGGATCATTGGTCCTCATGGAAGCCATGGGCGGTGGATTTACGTGGGGCGCGGTACTCGCGCGATGGTAAACAGCGTTTGATCCGTCTCTCACTGTTATACAATTCTAGTCGAAGTTTCAGTTGGTTGTGCGGGTCTGGCATTGACCGGCAGTGAGGCCGCCGTTAGCATCCGATAAAAGTGCGGGTGCTGCGGGAGGTTGTTGCTATGGGTGGAAAAACGTTGACGCGTGCCGACTTGGCAGAGGCGGTCGTGCGGAAGGTGGGGTTGCCGAGAAACGAATCCCAGGAGCTCGTTGAACTCGTGCTCGACCAGATTTCCGCGCACCTCGCGGGAGGGGAGCCGGTCAAGCTTTCATCTTTTGGATCGTTCGGCATCCGGCAAAAAGGGGAGCGCATCGGGCGCAACCCAAAGACGGGCAAGGAAGTCCCGATTACGCCGCGGCGGGTTCTGGTGTTCAGGCCGTCGAATATTATGAAGGACCGGATCAACGCGGGATTATCGCGGGTGCGTGGCAAGTCGGCGGCAGAATGAGCGCGAGAGTGACGCCAGACCGTGAGCGTTCGCGGCGGTGACGTTTTCCGTTGACCGGAGGCAAGGCGGCAGAACATGAGTAAATCCATAGAAGCGTTTCGCACCATCGCCGAGGTGGCGGACGAACTGGGTGTTCCCAAGCACGTGCTGCGGTTCTGGGAAGTGAAGTTCCCGCAGATCCGCCCGATGAAGCGTGGTGGCGGTCGTCGCTACTATCGGCCCGAGGATCTTGAGTTGCTCAAGGGCATTCGCGCACTGCTGCATGCCGAAGCCTACACGATAAAGGGAGTGCAGAAGATCCTGCGGGAACAGGGTGTGGAGCAGGTCAAGCAGGAGGGTCGCGCCCCCTTGGCTACGGATGGCGGCAAGAGGAAGGCGCAAGCGGCAGTTGCCAGGTCGGCTTCCAATTCTGAAACGTCAGCGGTCGGGTTACCCGCCGCCAAGCGGGGGGGGCGGGCTGCTGAGCCCGTCGCGCGCATGGCCGGCCGCCTACCCGGAATTCAGATCTCAGCTGAAGCAAAGGCCCGCATCAGCGCCGTCGTCGCCGAGCTCGAAGCCTGCAGGCAGCTGCTGCTTAGCTCCGTGCCGGCACCTCGGGACCCAAGCCGTTCAGATGGTCGCTCGCGTGCCGGTCGTTGACGGGAACCTTGAGGAAGCTCCACTGGCCGGTCTTGCCGTCGACGAGCGGCCCGTCGGTGTTGCCGACGCCTGCCGATCGGTCGGCCTCCGCGGCATTTTGGACGTCGGCCGTCTCGGCATCGGGCTGTGGCACGTCGACTTGGTTAAGGCGGCGGACGGCCTGTTGGCGATGGAGCAAGATGCGCCGCGGCTTTCGGAGGACGATTGCGTCCGCGTCCAAACAATGTTCGGGGCTGAAGCCAGCCGGTCTCGCATCCGCCGCGAGCGCCTCGCCACCTACGTCGCGTTGCGGCTCGTCGTCGAGCAGGCCCATGCTGAGTCCGATGGCGCGCCTGCCGATCTCTGTCGCGTGCCGTTCGTCCGTACCATGGAGGGGCGGCCGTCGCTTCCTGGGTTCCGCGGCGACTTCAGTTTGTCTCATGTTGCCGGGCATGCGCTGATCGGCGTCGCCCAAGAAGGCAGCATCGGCGTCGATCTTGAACGTCCGCGGGTTTTGCGCATGGAGGCCCGGCGCCGTTTCTTGATCGAGGCGGCGGCCGCGCGTATGGCGCCGCAGTTCCCACTTCCAGCTGACGGAGATGCGCGCTTCATTGCAGCGTGGGTGCGTGTCGAGGCGTTCGCCAAGGCGCGGCGCATCAGCCTCGCGCGGCTTTTGACGGACATCGGTGCGCTGGGCGGTGGTGGAGCAATGCCGCCTGCGGAACGCGTGGTGCGACGGTCAGACTGGCCCAATGCGAACCATGAGACCACCGTGCGCGATTTGGCCCTGCCCGATGGGCTGGTCGCGGCTGTAGCCTACGTGGAGCATCCGAAACACTGAGCGAGCACGTCGCAGTCTCTGGCATGCCGCAGGCACCTCATGCAGGAGCCTCCGAGCAAGACGCCAGGCCGCTGGGCTGCCGGGTCAATCGGTCGGCGGCCGGACCATTCTCGTCGTCCTGGTGAATAACGTTGCCGCGGCCGACCAGCAACTCGTCAACCGGACCGATGCGGACTGGATACTTGCTGTTCGCGCTCATTTTCGTCGAGTTCGACAATGAATTTCCTGGCTGGCAAGACCAATCTGTACTTGTCGGACAATGAGCCCGACAGGGTACGGATCATGGTTCGCGGCTGATGCACGTGAGCCAAATGATCCGATACGGGCGGCTTGCGGCGATCGCCGATTGGCTCTGCCCTCTGAGACGTCAGAGACTTGCCCGTTGACCTCGCTTCTCAAGACGGGCAAAAGGGGCGCTTGTCGGAGCGTAGCGCAGCCTGGTTAGCGCACCAGTCTGGGGGACCAAGGCCTCGGCAACCATATGCCCATAGGCGCCCCTAAGAACCTAGCAAAAACAGCCGCTTCAGCATATCATCAGCCCTAGGAAAACCTACCAAACCCTAGCCTGTGGTGTTTGGTTGGTGTTTGCTGGGAGCCCGATGATGAGCCACGTTCGCCTTACGGACACGAAGGTCAAGGACCTCGTCGCGAAGGGGCTTGGCCCCGACAACAAGCCCCGCATCTACCGCGACGATAAGGTGCGCGGGCTGTTCGTCGAGGTGAACCAGCTCAGTGCCAGCTACAAGGTCCAGAGCACGCTCCGTAAGCACGGCGGCAAGGCCAAGAGCATCCGCAAGACCCTGGGCCGCACGACCGACTATACCTTGGATCAGGCCCGCCGCTGGGCCGACGACGTGCTCGGTACAATCCGCAAAGGGGAGATCCCTGTCGTCAAGGGAGAGGGTGTGCCGACGCTGGAACAGGCGTACGACGACTACGCCAAGATGCGCGACCGGCAGGGCAAGGACGCCACGCACACCAGCAACATCAAGCTCAACTCCCGCACGCACCTGAGCGACTGGCTCAGCTACCCCGTCGACAAGATTAGCCGGGCGATGGTCGTGGAGCGCCACACTAAGATCGGCGAGGCGCGTGGCCCGTTCGCGGCCAACCACACCATCAAGCAGCTTCGCGCCGTGTTGAATGCGGTGGACGGCCTCAAGAACCCTGTCGCGAAGATCACGTGGTTCAAGCCCCGCGAGGACTTGGACGAGCACGGCCAGCCCGTCAGCAAGGCGGTGCCGCTCGAACTGCTCCCGTCGTGGTGGCAGGCCGTTGCCGACTTGCCGAGCCCGGTACGGCGGAGCCTGCATCAGCTCGCCTTGCTCAGCGGCATGCGCTACGGCCATCTCGTGGAGGCGAGGCGCGCCTGGGTGGACCTTCCGGCGCGCTGCATACGCTTCCCGAAACTGAAGCGCGGTCGTCCGTTCTCGCTTCCCTTGTCGGCGCCCATGGCCGCAATCGTGGCCGAGGCGATGGCCGTGGAGATCAAGGACAACCCGTATCTGTTCTGGGCCGAGAGCAGGTCCGGCCATATCGAAGACTGGCGCGAGAAGGATACTGGCTGGCGCGAATGGCCAGAGGGCACGCCTGCCGATGCGAAGGAGCCGCTGCCAACCGGACACTGCCTCCGGCACACATTCGTCAGCATCGCCAACAAGACCCGCATCCCGCAGCACCACCGCGAGATACTAGTTGATCATGCGGTGCGCGGCATGCACGGGCACTACACCGACGCGTCGCTGGCATTTCCCGAGCTATTGGAGGCGCAATCCGAAATCAGCGCCCTTATTCTGAGTGCGGCGGACGCGAAATTAACTGAAATCCAAAACCAGCATGTTCCGGAATAAGAAATAGGGTCGCTTATCGGGCTCCCAACCTTGCAATGCCCTCCTGCCGCAGGTAAAATAAGGAGAGTCAACGTTCCCCTCGAATACTGGCGACGTGGAGCGTCGAGACTGTGGGCTGACGACCGACTGACAACCCGACCCGAAAGGCTCGGACCAGATAACGGAGCCAGGACGCCCCCGGTGCCAAGTACTCAGCCTATAGGGCTGGAGGAACACCACCGTGCGGCCCACAGACGATGGCGATCACCCCCAAACCTGGGACGGTTGCGCGTGCGCGCGCTCCGGTTCCCCGTTCATGGAGTACGCCAATGGCGCAACCCAAACCACAGGGCGTTCCCGGCGCCCGTATCCTCCTGTCGCCGAAAGAGGTCAGCCTGATAACGGGCATCAGCGTCGCACAACTCGAACTTTGGCGCGCAAAGGGCGAGGGCGGGCCGCGCTTCTGCAAGATCGGCCGCCTCGTGAAGTACACCCGCGCTGATCTCTACGCGTGGCTCGCCGAGCACGGCATCAACGTCCGCCTCGAAATGGAGGCCGCGTGATGATCATTTCCATTGCAATCCCGGCATATGCTGCCGGTGCCATTCCGGCGGAATACCTGCATGACAGCAATATTGTCGCCGATCTTGGCGATTTCGCCATAGAGCAGGGCATGATCTTCCGGGCGCCATTCTGCTTCCGGAAGGGAATGGTAGCGCCCCGCGCCGCTATATGCGAGGCAACGCCAACCATGGAAGCGCCGCTCGTTGCCGACTGGCAGGCGTTCCGGAACCAACTTCGCGGCTGGCTGCTCGACGCAACGCTCAGCTCCTATGCACCGCCGGATGGCGAGCCCGCGCACGTTGACGCCCTCGCGCGGTACAATGCAGGCGAGATCACGTTTGCCGAGTTTGGCGACGTGGTTGGCATGTCGGACACCTCTTACGGCTGCAACCGCCTGCTTCTTCCTGAGGGCAGCGGCGGTGCGCCGCCGCGTGTCGTTCCCGAACCCGACCCCACGCCCAAGGCCCTGCCTCCGACAGACGCCTGCGACTTCGACGAGACCGAGCTCGGCAAGCGAGCCTGGATCATGGAGCCGCTGGTGCACCGCAAGCTCATGACCCTGCTCGTGGCGACGGGCGGCAGCGGCAAATCCACCTTCGCGCAGCAGATCGGCGTCGCGGTCGCGCTCGGGCTCGACTTCGGCCCGTTCAAGGCGCGCGGGGCCTGCAACGTCATGATCCTCAACCGCGAGGATGACGAGGACGAGCAGCGCAAGCGGCTGATCGCGGCATTTCTCTCCATGGGCGTGGACCGCGCGGACCTCGCCGGGCGGCTGTTCTACTGGAACCCGACGGCGGCGCCCCTGGTCATGGCCACGCAAGAGGGCAAGCTGCGCGGAGTCTCCGAGCACAAGTGGGGTCGGGACCTCCGCAAGGAGATGATCGCCAAGCGCATCGGCCTCGTGATCATGGACCCGCTGGTCAAGTTCCACGCCGGGCTCGACGAAAACAGCAACACCGACCAGGAGCAGATCGCGCGGGCGGCGCTCAGCATCGCGGCTGATACCGGCGCCGCCGTGCTCGTCTGCCACCACGCCCACAAGCATAGCGTCCCCTCGCTCGCCGCGAGCCGGGGCGGTAGCGCCCTGCCGGATGCCGCGCGCCTCGGCTTCTACATGGCCAAGAGCGAGAAGGAGCCGGTGACGACTCTGCACCACCTCAAGAACACGATGGGGTCGGTCGTGCCGCCGACGGCGTGGCGCTTCGCGGCGTACACGCTGGCCAGCGGCGAGGAAGCGGCGGCGCTGGAGCCGATGGCGGTCGAGCCGATGACCTGGGCGCACAAGGCCGCCGTGCTCGATCTCGTGGCCCAGGGGCGGGGCGGCGACGATGGCCCGTGGCTGCCGTGGGCGAGCAGCCCGAACGCCGACCGCGAGCTGCGGCTGGACGTGGCGGTCGCCGCGCGGTGGGGGCTGACCGAGAAAGCCGCGCGCGAGGTCCTGGAGGCCTACGCGGCGGCGGGCCTCATCGAGTCCCGGATGGTGCCGGTGCGCAAGCCCGGCGGGCGCAAGGCGACGATGCAGGCGTGGCTGCTGGCCGAGCCCGGCGTCGCGGACGGGAAGGACGAGCCCAGCGGCGGCGAGGGTCGTTAACCATACCGTCGGCGGTGGTCCGCAGCCCAAGCAGAAACCACCACTGCGGTAGTCGCTGTGCTACGCCCCAGGCGGGTGCAGGCTCGATGGCCATGCACCCGCCTGGGGCAGCACGAGGGGCACCTGTGTTTGTCAAAGCCCTGGCAATGACGCCATATTCTTTTCCGACCCGCTTTGCAGCCATGCAGGTCAAATCTTGCCCTGCACCGCGTCGCGCTTGGCGACCGCGTACGGCGGTGGCACGTCGTAGAAGTGTTCAAAACCGTAGCGATTAGCCCGAAGGAACCTTACCGCTTCTTGGATAATAGCATTTGGCCGCTCCACCTCCAATGACACTGTCTTGACATCCTGATTCCGCCCATCAACCATAAGTCGCCTGGTTGTTTTTGACACAACCCTCTGTTGGATCAAATAGTCGATGGCATTTTGATCGGAAACCTTGAAGTTCAAACCGATTTGCTTCCAATGCTCTAGCCACTGCCTAATCCATCTGCGGAACTCGCGCTCCGTCAAGTTGTCTTCTCGTTTGTCCTTTAGCCGTTTAATGGCAGTCATTCTTATTCGATCGTGATACGAAGGCGGCCGACTCATTTTCTGCTTGTGCAGAAGGCAGTGTCGCAGCGCTCGCCGCCTTGCTTCGATGTACTCAGGGTCGTGGTCCAGATAGTGTTTTCCGAGTTTAAATAGCTTACTTTTACCCTTTTTACGCAGAGCCCCGGCAATGTTTGATTGGAAGGCCACTATTCCGAGGTCAAACTCGGGGCAATCAGAACAAACATGATCCAAATGAGAAAATATATGATCACCAGAGAATATGTATACGCTCGTTGTGTCGCCCGCCAGTTTTTGGCGGAGCCGCGCTCCGTGACGTCTCCACATTTCAAGTGTTAGGTGAAAATCACTTGCGTTCTTTAATTCGCTCTGCTTGTGTCCGTCGGTGTTTGGGGTTATTGCAATGATGCCGTTTTCGCTGAGAGCTTGTTTCGTGTTGCATTCGTTCGCCAAGAATAGCTTGTCCCAAACGGCTGCTGCAATAATTGTCTGAGGTGGCGCGCCCAACGCGTTAGAAAGGGATTTCGCAATGATTGATGGAAGGGTCGCGAGTGTAGCAATCGCCTCTGGTGTAGCGTCTGTGGTTTTAACGAACTCGTCGGGGCGTCCGGGCACGCGCAACTCGCGAAACTTCTGGGCAACATCTGGCGCATCACCTCTGCGCGGGACGTAGAGGCCCGGAAGGCATCTCTGAACATGCTCTAGCCATATATTCTCCCAGTCGATATATACTTCGGTGCCCATGATTTGTTGGCTCGGGTTGGCGATGAACTTCGCTCAGCTAACGGATCGCATGCCATGAATCCGCCGTCTAGGGGGGGGCGATGAAGTTGGTACTTGACTTCAACGCGGTCCTGCCTATTTTAAGGAGGCTTCGCGAGCAGTCGCGTTGAGGTGAAGCAGTCGCCGCGAGGTGGCTGACGAGCGTCAGTAGTGCTGCTCCACATGGGTGTCTGGAGGGTCAAGCTCTCATATTGAACGGACATCCGACCCTCACCTCCTGGCGGAGGTGGTGGCTCGACTGGTTTTCCAGACGGGCTTTGGGGGAAGGTAGACGGCTTAAATGGC
Organism: Hyphomicrobium sp.; assembly: GCA_002928955.1. Taxonomy (GTDB): domain Bacteria; phylum Pseudomonadota; class Alphaproteobacteria; order Rhizobiales; family Hyphomicrobiaceae; genus JAKAML01. The sequence continues at coordinate 32,768 of PERT01000024.1, read as the reverse complement.
TTGGATACGTTCCCTCGCCGCTTCATGAGCGGACAGCGGAGGGGGCTGCGTTGGTTCGCGGCCCCTCCTGACTGGTGATTCCTCAAAACCGAATTCGCTGCCTGCTTCCGACTGCGGTCGGCTGCTGTGTCGGCTATGATCGTTGCTCCCCTCGCCATGCGCGCGAACTGCACGCTGGATCGCAGCAATGGCTGCGAGTACCGGGGAGACGATCATATGTCCAGAATGCTCAGCAAGATCAAAAGCGTATGCGGGTGCACGGTTGGCCGCGTAGTCAGTGTACTGGCAGCGGCGACCAGTCTGATCGTCAGTATCCTCCAGTTGCTCCAACTACTCCCTCTTTAAAGAGGTGGCGCCGGTGAGGCCGGCGCCACCTCATTGGGTTTGTCGTCACTAAAGACGCCACGCCACCCACGCCCACTTGTAAATGCCACTAAAGCCGTGTACGGATAGTCGTCAGTTCGTAAGACTAACGGTCGTATGGTGTTTAGTGCATGGCATGGCGTGATAATCGTCACGCTCCGACTGCGGAGCAAACATCAGATGGCACATCAGGGGCCGTCTGGTCGGGCCGTGGGCGGCCTCCGCGCGGATGTCCGCGTGATGCCATGGGCAGGCCGGTCCCCGGCGCGCCGCTGGAAGCCCCTCAGAGCGTCGTACGCGGCGCCGCGGCGCCCACTGTAGCCCGTCGCAAGGGCGTCCGCCTCTACAACCCCGACTACATCACCGCCACCTCCCCAAGGGGTCGCGCGGGCGGCATGTCCTACACGGTAAACGAGGCGGGCATCGCGCTGGTCGAGGAACTGGCGCGCGCCGGGCACGACGTCGTCACGCTCGCCGGGCGCCTCGGCATACGGCACGAGACGTTCGCCGACATCCGCCGACGCCAGCCCGAGGTCGCGGAGGCCTGGGCGCGGGGCCGCGCCGCCATGGGCGACGAGATCAACGACCTCCTGCTCGACAACGCCCGCAAGGGCAATATGACCGCCGCCATCTTCCTCGCCAAGGGCCGTCTAGGCTGGCGCGAGGTTGGTCCTGCCGATGCCGCCCAGGCCGCGCCGACCGTGAACATCACGCTCGTGTCGCCTGCCGCGCCGGGCGACGTGGCGCGCATCGTGGGCGAGTTACCGCCGCTTCCGGCCGACGGCATGACCGGCGGAGGCGATGGCCCATGACGCCGACCGCGCCAGCCGCCGCGACCAAGACGCTGACGCCGCTCCCTTGGCAGGCGCAAGCGCTCGCGCTCCGAACGCACTTGGACCTGATCATCCTCGCGGGCGGTCGCGGTGGCGGCAAGACCCATTGCGCCGTTCTCGCGCTGCTCGCCCACTGTGTAGCACTCGGAGAGCACGCGGCACCCCTCGTGGTGCGCGAGGCGTGGGCGCCCTTGGGCGAGTTCCTGACCAAGATCGAGGGTATGGCGGCTATCGCGTTCGGCTCGCGCGGGCTCTCCTATAATCGCGCCGAGGGCGTCATCCGCCTCCCCACGGGCGGCGCCATATACGGCGCCTCGATGCACGAGGGCGAAAGCAGCTACGTCCGCTGGCAGGGCCGCAACCTGACCGGCATCTGGGGCGAAGAGATCGGCAACCTGTCGGCGCAGCACTTCGCGTTCCTGCGTCGGCTGGAAAGCAACCTTCGCCCTCCCTTGGGCTTCCCCGTGGAACGCTGGTGGACGGCGAACCCTGGTGGCAAGGCGAGCCCGCTCGTGTTCCGTAACTGGATCAGCAAGACCCCACCCTGGCGAGCGGAACGCGATCATTCTGGGCTCAGCTACGTGTGGATACCGAGCGTCTACACGGACAACATTCACATCGATGGAGCCCAATACCGGCGGAACCTACTCGCTTCCGTTGGCAGCGACGAGGCGCTGGCGAAGGCGTGGATGGAAGGACGCTGGGACAGCCTCGGCGGGCTGATGTTCCCGCTCAATCCCGCCGCCCACATCATCCGCCCGGTGCCCGCCTGGATGGTGCGCCGCTTCGGCAAGATCACGGTCGGCAGCGACTGGGGCAACGGCGCGCCCGCGACCGCGCTCGTCGCGATGCAGTGCAAGGAGCCGATCAACTGGGACGGGCGCCGCATTCCGTATGGCAGCATCATCGTGCTGGAGGAAACAGATACGGCGATGGACGAGCACGACCTGTCGGTGGGCTCGGGGCTCGATGCCCGCAGCTTTGCCGAGCAGGTGCGCGACTTGCTCGACCGCAACGGCAACACTCGCGCGACCGTCGTCGTGGACGACGCCAAGGGGCTGCAAGGCGACTCGGTGCTCTCTTACTACCGGAGCGCCGGGCTGAACGCCTCGGTGCCGAACAAGCGCAGCCGCACCGAGGGCTGGGACATCATCCGCCAGCACTTGCAGGAAGCCGAGAAGGACCAGGGGCGCCCTGGCCTCTACTTCACGACGAAATGCCCCCACCTAGTACAGACGCTGAGCGAAGCACCGCGTGCGACATTGAACCCGCGCGACCTCGATCCGAAGTGGAATTGCGACCACTGGGCCGACGCGCTGTCCTACCTGATGAAAGAAGTGGCCGGTGGCCCGCGCTCGTCGCAGAGCGTGGTCGTCGGCGCGTGGTGAACAACAAGGAGGGAGAACGATCATGAGCGACGACAACAGCATCACGGAGGATGCACCCGTGTCGGACCCCGGCACCGGACGCCAGCCATGGATGAGCGAGCCCGGCGAGGTGTCGCCACTGACCAAGGCGTTGCAGGCGCGGCGACCGAATGGGCCGCAGCCCGCCGCCGACCCGCACTTCAACCCTGTGGCGCCGCCCGACCACCATCCCGACGTTCCGGGCGAGCACGGCACGGATCTGAACACCTACAAGACCGCGCATCGCGGTCTCGACAAGCTGTGGCAGGTCCACACCAAGCTGAACGAGACAGCGATATCGGTGCGCGACAAGGCGAACCTCGCGAAGCAGGTCGAGCCCATCGCGGCGCGCGCGGTGCGCGACATGCGCGAGGACATGGCGGCGCTGGACCGGCAGATCAGGTACGCCGAGGACGAGATTGCGAAGGAACTCGGCGCGGGCGTCGGGGCCATCGCAAGTGAGACGCGCGCCGTGGTGCGCGCCATGCCGGAGAGCGAACGCCTCGCGTTCTGCCGCGAGCTGGTGGCCGCGCGCGACGTCGCGAGCCTGAAAGCCATCGCGGCGGTGTCGCCCTTCCTGTCCGGGCTGTCGGCGGAAGCCTACGGCTACGTCCGCGCCGAAGCCGAGCGGCTGGTGGCGCCGGAGTTCGTGGACGAACGCGACGTGGGCACCAAGGCCCGTGCGCGGATGCAGCGGGCACTCGAGTATTTCGATGAGACGATGGCGGGCAACATCAAGCGGTGGCGCTCCACCGACGATCAGCGCATTGCCGACATGGTCGCGGCGCTGAAGCCGAGGGAGGCCGTGTGACGGCAGGCAAGATCAACGTGACCGGCAGCGCGCTCCAGAGGGCCGCGATCATCCACTACCTGATCAAGCGCAGGAAGCAGCGTCAGGCCCAACAACACGGAGGCTGACGCGATGGCTGATACGCAATGGAACCCGTGGTATCGCGAGCGCGATGCCAACGGCTACACGAAGTTCCATGCCAAGCCCGCCGAGCACAACCCCATCGTGCGCGAGCTGGCGATGTCGTCCGCGTTCGTGGCGCGGGCGCGAGCATGGTCGTGGTCGAAGCAGGGCGCGACCAACAAGCCGCAAGACCTGACACGGTTTGCTCCGTGGGTGGACAGCAACATCGAGGGCGTTGCCGAGTATTGGCACGCGGTCATGCGGATGCACCGGACGCATCGCCCAGACCTGATCCCGCCCGACGAGATGATCTGCAGTTTGGCTGGACAGGTGGCGCTCGCTCTGGACCTGAGCGCCGGGAACCCGCTGCTGCAGTTTGATGAAGGGGAGTGGTGAGAGTAAAGGGCGTCGCTCCGCTGCATGATCCTGGTACGCGCCACGACTCGCCGGCGCGAACTTGACGGAAATGTGTTGGTATGCGCCCATGATCTGATAATCTAACAGTTGTTTGTGTCGTAAAAACACTGCTAAAACAGCTGTTTAGCATGCGATTCCGCTGAATTATTAGTTTGATGTTCACATGTCTGCAGTGCCAGACTAAGATTGCATCCATAGCGCGCCGATTTCTCGGCGCACCGATGGAGGCAAGCGATGTCCGCACAGAAGCCTACGGTAGGGCAGGCAATTGATCAGATCGCCACTGCGCTCGCCGGGTTCGAAGGCCACGAGCAGACGACAATCCTGACGACGGTGTGTTCGTTGCTGAAGATTGCGTGGCCGACTAGCGGACCGCACAATCGCTCGCAGGAAGCACCGGTCGTAAGTCACGCTTCTGCGCCTACAGCTTCCTCCAGCTACCCGGCGGGCATGGACATCAAATCACTCAAGATTGCGAAGGAGCCGTCTTCCGCAAGGGAGATGGCCTGCCTTGTGGCCTATTACCTTTCCGACCTTGCGCCGCCAGACGAGCGGAAGCAGACGATTAGCAAGGCGGACATTGAGAAGTATTTCAAACAGGCAGGTTACCCGCTCCCAACAGCGATGGAGCAAGTTCTGCCGGACAGCAAGAAATCCGGCTACTTCGATTCATCGACGCGTGGCGAATACAAGTTAACTCGCGTCGGCCACAATCAGGTCGTTCACAACATGGGAAAGAAGGATAAGGCATAGCGGTCATGTCCGAGCTATCGCATCTCTTGAAGGAGATCGACGCGCTGAAGAAGGCTGTGCGCGCAGTCGAGAATAAGCAGATTTTCTCGAGGGGCATCTGCGATCAGCTCCATGCAACTGCGCAGAGCTACTTCGCAAATCTGAGGCCAGACCTAGCCCATAGCGACAAAGTCGCGGCAGCCGACAAATTGTTTACTCAGATGCATGAGTTGTCGCGTAAAAGCCCTTCGCGACAGAAGTGTATCGACTTGCTGGCTGACGCTCGCCGCGCGCTTGTTCGGATCGAAGGGGCGGTGTTGTCGCAATCCGCTGGCAGTTCGGAGAGCAAGACGAATGAGGTCGATGCACTCATTCTTTCATCCTTGAACGACGTTTGTCCAGCAGCGTCTGCGTCATACCAGCAGGCTCTGGAGGATATGGCGCAGTCGGTCCGCATTTCGTGGCGAGGATCCGCGACGGAGCTTCGCGAAGCACTCCGTGAGACGCTCGACAAGTTGGCGCCCGACAAAGAGGTGGAGGCGGAGCCCAACTACAAACCCGAACCGAACGCGCAACGCCCGACGATGAAGCAAAAGGTGCGGTTCATCCTCAAGAGCAGAGGGCTAAACTCCAGCCAAGTCACTACATCTGAGGACACCACGAGATTTATAGAGGAAAGTCTCGGCGGCATCACCCGCTCAATTTACAACCGCTCTAGCGTATCGACCCATACGCCGACAACTCGCGAGGAGGTGGTGCGAATTCACGCTCTGGTGCGCTTGGTGCTCTGCGAACTATTGGCTATTCCGCTTGGTTGATGCGACCTTGTTGGCGTTGCGTTCCAGGCAGCCAGGCATGCCTCGTTTTGGCTCATGCGGCGCGCATCTTTGGGCAGCGCTTCGTCCTCCGCGCGGCATAGTTGCTCGCCGAGCCACGTGATGTAGGGGTTGAAGGCGTAGTTGCCATCACGTTTTTTGGTTAGGTTTGCTTTCGCGCCGCGAACCTTCTCATGATCGCCGGGATACAGTTCGCGGAGTAGCTTTGCGGCGTAGCGACACGACAGGCGCGCGTCGGGGCCGGGCTTGGGCTTCACCTCGGGCTCCGGGTGCCACGCCAAGTCTATCAACTCGTCAACGTGGCAGGCGACCAGGCCTCGCGCTGGATCAGTCCACGGCAACAGGCCCATCGTGGTGATGACTTTGTCGAGCAGCTTCAGCGTGCGCGGGCTGCATTGGTCTAGCGCCTTCTTCACGCGCACCAATTCCCTAACGAGTTGGTTATCGCGCTGCCGCGAGCCCCACATCTTCGTCCAGGCGTCGGGGTGATGCTTTTCCGCGAGTCCGCGCCGGAACGCTGCCACCACCCGCTGCCAGTCTTCATCTTCGATTTGTCGGGTTTGCACCGCGTTAACTCCTATGCCGCCATTGGCATTCTACCGGAGAACGATTTCGGCATTCGAAACGGAGCGTCTATGTGGCTTCTAGTGGGAACCGGACGGTTAGTCACTGCCGGTGCCAAACACGGCGAATGACCAAGGGCCCCAGGAGGGCTAATTCGATGGAACCCATTGTATTCAATATGAAGGGCGCGAACTTGCGCCACAGGAAGATCGGTGGCAGTCCCTACCATGTATGGGCGGATGCCGAAGGCAACCTCTTGCTCATGTGTGAGAGCAGCCACGAAGGCGGTCGCGTGTTCCTGCCCGTCACGGCGGTCGATGCCTACAAGGTGTTGCCTTGCCAGGGAACGAAGTACATCCGCTTCCGCAACGCCTCAGTGCGCTTCGACGAGGTTTGCAAGCTCGACGATGCGCCGCTTGGCGATCCGATGACAGACAAGAAGGGCTACCAGTCGGCCTACATCGTCGGTCAGCGCGACTTCGACGAGCGGCCCGGCAAGATCGAACTACCCGCCTACTGCGGCAGCAGCGCCGAAATCCCCTTCTAGTTGAGGCCGACAACGGGCGGCGGGACAGCCCGCCGCTCCGTTCTAAGTGAAACTTATTGGAGACGACCATGGCCAAGACGGAAGAGGCGCTCGACGTTGCGCTGGCATTGGAGTTTTACGGCTTATTCACTTCGTTGGCGGAGATCGAGCAGTCTTGCCAGGAGTCGCGCGAGCTGTGGGAGGAGTGCGCCGCGAGGGTGGCGCGCGTGCTCAAGAAAAGAGGTGTGGTGACCGCCACGCCGCACAAATTCGACAGGTAGTGTGTCAACGGCACACTCAGATCAGCCCAAGGATAGCCGAATGACCCCCGAGGAACAACACGAAGCCGAGCGCACCTATGCCGCCATTACGGTCGCAACGGCACGGCTGCTCATGTCGGGCTGCCATTGCAGCATCACCAGCATCGCCCAAAAGGCGCGGGTGAGTGGTGCAGCCGTGGACAAGCACTATCGCAGTCTGGTGATCGCGCTGGTGGACGAGCACGGCGACGAAGGCGGCGACGTTTACCCCGTGCATCCAGTGTACCGCGCGGACGAGACGTTGCGGTTGCAGGCTGCCGTGGCCGAGGCGTGGGTCGCGCTGCGACTTGTGCCGGCGACACCCGAGTTGCAACAGGTGCGCGAGAAGCTGAACGCGCTGGCTGCCATCACGCACTTTCCGCCGGGCTTCGACACGAAGAAGTGGGCGGCGGAGTGGCCGTGACCCCGTACTGGGCACACCAGCTGCATGAGGGCCGGGCGGCGCCCGGCCCTTTTTGTTTGCCTGTCGCCCTTTGCTTCTGGTAGACGATGCGCCTGTCCGGCACCCCGCCGGGCTCCCCGACAACTCGGCATTGGTGTTTGCTGGGATGTTTGGTCGACCAGAGACCTAAAGCCCAGGCCGGGCTAAGTCATTGGAAATAAAGGTTCGGAGCGTAGCGCAGCCTGGTTAGCGCACCAGTCTGGGGGACTGGGGGTCGGAGGTTCAAATCCTCTCGCTCCGACCATAACTTCCTGAAATTACAGGCAAAAACTGAGCCTCGATCCCGAGGCTGCAAAAATCGAACGGTTTTCGGTCGGTATTTGGGTGGGCAGAAGTTGCTTTGTGCCTTCCCGCTTTGGGGCCTTGTCGCGCTTCAGCGACTAGTTGGCGAGCCAAGCTGAGGCGCTTGCCTCACTTCGCGGCCTGCACGAACGCCTGGAGGTCGTCCAGTCGGTGCTCCCAAACGATGGCCATGTGCCGCTGGGCTTCCAACAGGTTGTCGGGGTTGAACACGCCCCGAAGGACGAGCAGCGGGATAACCTGATCTTCGCCCAGGGCCCGCTTCCACTCGACTGCCTTGGCGACGGCCGTATCGTTGACCCGTTTGAACGAGTTGACTTCTGAGTTCGTGACCTTGCATTCGACCGCCAGCAACCGCTTGTCGAGCAGACGAGCAAACACGTCCCCTTGCTTGGAGCCGAGCTTGGCGGCGCCGCAGAAGCACCCAGGGTCGGGTGCGTCGGTGATGAGCCGCATTTTCCGGCTTTCCACTTGCCGGAATTGAAGCCCAGCGAGGACGGCGCGGACTGCGGCCTCTTGCTCGCTCTGGGCCTTATTGCGCCTGTCCGTCTGAATGCGTTGGCTGGCAATCAGCGCCGAAGAAGCGACGATGCTGGCCTCCAGCTCGGAAGCCGTGGGCTTCCGCTTCTCGGCTAGCCATGGGAAGCGGCAAGTGTCGATGAGACGGCCAATGACCGCCGCCACCGCTGTGAGGTTTGCAGGGGTCCTAGCCAATGTCGTGGGAGCAAGGGACGCCACGTCAGCCAACGACATGAGGTCGTCATCTGAAATCGGAGGGGCAGTCAGATAGCGAAGCGCGGTGAAGGCTTCGGGCACCCGGACAATTTTGGTCAGGGTGGCCGTGTCGATTGCCCCGGACTGCAATGCCTCGGTGAGAGGCACCAGGGTTCTGAAGATTGCGGCATAGTCAGTGAAATAGGTTTTGTACGCCGCAACCTCGGCCAGCCGCTCAGCGCGGAAGGTGGCGCGCGCCGTGGCCGCGTCCTTCCTCAGCTCTTCGATTGTCCATTGCCTTGGCCGACTCATGTAGCTCAGTAAGCAATGGTAGACGCAACCGCTCAAGCTCTTTCGGTTCGAATTTCACAAGTCCTCCAGCGTAGGTGCGGCCATCGGCCGTGGAAACGCTGCGATTGAGGTATTGCACCACGGCCTTGAGCTGAGCCTTGGTGAGCGGCTCCTTGGGGTAGAGCCCGTGCGCAATGTTGAGGTGCCGCGCCTTGGCGGTGTTGAGCACGAACACCGGGGGGCGCCTGCCCATGTACGTGACAAGGATGGGCGCGGGCTCCTTGTAGCGAACGTGCCACCAAGGCTTGCGGTGGCGCGCGATGTAGCTCTTGTCCGCACCCTGCTTGCGAGCCCAGGTCAGAAACTTGTCCACCAGCTTCCGCTCGTGAGTTGGAAGCGTGTCGAGATCACGCGGCAAGTCGATGGCTAGCGCCAGCCCCTCTGTTGTCTTCAGCTCTGGCGATGCCTCGATAAGCTCGCGGGCTGATGTGACGGCGGGGACAAGCACGCTAGCCGGAAGCTTGGGCGTTGAGGATGAGACCACCCACACGTCATTTGCGCCGGTCACCTGTCCTCGGTGCGCCCGGAACAGGTCCCCAACCACACCCCCGGCCTCGGTGGGGGCCGCACTCAAGAGCGAGGACCACCGGTCTGACTTTTCGACGGTTGTCCAGAGGATGGGAGTGCCGTGGGCCAAGGAGGCAAGTGCGTCTATGGAGCGGGCGTGGTTGACAACGAAATGCTCGGGCCGATGACCGACGTTGAAGGTGGTGATGGCGCCCGTGACGAGCGCGTCTGAGAACGGCTGAGCAGCCGCGTCAATGAGGTGCAAGCCGGTGCCACCGAGGCCGTTGGCGAGCATCTTGCGCAACGTTGCCCCGTAGTTCACGTCAGTCCACTCGGAAGCCGTGATGAAGGCGCCCAAGTCGCCGGGCCGCGCGAGTTCTTTCGTCTTCAGGAAGAAGTGCAAGTGAAGCCCAGCAAGCTTGCTGCCCGGAAGGTCGTTTGCCTTGGCAGCTTTGGCGTACCACTCTTTCCAGTCGGCGCTGATGTCATGGTGGCGGACGTATGGCGGGTTACCGACGAAGAGCGTTGTTCCCTTTACGGCCGGAAGGGCAATGGCGCGGTAGTCCTCCACGAGCAATGTCAGGCGGTCAGCCATGCCCATGACGTGAGCTGACGCGCGCAAAAGCAGTGCCGCAAGAGGATCAATCTCAACGGCCACAAGGCGTGCTTGCGGGAAAATCCGTGCTGCCGCGAAGAGGAAGCGCCCAGAGCCCGCACCAGGGTCAACTATGCGCGATGGCGTGGACGGTTGCTCGCTCGCCCAAGCAAGCATAGCGGTGATGATCGCGCCGGGCGTGTAGACTGCCCCGAGGGAGCGGCGTGTCTCAGGCGAGCGCAAACCGAGGAAGGCGGTGCCCAAGGGGTCCGCTCCAGCAGCAATTGCCGCCTTCACTTCCGCCAAGCGCGCGGGCTTCGCTGGTGTGGCTCGCTTCACCAATGCTCGCTCAGCGCGAGACAGGCGAACCTTGGCTGGCAGGCACGCGAACGCCAGCGATGCCAGCTCTGCCTCGGAGGTCGTCACCGTCATGGCTTCTTGGCCTTCGGGCTCTTGCCGTAGAGTTCCCACATTTCTTCAAACAGCTCCTTCAGCGATGCGCCACGGCGCGCCGCTTCAGCCTTGAAGGCGCGGGCTAGCTCTGGAGAAAGGCTGATGCCAACAATCTGGCGAGTGGAGTTGCGGTCTTTGCTCATCGTCGGCCCCCTTGTCTGACTTGCAGATTGTCGACAAGTCGACTCAAAAGTCAACTGCGTCGGGCGTGACGTGGGGATAACTGCGGCGGTCGTTGCACTGATTTGGTCAGAGACAGACAGCGGCAAGCCATTGAATTAGCGAAGCTAATGCGCTATGTTTTTCCTCATTCTGAGGTCGCGCCCACGTGAGCCTCGGAAACCTCAGGCCCTCGGTGCGCGTCCACGCGCCGGGGGCTGTTTGCTATGCGGCTCAGGTGGCATTGGCGAAGTGGTGCCACTGCTCTTTGGTGATCCACGCGCGGCCGGGCTTGCCGGTGGGCACGTGTGTGAAGTCCAGCACGTTGGAAGCGAACCACACCGGGTCCGCAACATGCGCCGGGTCGGTGATGGTGATTTCCGCCTCACTGCCTTGCAGTCTCGCCTTCATTGCTTTTCGCTCCATTGCTCAGTTGACAAACTTACGCCTCGTCCTTTGGGCGGCCCTTCCTCTTGGGATAGCCCACGGACAGCACCTTGGGCTTGCGCTTCCAACCCCGGATGACGCCCTCGTCATCGCTGGTCATCACCACCGGATAACCGCGCTCCTTGAGCACCTCGCGGAACGCCAGCTCAGGCATGCGGGGGCGCTGTAACGGCTTCCAGATGCGCCAGCGGTCCCACACGGTGCCCAGGTCCAGGTCCGAGCCAAGGCAGGGCGAGAAGCACTCGCGCATGAACTTGTGCACGGCATCGGTGGAGCGGGCGGGGGTGACGCACTGGACCAGAAGGAAGTCCAACTCGGTGCGCGTGGGCGTGAAGCCGAAAGCATTCTCCACCTCGGTGGTGATTGCCTCGCGCACCGCTTCCTTGGGCACCACGCGATTGCGCGCGGCCGTGTCGCGCCACTCCTGAAACTTGACGCCTGGAGCCGTCTGCATGAGCACCCACGAGGGCGGCAATGCGGTGTGCGCCCACTCGCTGCCCTGGAGCGCCAGCGCGAAGCGGACGCGCTCCTGGAAGGTCTCGGTGCCATGCTCATAAGTCGGGCTCGTCACGCGCTTGCCGTGCTTGGGGTGGCGCTCGGGCTCGTCCTCGTCCAGCTCGTCCTCGTGGTCGCTCATTTGCCCTCCAGCGCCTTTCGGAAGGCGGCAATGTGCTTGTCTTCCGCGCTGGTGGCCGGGATCGGGCCGTCATCGTCCATGAAGTGGGACCAGCCCTCCAGGTTGATGCTGAGCCAGTGCTCATAATCGCGGTACGGCGCGGGCCATCCCGGTGGGCACACCGGGTTGTCAATCGTGCCCTGGACGCGGCCAACCTTCGCCCAGGCAGACAGGCGGGCGTTGTCCTCCAGGGACTTGTTGCCCAGGTAGGCGTTGCGGATGTCCACGCGGCGCTGGCGGTTGGCCACCATGGCCACGCGGGTGCGCTCCAGGGCGCGCACGTCTTCCAGGTCTTCCGCGCTGAATTGCTTTTTGCTCATGTTTAGATCCCCGCATCAACGCCCAGGGCGGTGAGCTGACCCACGAGAACATCCACGCGGCCCTTCAGCTCGGTGTGTGCCGCGAGCCTGATTTCCAGCTCGCTGGTGAGGTCACCGTTGATTGCCTCCAGGTTTCGGGCCCGGTCCTGAAGGCTGGCAATCTGAGCCGTGAAGGTGTCGCGCTGTGTCGCGAGCTTCAGCTCCATGGCGCCGATCTCAGAACGGAAGCCGTTGAGGCGCTGTGTGATGAGGTCGAGAAGGTTGGTGCTCATATCTGCGTTCTCCCTGAGGGTTGACGAGCCTTGGCCACGGTCAGCTCTTGAAGGGCCTTCGTGGCGGCTGAGCTGTCGAGCCACCGAGACTTGGCCTTGCGGCTCCAGTCCACGAGGTACTCTTGCGCGCGGTTGAGGCGCTCCAGGACGCGGTTGCAGTCGTCCAGCATTGCGGAATGCCCAGGGGCGAAGGTGAGGGCCGCGATGTTGCGCAGCTCGCTGGCCTGCTCAGCGGTGAGCCCGGACAGGTAGTGAGGGGCTGACAGGGCAGCGGCCACCAACTCCACGTCACCATTGCGTGCGGCGGTGAGCAGCTCGGTGACCACGCCCTTTTCTTTGGATCGCAGATAGGTGCGGACCTCAGCAGCAATTGCCGCGTCCTTCGCCTTCAGCGCCGAACTGATGGCCGCCTCAGCCAATTGCTTGGTGCGCTCCACGCTATCAATCGTGGTGCCCACGGTGGCAGCGGTCTTCTCCAGGTGCGGCATGCCCAGGCGGGCAATCTCAGCCTGAAGGATCGGGTTGGGCCGCTCAGCAAGGCCCATGTCCCTTTCCGTCTTCAGGATGGTGCCAACGGTAGTGTACACGGCATCCAACGCATGCTTGCCCGCATGCACGGGCTCGCTGTCACCGAGTAGCCCCTCAGGGTGCAAGTCGGTCGGGATGCCCTCTTGAATTGTCACGCCGTCACGAGTGATTGCCATTTGCCTTCGCCTTTCCTGTTTTCAGTAATGCCCAACTGTCCGGCCATTGCCGCCACGGCCGGTGTGGTGCATTTCCTTCAGCCCGTAGATGAGACCGTCCGCCCAATGGCGCATGGTGAAACGGGTGTCGATTACCTCGGGCCTCAGCGGGTCACGCGGGCACATGGGCAAGGTGGTGATGAGGTTGCGGCAATCGGGGCTGACCCACAGCCCAGGGCCCGCGCCGGTCTTGGCGTGATGGAGATACGTGCGGACGAGCTGGAAGCCGCCCGCGCGGTCAGTCTTGATCGGCTTGGAGCACCACAGCCCTTCTTTGCTGAGCTGAGCGCACACCGTGTCACCCATGAGCCCGCGCATGTCATCGCACACCATGGGCGTGGACTTCTTGCAGCGGTGCCGTTGCAGCATCCGCATGACCATTTCCGCAAACTCGCTCGGGGGTGCGCCCGTGCCGGTGCTCAGGTCATCCGCGTTAACGGCCGTGTCCACCTCGTCAATTGCGAACATATCGCCGGGCACGAAGGGGCCCGCGTGGTCCAGCAATCTGCCCAGGAGAATGCACGTGGACGGTGAGGCGGTGCCCCAATCGGCCCCGAGCTGGTAACGCATGCGCGCGGGTGGCGGGAAGCGGACGTGAAAAGCCGGGTCGAAATTGTCAAACATACTGCCGCCCATGACGGACCAGTCGTTTTCAATCCAGGCTTTTGCCAGCGCATCGTTGTGGCCGGTTGCTTTTCGGAGCTGCACTTCATAGGCGCGCTGGTCAATGTGCGGATTGTCCTTCAGCGTTGAGCCTGCGTTCACCCACCACTCGCCATCTTCCGTTCCGTCCTCGCGATAGGGCTTCCACCAGCCGGGCGCGTGCTTCATGAACTTCTGGACGCAAAGCGTGTGAGCGGCGCCGTGCGGGTTGGCGGTGATGTGGATGTGTGCGCGCTTGCCCACGGGGACGCGAAGGTTGGAACGGCAGCGCATCGCGAAGGCGAACGCGGTGGGCGGGTAGTTGCCCATTTCGTCCGCGAAAAGTGACGTGTAGGTCTTGCCCTGGTGCTTGGCGTAGCTCGCGGCATCGCCCACGTTGCTCACGGTGATGACGGCGCCGTTCGGGCAGATGATTTCGCCCATGGCCGAATTGGTCCGCACCTTCTGAGGGTGGAAGGCGGCCGTGGCCATCGTGAAGAGCAGGTCCGTGATTTGCTGAGTGCCGCTCCAGCTCTCACGCAACACGAGCGGGCGCTCGTTCGGGTCTTCAGCGCACCGCGTCACGCAATCGAGGCACAGCGCGAACGTCTTGGACGAGCCGCGCCCACCGAGCTGGGCAATGTTCGCCTGGGCTCGGAAGCGCAGCACCGCTTGCTGGTAGGGGTTGGGCGCAATGCTCATTGTCATTTGCGGCCCTCGCTCTTGGCAGGCACGAGGGGCACGGGCGCCGTTGCGGCGGCTTCCAACATGCGCGTGGCAGGGTCCGTGAGGCGGGCAAATTCCTCATCGGACATTGGCGCGTTGATCTGGATGTTGACCGTGTGGTGATGGATGGTCTTGGGCGTGGCGTCCGGCAGCTCGCCCACTTGTTCCTTCATGCCGCCCATCGTCTTGGCGAGGAAGATTGCGGCCGTGACGTTGCCCTCGCGCATGTGGGTGCGCAGCGTGTCCGTGATTTCGGTGGCGAAGGTCTGCCTGCCCAGGTCAATCATGCCCTGGCATCGCTCATCACGCTGCCTCAGCTCGCGGAAGGTCTTCTCACCGATGCACAGGCTGGCGGCGATGACCGCGAGCGCCACGCCCTCGCTGGCGAGGCGGGCAATGTGCTCATAGCCTTGCTCAGTGAGCACGTAGCCGGTGCACGTGCCGTCTTCAGGGTTGTGAGTGAGGGTGAGCAGGTCTGGCCGTCCATTGCGGCCTTGGAACATGGGGCGCGGCACAGGCGCCTGGAAGCGGGGCTTATCCGCGTCCGGGGTCTCGGGCTCCTGATTTGCCTGTTGCCTCTTCGTCACTGTCAAGTTCCATTCGCATAACATGGATTATGGAAAATCTGGCATTATGGCCACAGTGCCCTCGCCTGATGTGTGGCGCGTGGAGCACAATTGTCATTTGCCTTTTTTCCTCATGTTTTCAGCTAGTTACTTGATAGACCCTACCACCTGACGGTGGGGAATGGAAGGGGAACAGAGTTAAAAAGGCCGCAATTTTTTCATGATGGCCTTGGGTGGCGGTGGCGTCGTTGGAGCCCAGGGTGACGGGCACCCCTAACCGTGACCTAACCGGGGTCTAACCATCCGAGGGTTAGCCCAAAAGGGCTGCTATATCAGCCGCTTCACCTACCACCTAACCCTCCAACCCTTTAATCTGTAAGTCAGTAAGAAATTGAAGAGCACCCACCGTGCGCCCTCTTGGACCTCCACGTTTCTAAAATCTCGCGAACCGAGCTTGGACGGTTGGGCGGTAAGACGGTTAGGCGCCCAACCCTTCAGAAGGGCGTTTCGGAGGGGGCCGGGCGCCATTCTTGGGGCGGCTCATCCACCGTGGTCTTCCCGCGCATGTAGCCCTTGACGGTCTGCCCCTGCCACTGAATGGCCTTCCGCTCAAAGCCCAGCGAGCGCATCACCTTGCCCAGCTCATTCATGGTCTTTCGGTCCCGGTCCTTCACAGCGATGCCCAGGAAGGTGAGCACCGCGTCTGAGGTGGTCTTCAGTGGCCGGTCACTCCATTCCGCTTCCAGCGCATCTCTCCATCCATGCTCGCTGGTGAGGTCCTTCTGCGTCTGCAACTCTGCCGTCTGCGGCAAGTCGCGTTCCGGGTTGAAGCCGCTGATGTCGCGCGCCATCAGGAAGCCCAGCAGGTCCGCATAGCCGCCCGCCTCCAGGTCCGCCGCCACGCTGCCGAAGAACTCAGCGCGTTCCCCGAGCGCCTCTTCCTTCTCAGCCTGCCCCTGGGCATCCAGCACGCCGAATTTGTCTTGGACCTCGCACACAAAGAAGCGGCGGGCCTCGGGCGATGCCATCACCACGTGCGGGCTGTTGCTCGTCATGATGAGGTGGAGGCAATTGGCGCTGTGCTCCACATCCAGGCCCTTCCCCTCCACGGCAATGGTGGCGCCGGTCAGCAAGTCCTTCAGCGCGTTCGCGGCTTGGTGGTCACCAGCAAAGAACGCCTCTTCCGCGCTCAACAGAATGCACGTCCTGAGGTGGGCATTGAAGTTGCCCACCACGTGCTTGGCCTGAGCGAGCGATAGGAAGTGCTGTCCGAAAAGTTTTCCGAAGTGCTGTCCGAAGAACGTCTTGCCGCTGCCCTCGGGGCCGTAGAGCACCACGGCCGTGAGCCCAGGCAGTTGAGGGAGCTGGACAGCGCGCGCCATCCAGTTGAGCAGGTATTCGTATTTGCGGTCATCACCACCGCACACGATGAACCACAGATAATCGAGGAAGCCCTTGTGCCGCTCGCCAGTCATTGGCTTCACAGCGAAGCCCGTGAAGAGGTTCCACTCTGCCTCGCTCACCTCTAGCCCAGGAGCGAACACCACGCGGTCAAACTGGCGGCGTTGCGGATGGTCCAGCCACACCTTCCCCGCTGCCTCATATTTCAAGACCGGGTGGCCCTTCTTGTCGTAGCTGACGAACTCCACCACGCGGTTGCGGTGGGCGTTGCCGAAGTCCGCGAACGTCTGCACAGTGAGCAGCATGCGGCCGGTGAGCTTGTCTTTCACCAGCTCCACTACACGGGTCTTGCCGCCAAGGTTGAGGATGACCGCATATCGGTTGTTGAACTCGGTGATGAGCTGAGAGGCCATGATTTCCCCGAGCACAAACTCCTTGGCCGCGTAGTAAGCTTTGGACCTCAAGAGGTGCCGCTCGTCTTTCTCATCGGCCGCCTTCAGCCCGCCCACCTCGGGGTCGCGGATGAGGGCGAGGAATTGCTCGTCGGTGGCGAGGCACACGGCCGCCACGAGGTCGCCCTCGGTGGCGTCACCGAACGATGACGGGTTGACCAGTTCAGCCAAGAGGCGAGGCTCCACGTCCTTCAGCACCGGGTGGCGCTCAATGAGCGTGGCAGGGTCAACCATCACGCGGCCGGGCGCGGGCCAATCCATTGTGCTGACGTTGTTTTCCGTGGTACTCATAGCTCATCATCCTTTGGGCTTTTCCGTGGGCCCGTTGGTTGTCATCGTTGGAAAGTTGAAGGCCCGCCCGTGGGGAAACATCGGCGGGCCTTTTCTATTGGGCTCAGTGCCGCACAATCCGGGTGATGGACCCCGCTCGCCTCATCCGCATCCAGTCATGAAGGGCCGCCTTGCGTGGCTCGTCCCGGTAGAGGTCGCCACCCTCCAGCACGCCGTCCGGCTCCAGCCACACCCAACGGCGGTGGGGTGAGCCCAGGCGAGCGATGATGTGGTGCCACCCGAAGGCAATGGCGGCATTCGTGCCGTACTGGACCACCGTGCGGTCCTTCACGTCCGGCCGGTGGCCCATGCGCTCCAGGCTGGCGATGAGGCGGAAGGTGGGCTTGCCCATGGCCACCATGAGCCGCATGACCGCATAGCCCACGCTCGGATCATTCAACTGGAAGCCTGCTTGTGCGAGCGCGTTCGTCAGCTTGTCGGCCATGACCGGGGGCAGCGGCACCACGTCCGTGGGGTGCTCGGGCTCGGGGCGAAGGTGGGCGCGGTCACACATGGCGGGCCTCGCGTTCTTCACGCTTAGCCTGGAGGGCCTCCACGTATTCTTTGGCCTGGGCTTCCATCCAGGCGCGCACGTCCGCCACGCGGTAGCGGCGCATGCGGTTGCCCAGCATGATGAATGCGGGGCCTTTGCCCCGCATCGCCCACTTGTCCAGCGTGAACGTCTTTACCTTGATCCACCGGGACAGGTCCTCGGTGGTGATGAGCTTGTCTTCCTCGGTCATGTCCTCGGACCTCGCAGGGGGTTGCGGTGTCCAAATCATGCCGGGACGTAACGAGAACGTCAAACAAAATTTTCTGAAACAATGAGCAACGTCAATGACTTACGTTGTCATTTGCCTCCTGCGACCCCGCAACGCCTTAGAATTTCAGCGGTAATCCGCTCCTGAGCTTCCAAGAGCTGTGGGAATTGAAACAACCGAGACGTGTAAACATCCGCGATGCCCTCCACACGTTGAGCGTGGAGCATGTTTCGCATGTCCTGGTCTATGCCCAGGGCGCGGCACACGTTGCTGTGTGAGTGCCTCAGTCGGTGGCCCACGAGGCCGGACAGGGGGCGGGGCGTCCGCACCCATTCGCCCGTCTCGGGTTGACGCTCGCGGGTGGGCTGCTCGCGCCACCGCTTATGCCCAGGCGCGGCCGGGCGCCGGTAGAAAACCAGCGGGCCGTCCCACAGCTCGCGGGCCTGCCTGAGCACGTCCAGCATGGCGCCGCTGAGGGGCAGCACGAACCGGGCGCCGTTCTTCATGACGCTGCCGGGGTAGTTCACCCGCGCGGCATCCAGGTCGCACCACCTCCACTCCAGGTCCGCCGTGTTCACCGGCCGGGTGCCGCTCAACAGGTTGAACTTCAGAGACAGCCCCTTGAGCTGGTCCGGGTGCTCGGTGGCGTGTTGCCAGAAGCGCGACCACTCATCGCCGTGGAGTGGCTTGTCTTCCGCCCCTTCCATGGACCGCTTGGCGTAGAGCCGTCGCCTGGGCACCGGGCATTCAGGCAGCTTGCGGTTCAGCTCGCGGAAGATGTTCCATGCTGCGGAGAACTCCTTGAACAGATGGCGCGCGGCCTCGGGGTGGCCGTCATCGAAGGCAATCACGTTGTGCCGCTCCACCACCATGTCCGTGGTGATTTCCGCCAGCGGTTTGGGCATCCAGTCCTTGAGGTGGCGCGTGGCGTTGCCCATGATGTTGCGCCGGTTCACCTCGCTGGCACCGTCACGCTCTAGCCGCTTGTCATTCTGATTGTAGAGGTCCTCCACCGTGTAGAGGGCGCCCACGCTGGAACGGGCGGGATGAATGCCCTTCTTCATCAGCGCAAGCGCGTCAATCGCCGCCTTGCGGGCCTCGTCCAAGCTCATCGCTGGCCATTGCCCAAGGGTGTGGCGCATGTCCACGCGGTCGGCGAACTCGTGCCCGCCGTCCCCGTCCGACCTCAGCACGTCATAGGCGGTGCCCTGGACTTTCCATGAGCGTTTGAACTTGCCCACGTCTAGGAAGAGCCCGCCCACCCGGTCATCGCGATGGATGCCGCTGCCTGCCTTCAGATGGCGGATTTTGTCTTCGGTGAGAGTTTGCCTTCTGCGTCCCATGCTTATCCCCGGATCGAAAGGCGCCAAATCAGCCGAACGGTTTTCGAACGGTAACTTGCGCCGCGAGGGGTTGGCAATAGCCCTGGACAATAGGCAATTTTAATGCTTTTCTAGCATCGGAGTTTGGTTTTTGAGTGTTTATGCACCAGTCTGGGGGACTGGGGGTCGGAGGTTCAAATCCTCTCGCTCCGACCAAATTTCCCAAAGGGTTAGCTGATCAGGCGCTCAAACCCATCTCCCGATAAAAGCACGGTATGATCACGAGGCAGGGTAGCCTTGGTCGGAGCTACTCGTCGCCGTTTTCAGCCTCGAACGGGGCAATCGGCGGCGTCTCCACAACCGCTCGATCACGGCGTGAACTGTGCTTTGGGCGGGGAGGCGAACGTCTCCCGCGAGCCGCACCTACCGCGCACAATCCGCGGAAAGTGTTACCCATGTGTCCGGAACGATCTGTCCCCAATGTCTCGGGTGGCTCATCAATGGCGCATCGGCACACTTCTCGAGAAATCGCCGTCACACACCTGTCACACACGGATGCAGGGTGGCTCAGCGCTACGTCACGTCACAGGTGCGTGTGTGCGTTAAGCGGGCTCTGATTGAAGCTGAAGCAGTTCCGCGCCCGATCTCTCCCTGCCCGCAACCGCCGCCGCCTGACCGGCCCGGCCGTCACCAAGATTTTGCGATAGCTCCAAGTCCCTGACAGTGACGCTGTGCGCTGGCGTGATCGCGCTAATCATCAAGGAGTCACCTTCAGGCTGTCACACGCCTGTAACACGAGAGCGATGACAGTTCGTGTCGATCCACGAGGGGCACAGCAATGGGCGAAGACACGCATAGCGGTCAGAAGAGATGGACCGATCGGCACCGCGCCGAGATGGAGGACAGCTTCGATGAAGAGCTGGAGATGGAACTCGACGACGATCGGCTCGGCGAACTTGTCGATTTACGCGAAGCCCCTCCCGCCGACGACGGCTCGCTAGCTCGCGGCGTCTACTTCAAAGAGCTGTTCCGCCTGCAACGCGAACTCGTCAAGCTGCAAGACTGGGTGCAACACGAAAAGCTCAAGGTCGTGGTGCTGTTCGAGGGCCGTGATTCGGCTGGCAAGGGCGGCGCTATCAAGCGCATCACGCAGCGGCTCAATCCCCGAGTCTGCCGGGTGGCCGCTCTTCCCGCGCCGAACGAGCGCGAGCGCACGCAATGGTACTTCCAACGCTATATCTCGCACCTACCGGCGGGCGGTGAAATCGTCCTGTTCGACCGCTCCTGGTACAACCGAGCTGGCGTCGAGCGCGTGATGGGCTTCTGCAACGAGCACGACGTGGATGAGTTCTTCCGCTCGGTGCCCGAGTTCGAAAAGATGCTGATCCGCTCCGGCATCATCCTGGTCAAGTACTGGTTCTCGGTCTCCGACGAGGAGCAGGAACTGCGATTCGATATGCGTATCAAGGATCCCATCAAGCAGTGGAAGCTATCGCCCATGGATCTTGAGTCACGACGGCGCTGGGAAGACTATACCAAGGCCAAGGAGGAGATGCTGGAGCGCACCCATATCCCCGAGGCGCGATGGTGGGTGGTGCCAGCCGACGACAAGAAGCGGGCGCGGCTCAATTGTATCCATCACCTGCTGTCGCAGATCCCCTACCAGGAAATCGAGCGGACGCCGGTGATCCTGCCCGAGCGTGTGCGCAACCCCGAATACGAGCGTGAGCCTGTGCCGGCCGACATGCATGTGCCGGCGATATACTGAGTACAACCCATTTGATTCACCATGGCCGCAACGTGTCACGTGCTTGAGGCGCATCGGTCCGCCGACTGAGAGAAGGCAATCCTGCGAGAACCGGGCATGTCTTTTGGTTGCGGCGCCTCACCCGATCTCTTGCAGTCAGCCGGCGAAGGACTTCAAAGGGTCCCTCGAACGAATGTTGACGGGTGAGCGCTTTCGCTTGAACCGGCCGCGACGTGCTCGTTTGGACGAGCGTCGATTGCGCGCTAAAGCCGCCCGGCGGGGACTCGTCGAGCCGGAACGTCGATAGCAGCCGAACATCGTGGCGCCCGAGCACGCTGCCGGCCGCTGGCATTGACGAAGATCAGTCCAATGTCCACAGAGACAGGACGCGGCGTGCCGATCGTCAGGCCGGAGCCACGTCAGAGAGCCTGAGCGGGAACCGGTTAAGCCAGTTTGTTGATCCGATCGGAAATCTGCGCAACCCGGCGTTGTGGCGTCGATCGTCGTTCAATTTTTTGGCTGATAGGCCAAAAGTGGTGGGATTTCGCCTCGGAGCCCTCTTGCAGCTTCACGGTGAAGTTGCTCCCAATCCCTGGACCTGCCGCAGGATACCACTTTCAAGTGGTCACCAACTCGACGCCACGTCGACGAATATCCAAACACCAGAAGGCATATCACAGCCCCTCATTTTGCATGTCTAGTGTTCCGGCGCCGACATTCGATTCCCATTGCAACGCGCTCCAGATCAAATGTCGGCGCCGGAACACTAGCGAAGGGGGCGTCTATCAGAAGTGGCGACAGATTTTGTTTGAACTATTGAGAATAAATTCTCGTGAGCATTTATCAAACAAATTATTGCCATTGTGCGAATGCTCTTATGAGTGCGAAAATAGCGGTGGAGACATATTCCAAGCCGAAACATTGGGAAGTTTAGAATTCGCAGTCTCAAGCGAGCAGAGGCACTCGACATGAATACGGGGGGGAGCGCGTGATGGCAACAGCTACGTTTGATCTAATTCTCGGACTCTTTTGGCCCCTGGTAATTGCATTCTGCGGCTGGCTTGTTGCCATCGGCGCCCTGGCCGTGAAAGATGAGACATCTGAAGTAGTGCACGCCCTGACCCATTCCAACACCGGCGACCTGCTCCATCTGCATGATCTGCGAAAGGAAAAATGATGAACATCCTGCCCATGCGTGCCGATGTTCGAAACTCCGGAAGTTCTCGCGCGTTGTGCAATCCTTGCATGCGTGCATCAGCGGTAGCGGCGCAGCCAGCGTCCATCGCATTGCCATTGCGGATTTCGCTCAGCGCCCTCCTGGTCGTTTCATCGATCATTGTTTCGGCGTTGCCGGCGCAGGCCCGTCGATACGTTTTCGATCAGCGCCGTACAGAAGTTACTTTCACTTACAAAATGTTGTATGCCACACAACGTGGCCGCTTCACCAATGTCAGCGGCACACTCGATTTCGACGAAGCGGCCCCGGAAAAAAGTACGATCAATGCGTCGATCGTCGCGGCGAGTTTGGCGACCGGGGAACCTATCGTCGACAGTGAACTCAAGGGCTCAGGCTTCTTCAGCGTCGACACATCGCCTGTGATCGCTTTCAAAAGCCTCGCCGTCCGTGCGATCTCCGCAAGTGAGGCGACCGTGTCGGGGGAGATCACGATCAATGGGGTAACCAAGCCAGTGACGCTTAATGTACTACTCGTGCCACACGACGATCCCGCATTGAAATATGATGTTGGAGCGCGCAAGTTTGTCGCCACGACACGGATTCAGCGCAGCGCATTTAACATGACGAAGTATCAATCGCTGGTCGATGACGATGTGGACCTTCATATTGCAGCAATTCTCCGGCCTCTCTGAACGAGGTCTAAGGTGTGTATTACGTCACGACCGGCCGGGCGGTCTGCACCGCCCGGTCGTTTCGTTCAGAACTTCTGGCGCAACTCTGTGCGAACGCCAAAGTTGTCCTCGACACCTTCCTGAATTTGATATGTGGCATCGGCACGAAGCAGCCAAGCCCTGCTGATCGGTACCTGATACCGGACCGCAAAAGCATACTGGGAATCTTTGGCGCCGATGCCGTCGTTTTCAAACGGCTGCACCATCGCGAACTCGAAGACAAGCTGCTCGTTCAGATCGAACAGATACTGCAGACCGATCGCTCCGCCCCACGTATTGGATCCGGTGTCGTCGAGCTTCGGATAACCAGTCAGCGCGTCAGTCTCGAAGTTGATGCCGACGTTCTTCAGTATGCCGGCATTGTTCCCGTCGACCAGGGGCTTGGGGTTGCCGAAGCCTAGGAAGGCGTTGGCGTAGGGAAGCAGGGTGCTCGGCAGGTGCGTAATCAGGCTGTTCTCGGAGATGATGACAAATCCGTCGGTGCTACCAGTGTTGTCTTCACCGAAATTCGCGAACAGCCGGGTCGAGTTCGACAGAAGATTGGAATACCTCCGGGTATAGGC
Organism: Hyphomicrobium sp.; assembly: GCA_002928955.1. Classification (GTDB taxonomy): domain Bacteria; phylum Pseudomonadota; class Alphaproteobacteria; order Rhizobiales; family Hyphomicrobiaceae; genus JAKAML01. The sequence goes on along the minus strand of PERT01000024.1, from coordinate 9,461 downwards.
TGCGGTCAGGTAGTGCTCGTTGACCTCATCCCGCTCGGCCAGCCCTTGGATGTAGCCATAGCCGGCTTCGATATAGCCGCTGAAGGCGTCGATGAAGGTCGCTATGCCAAACAGATTGGCGCTGTGATTGTCGATAACCCCCTTCTCCCTGACGAGGCTGGCGTTGTCGACGTTGTCGAACGCGGCAAAGAATGTGATGTCGTAATTGGAGAGCCCGAGTTTCCGTGAGTTCCTGGCTGTGAGGCTGAGGGCGCCGCCCAGGATTGCATCGTTCGCCCAGATCCCGTTCTGCAGGAACAGCGGGAACAGACCGGCCGAGAACGGCAGATCGAAATCTGCTTCCGTTCCGGCAAGGCCCGAATAGATGGAACCGACGTCACCCTCGACGAACAGTGTCTGCGGGTTCGGATCGAACTCGAAGTTGAACTTCTCATTGCCATCGCCGCCGCCGAACTCGAAGCGGGTGAATTTGACATTGTTCTCTTGAAACGGCGTGAAAAAGGCGTGAATTCGTTCGGTCGCTGTGATCTTGATGTCGACATCGAGGTTCAGCCGTGTCGCAATCTGGGCGATATCCTTGCCGTTATTATTGTTGTAGGCGACTGCTGTGCGCCAGTCGCCGTAGACCGACAGGCCGGGCATCAGCGGGTTCAACTGACCGAGTATTGTGCTGCTGGGGTCGTAGATGCCGGAAGTATACTGCTCCCGGCCGATCTCAAGAAGTGGTCGTGGAGGTTCAACCGCAACCTTGCCGCCATAGATTTCTACCTGCTCCTCGGGATCGTATTTGCCTTTGTACTCGGGGCCAGGGCGGAAAGATTTCGCAATCCACGTCTCGTTTTTCGGCACGTCGCTGGTGTTTTCGCCGGCCATCGCCCGATCAGCAGCCGGGCCTGAAACGAAAAGGCAACCACCAGCAGCCAGTGCAAAAGCGGCTGGCATGGAACCAGCGCTGAAGCGCGGATTGCCATTTGTGGCATTCGTCATTTGAAGTCCCCCACGTCGTAACTCTGGCCGGAGCCGAGGCCTGGAGCCTGTTGCTTTGAACCAGCTTCGGATCCCCAATCCGAAGCCGCCGCAATCCGATGATCAGCCTTTCACGTCGATCGTTGCGGCGAAGCTGTGGAAGTTCATTATGCGATCATTCATGCTTCGCTCCATTTCCTTGGTGGCACTGACAAAGCGCATGAAGTAGATCGGTTCGGCACGGCTCCGCATGCGGAAGAGGAGCTGGTATTTGCCCGGTTTCGAAATCAATCCGCCCGGTACCTGGTATCGCGCCACCTTCTCTCCCAGAGGTGGCAACGAGTGATTTTCCATGCGCACGAGCGGAGGGTGATTGAGGACCGTGGTTGGGATGCCTGGCGGCCGCAGATGCGGCAGTGGATCGATGTCGAAGTTGACCGGCAGGTACATCTCGCGATCCGTGCCCTTGAGGTTGGTGGTCAAGAACTTGGTCTGGAAATGCACCAGCTGCTGGTCGGTCTTGACGGTTCCGGCGGCGACATCGAGACTGTGCAGATCAGCGATATCGCCGTTGCTGTCGACGTAGCCCGTCTCCCAGATGTTCCTGCCGTCTGGATCGACGAGCGCGACGTTTACCCAGAGTTGCGGCTGCGCCCCAAGCGATCCTGAGGGAAGGTTGTGCCCAGAATTGGTATTCTTGATCGTGTAGGAGAATGCCAAGTCCCGGCCGACCCCAGGTGTGCCCTCGATGTTCGGGCCATCAACCTTGCTGCTCTTCTCCATGACCAGTTTGCGGAACCTGTCGCGCTCATCGAGCTTCGCGATGTTCTCGTCAATGATCGCCCTGGCGTCCTCCCGGTCGAGTGCGTTGGCCCACCGCTTCGGAAAACTCGGTTTGAACTTTCCTGCTGCGACCTTATCCTCGAACTTTGTGGCGCCCCATCCGGCGCGCCAGTCAAATTGCAGCCAGTCCTCGATCTTGATCGCCTGTGCCTTCCGGTTGTGCGGGAAAATGCCCGGGTGCGCGATTGAATATCCAGGGCCGATGAACCGGTGATTGGCGTGCTTGCGCCCTGGGTTGATGGGCTTGCCGCCGACCACGGCCGATGGCCCGATCGCATATCCTTCGGGCTTTCCGGGCACCTTGCCCATGTGGCAGTCTTGGCACGTCACACCGGCCTTGCGCGCCGGGCTGTCGCGATACTGGTCCCAGACGATCTCGAGCTTGATGCCGAGATTGACTGCCACCTGATGACAGCTGACGCAAAACTCCGACTTGGTCATCTGGTCATTGGTGATCATGCCCTTATGGATGTCGTTTCCGCGTCCCTTTGGGTCGGTCTTGACTGAGTAGGTATCCTTGTTGGCAAGGACGTCCTTGATGACGCTCTTCTCGCCGCTGCCATAGACCGGGTCATAGATCCTGCCTGGCTCGATCCGGCGCTCGCCGTTGACTTTGCCGTATTGCTCCTGGACCCGGTGGCACGTGATGCAGCTCACGCCCTCGCGCGAGATCTGGCTGCGTTCCCAGAGCGGGGCATCACGCGCTTCGCCGAGCTGGGTGCCGACCTGCTGATGGCAGCGCACACAAAAGGTTCCGACCGTACCTTGGGTCAGCGTCTGGAACTTCTGCTCGAACTTGTGGAACATCGGTGAAATCGAAGCGTAGGCATGCTGCGACGATGACCACTCGTCATAAATCTGCTGATGGCACTCACCGCATTGCGCTGCGGTCGGGTAGAGCGACTCGTCCGCGAGCGTGCCGGTGACGCCACTGCCTCCGGCTTTTGTGACGATTGGCTTCGCGCCACTTCGATTGGCGCTGGATTTATTCCCTACCCCTTTGATGAGCGCTTCAAGCGCAGAAATTGCGTCGCCTTCCTTGGCTTGGGCAAATACCGCTTCTTGAGCCGGAGCCTCCGCAGCGCCGACGCCTGCCAGTGCGTTAGCCTTCCCGGCGCCGGGCTCCCGCGCGACTGCTCCTCCGGACGACTGGGCGATCGCGGACCGCGGACCGCTTGCTAGTATCAGTGAAATACCCGCAAGGGCGCAGATGAGCGTCCAAAGCCCAGAAAATCGTCCCATTGGCAACGCCCCCCAATTCGCGTTCGTAACGGTATTCTATTTATTCGACAATGAGCAAAAACAAGGCGAATGAAATTCGTGTCATTCAATGGCATGAAAAAGAATGCAGAACGTGACCAGAATAAGGCCATGACAAATTTCAATTTTGATCCGAACCATGCACTTGGTGTCATGGTCAATAAATATCGGCGACTTTATGCGGAAGCCATTTCACCAGAATTGTTCCCGTTGGGAGACGCTAAAATACTCAAAACGACTGTTTATCTAATTGTGCAACCTGTATTGTGCCGGTCAGGAAGAGCGCGCCGCAAAGATAGAGTCTTTGGTCGCCGCCAGAATGATTTGCTCCTATGAGCAATATCGAAGCGTTGCGATTATATGGCCGGCAAGGCCATCAAATGGTCACTGTCTGAACTGATAGGAGGGGTTCAAACGAGTGCGATATAATGTGTTTATGCAAAATTGAGATATTGACCTGAGCTACATGACGAGGGGTAGGGAATTCCAGCTCAATCGGATGGCCGTACGTGGGCCGGCCACTGGTCGGGGCGGCGGTCTCCCCGTGGCTGCGGCGGCTCGGCGGATCCTGGCGCAAGGCCGCGAGGGCTTCGTCGCGACCGACCGCGGTTGGAATACGTGAAGCTTGAAGGGATTAAAAATGACGGCTTTTCGGATCACTGTGAATGGGAAGAGTTTTCGGGGCGCGCGCGGTGAACTGCTTTTGGACGCCGCGTTGAGGAATGGCATTGAGATCCCCTATGACTGCCGTGCCGGCCACTGTGGAACTTGCTGCGTTCGGGTGTTGTCGGGAGATGTGCGCGGAGGATTAGGTTCCGAGCCAGGGATCGTTCATGCCTGTCAATGTCGAATCGCTGGCGATGCGGTCGTCGAAAAGGCTGACGCAGTCCGAGTTCGTACCGTCGATTGCGTGCTGAGCAGCCTGCGGCGCCTTTCGTCGGAAGTGCTTGAAGTGGGAATTACGCCAAGCCGCGCGCTTCCGTCGCTCGCGGGGCAATATGCGCAAGTGCGATTCGATGGCTTCCCTAGCCGACCCTACAGCATCACACTTCCGGTGCACGGCAACTCAGATACGCGAAAAATTTGGTTTCATATCAGGCAAATGAAGGATGGGCGGGTTACCGCCGCGCTCGGCAAACGGATCAAGCTGGGGCATCGGGTAAAGCTGACTGGGCCCTATGGCTCGGCCTATTTCCGGGCCAATCGGCCGGGTCGGATCATTTGTGTCGCGACGAATACCGGCTTTGCTCCGATCTGGTCGATCGCTGTCGCGGCGCTTCGCGAAGCGCCCCAACGCAACTTAATGGTTATTGTCGGCGGCCGTTCGCTGCAATCGCTCTACATGGGCCCCGCTCTGGCGCGGTTGGCTGCATTTCCGAACGTTCGCGTGGTGCCGGTTTGCAGCAATCAGCAAAGCAAGCCGAATATCGTTTGGCCCGGGCGACCCACCGACTATCTACCCCCGATCATGCCGACCGATGTGCTCTATGCCTGTGGATCGCCGAACATGGTCGAATCCATGAAGTCGATAGCGGCGCGTGTTGGCGTGGTGTGTCACGCAGATCCATTCCTGCCTGCCGCCGAAGCCACGCCGGAGAGAGGAATGCTGACACGTGCCACGGGGTGGCTAGCAGGCATTCCCGCTGGACAGTGAGTAATTGCAAGTCTTGACCACTGCCACCGGCAGATCAAGCCGATGCATCCGCATACGAGACAATGCAGACCAGGGAGGGGTCGTGATCGAAAGAGCCGATAGCCCCAAGCCGATCCGGCCAGAGATGAGCAGAGCTGGCTTTCGATATGCGCTCCTGCTCTGCGGATTGCTGATGTTGATGGGGTTTGCCGCCTACGGCGCGGGTTCACCGGATCGGGCCAAGATCTCCGGCCCCAATGCTTGTGCCGAATGTCACAAGCAGGAGGCCGCGGCGTGGAAAGCAACACATCATTTCAAGACCTTCCAGGAAATGCCGCGCAACGCCGAAGCGAATGCCATCGCCCAGCGATTGGGGGTTCGGCGCGTCAAATCAGAGAGCCTGTGCCTTGGTTGTCATTTTACGGTGCAGAACAAGAGTGGTGTCGACGAGACGGTCTCGGGCATCTCGTGTGAGTCGTGCCATGGGGCCAGCGCCGAATGGATCAAAGTCCACTCCGGTTACAGCGGCAAGACGGCACAAACCGAAAGCAAGCAGGAATCCGAGGCGCGATGGAAGCTCGCCGAGGCAAAGGGAATGATCCGGCCACGGGCCCTCTATCAACTGGCGAAGAACTGCCTTGGCTGTCACGTCGTTCCGCACGAAGAGCTCGTGAACAAGGGCGGTCATCGCAGCGGTAGTGCCTTCGATCTCATTTCCTGGTCGCAGGGCGAGGTCAGGCACAACACTTGGCACTCCAAGGGCAAGGTGAATGAGGTAGCCGACGCCGCACGCAAGCGGATGCTACTTCTTGTCGGCCTCGGAGTGGAGATCGAGACCGCGTTGCGCGCCATCGGGCGGGCGACCACGAGAAAAGTCTATGCGTTCGAGATGGCCAGCCGTGCCGATCGGGCGCGCGAGAAACTTGCCGCGGCAGCGAAGGCGGCGCCGGAGGTGCCGGAAATCGCAAAAATCGTGGAACTCGCTTATTCGGCCGGGTTGATGCTCAACAACGAGCGTGCGCTGACGGCCGCGGCTGACGGGGTGTCGAAAGAGATTTTGCGCATCACTCAGAAGTACGACGGCGCCACGATGTCCGGGCTCGATAGCCTCATACCCAAGCCGGACACGTTCAAAGGCAAACCCAGGCAGGCCGGTGTGACCGATTGAGGCTAGCCGATTGGTAACCGCGGCGCGTTGATTGGTGGAGTGGAACGGTGAACAGGGACATTGGCTTCCGTGAGATCGGTGTCGCGGTGCGATCGAGCCACTCTGGTCGGTGGAGGTACCGCGTTGCGGGATATCTCAGTAGCGAGACGCTAATGCCGGCTCTGATCGCAGTCCTGTCGGGAATCCTGTTCTGGATCGTTTGGATCTACGGCAATAGCTTGCGCGATCCGCGTTATCTCGACGGCTGGGTGCTTGCGGGCGGCATGTGCCTGCAAGTCTGCTTCCATGTCGCCACGAAGGCGGGCCGCCTGTCGCCAAGGGCCGTGTCACGTTGGCGCGGCGTTCACGTCGCTCTGGGTCTGTTTCTTATTGCCGCGTTTCTATCGCATTCGAGTGTCTCGTTGCCCGATACGGTTTTCGAATGGGCTCTTTGGGCGGGCTTCGTACTGGTGACCCTGAGTGGCATATTCGGCGTAACCCTCGCCTGGTCTTCGAAAGCTGGGCGCAGTAGCGAGCAGAACATCGATCTGGATCGCATAGAGATACGCCGCAGTGCGCTGGCACGGGAGGTCGAAGCTGCTATTGCAAAACCCGGTCCCGCTACCGCGGCCTCGAACATCCTTCCACCACTGCCCTACGATGCCTGGATCCTGGATCTTCACACGAACCATCTGAGGGATTTCTTTCAAGGCCCACGCAATGCTGCCGCTCATGTCATCGGCTCGCAACGCCCGCTCAAGCGGCTCACCGACGAAATCGACAGCCTGTCGCGATATGTCGACGAGGACGCACAGGGTAAACTAGCGGTCCTCAGGCACTTGGTCATCGAGAAGGATCATCTCGACTTCGCACGCGTTCGTCATGCCCTGACCAAAGGCTGGCTCTTTGTGCACGTTCCGGCCACTTATGCGCTCATTATGCTTGCGGTGCTTCACGTTGTCGTCGCCTATGCCTTCACGTCCGGAGCCTGGTGATGCAGCGGACGGAACCACCTGAGGCGGCTCGATTGCGAAGATCGTCGTGGTTCGCACTCCCGGACGTGTCGCGCGACCGTTTCGCGCTGCTGTCGGCGCTCGTCGCCGTCATGATGACCGGCACCGTGATTGGTTTCACCAGGGGCACGACTTTTTTCATGCCGGGCCCCTTGTCGAGCGCTCACGGCGCAATCGAGAATTGCAGTAGCTGCCACTCGCGGAGCGGCAACACCAAACTGAGCTGGATCCATGGCTTCGTCGCCGGGGATCCGCATGCCGACAGCAAAGCTTGCCTAACCTGCCATGCCATGCCCGCAACGGCATTGAATGCTCACGGCGCTACGGCCGCCGCTCTGAGGCGCAGCACAGAGCGTATGTCGAAGATGATTGCCGCTCCGACTGTTCCGCAATCGACCCTTGCGCAGAGCATCGCCTTCCCGACCCACGATATCATGGCGCGCGGGGTTGCCTGCGCGACATGCCACCAGGAGCACCAAGGCGCCGGTTTCGACCTGAGTAAGTTCACCAACGAGCAATGCCAATCCTGCCATACATTGAAATTCGACGGCTTCGACGGCCACCATCCGCAGTTCGATGGCTATCCGTTCAGGCGGCGCTCGCGGATCGTCTACGACCATGCCGGCCATTTCGGAAAGCATTTCCCCGACGTCGCGAAAAAAGATCCAACGCGAATCATCCCGGCCACCTGCTCCGCCTGCCACGATAGGCGGGGCGACAAACGCATCATGGGCGTGGCCCCGTTCGAGCAGACTTGCGCAACCTGTCATCGCGATCAGATCAGCGGCAAGGAGCGGGTCAGCGGCCCCAAAGGAATTGCCTTCATCTCACTGCCGGGCCTTGACCTCGAGACGATGAAAATGAGGAAGGCTGCAATTGGAGAATGGCCCGCCGAGTCGGAGGCCGCGCTCACCCCGTTCATGAAGGTGATGATCGGCCGAAGCGACCGGGGCAGAGACCTGCTCAGGACTGTCGAAAACCTGAGGCTTCACGACCTGTCAACAGCGAGTGACGAACAGATAAAGGCAGTGACGGAACTTGTCTGGGAAACGAAGCAGACCCTATTCAAATTGATTTCGGGCAAGGCATCGGTTGTGCTCGGTGATCTCGGCAGCGGGGGGGGAGCGAGGTTCGAGGCCAATCGTATTGCGTCGCTTACGGCAAGCATCCCCCGCGATGTCATCCTCACCGCGCAAAGACAGTGGCTGCCTAACCTCGCCGCGGAAATCGCGGAGGGTCCGGGCGCGATCGTTCGGCAACAGAACGGCTGGAGCACCGTGACGACGCAAGGGGAGAAGTCCCAGCACGCAGCTGCGAGCGAAACTGATGCAGCGCCGACGCCCGCTCCTGACGCGGGGACAAACGCAATAGCGGATACCGCTACTTACAATCCGGAGTCGGAGATCGAGGCGAAGTCCGCAAAGCGTGATCCGCCGGCGTGCATGGTACGCATTCTCGGTCAATGCATCGTGTCAAAGTCCGAGGACGAAAAAGCCGACGTCATTGCGGACGGTGAAACTCAGCCACCTGAAAGTAGGAGCGCCTCACCCGTAAAGGCGGAAAAGTCTCGGCTGCTTCCTGGCCCCATGAGAGCCGGTTTGAAGGATGCCGGCCAAACACTCGACGTGGAGAGAGGAAGCAAAAAATCCGAGAACGCCGAGGTTGCGCCATCGGGCGGCATAGGGGCTGCGACCGCGGGAAGCACCGACGCGCGCCCTCACGACAAGCAGCCTCTGGGCACGGTTGCGGCACAAAGCGACGAGTTGCTTTTTCCGACAGCGACTGAATTGCGCGATATCAAGGCCCGAAACAAAAACTTCAGCACGCCATCATCTCGCAAGTCATCCGGAGAGGCCTCCACGGTCAGCCCCGCAGCGCCGGCCGGCCCGCGAGCACAGCCTTCGGAGGCGGCAGACCTCACCAGCGAGGTCGATGCTGAAAGCTGGGCCGAATACGGGGGATGGTATCAGAAGGACTTCGCGATCTACTATCGCCCGGCCGACCACAAGGACGCGTTCATTCGATCGTGGCTCGCACTCACCGGCCCGCAGGCCCCTGCGGGGGACAAGGGTCCGGCGGCCGCGGTCTTCGAATACCTCTCGGCCAAGGGTTCTCAGGGCTCATGTACGAAGTGTCACAGCGTCGACGACGTTGAAGGGCGGGGACGGGTCGTCAACTTCTCGCCCAGCTCAGTGTCGGTGGAAGGCAAGTACGATCAGTTTACGCGTTTCAACCATCAGCCGCATTTCGGCATCACCGGCGACCGCGGCTGTCTCACCTGCCACACGATCGAAAAGGGCCGGCCATACCTGAAGAGCTACGAGCAGCGCAATCCGCGCGACTTCACCTCCGAGTTCAGTGCCATCAAGAAGGACAGTTGCCAAGCCTGTCACAACAGCACCGCCGCGCGACAAGATTGCCTGCTTTGCCACAAGTATCATGTGACTGAGCCAATTACGCCGATCTCTACAACCAAACTTCCGCCCTGAACCAGTCCCGCTGCGCCGCGTACTTCGTCGCTGTAGCTGGCGGCGCTGATCTTCCACTCATCGGCTGATCCATGAAGTGCATGCGCTGGAGCTTAACAATCTAGTCCCCC